>NZ_JBBMQL010000006.1:0-224508 GCF_038900015.1 Sulfitobacter sp. AS92
GCCCAGCTTGACTGGGCGGCGCCGTTTGTTTTCGGAATGATGCCTATGACGCCGTCGCTGTGCCAAGCGTCTTGAGGATCGGACAGTCGGGCCGGTCGTCCCCAGCACAGTCGCGGACCAGTGTACTCAGCGTGTCGCGCATATCTTGCAAGCCGCTGATCTTGGCTTCGATCTGCGCCAAATGCTCTTTCGCAATCGCGCGCACATCCGCACTGGCGCGGTTCTTATCCTCCCAAAGCGCCAGCAGGTTGCGGCAATCTTCGATGCTGAACCCCAAGGTTCGGGCGCGGCCCAAAAAGGCCAGCTTGTGCATCTCGCTCTCGCGGAAGGCGCGGTAGCCATTGGCGTCGCGCAGGGGTTTGACCAGCCCGATATCTTCGTAATAGCGGATGGTTTTCGGCGGCAGGCCGGTGTGCTGTGAGACTTCTCCGATGTTCATGTTGCGCTCCTATTCTGCGGCCACGGGGGCGGCAGCCCGTGGTTCATTTTGTGGGGTGGTGCTTTCGGCCAAGGGGGCGGCAATCCAGCGCAGACGCAGCGCGTTGCTGAGGACAAAAACGCTCGACAGGGCCATCGCGCCGGCGGCCAATGCGGGCGACAAAAGCCAGCCGGTCAGCGGATAGAAGGCGCCCGCCGCGACTGGGATCAGCAGCACGTTATAGCCGAAGGCCCAGAAGAGGTTCTGGCGGATGTTGGCCATGCTCCGCTGGCTCACGTCGATGGCATTGACCACGCCGCGCAGGTCGCCCGACATCAGCACCACATCCGCGGCCTCAATCGCCACATCTGTGCCCGTGCCGATGGCAAGGCCCACATCGGCCTGCGCCAGTGCTGGGGCGTCGTTGATCCCGTCACCGACAAAGGCGATACGGTTGCCGCCCTCTTTCAGCTTGTCGATGGCGGCCACTTTGCCGTCTGGCAGTACTTCGGCGACGACGCGATCGATGCCCAGTTGCGCGGCGATGGTCTCTGCCGTGCCACGATTGTCACCGGTGATCATTGCCACCTGAAGTCCGAGGTCATGGAGGCGCGCGATGGCCTCTGGCGTGCCGGGCTTGATGGGGTCGGCGACGGCAATCACAGCGGCCAACTGGCCGTCAATTGCGGCATAGAGCGGGGTTTTCCCCGCTTTGGCCAAGTCTGCCGCGATCGGCCCGTTGGTGTCCAGATCGATCCCTTCGCGGAGCATAAGACGGTCAGCCCCCAAGATAACTTTGCGGTCTGACACCGTGGCACTGACCCCATAGCCGGTGTGCGATTGAAAATCACGCAGGTCGCTGGGCAGTTTGCCCGCAAGCTCAGCCCGGCGCACGATGGCTTGGGCGATTGGATGCTCTGAACGCACCTCGACCGCGCCAATCAGGGGCAGCACCTCGTCTTCGGTAAGATCGCCCACCAGCACCAGATCGGTGAGTTCGGGTTTGCCCTTGGTCAGCGTGCCGGTCTTGTCCAAGGCCACGGTCTTAACACTTTGCAACGTTTGCAACGCATCTCCTTGGCGGAACAACACGCCCAATTGCGCCGCCCGTCCGGTGCCGACCATGATCGAGGTCGGCGTGGCCAGACCCATCGCACAGGGGCAGGCGATGATCAGCACCGCCACCGCCGCCACCAGAGCGTGGCCAAGCGACGGGCCAAAGGCCAGCCAGACACCAAAGGTCACTAATGCTACGGCGATCACCACAGGAACAAACCACAGGGTGATCCGGTTTACCAAGTCTTGGATGGGCAGCTTTGCGCCTTGGGCCTCTTCGACCATGCGGATGATCTGCGCCAGCATCGTGTCGCCGCCAACTTTGGTTGCGCGGAACGTGAGGCTGCCGGTGCCATTGACTGTACCGCCGACAAGCTCTGTGCCGATGGCTTTCTCAACTGGTACAGGTTCGCCCGTGATCATGCTCTCATCCACGTAGGATTGGCCTTCGGTGACAACACCATCTGTGGCGATCTTCTCACCGGGGCGGAGGTGAATGATGTCCCCCGCCACGATATCATCTATGGCAAGCTCAACGATTGCTCCGTCACGCTCAACCCGCGCACTGCGCGCGCGCAGACCCATCAATTTGGTGATGGCCGCCCCGGTGCGCCCTTTGGCGCGCGCCTCAAGATAGCGGCCCAGCAAGATCAGCGTCACGATCACCGCCGCCGCTTCGAAATACACCACGCGGCTGCCGTCTGGCAGCAGACCCGGCGCAAAAAGGGCAGTCACCGAGAAAAGCCAAGCCGCCCCCGAGCCGAGCGCCACCAGTGAATTCATATCCGGCGCGCCCTTCAGCAGGGCAGGCAGCCCCTTGGTATAGAAATGCCGCCCCGGCCACGCCAACACGAGTGTTGTAAGGATGAATTGAATGACCCAGCTTGTCTCCATCCCGATGGTCGTCAGTACCCAGTGGTGGAACGCCGGGATCAGGTGACCGCCCATTTCCAGCACGAAAACCGGAATTGTTAAGGCCGCTGCGAGCAACGTCATTCGCTTAAGCTGCGCGGCTTCCGCTTCTTTTCGGGCGGCGGCATCTGGGCCGGGGGTGCCTGGCGTATCAAGGGTCGCGGGATAGCCTGCTTGAGCTGCGGCATCGCGCAGGGCTGTGAGCAGGTTCGCATCCTCCAAGGTCTCAACCTGCGCTTCTTCTGTCGCAAGGTTAACAGAGGCCGAGAGCACGCCGGGCACCGCGGAAAGAGCACGCTCGACCCGACCCACACAGGAGGCACAGCTCATATTGGAAAGTTTTAACCGATGAGTCGTCTTGCGGGCTGGGTAGCCGGCTTGGGTTAACGCCGCTTCGACCTTCGCCGCGTCGAAACCGGGGGCTGTGCTCACACGCAGGTTTTCCGCAGCCAAATTCACCCGCGCTTCGCGAACGCCTTCAACCGCGTTCACCGCCTTTTCCACACGTCCCACACAAGACGCGCAGCTCATATTTTGCACCCCAAAGGTGAGTGTATCCGCATCGTCCATTTTTTGAGCCTCTTTCATTGATAACCCTCATATGGGGCTTCCAGCCACTGGAGGGTCAAGGGCCTATTTCACAAATAAAACGGGCGGAGTAGGAAAGGGAGAATCGTGGTGAATGACCTGAAGAGCGCGCCAGCGATCAGCCCAGAACGCAGATCGCTTTGGGCGAAATAGCCTATTTTACAGGATATCTGGGCGTCATGAGCGCTGCATCGCTATTCGGAAGCATATCTTAATACCTTTCTGCGCAACTGCTTCCAACTCGCTTCGTCGGTAAGTTGTGTCAAAAGGTAGTGAGCACGAATATGCATTTTGAACTGAATTTTATAGGCGTCTTTCTAGAACGCATTTTTAGCGGTTTCTTCTCGGTGGCCCGACGGGGACGCGGGGGCGCGGCGCTTGGCTTGAGGATTCTCTGCGCCACGCTTTTGCCTCTGGTTTTCACGACAAAAGCAGCATTTGCGCAGCAGTTGATTCTGAACACTGTCGGGGCGCCAACCGTTGTGGGTGCCGGTATCGGAGAGCGTGCATTGTGGTCCAACGCCGGCACCGTGGGCGGCGTGGCCGTCGATATCGTCGCTGAGATGGCCTTTGCCAGCAGGGACCATGTTTTTACCACCGGCAACGGCCAGATCCAGATCACGTCGACGGGGCAGGATCCGCATTTTATGGACTTCTACCTCTATGAGGCGGGCACCCATGATATTACGACCAACTCTGGCGGTGTGCCGGTTGTCGCGGATGTATTTTTTCAAATTAACGACATTGATGGGCCCGTCAACGAACAGGTCTATGTCAATATCTGCGATGGCACTGTCGAATTCGTTCGGGTTGATCGAAGTGCGACAACCTATCGGGGCTATATTGAGGGGCCGGATGCGAACCTCGGGACAGAGGTTTTCTATCTCGCCGGGGATCAAGGTTATAGCAACCAGCCGGTTTCTGGGCTGGAAATTTTCTATCCGCAGACATCGACCTTCAACTTTGGCCGGACCGCGAACAACGGCTTTCTCGTTCTGCTGTCCAATCCGACCTATGACGAAACGCAGACCTATGACCTTCAATGTGGCGATTTCAAAGCGCCCGTGTTGCAAGACGACCTGAAAGAGCAGGTTCTGGGTGAGCCGGTTGTGTTGAACATCCTCTTCAACGACAGCGTCGCGACAGAGAACAACAACGCCCCCGCAAATAATTCCGGTGAGCCGAGCGAATATGCCAAACAGGCCGTTGATCTGATCCCGCCCACAGGTGCGCTTAACATTGTGACCGATTCCGAAGGCCACCGGGTCGGGTTTGATGTGCTAGGGGAAGGAACATGGAGCTATGATGATCTGACCGGAGAGTTGACCTTCACCCCTTTCGCAGCCTTTTTCGCAGCGCCGACACCAATCAACTACCGCTATCAGTCGCCCATCGTCTTGCCCAACGAACCGCAGGCCTATTCTGCCCCGGCGCAGGTCTCTATCGATGTGGGCTCTGTCGGTCTGCTGAAACTCGCGCAGTTGGTGGATACAAACCTAAACGGCTATGCCGACGCGGGGGAGACGATCGCCTATGTCTTCACCGCAGAAAACTTCGGCAATGTCGATCTGACCAATGTGCAGCTTGCCGAGACGCAGTTCAGCGGCAAGGGCGTGCCGCCGGTAATTACCTTTCAGGCCGCAACATCGTTGTCGCCCGAAGGCACGCTGCTGGTCGGGGAAAGGGCCGTCTATACGGCGACCTACACGCTGGTGCCCGAAGATTTGGACACCACGATCTCCAATCAGGCGGAGGTGACCGCGCAAACGCCGGGGGGGACGGTTGTGTCTGATCTTTCCGACTCGGAAAACCCCGGCGATGGGGATGGCACCCCCTCGAACGGGCCGGGAGCAGGGCGCGACGATCCCACCACGATCTACGCCGGATCCGGCCCCGACCGGGGCGATGCGCCGATCACCTATGGTGATCCGCAACATGCCGACACCTCGCAATACTGGATCGGCGCGCTCAATGGCGATGGCGACGGTTCAGCGCAGCATTCGGTCGACGGGACGGGCGATGACTTGGACGGCAACGACGACGAAAGCGAAGAGGCGTTTCCGCAGCTCTATGGCGATCTGACCCGCACGGCCACGGTGGTTGTGAATGAGCCGTCCCCGGGCAGTGGCTATCTACAGGCTTTCGTCGATTTCGGGGGCGATGGCCTCTTTCTTGGGGATCAGGTGGCGACCGACATCCAAGACGGTGGCCCCCAAGACCTCGACGGCGCGGTGAACGGAGAGATTTCCTTTCCCATAAGTGTTCCGGCGACGGCGGTACTGACGCCGACATTCGTCCGCCTGCGTTGGTCGTCGGCGGCCGGGGTGGGTGCCCTTACCGCTGCACCCGACGGGGAAGTCGAGGACTACGGCATCACCATCAAGACGCCGCCCGACGCTGACCGTGGCGATGCCCCGGCCAGCTATGGCGATCCACAGCATATCATCGAAGGCCCCGGCGCGCCTGAGGTCTATCTTGGCACGGTCCCGCCTGATATTGATCTGCTGGCACAGAACTCTATCGGGGCTACGGGCGACGACGCCGATGGGTCTGATGACGAAGACGGGGTGGTCCTGCCGCAGTTCTATCGCGGGGGGCTGGCCGAGATTGCAGTCACGGTGAACGACCGAAGCGGCGCAACAAGGTCGTCGTATCTTCAGGCTTTCATTGACTTTAATGGCGATGGTACCTTTGGCCAAGTGGGGGAGCAGGTCGCCCTGAACCTGCAAGACGGCGACCCGCTTGATAAGGATGGCGCCACCGATGGGTCGATCCTATTTGAGGTGGCGGTTCCTGCCGGGGCCACAACCCTGCCGACCTATGCCCGCTTTCGCTGGTCTACGGACAATGCCGGCCTTAACACCGCCTTTGAGGGCGAAGTGGAAGACTACGCGCTCACCATCTCCAGTGATCCGCCGCCGCTCGTTTGCGATGCATCGCTTTATGCGATCGTAGACAGCCCTTCCACACTTGTGCGAATGACCTTTCGCGATGGCGGGGGCAGCTATGCCACCACGGTGAATTCTTCGGCTTCAACGGGGGATAACCGGGATGGGGCGTGGGGATACAACGCACTGGACGGTTATATCTATGGCGTGGATTCGAACACCCGGAGGCTCTATCGGATCGATGGGGCTGGGAGTATCACGGACTTCGGCAATATTTCTGGGGCGGACGATGCCTTGAATGCGGGGGATATTCTGCCCAATGGTCGGCTGATCTACGAAGTAGACCAAAATACTTGGCAGATCGTTGACCTGACCAACCCTGCCGCGCCGATCGCATTGGGAACAATCAACCTCACCATCGGCGTTAATCCGGAAGACCTGGCCTTTAACCCTGTTGACGGCATCATGTATGGGATCGACAGAAACTCCGGCTTTTTGTTCCGCGCGGCAGTCAACAACGGCACACCGGGGAGCGTGACACCGCAAGCGATTGGGCCTGCAGTCTATGCCGGAATGTTCGATGCATTGTGGTTTGACCGCGATGGCAGGCTCTATGGCTATTCAAACACCACCAACAATCTTTTCATTATTTCCACCGCGACGGGTGTGCCGCGACTGGTTTCGAACATCCCTGGTGATGAAGGCGATCAGAGCGATGGCATCTCCTGCCGGGGGCCGGCGCCGATCCCGCTGGGAGGCATATCCGGCAATATCTACGAGGATGCAGATGCCTCTGACGTGAAGGATAACGGAGAGACAAATTTCGGCGCAGGTGTGGGCATCTCGGTCTATGCCGACAATGGCACCCCAGCCAACACTGCCGATGACGTGTTTCTAGTGACAACCGATACGCTGGCCGATGGCACCTACGCGGTGGGTGATCTGATGGTAAACACGACCTACCGTGTGGCGCTGGATGAGGCGGACCCGGATCTGCCCTCAGGGCTGACCATCGGCACCTCAAATCCTCTGATTGGCGTGGCGGTCTCTGGCAATAGCGTTACCACAGATCAAGACTTTGGCTTTGACCCGGCGGGAAGCGATCTTGAACTTACCAAAATCGCCGCGGCAACTGGCACCACCACACCCATCACAAATGTATCCGAAGGCGACACGATTGATTGGATTATCACAATAACCAACGTTAGCGGCGGCTCACCCTCTGGCGTCAAGGTGATTGACCAGATTCCCAGTGGGTTTGCCTATGTTTCCGACGATGCCCCTGCCACTGGTGACACCTATGACCCCAATACTGGCTTGTGGTTTGTGGATGAGCTGCTCAGCGGTGCCAGTGAGACGCTGACGATTACCACCGCGGTGCTGGGCAGCGGCGATTTTACCAATCAGGCCGAGATTATCTATAGCTCGCTACCCGATCCTGACAGCGATCCCAACACCGGGCCGTTGACCGATGACCTTTTTGACCAACTCCCCGATGATGATGAGGCGTCCTATTCGGTGAACTTGGTAACGGGGGAGCGGATCTTGTCGGGCCAGGTCTTTATCGATAACGGGGCAGGCGGCGGCACTGCGCATGACGCGCTGCGCAACGGCAGCGAAAGCGGGGCCTCATCCGCAGTTCTTGAGATCCTCGACAGCAGTGGCACAGTGCTGGCCACGCCCGGTGTGGCGGCCGATGGAACTTGGAGCTATGGGCTCTCAGGCACCTACAGCGGGGCCATCACAATCCGTGCAATACCAGCCAATGACTACCGCGCGATCTCAGAAGCAACGAGCGGACTTCCCGACCTGGTGGACGCGAATCCGCATGATGGTGAATTTACCTTCACGCCCGAAGCCTTTGGCAATCGCATGGGGTTGGACATCGGCCTTCTGCAATTGCCCAGCTTGACGAATGATCGGACCACCACGGTCGCACAAGGCCAAGTGGCCACCTTGCCGCATATCTACACCGCCACGTCTGAAGGGCAGGTGACCTTCTCCTTCGCCGGGGCCACATCGACCCCGACCGGCGCTTTCAGCGCAGCGCTCTATCAAGATGTCAGTTGTGACGACAGCCTTGACGGACCGATCACCGGTCCCATCGCAGTCACCACGGGGCAAACCATCTGCATCGTCTCGCGCGTCTCTGCGGGATCGGGCGCTGGGCAGGGCAGCACCTATGTTTATCAAGTGCTGGCCGCGACTGCATTTGCGCGCACCACGGTTACAAGCTCAGTCAGCAACACCGATGAAATCTCGGTCGGCGGGCAATCCACCCAGATTGAACTGCGCAAAACGGTGGAGAATGAGACCCAAGGTACGCTGGAAGGGACCACCAATCTCGGCAGTGTCAATGATATCCTGCTCTACCGGATTTACCTGCGCAACAAGGCGACCACGCAAGCCTCAAACGTCAAAATCTATGATATGACACCGCCCTATACGAGCCTTTCAGAGCCAATTGTCGATCCGCAGCAGGTGTCGCCCAATCTCAACTGTGATCTGGTGCGACCTGCAAGCAATGTGGCGAGCTATGCAGGTGCGATCGAGTGGAACTGCACGGGGCAAATGTTACCTGGAGAAACCGGGGCCGTGCAGTTCAGGGTGGGGATTCAATAGCAGGACCGGTACCTATATCCCGTATCGGGGCGCATCCATTTTGCTAAGCCAAACCTAGCGCGCATCGCGGGCCAATCGCAGGCCCATCATCTGCCAGCGTTGATGCGGATAAAAGAACGTCCGGTAGCTGGGACGGAGCTGATCTTTAGGCGTGGCACAGGAACCACCGCGCAGCACGCGCTGGTTGACCATGAACTTGCCGTTGTATTCACCTAAAGCGCCTTCAGGCGGCCGGAAACCGGGATAGGGGGCAAAGTCAGAGGATGTCCACTCCCAAACATCGCCCCAAATGCCCTGTCCAGGCAAAGGCCGGAGCGGCCCAAGATCACCCGCATCGCCCATCAAGTTGCCGCCCATCGCCACGTCGCGAAAGGCGACCTCATGCTCTGCTTCGGTGGGCAAACGGCCCCCGGCCCAACGGGCAAAGGCTTCGGCCTCATAGTAGCTGACATGTACGACGGGCGCGTCAAGCGCTACGGGCTGGGGGCCGCGCAGGCTGAAGGTCCACCATTCGCCATCCTGCCGCCACCAATATAGCGGATGCTCCCAGCCTTCGCGCTGCGCAACTGCATGACCTTCCATTAGCCAAAGCCGCGCGTCGCTGTAGCCGCCATCCTCCATAAAAGCGATCCATTCGCGGTTGGTCACCGGGCGGTCGGCAATCTCAAAGGGGTCAAGCCACGTCTTGTGCCGCGGTCCTTCGCAATCATACGCAAAGCCGTCTCCGTCATGACCAATTTCGATAAGGCCGCCCGCGTGGCGCGTGAAATTGAGCGGGGTTTGATCAGTCACCACAAGCGGCTCGGGGTCTTTATAGGTCGGCAGGAGGGGATTAAAGCTCAGCCCATGCAGCAGGTCCGTGATCAAAAGCTCCTGATGCTGCATTTCGTGGTGACAGCCCAGTTCGACCAAATGCGCGATCTCATGAGAATCGTCGCGGCTGGCGTTCATCAAATCGTTCAAACTGTTTTCGACATGATCCCGGTAGGCCCGCACGGCCCCTCCGTCCGGGCGCGACACCAATCCGCGTTTGTCACGGGCATGCCGCGGCCCGGCTTGGACATAGTAAGAGTTAAACAGCACGGCGAAACGTTCATCCGGTGACCTGTAATCCGCAACCCGCGGTTTGAGGATGAACTCTTCAAAGAACCACGTCGTATGCGCCAGATGCCATTTCACCGGAGAGGCGTCTTCCATACTTTGCAGCATCATATCTTCGGGACAGAGCGGTGCCGCCAATGCCTGCGTCCGGCTGCGGGTCGCAGTGAAAAGGTTCAACGCCTCATCAGGGGACATTTCCAGGGGGGTGGCATTCATATCGCGCGCTCCTTTGATGGTCCACTGACGGGCTCCACTATGGCCAAATTTAAGGCCGACGTGCAGATTTCAAGTGGTAAGTGATGCCTAACAGGTGGGGCATGGAGGGCTTTCGCGCTTGGCCTAGCGCAAAAGATCGCCTCGGGGCACGTCGCCCAAAAGCCGCGCGCAGCAGGTGCTGACTGACTGTTAGCTGTCTTTTCGACACGCAAGAGCGGCGCCGCGGTTAAAACCTAAGCGTACGCTTGGGCTTTCGCCGGAAGGCTCCATAAGCCGCCCGGCCTTGCCCTCAATAGCAAAGTAAGGCCGAAAACGTCGCGCGGATCATCAACACGCGAGGCAGGTCTCAGCATAGGGCGTTTGAAATTATTCAGAAGAAGTGGTGCCCCCACACGGACTCGAACCGCGGACCTACTGATTACAAATCAGTTGCTCTACCAGCTGAGCTATAGGGGCACTGGGGGCTCATTTAGAGAAAGGACGCGGGGGGTGCAAGAGGGGAAATGCGGGATTCTTTCGGATTTTACACGGGCCACGGGACGGGCTATTCAACGCCAAGGTTTTAGCGGTTGAGCGGAGTATCATGCAGCTCGTTTTGCACACAGGTGTCCATTTCACAGAAGACGAGCGGCTGCTTAAGTGCCTGCTGCGTAACCAAGATGATCTTGCCAAGGCGGGGATCAAGGTGCCGGGACCCAGCACCTACCGCAACCTGTTTCGCGACACACTCAACGCCATGCACAAAGCCGAGCCGTCGGGCGTGGCGCGTGACGTATTGCTGGATGCGTTTCTGGATGATGGGACGGCAAGCCGTGTGATCCTGTCGGATGCGAATTTCTTCCGCTCGCCGGCGACGGCCCTGCAGCAGGGGATGCTATATTCGGCAGCGCCTGTACGGATGATGCGTATGGCACAGCTTTTCCCCGAAGATGAGATCAGCATCTTTATGGCGATTCGAAACCCTGCGTCGCTGGTGCCCGTGCTTTATGAAAAAGCGGCAGATAAAACCTCGGCGGCGTTCTGGGGCGAGCGGGGCCCGGAAGACCTGCGATGGTCCGAAACTATAAGCCAGCTGCGCGAGGCGGCACCGGATGTCCCAATTACAATTTGGTGCAACGAGGATGCGCCGCTGATCTGGGCGCAGATCATCCGCGACATGGCCGGATTGGCGCCGGAGACCAAGATCAAAGGCGGCTTTGATCTTCTGCACGCCATCATGTCCGAAGAGGGGATGCGGCGTTTCCGCAGCTATGTCGACACGCACCCTGAGATGTCTGAGGCGCAGAAACGGCGGGTAATTACCGCTTTTCTCGACAAATACGCGCTCGAAGAAGAGATCGAAGAAGAGCTCGACATGCCCGGCTGGACCGAAGAGTTGGTCGAGCGGATGACTGCGCTTTATGACGCGGATGTCGAGATCATCCGCGCCATGCCGGGTGTCACCTTTATCACGCCCTAAGGCTTAGTCTGCACCGGCCAATTCGGTGATCACGTCATAGGCCATGGCCACATCCTCGGCCGTGGCGGTGAAAGCGCCCGCTTGGAACCGGATGACCAGCGCCCCGTCGATGCGGGTTTGGGTGAGGTAGATGCGGCCATCGTCGTTGATGCGATTGAGCAGGCCTTGGTTATGCGCATCTAGGTTTGCGGTCGCAATATGGCGGAAGGTGAAGAGCGATAGCATCGGTTGCGTGACAATCTCAAAGCCTTCCGTCCTTTCAAGCCGTGCGGCCAAATCCTGCGCCCATGTCACATGGTTGCGGATCATCTCGCGCAGCCCTTCCAGCCCATGCGCACGGATCAAGAACCATAGTTTCAACGCCCGAAAGCGGCGGCCCAGTGGCACCGACCATTCGGAATAGTTCACGATTCTGTCCGCGCCGTGGGTTTTCAGATACTCCGGCTGGATCGCCAGCGTGCGGACCAAATCTTCGGGGTCGCGCAGGAAGTGGGTCGTGCAATCAAACTGCGCACCCAGCCATTTATGGGGGTTCATCACCACGGAATCGGCACGTTCCACCCCGGCCCAGAGGGTGCGGAACTCAGGGCAGATCATCGCCGATCCGGCCCATGCCGCGTCGACATGGGTGTAAAGCCCTTCGGCCTCGGCCACATCCATTACGGCGGCGATGTCGTCGCTTGCGCCCGCGCTGGTGCCGCCCGTGCAGGCGATGATGCCCGCAGGCAGATGCCCTGCTGCGCGGTCGGCAGCGATGGCTGCGCGCAAGGCGTCTGCATCCATCGCGCGGGTTGGGCCTTGGGTCGGGATGCGCACAAGGTTCTCTTCGCCCAGTCCCGCGATCCAGATGGCCCGGTCGATGGAGGTGTGGACCTCTGCTGAGCAATAGACCCGCAGGCGTGGCTGACCGGAAAGCCCCGCTTTGTTGCCCTGCCAATTTAACGTTCGTTCGCGCATGGTCAGTACGGCGCAAAGCGTGGCAGAGCTGGCGCTGTCTTGGATCACCCCGGTGAACCCATCTGGCAAGCCAATGGCTTGGCGCATCCAATCGCAGACGCGGGTCTCCAACTCAGTCGCCGCCGGAGAGGTCTGCCACAGCATGCACTGCGCCGCGATGGCTGAAACGAAATACTCCGCCAGCACTGACACCGGGGCCGCATTGGCGGGGAAATAGGCAAAGAACCGGGGGTGCTGCCAATGGGTCATGCCGGGCATAATGGTCTGCTCAAAATCGTCAAAGATTGCCTGCATCGCCTCGGCCCCTTCGGGCGGGGCGTCGGGCAGGGCAGAGAGCACCGCGCCGGGGGTGACCTGTGCGCGCACCGGGCGGCTGCGCAGGCCCGCGTGGTAATCTGCGGCCCAGTCGGCGGCACGGCGGCCCCAATGGCGGAAATCTTCCCAATTCATGCGCGGCTCCCGTGGTTCTTTGTCTTGGTTCTGTTGCGCATTTCCTGCCCCTTGTTGTTGTATTGTCTCACTATTGTTCCGCTCTGCATCGCCTCTTCAAGAATGCCACTACAGCGGTTATGGTGATCGTCACGCCCTAAGGGGCGGTGTTTGACTTGGTAAGTAGCGATCAGGAAACCGTCAAGAATGGCCACAATGCCCCCCCTGCGCCGCACGGCCCGTTCCCTGCCGATTGCGCTCTTGCGCGCCCGCGAAAGGGTAATGGGACCGATCCGGGAAATCCTGAATGAAAGCGGCATCTCGGAACAGAAGTTCCGCGTGCTGCGCGTGGTCGAAGAATCCGGCCCGATGGAGCAAACTGCACTGGCGCAAGAAGCCTGCCTTTTGCTGCCCAGCCTGACCCGTATGCTACGCGCGATGGAGCAAGAGGGACTGCTCAGCCGCGCAAGTGACCCAGACGACGGGCGCAAATCTATTGTCACGATTACCGATCAGGGGCAGCAAATTTTGCAAGACCACGCGGGTGATGCCGCCGCGTTGTTTTCCGATTTTGAAGCGCGTTTCGGCAAGCAGCGGATGGAAGACCTGCTGGATATGCTCGAAGACCTCGTCAATTTGGATATGCAGAAAAAGACTGATGGGCAGAAGAAAGACTGACGGGCAGGGTGCTTAGCCCCCGTTGACCGCCCGCCGCACTGCGCAAATCCCAGCCAATGCCATGCGGCTGCCGTCAGCTTCGGTCGCGGGCGCGCCTTGCTGCGACAAGGCCCGCAGGTATAGCTGCGCCGCGCCGCCTGCGCCGATCACCGCCAAGGTTTGCCCCAACCAATAGGGGCGCGCTGCCGCCAGTTCCGCGCCGATAAGCGTACCAGCCAACCGCGCTTCCGCCGTGGGGTGCGGAACCTCTCCCAATGTCAAGTCGGCACGGATGGAGGCCAGCCGCCCCGCCAGCCGCTCTGGGCGCGACAGCCCATCGCTGAGGGCGTCGTCGAAGGCCGTGTCGTCCAGCGCGG
This sequence comes from Sulfitobacter sp. AS92, assembly GCF_038900015.1. Classification (NCBI taxonomy): domain Bacteria; kingdom Pseudomonadati; phylum Pseudomonadota; class Alphaproteobacteria; order Rhodobacterales; family Roseobacteraceae; genus Sulfitobacter; species Sulfitobacter sp. AS92. The sequence goes on from NZ_JBBMQL010000006.1 coordinate 13,681, forward strand.
TGCCCTCGGCGGGGGTGCCTTGGCCCAAGTGGCCCAGCAATTCTCCGGTCAGGAAGGTCTGAAAGCTAACCACTTCGCCTGCGCTGATCTGGGCCCAAACCGAAGTCGCTCCCGGCAGGCAGATGACACCGTCCCAATCTTTATTGAGGTTCAGAAAACCTGCGATCCGCGTCTCCGCCCCTTGCAGCAACCCACTTGGCTCACGCTGGCGCAGGGAAGGGATAATCTGAAGGTCGAAGTTTTCTGTTGCATTGGGCGTTGTTGCTTGGGCAGTTGCATTGCAAGGAACCGCGCGGGGGGTGGCATTGGCCCAGCCCGCAGAGAGCCCCGCAACAAATGTCGGTAGGCGGGTCAGACGCCACGGAGCGGTGAGGGTTTTCAGTATCGCGTCGAACTCCTCAACGGAGGACTGCTGCGCGGCGTCGCCATCCGTTGTAGCGGTCTCAAGGACTGAGCTGCCCTGCATCGCCCAGAGGTTCAAACGCGTCTCCTCTACCTCTACGGCCAGCCAGTCTGCCTTGCTCACATCTGTCATTTTGCCGCCCTTCGTCGTGAATCTCCTGTCTGCCATAGGCCCTGTGACCATTGGGTTCAATCCTTCTGCCCGTCGTCTTGCCAATATTACTTTAAGCCTAAAATATTTACTCTTGAACGAAAAAGCGACTCGGCCTAGGCTCCCTCCAAACCGAACCAGAGGGGAATTTCGATGCGTGCAATCTGTCTTGGCGGTGGTCCTGCGGGGCTGTACTTCGCGATCTCGCTCAAACTGCGCCAGCCTGACGCCGATGTGACCGTGATGGAGCGTAACCGCGCCGATGACACTTTCGGGTGGGGCGTTGTGCTCTCGGATGAGACGCTCGATAACCTTGAGGCCAACGACCCGGTTTCGGCCAAAGAGATCCGCAGCCATTTTGCCTATTGGGACGATATTGCCCTACACCATAAGGGCCATGTGATCCACAGCACTGGCCACGGTTTCTGTGGCATCGGGCGCAAACGTTTGCTGCTGATCTTGCAAGAACGGGCGCGCGAACTGGGGGTGAACCTTCAGTTTGAAAGCGAAGTTAAAGCCGCGTTTGACTATATGGACGATTACGATCTGGTGGTCGCTGCCGACGGGCTAAACTCCAAAACCCGGATGGAGTTCGAAGATACGTTCCAACCCGACATCGACGTGCGCCGCTGCCCCTTTGTCTGGCTCGGCACGCATCAGAAGTTCGACAACGCCTTTACCTTCATCTTTGAGAAGACCGACAAAGGCTGGATTTGGGTCCACGCCTATCAGTTCGACAAGGACACGGCGACTTTCATCGTGGAATGCAGCCAAGAGACCTTTGACGCTTACGGCTTCGGCGAAAAGACCCAGGAAGAGACCATCGCGATCTGCGAGGAGATCTTCAAAGACCACCTCGGCGGCCACAAGCTGATGACCAACGCGAGCCACATCCGCGGCTCAGCTTGGATCAAGTTCCCCCGCGTACTCTGCGAAAAGTGGAGCCATGAGAATGTCGTGCTCTTGGGCGATGCCTCGGCCACGGCGCATTTCTCGATCGGGTCGGGCACGAAACTGGCGCTGGAATCCGCGATTTCGCTGGCCAAGCACGTTAGCGATGATGCGGACCTGCCCACCGCCTTTGAGAAATACGAAGAAGCCCGCCGGCTCGAAGTGCTGCGTCTGCAATCGGCGGCGCGCAACTCGGTCGAATGGTTTGAGGACGTGGAGCGCTATCTCGATCTTGACCCGGTGCAGCTGAACTACTCCATGCTGACCCGCAGCCAGCGGATCAGCCATGAAAACCTGCGCGAACGTGATGCCAAGTGGTTGGAAGGGGCCGAGAAATGGTTCCTCGAACAGGCGGGCGCCGACAGCAACGGCCCGGTGCGCGCGCCGATGTTCGCGCCGTTTCAACTGCGTGACATGAAGCTCGAGAACCGTATCGTCGTCTCGCCCATGGCGCAGTACAAGGCCGTCGATGGCTGCCCGACCGATTGGCACCTGATCCACTACGCCGAACGCGCCAAGGGCGGCGCGGGGCTGGTCTATACCGAGATGACCTGCGTCTCGCCCGAGGGTCGGATCACGCCGGGCTGTCCGGGCCTCTATGCGCCCGAGCACGAGGCCGCGTGGAAGCGCCTGACCGATTTCGTTCATGCCGAGACGGATGCCAAAATCTGCTGCCAGATCGGCCACTCGGGGCGCAAAGGCTCGACACAGCTCGGCTGGGAAGAGATGGACGCGCCGCTGAAAGCCGGGAACTGGGACATCATATCGGCCTCCGCGATCCCGTGGTCGGAAAACAACGCCGTGCCACGCGCCGCGACGCGCGATGACATGGATACGATCCGCGACGAATTCGTCGAGGCCACCCGCATGGCCGAGCGCGCCAGTTTCGACATGGTTGAGTTGCACGCGGCCCACGGTTATCTGATTTCGTCCTTCATCTCGCCCCTGTCGAACCAGCGCGAAGATGAATACGGCGGCAGCCTGGAAAACCGGATGCGCTATCCGCTTGAGGTCTTCAAAGCGATGCGCGACGCATGGCCCGAAGGGAAGCCGATGGCAGTGCGTATCTCCGCCAACGACTGGGTTGAAGAAGACGGCGTCACGCCTGAAGAAGCCGTTGAAATCGCTCGCATGTTCAGCGAAGCCGGGGCCGATATCATCGATGTGTCCGCGGGCCAAACCTCGAAACAAGCCCAGCCGGTCTATGGCCGCATGTTCCAGACCCCCTTCAGCGACCGCATCCGCAACGACGGCGGGATCAAGACCATGGCGGTGGGCAACATCTTTGAAGCGGACCACGTCAATTCGATCTTGATGGCCGGCCGTGCCGATCTGGTCTGCCTTGCCCGTCCGCATTTGGCCGATCCCTATTGGACGCTTCATGCCGCCGCCGCGATTGGCGACCGCCATGCCGACTGGCCGCTGCCTTACGGGCCGGGCCGCGATCAGGCTTGGCGTCTCGCAGATCGCGCTGCTGAAATGGAGAAAGTATGAGCCATATCATCATCACCGGCGGCGGCTCTGGCGTGGGGGCAGAGATCGCCCGCGCCGTGGCCGACAGCGGCGCGAAAGTGACCATCATGGGCCGCCGTGAAGCGCCCCTGCGCGAACAGGGCTTGCCGTTCCAGACCTGTGACGTGACCGATGCACAGGCCGTGGCGGATGCTTTCGCCGCCGCCCGTGCGGAAAATGGCCCCATCACTGGCGTCATCGCCAATGCAGGGGCCGCCCATTCGGCGCCCTTCCACAAGATCACCGCGCGGGACATGACCGACATGCTGGCGGTCAACGTCACCGGCGTTTTCAATGTCTGGCAGGCGGCGCTGGCCGAGATGAGAGAGGCCAAACATGGCCGGCTCATCGCCGTCGCCTCCACCGCCGGGCTTAAGGGCTATCCTTATGTCGCGGGCTATGTCGCGGCGAAACACGGCGTGGTCGGGCTGACCCGCGCGCTGGCACTGGAAGTGGCACGCTCCGGCATCACCGTGAACGCCATTTGCCCCGGTTTCATTGACACGCCACTGCTGGAGCGTTCGGTCGAGAACATCACTGCCACCACCGGCAAAAGCGCAGATGAGGCCCGCGCCATCCTGAAGCGCGCCAGCCCGCAAAACCGCTTCGTAGAAACCTCGGAAGTCGCCGCCGCAGCGCTCTACTTGCTGTCGGACGCCGCCGCTTCGGTCAACGGCCACGCGCTGTCTTTGTCGGGGGGCGAGGTGTGAGCAGCGCGGCCAAGGATCGCGTGCGCCTCTGGCTGCGGCTGCTGAAAGTCGTGCGCGGCCTTGAGCAGGAGTTGCGCGACACGCTGCGCCGCGAACACAATACCACGCTGCCGCGCTTCGATGTGATGTCGGCGCTCTCGCGGCATCCGGAGGGGCTGAAGATGAGCCAGCTTTCGGGCGTGTTGCGGGTATCAAATGGCAATGTCACGGGCATCGCCGACCGGCTGAGCGAAGAGGGCCTGGTGGAACGCATCCCCGTGCCCGGCGACCGCCGCGCGATGATGCTGCGGCTGACACCCCAAGGCACCGCCGAATTTGCGCTTCAAGCGCAGGCACATGAAGACTGGATCAACGAAAAACTGCGCGGAGTCTCCCCCGAGGAAGCCCGCGCTATGGCGGCCCGCCTTCAGGCTTTCGCCGCAGAAACGGAAAAAGAGGAAAAAGCCCATGCGCAGTGATGTGAAGCACTTTCAATGCGAGATTAACGACCGGATCGCTACCGTGCGGCTGGACCGGCCCGACCGGAAAAACCCGCTGACCTTCGACAGCTACGCTGAGCTGCGCGATTGGTTCCGCGATCTGGTCTATGCCGATGATGTCGATGTGGTGATCTTCGGTTCCAACGGAGGTAACTTTAGCTCCGGCGGCGATGTACATGATATCATTGGGCCTTTGACCCGGATGAACATGAAGGAACTGCTGCGTTTCACCCGGATGACCGGAGATTTGGTCAAGGCAATTGTGAACTGCGGCAAGCCGGTGATCGCCGCCGTCGACGGTGTCTGCGTCGGCGCGGGCGCGATCATTGCCATGGCCTCGGACCTGCGGCTGGCAACGGCGGAAGCCAAGACGGCCTTCCTTTTCACCCGCGTGGGCCTTGCAGGCTGCGACATGGGCGCTTGCGCGATCCTGCCGCGCATCATCGGCCAGACGCGGGCTGCCGAGCTCCTCTACACAGGGCGGGCGATGTCCGCCGAGGAAGGCGAACGCTGGGGCTTCTATAACCGCTTGGTGACAGGCGACACATTGGAAGAGGAAGCGCTGAAACTGGCGCAGAAAATTCAAGCGGGCCCAAATTTCGCGCATATGATGACCAAGACCATGCTGGCGCAGGAGTGGGCCATGTCCATCGAACAGGCCATCGAAGCCGAAGCGCAGGCGCAGGCGATCTGCATGCAGACCGGCGATTTTGAGCGCGCCTACAACGCTTTCGTCGCGAAGGAACGCCCAGTCTTTGAAGGGGACTGAGCCAATAACAACACGCCAAATGACAAAACAACGCGGGGAGGCGTAAACCATGGCTGACAAAAGTTTTCTCGACTGGCCCTTCTTTGAGCCGCGCCACAAGGAATTGGCGCTGGCGCTCGATGAATGGGCTGGGCAAGAACTGAAGAACGTGGATCACGGCGACACCGATGGCGCCTGCCGCGATCTGGTGACGATGATGGGCCAAGACGGCTGGCTGCGCCACAGCGGCGCCGAGGGCGATGAGGTGCTGGATGTGCGCACCCTCTGTCTGATCCGTGAGACGCTGGCACGTCATGACGGGCTGGCTGATTTCGCCTTTGCGATGCAGGGGCTTGGCACCGGGGCGATCTCGCTTTTCGGGACGGATAAGCAAAAGGCCGAATGGCTGCCCAAGACGCGCTCGGGGCAGGCGATCTCGGCCTTCGCATTGACCGAACCGCAGTCTGGATCCGACGTGGCAAACTCCACCATGACGGCCAAGGCCGAAGGCAACGGCTATGTCCTCGACGGGCGCAAGACGTGGATTTCCAATGGCGGCATCGCGGATGTCTACACCGTGTTTGCCCGAACCGGAGAGGCACCGGGGGCCAAGGGACTGTCGGCCTTCATCGTGCCCGCCGATACGCCGGGCCTGAAGGTCGAGGAACGGCTCGAGGTTATGGCGCCGCATCCGCTGGCTACGCTGCATTTTGACGGGGTGAAGCTGCCCGGCTCCGCGCTTTTGGGCGAAGCGGGACGCGGCTTTGCCATCGCCATGTCGGTGTTGGATGTCTTTCGCTCCACCGTGGCCGCTGCCGCACTGGGCTTTGCCCGCCGTGCGCTGGACGAAGCGCTGGCGCGTGTCACCAGTCGGCATGTGCAGGGGGCGCCGCTGAGTGAGTTGCAGCTGGTTCAGGGCCATATCGCTGACATGGCCGTGGACGTCGATGCAGCGGCACTGCTCGTTTACCGCGCTGCTTGGACCAAAGACAGCGGCGCACCGCGTGTGACGCGGGAGGCGGCAATGGCCAAGCTCTTTGCCACCGATCAGGCGCAAAAGGTCATCGACACAGCCGTTCAATTGCACGGCGGCGACGGCGTGCGGCATGGTGAGGCCGTCGAGCGCCTTTACCGTGAAATCAGGGCCTTGCGCATTTACGAAGGCGCGTCAGACGTGCAACGTGTTGTGATCGCGCGCCAGACATTGGGAGCCATGACATGAAGCTGCACCCAACCGGGCATGAAGACACATTCGCCCGTGACAACCTGCCGCCGTTTGCCCAATGGCCGGACCTTTTGCTTGCGAAGTTCGAGTATCCTGAGCGCTTGAATATAGGCGTTGAACTAACTGATTCAATGGTCGAAAAAGGGTTTGGGGACCACACAGCGTTGATCGGCAATGGGCGGCGGCGCACCTACAAAGAACTCGCCGATTGGACCAACCGACTGGCCCGCGCCATGGTAGATGATCTGGGGTTAAAGCCGGGCAATCGGGTGCTCATCCGCTCGGCGAACAACCCGGCGATGGTGGCCTGCTGGCTGGCCGCGACCAAGGCGGGCGCGGTGGTCGTCAACACCATGCCGATGCTGCGCGCAGGCGAGTTGTCGGCGATTGTCGATAAGGCCGAGATCAGCCACGCGCTTTGCGACACCCGGTTGATGGATGAGATGACGACCTGCGCGAAATCGTCGAAATTTCTGAAAACGGTCGTGGGCTTTGACGGCACCAGCAACCATGATGCAGAGCTTGACCGTTTGGCGCTCGAAAAGCCGGTGCAGTTTGAGGCCGCCGATACCGCGCAGGACGACGTGGCGCTGCTTGGATTTACTTCAGGAACAACCGGTAACCCCAAAGCAACAATGCATTTTCACCGCGATCTATTGATTATTGCGGACGGCTATGCGCGTGAGGTTCTGGGGGTCACCCCTGAGGATGTCTTTGTCGGCTCGCCGCCTTTGGCCTTTACCTTCGGCCTTGGTGGGCTTGCGGTTTTCCCGCTTCGTTTCGGGGCCGCGGCAACGCTGCTGGAAACCGCCAGTCCGCCCAATATGATTGAGATTATTGAGAAGTATAAGGCAACCGTCTGTTTCACCGCGCCCACGGCCTACCGTGCCATGTTGCAGGCGATGGAAGAGGGCGCGGACCTCAGCAGTCTCCGCGCCGCTGTTTCTGCGGGGGAGACACTGCCCGCACCGGTCTATCATGAGTGGAAGGAGAAAACAGGCAAACCCATGCTCGACGGGATCGGCGCCACGGAAATGCTGCATATCTTCATCTCCAACCGGTTTGATGACCACCGCGCTGCTTGTACCGGGAGACCTGTCACGGGCTATGAGGCGCGGGTGATCGACGCCGATGGCAACGAGGTGACGCGCGGCGAAGTAGGGCGTTTGGCTGTGCGCGGGCCTATCGGCTGTCGCTATCTGGGCGATGCGCGGCAGGCTGACTACGTCAAGGATGGCTGGAACATCACCGGCGACAGCTTCACAATGGATGAGGACGGCTACCTCCATTTCGCCGCGCGCAACGACGATATGATCATCAGTTCCGGTTACAATATCGCCGGGCCGGAGGTTGAAGCGGCATTGCTGAGCCATCCGCTGGTGAGCGAATGCGGCGTCGTCGCCGCGCCGGATGAAGCGCGTGGGTCTATCGTACAGGCGCATGTGGTTCTGGTTGACGGCGCGCCAGAAGATGCCAATACAATCAAAACATTGCAGGACCACGTTAAAGCGACGATCGCGCCCTATAAATACCCGCGTGACATTCGCTTTATCAAGGAACTGCCCAAGACTGCGACCGGGAAGATCCAGCGTTTCGCGCTGAGAGAGGGTAAATGAGCACGTTTGACGAAGCCTCCAAAGGCGCGAAGATGAGTTTCGCAAAGGATAAATCCTATGGCGATTATCTGGGGCTGGACCAAATTCTGACCACCGAAAACCCGCTGGATATGGCGCATGACGGGTTGTTGTTCATTATCCAGCATCAGACGTCAGAGTTGTGGATGAAGCTTGCGATCCATGAACTGACCGCCTGCCGTAAGGCGCTGCAAGCCGGGGAATTGCGGCAGAGTTTCAAGATGTTGACCCGTGTTGCGCGGATCTTTGAGCAGCTCAACTCCGCGTGGGACGTGCTGCGTACGATGACGCCGAGCGAATACACCCAATTCCGCCCGTATCTGGGTGCGTCTTCGGGGTTTCAGTCCTATCAATACCGCTTGATTGAGTACCTACTTGGCAACCGTATCGCCGCGCTGACCAAGCTGCATGAGCATACGCCAGAACCCCATGCAGCACTGGTGGCCGAGATGGAGCAGCCCAGCCTTTATCAGGTGGCGATTGATTTGCTCTGTGAACGGATGGGCGCGCCGTCGTTGGCAGGCAGCCCAGAGCCGAAGGCCTGGGAGCCCAAACCCGAAGTTCAAGCGCTGTGGAAAAAGGTTTACGAAGACCCGACAACCCACTGGGAACTCTACGAATTGGCCGAGAAGCTGGTCGATCTCGAGGATTATTTCCGCCGCTGGCGGTTCAACCACGTCACCACCGTGGAACGCATTATCGGTTTCAAGCGCGGCACCGGGGGCACGTCGGGCGTGACCTATCTGCGTAAAATGCTTGAAGTGGAGCTTTTCCCAGAGCTTTGGCATGTGAGAGGAGCACTGTAAGTGTCTGACGTATTGAAGAAAGATCAGTTTATCCTGCCTGAGGGCGTGATCTACCTCGACGGCAACTCGCTGGGGCCGTTGCCCAAAGCGGCCGCCGCGCGGGTGCAGGAGATGATTACCGACGAATGGGGTGAAATGCTGATCCGCGGCTGGAACCAAGCCGGTTGGATGGAACAGCCCACGCGCGTCGGCAATATGGTCGCTGGGATCGTTGGTGCGCCGGAAGGGTCGGTCGTGATGGGCGACACGCTGTCGATCAAAGTGTTTCAAGCGCTGGCCTCGGCGGTCAAACTGCGGCCCGGTCGTAAGGTGATCTTGTCGGATACGGGCAACTTCCCGTCGGACCTTTATATGGCCGAAGGCTTGGTGGGGCTGCTGGAACAAGGCTATGAGCTGCGCAGCGTGGCACCCGAAGAGGTGAAGGATGCCATAAACGAAGACATCGCCGCTGTAATGCTCACCGAGGTCGATTACCGCACGGGGCGCAAGCATGACATGAAAGCGATGACCGAGCTGGCCCATGCCAGTGGCGCTGTGATGATCTGGGATCTGGCGCATTCCGCGGGCGCGTTGCCGGTTGATCTGGCGGGCAGCAATTGCGAATTTGCGGTCGGCTGTACTTACAAATACCTCAACGGCGGGCCGGGCGCGCCGGGGTTCATCTATGTGCGGCCTGATCTGGCGGATGAGGTGCAACCGGCACTGGCCGGGTGGCTGGGGCACCGTCAGCCCTTTGCCTTTGATCTTGAGTACAAACCCGGGCAGGGCATTGAACGGATGCGGGTTGGCACGCCGCCGGTGATCCAACTGACCGCGCTGGAAGTGGCGATGGAACTTTGGGCCGATGTGGACATGCAAGACCTACGCGCCGCCTCGATCGCGCTTCAGGAGCAGTTCATCGAAGAGATTGAGCGTGACGCGCCGCAGCTGACACTCGCCAGCCCGCGCAACAGTGCGGAGCGCGGCAGTCAAGTGTCTTTCCGCTTTGAAGAAGGCTATGCCGCGATGCAGGCCGTGATTGACCGAGGCGTGATCGGCGACTTCCGCGCGCCGGACATCATGCGTTTTGGCTTCACGCCGCTTTATCTCGATGCCTCCGACGTATCCAAAGCCGTCGCGATTATCCGCGATGTGATGGAAAATCGGCTTTGGGATGACGAAAAATACAAGACCCGCGCGAGGGTGACCTGACAGGGTCAATTCCCCTCGCTAAGCTGGCGCAACGACCCAACAGAACGGGCCCGATAAAGAGGCCCAAACCAACCAAGGGAGAAAGAAATGAAGATGAAGTCATTCGTGATGGCGGCCTCGGTCGCGGCACTGGCGGCGGGCGGCGCATGGGCCGAAGGCGGCAAGGTGAAGGTCGGTATGATCACCACCCTATCAGGCGGCGGCGCCGGCCTTGGCATTGATGTGCGCGACGGGTTCATGCTGGCCACCAAAATGGCCGGGAATGAGAACCTCGAAGTTGTGGTCGAAGATGACCAGCAAAAGCCTGATATCGCCGTGCAGCTGGCCGATAAGATGATCCAGTCCGAAAAGGTCGACGTGTTGACTGGGATCATCTGGTCGAACCTTGCGATGGCTGTGGTACCGTCGGCGACCGCGCAGGGTAAATTCTATCTGTCGCCCAATGCTGGCCCTTCGGCGCTGGCGGGCAAAGGGTGTAACCCACTGTATTTCAACGTGGCATGGCAGAACGACAACCTGCACGAGGCCGCGGGCGCTTACGCCAATGACGCAGGATACAAGAACACCTTCATGCTGGCGCCGAACTATCCGGCGGGCAAGGACGCACTGACAGGCTATAAACGCACCTATGAGGGTGAGGCTGCGGGTGAGGTTTACACCGATCTGGGCCAGACCGACTATGCCGCCCAGATCGCGCAGATCCGTGCCTCGGGTGCCGACAGCGTGTTCTTCTTCCTGCCCGGCGGCATGGGGATTTCCTTCCTCAAGCAATACGCCAACTCCGGCGTTGAGTTGCCTGTCGTGGGCCCGGCCTTCAGCTTTGACCAGGGTATCTTGCAGGCCGTGGGCGAGGCCGCACTTGGCATCAAGAACACCAGCCAATGGAACAAGGACTTGGATAACGAGGCGAACAAAGAGTTCGTGGCCGCGTTCCAAGAAGAATACGACCGTTTGCCATCGCTTTATGCGAGCCAAGGCTACGACACCGCGAACCTGCTGCTGAGCGCGATGGGCAAGGCCGATGTCTCTGACGCTGACGCTTTCCAAGCAGCCCTGAAGGAAGCGGATTTTGCCTCCGTGCGGGGCAAGTTCAGCTTTGGCAACAACCAGCACCCGATCCAAGACTTCTATGTGCGTGAAGTGGTTAAGGAGGGCGATGTCTACACCAACAAGCTTGTTGGCCCTTCGCTGACGGATCACGCTGACGCCTACGCGGCTGACTGCAAAATGTAATCCCGCGCGGCCCCGACGCTGATCTCGCGCCGGGGCCGACATTTCACCACTTACACGCCGGGCCACCACGTGTCCGGCGCGCCGGGAGATTTTGCTAAATGTCATTCATCCTGCTCATCGAACAGGTGTTAAACGGGGTCCAATCCGGGGTCATGCTGTTCCTGATGGCTGCGGGCCTCACCCTGATCTTCGGGGTGATGGGGCTGATTAACCTCGCTCATGGATCGCTTTATATGGTCGGCGCTTTTGTGGCTGCGGCTGTGGCCGCGGCGACGGGGTCATTCCTGCTGGCGCTGGTGGCGGCCTTAGCGGCGTCTGCTTTGGCTGGCTGTCTCATTGAGATGACGGTGATCCGCAGGCTTTATGACCGCGACCACCTTGATCAAGTGCTGGCCACCTTCGCGCTGATCCTGATTTTCTCGGAAGGGACGCGGTTTCTGTTCGGCTCATTCCCGCTGTTTCTCGAAATTCCCTCGGCGCTGTCCGGACCGGTGATGCTGCCAGGGGGCATTCAATATCCTCTGTACCGTTTGGTCATCATCGGTGTCGGGTTGGTGATTGCCGCGGGGCTGTTTTTGCTGATCGCGCGGACGCGCATCGGCATTCAAATACGCGCAGGCGAGGCGGATCGCGAGATGATCGCAGCACTTGGTGTTGATATTGCCAAGCTCTACACACTGATCTTCGCACTTGGCGCGGCGCTGGCCGGGCTTGCCGGTGCGCTGGTGGGGGCCATTCAATCGGTGCAGGTGGGCATGGGCGAGCCGGTGCTAATCCTCGCTTTTGTGGTCATTGTCATCGGCGGTATCGGCTCAATCAAAGGCGCGCTGATTGGGGCGCTGCTGGTGGGGCTGACAGACACGCTGGGGTCAGTCCTGCTGCCAATATTCTTTGCCAATTTCATGGAGGCGTCGGCGGCGACATCCGTGGGCTCTTCGCTGGCATCCATGTCGATCTATATTTTGATGGCGGGGGTATTGCTGTTCAAACCCACCGGCCTCTTTGGGGAGGCGTGAGATGACCCGCGAAACCATTCTTAACACCTTCCTCTTTCTGCTGCTGCCCGCCACGGCGCTTGCGGCCTTTGCACTGGATGAGCCGTTCATCATCACGCTGGCGACCAAGGCTGCAATCCTTGCGCTGGCGGGGGTTGGGCTGAACATCGCGCTTGGCCTCGGCGGGCTGGTCAGCTTTGGCCACGCGGCATTCTTTGGCCTTGGCGGCTATGCCATGGGCATACTGGCGGCCCACGCGCAGAGTTATACGCCGCTGATGGAAAACCCCATTTTGATTGAGGGCACCAAGTCTATGCCGGTGATCTGGTTGCTGGCGCTGGCGGTCTCCGCTCTCGCGGCGCTGCTAATCGGCGCGCTCTCTTTGCGAACCTCAGGCGTCTATTTCATCATGGTCACGCTCGCTTTTGGGCAGATGCTTTTCTATTTTGCGATCTCTTGGCCTGCTTATGGCGGCGAAGATGGTCTGTCGATCTATGTGCGCAACGGGTTTCCGGGGTTGAACACGCTTGATCCGCTGACGTTTTTTGCTGTTGCTTTTGCGATCCTAGCTGTGGTCCTTTTCTTTGTCGGTCGACTGGCTCGCGCACCCTTCGGGCTGGCGCTGTCGGCGGCGCGGCAAAACGCCGAGCGGGTAGAGGCCGTGGGCCTTGCCCCGTTCCGTTTGCGACTGGTGGCCTTTGTGATCTCTGGCGCGGTGACGGGGCTGGCGGGAGCGCTTTTTGCTGACCTCAACCGTTTTGTCAGCCCGACGATGTTCTCTTGGCAGACGAGCGGGGAAATCATGGTCTTTGTGATCCTCGGCGGGGTGGGGCGGCTCTTTGGTCCCGTGGCCGGGGCGGCGCTGTTTATCTTGCTTGAGCATGTTTTGGGGGGCTTAAGCGAGTTCTGGCACATCTATCTGGGGCTGCTGTTGCTGCTGGTCGTGCTCTTTGCCCGTGGCGGCATGATTGGCCTGATTGCCGGACGGGAGGTGGCCCATGACTGAACAGATGCCCGAACAGATGACTGAGGCGCTTTTGGATATACGCAACCTGCACAAAAGCTTTGGTGCGTTGAAGGCGACTGACAATGTATCGCTAACCCTGCGCAAAGGTGAAATTCACGCACTGATCGGCCCCAATGGTGCGGGCAAGTCGACGCTGATCAAACAGATCGCTGGCGGGCTACGCTCTGACAGTGGCACGGTTCATTTCGCGGCGCAGGACGTGACGCCGCTGAGCACCGTGCAGCGTGCGCGGGCGGGGCTGGGGCGGACGTTTCAAATATCTTCGCTGGCGATGGAATATACCGTGCTGCAAAACGCGGTGCTGGGTGCGCTTGGGCAATCGGGGCGGGTGATGCGCTTCTTCGGGCCGGTGATGCGACAGGCAGAACTGCGGGCCGAAGCGATGCGCGCGTTGGAACTGGTGGGGCTGGCGGATCACGCGGCCAAGCGCACGGCGGACCTGTCCCATGGGCAACGCCGTCAGTTGGAAGTCGCCGTGGCGCTGACCCTGCGGCCAAAGGTGTTTTTGATGGATGAACCGATGGCGGGCCTTGGGGCGAGTGGTTCAAAGGAAATGACAGGCTTTCTTGATACGCTCCGGCAAGAAGCGCCGATCTTGTTGGTGGAGCATGACATGGATGCGGTTTTCGCCCTCGCAGATCGTATTTCGGTGCTCGTCTATGGTCAGATCATCGCCAGCGGCACCGCGGCCGAGATCAAGGCAGACCCACAGGTGCGTGTCGCCTATCTGGGTGAGGAGGACGCGGCATGAGCTTGCTTGAACTCACGGGCATCACCGCGTCCTATGGCCCGACGCAGGCGCTGTTCGGCGTCGATCTGGTGCTGAAGGAAGGCGAGGTCTGCGCGCTGACGGGGCGCAATGGGATGGGTAAATCCTCGACCATCAAAGTGATCTGCCGGATGCTGAAGCACAGTGGCGGCAGCGTGACGTTTGACGGGCGCGACATTGGCGGTCTGCCCAGTTTCCGCGCCGCACAGGCCGGGGTGGGGCTGGTGCCGGAAGGTCGGCGATGCTTTGCGCCGCTCACAGTGCATGAAAACCTCATCGCCGCCGCGCGTCCCGGTGAATGGGACGAGGCGCGGGTTGTCGCGCTTTTCCCCCGTCTGGGCGAACGGCGCGATCAGGCGGCAGGCTCGCTTTCGGGCGGCGAGCAACAGATGTTGGCCATTGGCCGGGCGCTGATGACGAACCCCAAACTGCTGCTGCTGGACGAGGCGACAGAGGGGCTTGCCCCCGTGGTGCGCCAAGAAATCTGGTCCGCCGTGGCGCAGTTGAAACGTGACAGCGGGCTGGCGCTATTGGTGGTGGATAAATCTCTCGCCGAGCTGCGCCGCGTCGCGGATCACGCCGTTATTCTCGAACGTGGACGCTCGGTCTGGACTGGCCCGATGCCCGCGCTCGATTCCCAAATCGCCGATCAGTTTCTCGGCGTGTGACTGTTAATAAAAAGGAACACGACATGTCGCATCAGACTATCCAGCCCGAAGGTTGGGCGCCTGCCAAGGGCTATGCAAATGGTATGCTCAGCGCCGATGGCCATCTGTTTGTGGGCGGTCAGATTGGTTGGACTGCGGACCAGAAATTTGAGTGCCATGACTTTATCGGTCAGATGAAACAGGCGTTGCAAAACATCCGCGCAGTGGTCGAAGCGGCGGGTGGCACGCCCGAAGATATCATGCGCCTGACATGGTATGTAACGGATAAGAAAGAATATCTTGCCGCGCAAAAGGACGTGGGTCGCGCCTACCGTGAGGTTATGGGCAAACATTTCCCGGCGATGGCCATGGTTGTGGTTGCAGGGCTTGTCGAAGACGAGGCCAAGCTTGAGATCGAAGCCGACGCGGTGATCAAGCGCTAAGCGCGCCGCATCGATAAGATGACCCGCGCGGCCCTCGCAGGGCCGGGCGGGCAAGGGCCTATGCCCGGCGCAGCAGTGGGGCCAGCGCCGAAGACAGCGCAAAGAGTGCGGCGGCGATGCTGACGATGCTGGGCCCCGTCGGCGTATCGAATTTCAGCGATGCCATCAGCCCACCTAGGGCTGCCAAAGCGCCCAGTCCCATCGCCCAAATCGCCATAGTCTCAGGCGTGCGGGCAAAGGGGCGCGCGGTGGCGGCGGGGATGATCAGCATGGCGGCGATCAGCAGCGCCCCGACCACTTTAATCGCCACAGCCACCATGATCGCCAGCGCCAACGTCAGGATCAACTGCTCGCGCTTTGGGTTGCCGCCAGAGGCCTGCGCGAGGTCTGGGTTCAACGTGGCGGCGAGCAGCGCCGACCAGCGCCATGCCAATAGCAACGCCACGGCCACGGCCCCGCCCCAGATCACGGCAAGATCAAAGCGGGTAACGGCAAGGATTTCCCCAAAGAGGTAAGACGACAGATCAACCCGCTGCCCCGGCAGCAGCGACACGGCCACCAACCCAAGCGCCAGCGCGGAATGGGCCATGACGCCAAGCAGCGCGTCTGCACTAACATTGCGGCCCGACAGTGTGCTGATTACCAGCGCCATCACCAAGGCTACCAACAGAACGCCTGCGGTGATCGGCAGATCGGTCGCCAGCGCCAGCGCAACGCCCAGAAGGGCGGCGTGGCTTGTGGCATCGCCGAAATAGGCCATGCGCCGCCAGATCACGAAGCAGCCCAGCGGTGCGGCAGCCAGCGCCACGCCAAGCCCGGCAAGTGCTGCGCGCAGAATAAAATCGTCAAGCATTCTAGGTCTCTTCGTGCTGTCCATCACAGGCGTCGCCGTGGTGGTGCGTGTGATGGTGGTGATGGTGGTCGTGATCGTGACGATAGAGCGCTAGCGCCCCTTGGGTGCCGCTGCCAAACAGCGCGCGGTATTCGGGCGCATCGGCCACGGCTTCTGGCGTGCCTTCGCAGCAGACATGACCATTGAGGCACAGCACCCGGTCACTGGCGGCCATCACCACATGCAAATCGTGGCTGACCATCAGCACGGCACAGCCGAGGTCTTGGCGCACCGCTTCGATCTGGCGATAAAACGCGGCAGAGCCGGGTTGGTCGAGCCCTTGGGTCGCCTCATCAAGGATCAGCAGATCGGGCTTCTCCAGCAGGGCGCGGGCCAGCAGCACGCGCTGGAACTGCCCGCCAGAGAGGTCGACCATCTGCCGCTCGGCCAATTCCGGCACGCCAGCGGTGGCAAGGGCATCGCGGATCGCCTCGGGCTTTTGGCGGCGCGGCAGGTTGACGAAACGCCGCACGGTCAACGGCAGGGTGGCATCAATCTGCAGCTTCTGCGGCACATATCCGATGCGCAGCCCCGGCTTGCGGATCACTCTGCCCGCCGCTGGTTTTAGCGCCCCGATCAGCGCGCGCAGCAGGCTGGATTTGCCCGAGCCGTTAGGGCCGACGATGGTTACAATCTCGCCTGCCTCGATGTTAAAGTTCACATCGCGCAGCGCGACTTGCCCGTCGTGGCGCAGGGTCAGGTCGCGGGTCTCAATCAGGCTCATGCGCCGGTCTCTTGGCAGGCGGGGCAAAGACCTTCGGCTTCGACGACGCTACGCTCGATGCGGAAACCTGCGGCGCGGGCGGCATCGCCAAGGCGGCTTTTGGTCGGCGAGGTTTCGGCTTCTGCCACGGAACGGCAGCTGCGGCAGATTAGGAAGGCGGGCGCGTGGTCTTCGCCCGGATGCACGCAGCCGACATAGGCATTAAGCGCTTCGATCTTATGGGCCAGCCCGGCTTTGACCAAAAAATCCAGCGCGCGGTAGGCCACAGGGGGCTGCGCGCCCAAGCCTTCGGCCGAGAGATGGGCCAAGAGGTCATAGGCGCCCAAAGCGCGGTGCTCTGACAGCAAAATTTCCAACGCACGACGGCGCACCGGGGTCAGCCGCAGCCCGCGCGCGGCGCATTGCGCTTCGGCGGCCTGCATGGTGCTGCGCATACAGGCGGCATGGTCGTGATCGCGAAACTCGATGGCGCTCATGGGGGACCTCAATTCGTTTGGTCATTGATATGTTATAACAACGATGCTAGCAAGGTAATACTATAACATTTTGAAGGTCTGCCATGTATCGTTCTTCTCTTTCTGCTGCTCTTATTGCCGGTATCTCGTCGCCGCTTTGGGCTGATGTGCCTGCCGTCGCCACGGACATCGCGCCGGTGCATGCGCTGGTGTCTCAGGTGATGGAAGGGGTTGGTACGCCTGACCTGATCGTGCCGCCGCGCAGCTCGCCCCATGGCTATGCGATGCGCCCCTCAGAGGCACGCGCGCTGAACGGGGCTGACTTGGTTGTTTGGGTAGGGCCGTTGCTGACCCCGTGGTTGGCCGACCCGCTGAATTCATTGGCAGGAAGCGCAAGCCATCTGGCCTTGATGGAACAGCCCGGCACCCAAGTGTTGCCCTTCCGCGAAGGAGCTATGTTTGAGGCCCATGACCATAGGGATGAGGAGCAAGAAACGCACGGTGATCATGATCACGCAGAGCAGCACGATAATAGCGACGTGCATAAGCACGATGATAGCGACGTGCATAAGCACGATGATAGCGACGAGCATAAGAGCAAGGTACACGACGATTACGGCCATGATCAGGACGTATTGAGCGATAAGGCTCATGATAACGGCGGGCACGGTCACGTCGATAGCGGCAAGGATCCGCATGTTTGGCTTGATCCACGTAACGGTCAGCTTTGGCTGGGTCAAATCGCCGAAGCCCTGATCAAGCTGGACCCTGAAAATGCCGCGCAGTACCGGGAGAATGCAGAGGCCGCGCAGGCTGCGCTTGCCGCGTTGGAAGACGACATCGCAGAAACCCTCGCGCCGGTTAAAGATCGCCCCTTCATCGTCTTCCACGATGCTTACCATTACTTCGAAGCGCGTTTCGACATTGAGGCACTTGGCGCCATCAGCGAGAATGACGCCCGTGCGCCGGGAGCGGCCCGCGTAGCCGAATTGCGGGGCGTGGTAGCAGATAGCGGTGCGAAATGCGTTTTTGCCGAGCCGCAGTTCAATCCCGGCCTAATTGCCGCTGTGACCGAGGGGCAGGGCACCGGGACCGGAACGCTTGACCCGCTGGGCGCCGATCTGGTCCCGGGCGCCGCTCTCTATGCTGATCTGCTGCGGGGGATGGCGCAGAATATGGCCGATTGCCTGTCAGATTGATTGGGGACTGTCCCGACAAAGAAAAGTGGTGCAGCCGGAAAGCTGCACCACATCTTACGTGCTAAAATTAATTGTATTAAATGTGGATCAGACCGAAATCTTGTCGCCGCCCTTATTGGCGGGGATGTCGTCTAAAGCTTCGAAGGCTTGGGCTGTGTGACCGATGGCAAGGACGATGAGAATGCCGCGCCGGGTTATCATGCCTCCTTTGGTGTCTTATTTGCCCTGTATATGCACTAGAACTGTCACGGTTTTATGACGTGCTATACCGGATTGCTGCGAAATCCGACGATCAGTTGGCGCAGACCGATCGCTGCTCCGGCAATGATTGAGGCCAAGGTTACCGGCCCGCTGAAGGCCAAGACCGATATGGCCGACAGACTTTGCCCAATGGTGCAGCCTATGGCGATCACCGCGCCTGCGCCCATGAGCCCGGCACCAAATATCTGACGCCGCAGCTCGCGCGGGTCTTCGCAAGCTTCCCAACGGAAATGCCCCTGCCAGAGGGAGCCGAGGAACGCGCCGACCCAAACGCCCGAGACGGAGCCGATACCAAAGCTCAGCGGGCGGACTGAGCCTTGCATGGCGTAGAGCAGTGTCTCTCCCACGGGGGCGGCATAGCTGTGAGACATGAGCGTCTGTGTGCCAAAGCCGGTTTGTGCCAGCCACGCCGTGCCCGCCCAGCCCGAGACAATGGCGAGACCGGCGATCACGCTCCAAAAGACCATACGGAAATCACGGCGAAAGGCGCGGGCGCTCAGCATGAAGGCACAGATCACCAACCCTAGAGCCACCCCAATCATTGCCACTGGTTCGCCTGTGAGTGCAGAAAGCGCATGAGCGATGCCATCGGGCGGGCCCACGTTCAACTGCCGGGGGAAGAGAAAAACCCGCGCCGGGGCGAGGGGGCCGGAGAGCACGGCAAAAGCCGCAAGCCCCATGACCACCACGATAACAAATGCACGCAGGTCACCGCCACCAAGCCGCGCGAGCGCGCCAAAACCGCAGGTGCCCGCCAGCGCCATACCATAGCCGAAGATCAGCCCGCCAAAGATCGCAGGTGCCCAAGAGAAAGCGACGGTCAGATGAAAGGCGCGGTCGATGTTGATCAGGCCAAACCCGCCAAGGGTGAAACTGCCCACGATGGCAACGCCGATCGCCAAGCCCCACATGCGCATTCGGTGGCTGGAGCCGCCATAGAGCATGTCTTCGATCGCGCCCAATGTGCAAAACCGCCCCAATCGTGCGGCAAGGCCCAGCAATACGCCGCCCAATCCACCCAAGAGGGCGGCGGTCAGCGGCTGGCCCAGTAGTTCAATCATCCTTGCAGAACAATTCGTAGACCAGCTCCAGCATCTTGCGCGGGCGGTCATCGGCCAGCTTGTAGTAGATCGTTTTACCGTCCCGGCGCGGCGTCACCAGCCCTTCGAGCCTGAGCCGTGAGAGTTGCTGAGACACAGCGGCCTGTCGCGTGGCGAGCAGCGCTTCCAACTCGCTTACCGACTTCTCACCCGACACAAGGTGGCAGAGGATCATCAACCGCCCCTCATGGCTGATCGCCTTGAGGAAATTCGACGCGGTCACGGCATTGGTCAGCATCCGGTCCATGTCCTCTTCGGACATGTCGGGGGTAATCACGGGCAGGGCTGTCATTCGGTCGGTTCCTCGAAATCGGTCTTGTCGCGTAAAAGCATATCAAGCATGGGCCAGAAAAATTCCGCACCCGGGTAGCCTTCGAGGCGGCCCAGTTCATGATCGTCTTCAACCAATAGGAAGGTTGGGGTAAAGACCACCGCGCGCTGGGGGGTGACGCTGTCTTCAACCTCAGAGATATCGACGCGGCGCAGCGGGGCAAATTCCCCCTCGGCAGTCTTGGGGTAGGCGGGGGCAATCTCTTTGTCCCAGCGTTCGCAATAGATACAGCCGGGTTGTTCGACCATGACCAGTTCCACCGCCCAAACGGGCAGGGCGGTAAAGGCCGCGAGGCTCAGGGCGGTCAGTGTGCGGATCATTGGCTTGCCTGATTGACGTTTAGATGACACTCAACGTAATTTGAATATGTGAATTGTTCAAGCGCGGCGGCTTTCGTCGGCGCGGGCGAGGGGGTAACATGTTCGACATCACCTATGCAGGCGCGCTTCTGGCGGGGCTGCTCAGCTTCTTTACCCCCTGTATTCTGCCGATGGTGCCCTTTTACCTCAGCTATATGGCAGGGCTCAGCGTGACCGAATTGCGCGGCGATGGCGCGATTGCGCCGGGGGCGCAGCGGCGGCTGGTGCTGTCTTCGGTGCTATTCGCGCTTGGGGTGTCGACGATCTTCGTGCTGCTGGGCATGGGGGCTACGGCCTTGGGGCAGGTGTTTACCCAATACCTTGAGCCGCTTAGCTGGGTGGCGGCGGCGATCTTGTTGGTCTTTGGTCTGCATTTTCTGGGCGTCATCAAAGTGCCGCTGCTCTACCGCGAAGCGCGGTTGGAGGGGGGCGGCAAGCCCACGTCGATCTGGGGTGCCTATGTGATGGGACTGGCCTTTGGCTTTGGCTGGACGCCTTGCGTGGGCCCGGCGCTGGCGGCGATCTTGATGATTGCCTCGGGCATGGGCGATATTACGCGGGGAGGGCTGCTGTTGTTCGCCTATGGTGTCGGGATGACCGCGCCCTTCGTGGTGGCGGCACTCTTTGCCAAGCCGTTTCTCAACTGGGCCGCGCGGCATATGGCACTGGTGCAAAAGGTCGAAAAGGCGATGGGGGTCATGCTGATCCTCTTTGCCGTGTTGATCGTGACGGGCGGGGTGCAATTGATCGCGGATGCAATGATCCGTTGGTTCCCCAGCTTCACGACGCTAGGGTAGGCGCAACAGGGAGGACGCCAAGATGATTATCTCAAGGATAGGAGCTGCAGCCGCCGCAGTGCTGCTGGCATGGCCATTGGCCGCAGCGGAACTGGGCGACGACGGTCTGCACAAGACGTCGTGGATGCGCGACACCTTCAAAGACCTGCGTGAGGATTTGGAGGAGGCCAACGCCGAGGACAAGCGCCTGATGCTGATGTTTGAGCAGCGCGGCTGCGTCTATTGCACCAAGATGCACGAGGAGGTCTATCCGGCCTCTGAGATCAGCGAGTACATCGAAGAGAATTACTTTGTCGTGCAGTTGAACCTGCATGGGGACATCGAAGTCACCGATTTCGATGGTGAGACCCTCTCGGAAAAGCAGATGGCGCGGAAATGGGGGATGCTCTTTACCCCGACGCTGATGTTTCTGCCCCAAGAGGTGTCCGAAGATGCGACAGCACCGCAGGCGGCAGTGGCGGTGATGCCGGGTGCTTTCGGCAAGGGCACAACGCTGGACATGCTGACATGGGTCAACGAAGAACGCTACGCCCTTGAAGGCGTCGAGGATTTCCAGCGCTACCACGCGCGAATGATCCAAGAGCGCAACAACGGCAGCACGGATTAAGCCGTGAAAAACAGTGGCGCGGATGTAAAGCTATTCAAAAGTTTGAATTTGTTGTTGCGCCGCGCCGCATCCCTGCCTTAGGGTCAGGATAACCGGATCACACATCAACGTGATCGGCACTGGGAGGAAGTTTTCGATGATGAAATGGATTGTCGCCGCAGTTGTGTCCGGCGCACCTGTTCTGGCCGCCGCCGAACCTGTGACGCCGACTGATGTCAGCTTTGACGATTATGGGTCGGTTGAGGAATCGCTGACAGGAACGCCCGGCGATGCTGCCAATGGCGCTGCCATCGTCGGCAATAAGAAAGCGGGCAACTGCGTGGCCTGTCATCAGGTCAGCGCATTGAGCGATGTGCCCTTCCAAGGCGAGATTGGCCCGATGCTCGACGGGGCAGGCGACCGCTGGAATGAGGCAGAGCTGCGCGGCATCGTCGCCAACAGCAAGATGACCTTTGAAGGGTCGATGATGCCCTCCTACTACAAAACCAGCGGCTATGTGCGCCCCGGCGACGGCTTCACCGGCAAGGCCGGGTCTGAGCCGCTGCCGCCTCTGCTGGATGCCCAGCAAATCGAAGATGTCGTCGCCTTCTTGGCGACGCTGAAAGAGTAATTCAACACCGCTGCCGCCGATGGCGGTGCGCGGTTTGACAGATCATCGCGGTCAACGCACCGCGGAAATGAATGACGGCGCAGAGCGCCGCTGACGCATAAGGAGATGAGAGATGAACTTCTCAAGACGTGAAACTTTCGGCCTCGGCCTTGGTGCCGTAGCGCTGACCATGCTGCCTGTTGGAGCCTCTGCCGCCACGGTCGACGAACTGATCGCGGAATTCACTGGCGGTGCCGATATGGCCGACACCGGTGTGACCTTGACAGCACCTGAGATTGCCGAAAACGGCAACACCGTGCCAATCTCGGTCGAAGCACCCGGCGCATCCGCGATCATGGTGCTGGCCACCGGCAACCCGACACCGCCCGTGGGCACGTTCAACTTCGGCCCGCTGGCCGGTTCGCGCAGCGCATCGACCCGCATTCGTTTGGCCACGACCCAAGACGTCGTTGCCATCGCCAAGCTGGAAGACGGCACATTTGCCCGCGCCAGTGCAGAAATCAAAGTTACAATCGGCGGCTGCGGCGGTTAAGTCCGCGCGCCCCAAATACAGGAGTTCTAAAAAATGGCAGAAGGTGTAACCCCTCGCGTCAAAGTCCCCAAAAGCGCCGAGGCAGGTGAGGTCATCACGATCAAGACCTTGATCAGCCACCCGATGGAATCGGGCCAGCGCAAAGACGGCGACGGCAATGTCATCCCGCGTTCGATCATCAACCGCTTTACGGCTGAGTTTAACGGCGAAAGCGTGATCGACGTGAAGATGGAACCGGCAATGTCGACCAACCCCTATTTCGAATTTGACGCCACCGTGCCCGAGGCCGGCGACTTCAAATTCACATGGTACGATGATGACGGTTCGGTCTACGAAGAAGTCAAATCCATCGCGATCGGCTGATCCGGCGTCAGCCGACACCGCGCGTGGAACAGGGAGGAAAGACATGAAATTCAAGGCAATGACCGCTGTTGCGGCGCTTTTGGTGGCCGCCCCCATGTTGGGGATGGCCGATGAGGAGGCCGAGCTTGTCGTCAACGGCGAGATCGAGATGGTGACCAAAACCGACGCGCCTGCGCATCTTGAGGGGGCTTTGCCGGAAATCATGTCTGGCTGGCGCTTCCGCTCGGATGAGACACAGCAAACGCAGATGGACGATTTCGACAACCCCGGCATGATCTTTGTCGACCAAGCCCAGGCGGCTTGGGACACGGCAGAGGGCAGCGAGGGCAAATCTTGCGCGTCTTGTCACAATGACGTGGAATCGATGGAAGGTGTTCGCGCCGTCTATCCCAAATGGAACGAAGAGGCGGGCGAAGTTCGCACGCTGGCGATGCAGATCAACGACTGCCGCGAAAACCAGATGGGGGCCGAGCCCTATAAATACACTGGCAATGAGATGACCGCGATGGAGGCGCTGATCTCAGTCCAGTCGCGCGGCATGCCGGTGAATGTCGCCATCGACGGCCCAGCCCAAAGCACGTGGGAGCAGGGCAAAGAGATGTATTACACCCGCTACGGTCAGCTTGAGCTGAGCTGCGCCAATTGTCATGAAGACAACTACGGCAACATGATCCGGGCTGACCACCTGAGCCAAGGCCAGATCAACGGCTTTCCGGTGTATCGTCTGAAGAACACCAAGCTCAACGGCAGCCACGCGCGTTTTCAAGGTTGTATTCGCGACACCCGTGCAGAGACCTTCAAGCCCGGCAGCCCCGAGTTTGTGGCTCTTGAGCTTTACGTCGCCAGCCGCGGCAACGGCCTCTCGGTCGAAGCGCCATCGGTACGCAACTAATTTAACATCCGGGCATTTTGCCTGACCTGATCCCGCCCCTATAACAGGGGGCGGGGCCTTTCCCTGTTTTCAAGTGACGGAGCCATAACATGCTGTCTCGCCGTGATTTTCTGCAAATGTCCATGGCTGCGGCCTCCATCTATGGCGGCTCGGGCTTCGGCAACTGGGCGCGACTGGCCGCGCAGGACCGCTTTGATCAGGACGCGCTGCTGGAGTTTGAGAAATTTGGCAATGTCACCCTGATGCATGTGACCGACATCCACGCGCAGTTGAAACCGATCTATTTCCGCGAGCCATCGGTCAACATCGGCGTGGGCGATAATCGTGGCAAGGTGCCTCATATCACCGGTGAGGATTTCCGCATCCGTTACGGCATCGGCGGCGGCACGCCGCTGGATTACGCGCTGACCTATGATGATTTCGTCGCCCATGCGCAGGCTTACGGCAAAGTCGGCGGGCTGGACCGTGTGGCCACCGTGCTGAACGCCATCCGCGCCGATCGCCCCGATGCGCTGCTGCTGGACGGCGGTGATACGTGGCACGGCTCGATGACCTGTCTCAAGACCGAAGGTCAGGACATGGTCAACGTGATGAACGCGCTGAAGCCTGATGCGATGACCTTCCATTGGGAGTTCACGCTGGGGTCTGAGCGGGTGCAGGAGATCGTGCAGGGGTTGCCCTTCGCGGCCCTTGGCCAAAACATCTTTGACGCGGAGTGGGATGAGCCTGCCGAACTTTTTAAACCTTATGAATTCTTCGAGCGCGGCGGCGTGAAGATCGCCGTGATCGGTCAGGCCTTCCCCTATATGCCGATCGCCAACCCCGGTTGGATGTTCCCGGAATACTCCTTTGGCATCCGCGATGAACATATGCAGCAGATGGTGGATGAGGTCCGCGCTCAGGGCGCTGAACTCGTCGTTTGCCTGAGCCACAACGGCTTTGACGTCGACAAGAAGATGGCCGGGATCGTCAAAGGGATCGACGTGATCCTGTCGGGTCACACCCATGACGCGCTGCCCGAGCCGGTGCTGATCGGCGAGACCCATATCATCGCCTCTGGCTCAAACGGGAAATTCGTTTCCCGCGTCGATCTGGATGTGCGCGATGGCAAAATGATGGGGATCCGGCACAAGCTGATCCCGATCTTCTCGGATCTGATCACGCCCGATGCTGAGATCACCAAATTGATCGACGCACAGCGCGCGCCGTATCTGGATGATCTGACCCATGTGGTCGGCAAGTCCGACGCGCTGCTCTACCGTCGCGGCAACTTCAACGGTACATGGGACGACCTGATCTGCGACGCGCTGCTGAGTGAGCGCGACGCCGAGATCGCGCTCAGCCCCGGTGTCCGTTGGGGGCCGTCGATCCTGCCGGGCCAAGACATCACGCGCGAAGATATTTTTAACGTCACCTCCATGACCTATCCCAACGCGTACCGCACTGAAATGACAGGAGAATTCCTGAAAGTCGTGCTGGAAGACGTGGGCGATAACCTCTTCAACCCTGATCCATACTATCAGCAGGGCGGTGACATGGTGCGCGTCGGCGGCATGGGTTTCAAGATGGACATCGCCAAACCGCAGGGCGAGCGGATCAGCGACATGACCCTGCTCAGTTCGGGCGAGCCGATTGATCCATCGCGGAACTATGTGGTCGCGGGTTGGGCCTCGGTCAACGAGGGCACCGAAGGGCCGCCGATTTGGGATGTGGTGGAAAGCCATATCTCGAAACTGGGAACGGTTTCCGATGGTGCGCGCACACCGGTGGAAATCGTTCTGCCGGACTGAGAAAAAGCAGAATAGGGGTTCTCACGCGCAAACAAATTCAATAAAATGAATTTGAATATGTGAGGGCCACGACATGACTGACGACAACCACAATGGGCCATCGCGCCGTGCCTTTCTAACAGGGGCAGGGGCGGTGGCTGCAGGGACGCTGGCGGGACGCGCGGGCGCTGAAACAGACCCTGCGATTGCGATCAAACCTTGGATGCAGGAGCTGGGCGACGGCGTTGATGTTGCGCCCTATGGCATTCCATCGCCCTATGAGGCCGATGTAAAGCGCCGCACTGTGGAATGGCTGACCGCCGATCCGGTGAGCTCGATCAACTTCACCCCGATCCATGCGCTTGACGGGACCATCACCCCCAACGGTGTGTGTTTCGAGCGGCACCACTCTGGTGTGGCCAAGGTCGATCCGGCGGAACATCGGTTGATGATCAACGGCTTGGTTGATCGCGAGCTGGTCTTCACCATGGAAGACCTCATGCGCTTCCCGCGCGAAAACCACGTCTATTTCCTTGAATGTGCGGCGAATTCCGGGATGGAATGGCGCGGTTCGCAGTTGAACGGCGTGCAGTTCACCCACGGCATGATCCACAACGTCCAATACACCGGCATCCCGCTGCGCCTGCTGCTGGAAGAGGCTGGCATCAAGGCGCAAGGCAAATGGCTGCTAGCCGAGGGCGCCGATGCCGCCGCAATGAGCCGCTCGATTCCGATGGAAAAGGCGCTGGACGACTGTTTGATCGCCTTCAAAATGAACGGCGAAGCGCTGCGGCCTGAACAGGGCTATCCCGTGCGTCTGGTTGTGCCGGGTTGGGAAGGCAACATGTGGGTCAAATGGCTGCGGCGGCTCGAAGTCGGCGACCAGCCTTGGCACCACCGCGAAGAGACAAGCAAATACACCGACCTTCTGGCCGATGGCGTGGCACGGCGCTTTACTTGGGAGATGGACGCGAAATCGGTCATCACCAGTCCCAGCCCACAGGCGCCAATCACCCACGGCGCAGGGCCGACTGTTCTGACGGGTCTGGCTTGGTCGGGTCGCGGCACCATTCCGCGCGTGGATGTGACCCTTGATGGCGGCATCACATGGCACGAGGCGCGGATGGACGGGCCAAGCACGCCCAAGGCGCTGCACCGCTTTTACTATGATTTCGAATGGGACGGAAAACCGCTGCTGTTGCAAAGCCGTGCGCATGACAGCACCGGCTATGTCCAACCCACCAAAAATGCCCTGCGCGCGATCCGGGGCGAGAATTCGATCTACCACAACAATGGCATCCAGACTTGGGCTGTTGACGCTGACGGAAAGGCCGAAAATGTCGAGATTTCTTAAACTTGCGCTGCTGGCCAGCACCATGGCCAGCCCCCTTGCTGCCGAGCCTCTGGGCCTTGGTCGATCTGCCACGCCCGAAGAGGTCTCTGTTTGGGATATCGACGTGCGGCCCGACGGTTTGGGCCTGCCCGAGGGCAGCGGCGATGTGATGACGGGTGACGGCATCTACACCGAAAAATGCTCGGCCTGTCATGGTGTCTTTGGCGAAGGTACGGGCCGCTGGCCGGTGCTGGCAGGCGGGCAGGGCAGCCTATCCAACGCTCGACCCGTGAAGACGATCGGGAGCTATTGGCCTTACCTTTCAACGGTCTACGATTACATCAACCGCGCAATGCCCTTTGGCGATGCGCAGTCGCTGACCGATGATGAGGTCTATGCGATTACGGCCTATCTGCTCTATCTCAACGACGAGGTGGATGATGATTTTGTGCTCTCGTCAGACAACTTTAACGAGGCGCGTTTGCCAAACGAAGAGGCCTTCAAGCCCGACGATCGTGAGGAGGTAGAGTTTGCCGCCTTTAAGGGCGAGCCGTGTATGACCGACTGTAAGCCATCGGTCGAAATCACCATGCGCGCCGCCGTTTTGGACGTAACGCCCGAGGAAACCGCCGCCAAGGAAGCCGCCGCGAAGGCCGAAGCAGAGACCCCAGCACCCGCGACTGAAGAGGCGGCGTCTGAGGCGACGACACCCGAAGCGGCACCCGCCCCTGAGACAGCCCCGACAGAAGCGCCTGTTGAAGTCGCCGAAGCGCCCGCAGCTGATCCCGCCCTCATCAAAGCGGGGGAGAAGGCGTTTCGCAAATGTAAATCCTGCCACCAGATCGGCGCCAAGGCCAAAAATCGCGTCGGCCCCGTGTTGAACGGTATCGTCGACGGGCCGGCGGGCGCGGTCGAAGGGTTCCGCTATTCCAAAGCGATGGAAGCGGCAGCCGATGGTGGTCTGGTCTGGACGCACGATGCATTGACCAACTTTCTAAGCGACCCCAAAGGCTACATGAAGGGCACAAAAATGTCCTTCCCTGGCGTGCGCAAAGAAGAAGACATCGAAGCGCTGATCGCCTACCTGCGTGACGCATCGGAGTGATTGAGGCGATTAGAGAAAACTGACGTGCCTGCCCCCCTTGAACCCCCATACCGGGGGGACTAATCTCTGGGTAACAGTTTTGCGGGTATGGTCCCGCGAACACGAACTGAGGCAGGCACGCATGAACGACCCGATCAATACATACATGAACACGCTTGTCCCGATGGTGGTTGAACAGACCAGCCGGGGCGAGCGGTCCTACGATATCTTCTCGCGTCTGCTGAAAGAGCGGATCATTTTCGTCAACGGCCCGATCCACAGCGGGATGAGCCATCTGGTCGTCGCGCAGCTGCTGCACCTTGAAGCGGAGAACCCGACCAAAGAAATCAGCATGTACATCAACTCGCCCGGTGGCGAGGTGACGGCGGGTCTGTCGATCTATGACACGATGCAATACATCAAACCCAAGGTCTCGACCCTCATTTGCGGCATGGCGGCCTCGATGGGGTCGGTCATCGCGATCGGCGGCGAAAAGGGCATGCGTTTCGCGCTGCCCAATGCCGAAGTGATGATCCACCAGCCGTCCGGCGGCTCGCAGGGCATGGCCGAAGACATCCTAATCTCGGCCCGACATATTGAGCGGACCCGTGAGCGGATGTACCAGCTTTATGTCAAACACTCCGGCCAGCCGCTGGATGTCGTGCAAAAGGCGCTCGACCGTGACCTCTGGATGACACCCGAGGAAGCCAAAGAGTGGGGCCATTTGGACGAGATCGTCGAGAGCCGCGGCAAGGCGGAAGACGCCGCAGCCACCGCCAAGGGCAAGAAAGACAAGTAATAGAAGGAGCCCGGTGCTGCATATTTTGCGATTGTAGCGCCGGGATCACTGGCCTAAGCTTGAGGCCAAATATCGCAGCCCCAAGTTCGGGGCGGACATACACGACAGACCTGAAAGGTTTGAGATGGCGAATAATTCCGGCAACGACAGCAAAAACACGCTCTACTGTAGCTTCTGCGGCAAGAGCCAGCACGAGGTGCGCAAGCTGATTGCGGGGCCGACCGTGTTCATCTGTGACGAATGCGTCGAGCTGTGCATGGATATCATCCGAGAAGAGACCAAAGCCTCGGGCCTCAAGGCGACCGACGGCGTGCCAACACCCCGCGACATCTGCGGCGTGCTGGACGATTACGTGATCGGTCAGGCGATGGCCAAGCGCGTGCTCTCGGTGGCGGTCCACAACCACTACAAACGGCTTAACCACGCCCAAAAGGGCGGCGATATCGAACTGGCGAAATCCAACATCCTGCTGATCGGCCCCACCGGCTGCGGCAAGACGCTGCTTGCGCAAACGCTGGCGCGTATTCTGGATGTGCCCTTCACCATGGCCGATGCGACCACGCTGACCGAAGCCGGTTACGTGGGTGAGGATGTGGAGAACATCATCCTCAAGCTGCTGCAATCGTCCGAGTATAACGTTGAGCGTGCGCAGCGCGGGATCGTCTATATCGACGAGGTCGACAAGATTACGCGCAAGTCCGAAAACCCCAGCATCACCCGTGATGTGAGCGGTGAAGGCGTGCAGCAGGCGCTCTTGAAGCTGATGGAAGGCACCGTGGCTTCCGTCCCGCCGCAGGGTGGGCGCAAGCATCCGCAGCAGGAATTTCTGCAAGTGGACACGACCAATATCCTCTTCATCTGTGGCGGTGCTTTTGCGGGTCTCGACAAGATCATCGCGGCGCGGGGCAAAGGCTCGGCCATGGGCTTTGGCGCTGACGTGCGTGACAACGACGCGCGCGGCATCGGTGAGATTTTCACTGACCTTGAGCCGGAAGACCTGCTGAAGTTCGGTCTGATCCCGGAATTCGTCGGCCGTCTGCCGGTTCTGGCAACGCTCGAAGATTTGGACGAAGATGCGCTGGTCACCATTCTGACAGAGCCGAAGAACGCCTTGGTGAAACAGTACCAGCGTCTGTTCGAGTTGGAAGACACGCAGCTGACCTTCACCGACGACGCGCTGACCGCGATCGCCAAACGCGCGATTGAGCGGAAAACTGGCGCGCGGGGCCTACGCTCCATCCTCGAAGACATCCTGCTCGACACGATGTTCGAACTGCCGGGGCTGGACACGGTGACGGAGGTTGTCGTCAACGAAGAGGCTGTGATGTCGGAGGCGAAGCCCCTGATGATCCACGCCGACAGCGAAAGCAAAGAACCGGCAAGCGCGGGCTAAGACCCGACGCGAGTTAGAAAGATAGGGGGCGGGCCAATAGGTCCGCCCTTTTGCATGAAAGGAACGGTCATGAAGCGGATTTCATCGGGCGGTGCCTATGAGGAAAAGATCGGTTACAGCCGCGCAGTGGTCGCGGGCGGCATGGTCTATGTCTCGGGCTGCGTGGGCGAAGGGGCTGATGTGACAGCACAATGCGCAGCGGCACTGGCGACGATTGGGCGGGCGCTGGCGGAGGCGGGCAGTGATTTCGAACATGTGGTTCGTGTCACCTACATGCTGCCCGACGCGGCTGAGTTCGAGGGCTGTTGGCCGCCGCTGCGCGAGGTCTTTGGCGCGCATCCCCCTGCGGCAACGATGATCGAATGTGGGCTGATTGATCCCAAGTATCGCATTGAAATCGAAGTCACCGCGATGCTGCGCGAGGATGCTGGGGGCTAGCCTTTCTCTGGCGCGATTTCAAATTGATCGCCGAGCCGTGCGTGAACATCGGCAGGACTTAGATTTGCCCATCGTGGTCCGCTGCCATCAATAAAACCCGTTGCTTGCAGGCTGTCTTGCAAGGCGGGCATGTCGAGTTCTCCCATCCAGAGCCGGGACTTGGCCTTCCCGAGAGGTTTCCATGAGCGGGTGAGATGGCACAGGGTGACAGCAGTGATCCCCGCGAAACTTTGCAAATGCTGCTCTAACCCACGCGTGGCGGAGGATGGGCGTCGCACAACAATGGCAACTTGCTGCTCGGGGCGGGCGACCATGGCCAGCAGGTGCAAGGCCGAGCCTTCGGCGGCAATGATCTGTTTCGCGGCCTTGTAGACCTCAATCTGTGCGCGAAGCCCGTGTTTTTCGGGGTGGAATATGGTGTATCCTTGGGCGGCAAGCTGCGTTTCCAGTGCCTCTTCGCCCAACAGTTTGCCATGCCCGGCGGACAGTTTGCTTCTGCTGATATAGAGCTTTTCCGGCCCCTTGGACGCGATATCCTTTGCGAACCGACGGGCGATTGTCGCGCGGTAAGGCGCGGTGCCTGTGATGAGACTTCCCAGCCCAAAACCTTGGCCCGGCACAATCAACCGCTCCACCTGCACAGGCGCGTCGATACAAATCAGCGGCTTGTCACAGCCCAAAAGATCGAGAAACTCTCGATGGTATCCCGATACCTGTCCGCCATGGCGGGCGCGTTTTGGAGCAAAAAGGATGCCGTCGATTTCGTCGTCAAGATGGTCCAACGCCCAAAGGCGCGAGGTGCTTTCAACCAAGAAATGCCCGAAGTGCAACCACAGGACGCCCCCCCAAAGCCAGTTGCCCTCAAGTTTGGCGACCGGGCCTTTTGGCATCTGCGGCGGTGTGGTCAGCGCGCGCCCGTTGCGCCAGAGTGCGGCCTGCGGGCAGGGGCGGCCATCGCCCTGCAACACACCGCCCGGCTGGACAAGGCCGTCACTCTCGGGAAGCTGAACAAGCGCATTGTCTAAAGTCGTAATCTCTGTCGACCAGCCACCATCGGGCATGGGCGGGCGTTCTGCCGGATCAAACGTACAGGTCCAGACCAGCCGGGTGCTATAATCGGGCCATTTGCGAAAACCGGCACGTTCTAGGATCCTCTTACATTCGCGCATGCCTTCGCGGCCATAGGCCTCGGGGTGAAACTCAATCACCACTGCGCGCAAACCATCGAGCGACGCATGACGTAAGAATTCTAACTCGCCCCCCTCGATATCTATCAACAGAACATCGGGTCTGAAGGTACGGCGAACCTCCGAATAGCTGGTGGTTGGCACGCCTACTTCGGTCGTCTCGCGGGTGTCACTGTTGATCAGCGACGAGCCAAGAAAAGAGTTGCGCAGGTGGAAAGGCAGCTGCTCTGGCCGATCTGAGGCGCTGATAACCAACTGATTTCGAACGGTTATCTTGTCTTTTAATCCGTTCAAATCGTATAGCGCGCGGATATGGGGGATCAAGCTTGGGTTCGCCTCGAATGACAGCACCGCTTCGGGCTCGGCTTTGTGTGCCGCGATTGCGCCCACCAGCCCCAGCCCCGCGCCCATTTCCAGTACCCTGTCACCGGGGCGGATCACGGCCAGGGCACCGGCGATCTCTTGCCCCTCATAGCGGCCCGCGTTGATCCGCTGAATGCGCCTGTCGTTCAAGAAAGGCGACTGCGGCACCCGAACGCCGTGGCACTCTGCCGCCACTGACGGGGTCTTATTCGCCTCGATCATCACTGCCCTCGTTTGTTTTCCAAACCTTAGCCACAGGCCGCGCACAGGCCAAGCACCTTTGCGGCGAGGCTGGACGCCAATGCCTCCATGGTGCATATAACGAACAACAGGAACGGAGACCTCGATGGGCATTCTCAATTCACTTCTGCGAAGCGTCACATGGTGGAACGGCCAGACGTTGAACACCCAGCTTTTCACTTGGCGCAAGGGCAGCAAGGTGGGCGAAGACGCGCAGGGCAATATCTATTACCGCAACGCCGATGACAGCAAACGCTGGGTCATCTTCAACGGTGAGGCCGAAGCGAGCCGCGTCAGCCCCGATTGGCACGGTTGGCTGCACCGCACATGGGACGAGCCGCCGACCGACAAGCCGCTGATCCACAAACCGTGGGAAAAGGCGCATGTCGAGAATCGCACCGGCACCGCGATGGCCTATGCGCCCGCAGGGTCGCTGCGCCGGGCTGAGCCGCTTGAGCGCAAAGACTATGAGGCCTGGCAGCCTGAATGATCGGACGGCCGCGCCTGTCGTGCGGCCCCAAATTTCACGCAATCCGGGTGGGTTCATGAGAAAGTTTCTGATCGCCGCGCTTCTGCTGGCAGCGCCACTTCATGCACAAGAGGGCCCTCAGGTCGCCAGTGCTACGGGCGGCGTCTTGCGGGCGTTGGATAAGATTTCCGGCGATACGATTGATCTAGAGATCATCAAAGGTGACAGCCAGTCGCTTGGGAATTTACAGATCACTATGGTTGATTGCCGCTATCCGGTGGGTGATCCGGCGGCCAATGCCTACGCAGCGCTTGAAATTACCGAGAGCGGCGATTCCGGGACGCTGTTCTCTGGCTGGATGATCGCCGCTGCCCCGGCGCTGCACGCGCTTGAGCACTTTCGCTATGACATCTGGGTCCTGCGCTGTAGTACATCGTGAAAACTGTCTAAGGCCGGTGCGCTGAACGCAGCGCGCCCGCGTTTGGCCACATCAAGCTGCGCATGATAATCGGCGCGGCTGATCTCTTGCGCTCCGAGGGAGGCGAGGTGATCGGTCAGGAATTGCGTATCAAACAGGATAAAGTTTGCACGGCGGAGGCGGTCCACCAAGGCCGCCAGCGCCATTTTTGAGGCGTTGGTCCGGCGCGAGAACATGCTTTCACCAAAGAACGCGCGGCCTAGCGTGACGCCGTAGACGCCGCCAACCAGTGCCTCTTCGTCCCAAACTTCAAGCGAATGGGCATGGCCTGCGCGGTGCAGCGCGCCGTATAGGGCGGCGATTTCTTCGTTGATCCACGTGTCTTCACGATCTGCACAGGCGGCGACGACACCATCGAAATCACGGTTGATCGTATGGTGAAACGAACTGTGCCGCATGGTGCGGGCCAATGAGCGTGAGATGTGAAAGCCGTTGAGCGGCATCACCCCACGCCGCCGCGGATCGACCCAGAAAATCTCTGGGTCGTCGCGGTGTTCGGCCATGGGGAAAATCCCGATGGAATAGCCGTGCAGCAGTATCTCGGGCGTAAGCTCCGACATCAGGCGTCAGGCGTTGCCGAGGTTGGTTTCCAGCCAATGCTCAAGCCAGTGGATGTTATAGCCGCCCGACTGGACGTCTTCCTCGGCCAAAAGCGCGTGGAACAGCGGCACAGTTGTGTCGACACCGTCCACGATCAGCTCACCCAAGGCACGACCTAGACGCGCCAGCGCCTCGGGGCGGTCACGACCATGCACGATCAGCTTGCCAATCAGGCTGTCGTAATAGGGCGGGATCGAATAGCCGTCGTAAAGCGCGCTGTCCATCCGAACCCCAAGGCCGCCCGGCGCGTGATACTGCGTGATCCGGCCCGGGCAGGGCGCGAAGTTCGGCAGTTTCTCGGCGTTGATGCGAACCTCAATGGCGTGGCCGTTGATGGTTAGATCGTCTTGGGTGAAGGACATCGGCAGCCCTCCGGCCACGCGGATCTGTTCACGCACCAGATCGACGCCAAAGATCGCTTCGGTCACCGGGTGTTCCACCTGAAGACGGGTGTTCATCTCGATGAAATAGAACTCGCCGTTCTCGTAGAGGAACTCAATCGTGCCCGCGCCGATGTAGTTGATGTTGGCCACGGCATCCGCACAGACCTTACCGATCCGCGCGCGCTCTTCTTCAGTGATTGAAGGGCCAGGAGCCTCTTCGAAAACCTTCTGGTGGCGGCGCTGCAGCGAGCAGTCGCGTTCACCCAGATGCACGGCGTTGCCTTTGCCATCGCCAAAGACCTGAATCTCGATGTGGCGCGGGGTGGTCAGGTATTTCTCGATATAGACTTCGTCATTGCCGAAGTTCGATTTGCCCTCGGCCCGCGCGGTCTGGAAGGCGCGTTCCATGTCTTTGGCAGTTTGGGCGACTTTCATGCCCTTGCCGCCGCCGCCTGCCGTGGCCTTGATGATCACCGGATAGCCGATCTCCTCACCCAAACGCTTGGCTTCTTCGAGCGAGGCCACACCACCTTCAGAGCCGGGCACACAAGGCACGCCGAGCTTCTTCATTGTGTCTTTGGCGGTGATCTTATCACCCATAACACGGATATGCTCGGCGGTCGGGCCGATGAAGGTCAGACCGTGGTCTTCGATCACCTGCACAAAGCCTGCATTTTCCGACAGGAAGCCATAACCGGGGTGAATCGCTTCGGCGCCGGTGATTTCACAGGCGGCGATGATCGCAGGGATCGACAGGTAGGATTGCTGGCTGGACGGCGGGCCGATGCAGACGGATTCGTCGGCCATGCGCACATGCATCGCGTCACTGTCAGCGGTGGAGTGCACCGCGACCGTCTTGATGCCCATTTCGCGGGCCGCGCGGATGACGCGCAGGGCGATCTCTCCACGGTTGGCGACTAGGATTTTGCTGAACATGATCTGCCCTTATTCCAAGATCACCAGCGGGGCGCCGAATTCAACGGCATCGCCGTCGCCGACAAGGATGCGTTTGACGGTGCCAGCGCGGGGGGCGGGAATGTGGTTCATCGTCTTCATGGCTTCGACGATCAGCAGCGTGTCGCCTTCGGAGACCGAAGCACCGACCGAGATGAAGGCAGGCGCGCCGGGCTCACCTTGGAGATATACCGTGCCGACCATCGGCGAAGTTACCGCGCCGGGATGATCCGCTGGATCGGAATCGGCAGCCGCTGGGGCGCTCGCAGTCGCGCCGGCCGGGGCCGCCGCGGGGGCTGCGGCAGGGGCGGCCTGATACTGCTGCTGCGGGGCGGCCATGATCTGCTGGGGCGGCTTGCGGCTTACGCGCACGTTCAGGCTGTCGTCCTCGGCGTAGTCGCGTTTTACCTGAAGCTCGGTCAGGTCGTTTTCGTTCAGCAGCTCGGCGAGGGCCTTGATGAAGGCCACGTCACTGTCATGGGTGTTTTTTGTCATTGGATCCTCGAAGATTTCGACAGGCCGACAGCCCGTCGCTGCGCGATTGATTGTGCTCGCTTATAGGGCATGGGCAAAGCCATGAAAAGCCAACTGTTGTCTAGGGGGTAGGATCGGTTTTTTGACGCGCAGATGCGGCCCGGCGGGAGATAAAGCGGTATCAGCTTGGAACCGCGCCGGGCTGTGGTGGCGAAGTGTTCAGATCGCGAGGTATTCCGCGCGCAATTCTGCGTTATCAAGGACTTCTGCAGCCGTGCCGTCAAAAACGATGCCGCCGGTATCGAGGATCACCGCACGGTCGGCCAATTTCAGCGCGCGCACGGCGTTTTGCTCGACCAGAATGGTGGTAATGCCTTGAGACTTAATCAGCGCCAGTGTTTTCTCGATCTCATCGACGATCACAGGGGCCAGCCCTTCGTAGGGTTCATCCAAAAGCAGCACCTTGATGTCCCGCGCCAAGGCCCGCGCAATTGCCAGCATCTGTTGTTCGCCGCCCGAAAGGGTGGTGCCCTCTTGGTTCTTACGCTCGCCCAAGCGGGGGAAGAGGTCATAAAGCCGGTCTAGCGACCAGCCGATGGGCGGGGCGATTTGGGCGAGCTTCAGATTCTCTTCGACCGTGAGCCCCGCGATGATGCGCCGATCTTCTGGCACCAGCGCCAGCCCCGCCGCCGATGCCTGATGGCTGGCCATGTTGTGCAGTGGTTGATGGTCGAGCCAAATCTCGCCGCGTTTCAACTCTGGGTCACTGATCCGCGCAATGGCGCGCAGGGTCGAGGTCTTGCCCGCGCCATTGCGGCCCAGCAGGGCGAGGATTTCGCCTTCATGGACGTTAAAGCTCACCCCCTGC
Source organism: Sulfitobacter sp. AS92 (assembly GCF_038900015.1). Classification (NCBI taxonomy): domain Bacteria; kingdom Pseudomonadati; phylum Pseudomonadota; class Alphaproteobacteria; order Rhodobacterales; family Roseobacteraceae; genus Sulfitobacter; species Sulfitobacter sp. AS92. The sequence continues at coordinate 50,558 of NZ_JBBMQL010000006.1, forward strand.
ACAATATAGCTCTCGCCGTAATAGGCGTGAATGTCCCAGACCGAGAGGAAGGCCGGGGCGGTTTGGGCGTGGTTGGCGTTTTTGTTTAGCGTGTCGGTGCTCATCGGGGTGTCCTTGGGGTTCGGCAACAGGATAGATCAGGCGGCGTCTTGGCTCTCGCCCAGATAGGCTTCGCGCACCTTGGGATGGCCTTTGATCCGGTCTGGCGTGTCTTCGACCAGCGGCGTGCCTTGGGCCAGCACGGTGATGCGTTCGGCGAGCGAAAAGACCACATGCATGTCATGTTCAATGATGGCGATGGTGATGTCGCGCTCGTCCTTGATCTGTTTCAGCAGGTCGATGGTGTTGTTGGTATCGGCCCGCGCCATCCCGGCGGTGGGTTCATCCAGCAGCAGCAAACGTGGGTCTTGGGCGAGGCACATGGCGATCTCAAGCCGCCGTTTATCGCCGCGTGACATAGAGGCCGCATGCATGTGGCGTTTGTCGATCATGTTCATGTCGCGCAGCATCTCTTCGGCCTTGTCGATCATGTCGCGCTGGCCCACGACGCGGGACCAGCCGTTGAGCTGGAATGCCCCGTCGCGTTTGGCAAGGCAGGGGATCAGCATGTTCTCCATCACCGTAAGATCACCAAAGATTTCAGGTGTTTGGAAGACGCGGGAGATGCCCATCTGATTGATCTCATAGGGCTTGCGCCCCAGCACTGATTGCCCGTCGAACATGACCGATCCGGTATCCGGGATCAGCTTTCCCACCAGACAGTTGAGCAGGGTGGATTTGCCCGCCCCGTTGGGGCCGATGATCGCATGGACGGAGTTCTCCGCCACGCTCAGGTTTACATCGCTCAGCGCCTGCAACCCGCCAAAGCGCTTGCCGACATTTTTGACTTCGAGAATGGCCATCTGTCTCTCCTATTCAGCAGCTTCGTTGCGTTGTTGGGCGGCATCGGCCTCGACCGAGCCCGCGTTTTTGTCCTTGCGACGGAAGACGCGGCCCAGACGTTGCCCGCCTTCGACCAGCCCACCGGGAAGGAAGATGACGACCAGCATGAATAAGAGGCCCAGCGTGAGGTGCCAGCCTTTGCCAACGAAAGGGTGAATGATCGCGACCATCGCGTTTTCGAGCCCGTCGGGCATGAAGGCAAACCAGCCGTGCAGCACGTTGTCGTTGATCTTGGCAAAGATGTTTTCAAAGTACTTGATGAACCCCGCGCCCAACACCGGCCCGATTAGGGTGCCTGCGCCGCCGAGGATCGTCATTAGAACAACCTCGCCTGAAGCGGTCCACTGCATCCGCTCGGCCCCCGCCAGCGGGTCCATCGCGGCCAGCAGGCCACCGGCCAGGCCAGCATACATGCCAGAGATCACAAAAGCCGCCAGCGTGTAGGGCCGAGTGTTCAGGCCCGTGTAGTTCATCCGCTGCTGGTTCGACTTCACCGCACGCAGCATCATGCCGAAGGGCGAGCGGAAGATGCGGATCGCCAGATAGAAGGCGAGGATCAGGAAGATCGCGCAGAAGTAGTAGCCAACGGAAAAGGTAAAAGTCCAACCGCCGAAGAACAGCGTCGTCGAAGAGTTCATCGCCGCACCAAAGAGATTGGGGAAGGCGGGAGCATCTGCGGCTTGAAGGTACTGCGGGTCAGAAGTGTAGATCTGCAAACCCGTCTCACCATTGGTGATGGGTGTCAGCACTGAATAGGCAAGGTTAAACGACATCTGCGCAAAGGCCAGCGTCAGGATCGAGAAGTAGATGCCCGAGCGCCGCAGGCTGATAAAGCCAATGAGCGCCGAAAACAGCCCCGCCATGATCACGGCCAGCACCAAGGCGGGCACGACGTTGTAGCTCAGTAGTTTGAACATCCAGACGGCAGAGTAAGAACCGACCCCCAGAAAGGCCGCATGACCAAAGGAGAGGTAGCCAGTCAACCCGAAGAGTATGTTGAACCCGATAGCAAAGATGCCGAAGATCACAAAACGCTGCATCAGATCGGGATAGCCCGCGTTGAATTGCGCCATTGCCGAGTTTGCGGGGAAGGGGTTGAGGATGAAGGGGGCGAAGAGCGTGAGAACGATTACGACCCCCAAGAGAAGCGTATCGCGTTTTTCCAGTCCGAACATGGCTTATTCCTCCATCACGCCGCGGCGACCCATCAAACCACGCGGGCGGACCAGCAGGATCACGATGGCAACGACGTAGATGATGATCTGGTCGATACCGTAGATGATGTTCTTGATTTCATTCATGGAGGCGAGGCTTTCGAGGATGCCCAAAAGGAACCCCGCCAGCACCGCGCCGGGCAGGGAGCCCATGCCGCCAACCACGACGACAACGAAGCTCAGCACCAGAAAGTCCATGCCCATGTGATAATTCGGTGAGTTAATCGGCGCATACATCACGCCCGCAAGCCCCGCCACGGCAGCAGCGATGCCGAACATGATGGTAAAGCGGCGGTCGATGTCGATGCCCAGAAGGCCCACGGTCTCACGGTCCGCCATACCGGCGCGCACGACCATCCCGAAGGTGGTGAATTGCAAGAAGGCAAAGACCGCAGCGATGATGACTGTGGAGAAGCCGAAATAGACCAGACGCCAGTAGGGGTAGGCCAGCGAGGTGTCCAAGCCGAAGAGCGGCGCAAAGTCAAAGCTGCCTTTGAAGACTTCAGGCGCAGGCGTGGGGATCGGGTTGGCGCCGTAGAAATACTTGACCACTTCCTGCAGCACGATGGCGAGGCCGAAGGTCACAAGGATCTGATCTGCATGGGGGCGTTTATAGAAGTGCTTGATTAGCCCGCGTTCCATGATGAAGCCGATCAGCAGCATCACCGGGATCGCAAAGAGGATCGCCAGCGGCACCGACCAATCGATTATGGCCTGTCCCGTCTCCGTGCCAAACCAATTCTCGACATAGGGGGTTTTGACCTTGAGCGGGTTGCCCAGAAAATCCTTCTGGGTCTCGCTGACCGTCTCAACACTCAACGTGAGCAGGCGTTGCAGCGTGACCGAGCAGAACGCCCCGATCATAAACAGCGCCCCATGGGCGAAGTTGACCACGCCAAGCGTACCAAAGATCAATGTGAGCCCAAGCGCAATCAGCGCATAGGCCGAGCCCTTGTCGAGCCCGTTGAGTATTTGCAGAAGAACAGCGTCCATGGACCCCACCTGTTAGGGATGCGTTCACATGAGGGCGGGCCTCATGTGGTGAAAGGGGCGCGCCAGGTCGGCGCGCCCGCGAGGCTTAGGAGATCAAGCGCCCGGGTTGCACTCGCCCAGCTCACCACCGGCGAACATCGGGTGGTCGGGGGCATATTCGACCTGCGCACGTGGCGTGACTTCGACGATTTCCAGCGTATCAAACTCGTTGGTCGGGTTTTCCTTACCCTTCATTACCAACACGTCTTTGAAACACTGGTGGTCGTCGCCGCGATACAGCACCGGACCATTGCCCAGACCGTCGAACTCAAAGTCTTCGAGCGCTTCGACGACACCGCAGGGGTTGAAGGTGCCCGCACGTTCGACCGCATCCGCATAGAGCAGCGTCTGCACATAGCAGGTGTGCGCGGAGTTGGAGGGCGGACGGCCGTACTTCTCGCCAAAGGATTTCACGAAGGCTTTGGAGCCTTCATCCTGCAGCTGCCAGTTCCAGTTCATCGAACCGATAACGCCTTGCACGTTGGCACCGGCACCGGCGGCCATGAGCTCGGAATAAAGCGGCACGACGATCTCGAACTTCTTGCCGTTCACTTCCTTGTCCAGCAGGCCGAACTGCACCGCGTTGGTCAGCGAGTTCACCATGTTCCCGCCGTAGTGGTTCAGCACCAGCACGTCAGCACCGGAGTTCAGAACCGGCGCGATGTAGGAGCTAAAGTCGGTCGAGGCGAGCGGCGTCAGCACGTTGTTGACGGTTTCCCAGCCCATCGCCTCGGTCGCGGCGGCGATGGATTCCTGCTGGGTCCAACCCCATGTGTAATCCGCCGTCAGGTGGTAGGCGCGGCGGTCTTCGCCATAGGCGTTTTTAAGCACCGGGGCGAGGGCGGCGGCAGACATGTAACCGTTAAAGAAGTGGCGGAAACCGTTGGCTTTCTTGTCTTTCCCGGTCGTGTCGTTGGAGTGGGTCAGACCGGCCATGAAGATCACGCCCGCCTCTTGGCACAGACCTTGAACAGCCACAGCCACGCCCGAAGACGAGCCGCCGTTGATCATGATCGCGCCGTCTTTCTCGATCATCGCCTTGGCGGATGCGCGGGCGGCGTCGGATTTTGTCTGGGTATCGCCGGTGACATATTCGACCTTCTTGCCCAGAATGCCGTTCCCTTTCAGCGCCTTGGAGCTGAAGGTGCTCATCATGCCGCCGTCGCCCTCGCCATTGAGGTGCTCGACCGCAAGTTCCTGTGCACGCAGCTCGTCCAGACCCTCTTCGGCATAGGGGCCGGTTTGTGGCACGTTGAAGCCCAGCGTGACGGTGCTGCCCGTGGGGGCGTTGGTAAAGCCTGAGTGCGTTTCGGCGCGCAGATAGGTCGGCAGCGCCAACCCTGCACCAGCAACCGCGCCGGTCTGAATCAGCCCGCGGCGTGTCAGTTTCGTAAACGACATGAAGTCCTCCCATGTTTTTATGAGCCGTGGCAGCGGAACCTCCCCCCGATGCCACGACGCGCAAGAATGCAAAGAAACTATGGCGCGGAAACTGAAAACCGATCAATAACATGCTTGATCAAAACGATATTTTTGTAAATATATTCGCAATAGTCCTGCGAGGTTTGTAAATAACATGATGTTGCGCTGCAGAAAGGCCTTGAAACAACGGGCGAAAAACCGCCTAAGGTCGCCTCATGCGTGAGGGGCTGACTGGCAGCCGCATTCGTGAGCGGCGGGTGATGGCGGGGCTAAAGCAAGCCGAACTGGCCCAGCAGATCGGTATCTCGGCCAGTTATCTCAATCTGATCGAGCACAATCGCCGCAGAATCGGCGGTAAGTTGTTGCTTAACATCGCGCAGGCGCTGGCGGTGGAACCGCAGGCGCTGACCGAAGGGGCCGAAGCTGCGCTGATTGCTGCGCTGCGAGAGGCTGCGGAGGATGCAGGGCTGGCGGGACCAGAAAGCGACCGCGCCGATGAATTTGCCGGGCGTTTCCCCGGCTGGGCCAAGGTGCTCGCTTCGAGCCAGCGGCGCATCGATGGTCTAGAGCAGACGGTTGAGGCGCTTTCTGACCGGCTGGCCCATGACCCGCAGCTTGCTACCTCTATGCATGAGCTACTCAGCACCGCTGCGGCGATCCGCTCGACCGCTGCGATTCTGGCAGAGACGGACAGTCTGCAGCCCGAGTGGCGCGATCGCTTTCACGCCAACATCCACGAAGACAGCCGCCGTTTGTCTGACAGCGCGCAGGCACTTGTGACTTATTTCGACAGTGCCGCCGAGACCCGTGAGGTGGTCCATTCTCCGCAGGCGGAGGTTGAGGCGTTTCTTACCGCGCAGGAGTATCGCTTTGATCCGCTTGAGCAAGCCCGCGCGCCAGAGGATGCCATCGCTGGGCTGGTGTCCGGGGCGGAAACGCTGAAAACCAAAGCCGCGCAGCATATCGCCGCGGGCGTGCTGCGACAAATCGCGCGGGATGCGGCTGCTTTGTCGCTGGATCGGTTGGAAAGAGCAGTCGCAGAGCGGGGCCATGACCCGGCTGAACTGGCGCGGGCGCTTGACCAGCCCATGGGCCGGGTGCTGCGGCGCTTGGCGTCTCTGCCCGATTTGGGCGCGGGTCTGGTGGTCTGTGATCGGTCGGGCAGCGTGACCTTTGCCAAGTCGATTGATGGTTTCACCGTGCCGCGCTTTGGCGCTTGCTGCCCGCTTTGGCCTCTCTTTGCGGTGTTGGGCCAGCCGGGGCTGGTGATGAAATCCCGTGTGATGCAGATGGGGCGCGGGCAGGCGGAGTTCGAAGCGATTGCGACTTGCGAGGTCCAAGCCGCCGCCGCCTATAACACGCCGCCCTTGAGCCAGTCGGTGATGCTGCTGATGCCGGTTCCGTCGGGCGCGGCACCGGCTGAACCTGTGGGGGCGACCTGCCGGATCTGTCCCGTTGAACATTGCCGCGCTCGGCGTGAACCGTCGATCCTGCGCGACGGGATCTGACAAACCCGAAAGGCAGTTTTTGACAGGGCTGCCAAACCGATGCATGCTCGCCCCGGTGCGCGTGACCCCGCAACAAGACGGGGCGGCCGCACACCGAGGGGGGAGATTTTTTGCCGATGAGCAAACTCGTAGTTCTGGTGGAGGACGAGGTGAATATCGCCGAGGCCATCCGCTTTTTGTTGAGCCAAGAGGGCTGGCGGGTGGAGACGCTGGCCAATGGATCGGGCGCCGTGGATGTGATCCGCAAGGCAGCACCCGATCTGGTGATGCTCGACGTAATGCTGCCGGGCAAGAGCGGTTTTGAGATACTCGATGAGTTGCGTGGCGACCCGGCCATGGGCGACCTGCCGGTCTTGATGCTGACTGCGCGCGGCCAAAGCCGGGACCGCGCCATGGCCGAAAAGGCCGGGGTCAGCCGCTTTATGACAAAGCCATTTTCAAATTCTGAAATGCTGGACGCGGTGCGCGACCTAATCGCCAGTTAATCTGCCATGGCCCGGACTCCGATCTTTCTGGAAAAGCGCGGCTACCGCCAGCGGCGCATGATGGACGCGGTGCGGCTGCTGCCGTTTTTGGGGCTGATGCTGTGGATGGTGCCGCTGCTCTGGCCGGTGCCAGAGATCCTGCCTGACGCCACCCCGGAAACCACTGAGCCAGCCATCGCGATGAGCGTGGCCCTGCGCTATCTTTTCGGGGTTTGGGCGCTGCTGATCTTGGCGACATGGGCGCTTTGGCGGCGCACGCGGGACGTCGCGTCGGGAGATGGTGCCGAGAATGCGGACGGGCAGCGCTGATGGTGTCGCTCAACCAGTTGGTCGCGGTCTGTCTGATGTATGTCGCGGGACTGTTCATCGTGGCCTTCGCCGCCGAACGCGCGGCGTTGCGCGGGCAGGGCGGCTGGCTGCTGCGCTCGCCGCTGATCTATACGCTGTCACTGTCGATCTATTGCACGGCCTGGACCTTTTACGGCGCGGTGGGATACGCCGCGCGCTCAGGGTTGGAGTATGTGACGATCTACCTCGGCCCGTCGCTGGTGATGATCGGCTGGTGGTGGGGCTTGCGACGGCTGGTGCGGATCGGGCGGAGCCACCGCGTGACCTCAATCGCTGACCTGATTTCGTCGCGCTACGGCAAATCCAACACGTTGGCGATCGTGGTAACGATCATGGCCGTGATCGGCGTAACACCCTATATCGCGCTGCAATTGCAATCGGTAATCCTATCGCTGTCGATTTTCGCCGCGCCCGATGTGCCGCTGGCTGAGGCTGGGGGCGATGTGATCAACCGCGGGCAGGCTGCCCTTTGGGTGGCGGCGGGCCTGACGCTGTTTACCGTCCTCTTCGGCACGCGGAACCTGAATGTGAACGAGCGGCACCACGGCGTTGTCATCGCCATCGCCGTTGAGGCAGTGGTGAAGCTGCTGGCACTGGTGGCGGTCGGTATCTACGTCATCTGGGGGCTCGCCGGGGGCTTGAGCGAGACGCTCGCGAAGATTGATGCGTCGGACATCGGCCAATGGGAGGTGCAGGGCAGCCGCTGGGCCGCGCTGACCGTGCTTTCGGGGGCTGCGCTTTTGTGTCTGCCACGCATGTTTCAGGTCATGGTGGTGGAAAACGACGACGAACGGCAGTTGCAGATCGCCAGTTGGGCTTTCCCGCTTTACCTGATGTTGATGAGCCTCTTTGTCGTGCCGATCGCGGTGGTGGGGCTGGACCTGATGCCCGAAGGGTCAAACCCCGATCTATTTGTCCTCAGCCTACCGCTCAGCCAAGGCCAGAATGGGCTGGCGATGCTGTCATTCTTGGGCGGGTTTTCGTCAGCCACCTCGATGGTGATCGTCGCCACGCTGGCGCTGTCGACCATGGTCAGCAACCATATCGTCATGCCGATCTGGCTGGCGCTGCGGCGCGACGGGGCGACGCAATCGGGCGACGTGCGCAATATCGTCATCCTTGCGCGGCGGCTGTCGATCTTTTGTGTGGTCGGGCTGGGCTATCTTTACTACCGCGCCTCGGGCGGCAGCGGGGCGCTGGCGGCGATTGGCACGATCTCTTTCGGCGGGGTGGCGCAGTTTTTGCCCGCGATGCTGGGCGGTGTTCTTTGGCGCGGTGCCACGCGGGCAGGGGCGCTTTGTGGGCTGGGCACGGGCTTTGCGCTGTGGGTTTTTACCATGCTGCTGCCCAGTTTCGGCGCAGACGTGGCACTGTCGAGCGCGACGTTGGAGCGGGGGCTTTGGGGGCTGGCGTGGCTGCGGCCCGAGGCGCTGTTCGGCATCGCCGGGATCGATCCGACGGTTCATGCGGTGGTCTGGAGCCTTGCGCTGAACACACTGGCTTTTGTGGTCGTCTCGCTCTTCAGTTTCCCCGCGCCGTTGGAACGGCTTCAGGGTGCGCAATTTGTAAATGTCTTTGACCATTCCGGGCCAGCGCGGGGGTGGACGGCTTCCGTGGCGGGCAGCGAAGACCTGATGATCATGGCGCAGCGGATCTTGGGCGCGCGGGAGGCGCAGGCGTTCTTTGCGCGCGAGGCCGAGCGGCAAGGGCAGGGTCAACGCCTGCCGGAACCCACACCGCGATTCGTGCAGGCGTTGGAGCGGGAATTGGCGGCCTCGGTTGGGGCGGCCACGGCCCATGCGATGGTGGCGCAGATCGTGGGCGGGGCGTCTGTTTCGGTGCAGGATCTCTTGGCGGTGGCCGACGAATCCGCACAGATGTTGGAGTATTCCAGCCAGCTTGAAGTCAAGTCGCGCGAGTTGACGGAAACGGCGGCGCAACTGCGGGCTGCGAATGAGAAACTCACGCAATTGTCGCTACAGAAGGACAGTTTCCTCAGCCAAATCAGCCATGAGCTGCGCACGCCGATGACTTCGATCCGGTCGTTTTCGGAGATCCTGCGCGATGCGCCGGGCTTGTCGGACGCGGACAAGAACCGCTACGCCACGATCATCCATAGCGAGACGATCCGCCTGACGCGGCTTTTGGACGATCTGCTGGATCTGTCGGTGCTTGAGCATGGGCAGGTGACGCTGAATCAGCGGGAGGGAAATCTGCGGGATCTGCTTGATCTGGCGGTGACCACGGCGCAGGCCGGAGCTGCGCGCCCGCTGGATGTGCTGCGCGACCCGGAGGCGGAAGACATCATGCTGACCAGTGACCTCGACCGATTGGTGCAGGTCTTTATCAACCTCGTCACAAACGCCCGCAAATACTGCGCTGCTGAGACCCCGCAACTGGTGATCTCGCCGCAGGTTACCGCGAGAGGGCTGGTGATAGATTTTGTCGACAACGGTCACGGGATCGACGCGGGTTCAGAGGCGCTTATTTTCGAGAAATTCTCGCGGATCACGGGGGAAGGAGACGGCGCGGGGCTTGGCCTTGCCATCTGCCGCGAGATCATGAGCCGTTTGGGGGGCGAGATCAGCTTTCTTAACAGCGTGCCTGGCACGGCCTTCCGGGTGCAACTGCCCGCAGCGGTGTTGTCTTCGCCGGAGTAGGAGACCGGCCTCCGCATTCAGAGGCCGGCAAAGCCCTTAGCTGTAGCTTTGGCCTAGCATGGGGCGCATGTTTTCAATGTCATAGCCACCCTGACGCGCAGCTTCGATGATCGCGTCGCTGTCCATCTCACCGGCTTGGCCCAAGGCCCAGGCGATGGTCGAACGGGTGCCTGAGGCGCAATAGGCCAGCACGGTGTCGTCCGTCTCAACCCCAAGCGCGCGGTTGTTGGCGATGACATCGGGGGTCATGGTCTGATGGGTCAGCGGCTGTTCGGCAAAGGCGATGCCTGCGGCCTCGGCCGCATCGCGCATGGCGGCGGCTTGGTGGCTGGGCGGCACTTCCGCGTCGGGGCGGTTGCACAGGATGCGGGTGATGCCTTGGGCGCGCAGGCTTTCCATGTCACCGGGCTCAATCTGCGGGGCGACGAAATAGCGGGGGGTGATTTGGCGAATATCCATGCGCTGATTTAAGCAGATGCAGCGGCCCTGTCCAGCGCCGCTGAGACATGCTGCCATAGCCTGCCGATCAGGCCAGCGAAATTCCGAGGATCACCATCATTAGGCCGATGACGGATAGAAACAGCGCGCCCATGTTCAACGGCACAACTTTGCGCAACACAATGCGCATCGCCTCATCGTCAAGCTGCGCGCGTTTGGCACGGCTCACTTTGATGATGCACCAGCCAAGACCAAGCAATCCCAGAAGGGACAAGCCTGCACCGCCCCAGACCATAAGATCGAAAATAGATGTGTTTGCGCTTTCCATGGCGGCAGAGCTACGCCAAACCGCCAAGGGGGGCAAGACCCGCTTGCGGGCGCAGCATCCTGCCTGTAGTCAAACCCGCCAGAGCCAGCCATTCCGTGAGGACTTTCCATGAGCGATACCAGCACCAACCCCCCCGTCGTCGAATCCGAGGGCGACGCCACCTACCGTGTGACCGCCAATGAGCTGCGCCAGTTCGTGGAGCGGATCGAGCGTTTGGACGCCGAAAAGAAAGACCTCGCCGAGCAGCAAAAAGAGGTAATGTCCGAAGCGAAATCGCGCGGTTACGACACCAAGGTGCTGCGTAAGGTGATTGCCCTTCGCAAACGCGATAAGGACGACATCGCCGAAGAAGAAGCGGTGCTGGATATGTACAAAGAAGCCTTGGGCATGTGAGCGCCGGGCCGCAGCGGAAATGAATTTTTCGCGCGGCCTTGAACGCCCCCGGGCCGTGCCCATTTGCATCAGGCGTCTGCGCGGTCTCCGCGACGCCTGATGACCTGAGGCCGGTGAGATTTTCTCGTGAACATTTTGTTTGTCCTCGGCGGTTTGCTGGGGCTCGTGCTCGGTGGTGAGTATCTGGTGCGCGGTGCAGTGGCGCTGGCGCAACGGGTGGGGCTGTCACCGCTGGTGATCGGCTTGACCATCGTGGGGTTCGGCACCTCTACACCTGAGCTTGTCACCTCGGTTCAGGCCGCGATGCTTGGGGCGCCGGACATTGCGCTTGGCAATATCGTCGGTTCCAACATTGCCAACATTCTGCTGATTCTCGGTGTTGCCGCGCTGATTACGCCTCTTGCTATCGAGCGGCGCAGTTTCGCGCGCGACGGGTCCGTCATGCTGATCGCGACGCTGCTTTGTCTGGGGGTCGTGCTTTGGGGCAGTGTTGACCGTCTGGCCGGGGCCGTCTGTATCGCAGGGCTGGTGGGGTATTTAATTTTCACCTTTCGAACCGACCGCCGCGCCGCGAAAGAGGTGGCGGAAAGCGCGCCTGAGCCCGTTCGCATGGGGCTGGCGCTGCTCTGGCTGCTGGGGGGGCTGGTGCTGACCATCCTTTCGGCACGGTTTCTGGTCACGGGGGCGGTCGCGTTGGCCCAGGCGGTAGGGCTTTCCGAGGCCGTAATTGGGCTGACCATCGTGGCCGTCGGGACGTCAATGCCTGAATTGGTCACCTCTGTCATCGCCGCGCGCCGCGGGCAAAGCGATGTGGCATTGGGGAATGTAGTCGGCTCAAACATCTTCAACATCCTTGGCGTTTTGGGCGTTACAGCGGTCATTCAGCCGGTTGGGGTCGCGGCGCAGATCGCCACGTTGGACATTTGGGTGATGCTGGCCGCAACACTGGCGCTCATTGCCTTTGGTTGGTTCGGCGGGCGGCTGACGCGCGGGCAGGGTGCAGTCTTTGTCTTGGCCTATGCGGCCTACATTGGCGTGCTCTTGGTCTAACCCCCACCGCCCGCTCTTTCGCGCGTGCATAGGCGGGCGAAGCCAATTCCTGCGGATGTCACCTCATGGGCAGCGGACCCCCTTGCGCAGGCGGTTCAACACCCATAGAAGGGCACAAATTTTCGCCCGCGCCCCGGCTGCGCGGCCTTACCCTATGGAGCACACATGCAGGTCAACGAGACGCTGAACGAAGGTCTGAAACGCGGTTACAACATCACCGTGACTGCCGCCGAACTCGAAGCTAAGGTCAACGAAAAGCTGACCGAAGCGCAGCCCGAAGTCGAAATGAAGGGCTTCCGCAAAGGCAAGGTTCCTATGGCGCTGCTGAAAAAGCAGTTCGGTCAGAAAATCATGGGCGAAGCGATGCAGGAAAGCATCGATGGCGCCATGGCCGAGCATTTTGAGACGTCCGGCGACCGCCCTGCGATGCAGCCTGATGTCAAAATGACCAACGAAGACTGGAAAGAAGGCGACGACGTCGAAGTTTCCATGGCTTACGAAAAGCTGCCCGAAATTCCTGAGGTTGATCTGAGCAAGATCGAGCTGGAAAAGATGGTTGTGAAGGCCGACGACGCCGCAGTTGACGAAGCGCTGGCAAGCCTTGCCGAAACTGCGCAGGACTTCAAAGCGCGCAAGAAAGGCTCGAAAGCCAAGGACGGCGATCAGGTTGTGATCGACTTCAAAGGCTCCGTTGATGGGGAAGAATTCGAAGGTGGCGCTGCCGAAGATTACCCGCTGGTGCTGGGCTCAAACTCCTTCATCCCCGGTTTCGAAGAGCAGCTGGTCGGCGTGAAGGAAGGCGAGGAGAAATCTGTCGTCGTGAACTTCCCCGAAGAGTATCAGGCTGAGCATCTGGCCGGTAAAGAAGCGACATTCGCTTGCACTGTCAAAGAAGTGAAAGAGCCTGTTGCTGCTGAGGTCAACGACGAGATGGCCAAGAAATTCGGTGCCGAGGATCTCGAAGCGCTGAAGGGTCAGATCGCTGAGCGTCTGGAAGCGGAATACGCCGGTGCCTCGCGCGCTGTGATGAAGCGCAACCTGCTGGACGCGCTGGACAAAGAAGTCAGCTTTGACCTGCCGCCATCGTTGGTTGACGCCGAAGCCAAGCAGATCGCGCATCAGTTGTGGCACGAGGAAAACCCTGACGTTCAGGGCCATGATCACCCCGAGGTCGAGCCGACAGACGAGCACAAAACACTGGCGGAGCGCCGCGTGCGTTTGGGCCTGCTGTTGGCTGAGCTGGGTCAGAAGGCCGAAATTCAGGTGACCGACGCCGAGATGACCCAAGCGATCATGAACCAGGCGCGTCAGTACCCGGGTCAAGAGCGTCAGTTCTTTGAATTCGTTCAGCAGAACCAGCAGATGCAGCAGCAGATGCGTGCGCCGATCTTTGAAGATAAGGTTGTCGACCACGTGGTCGAGCAAGCCAAAGTGACCGAGAAAGAGATTTCCAAAGACGAGCTTCAGAAAGCCGTTGAGGAACTGGAAGACGAATAAGTCTTTCCAGAAATCGCGATTGGGGCAGGGGCGACGGTTTACCGTTGCCCCTGTTTCGTTTTTGGCAATGCTTTTAGTGAACTACTGCTGGGGGCGCTGGTGCTACACCTGAGTGCTTTCAAGCCCCGTTATTGTAAGCGGCATCGGAGGGATGGCAAAGGTTGCGGCCTTCCTGATCAGGGAAGCCATCGGCATCGCGTGCCTTTCCGCCGACAGCGGTTGCGCATGGTCCAGCTGCTGCTTAATGCGCGCTTGGATCGCCGCTTAGGGAAAGCGCTTACCGTAGTTCTGGAGCTGCTGGAAGGCTAGAAGACCGGCCATGGGGGCGGCCGATCTCCCCTTTCTTAAGTCTAAAGCGTAATCCGGAACTGTGCGAAACCAGCCTCGGTATCGCCCACCTGTTCCATCTCGACCCCTGTCACCTCATCCACGTAATCCGCAGCCTTCGGGCCGGTTTCGAACAGCACGCTAGTCCCTTCCATTGGCGCAAAGCGCCAGTTGGCGTCTGCGCGGGGGCTGATGGTGCCTTTCTCGACGATGTAGCGCACGATCACATCACGGTTGGTGTCCGGACCTTCAAAGACAATGGTATCACCCGATGCGCCGGGGAATTCGCCGCCGCCGCCGGCGCGGTAGTTGTTGGTGGCGATGATGAACTCGGCTTTGGGGTCAATGGGTTGGCCGTCGAACTTTAGGTCGACGATCCGGTTGGCTTCCGCGTTCATCAACTCACCCTTGGTGCCAAACCTAGACGGCTGGCTAAGGTCGATCTGATAGCTCACCCCGTCAATCACGTCGAAGTTGTAGCTGGGGAAACTGTCGCTGAGCAGGGGCTGGTCCTGCTGGCCCGGAGTAATCTGGTTGAACATGCCCGCTGACCGCTCCAGCCAGTCTTTCACCTGCGCCCCGGTCACCCGCACGGCGCGGGCGGTGTTGGGGTAGAGGTAGAGGTCTGCAACGTTCTTGATCGCCACATCGCCTTTGGGCACGTCGGTATAATACTCTGGTCCGCCCCGGCCCCCAGCTTTGAAAGGCGCGGCGGCTGACAGGATCGGCAGACCCTCATGCGCGGTCCCCTTGAGCATTTGCTCAATATACCACGTCTGCGCGTTTGAGACGATCTGAACCGAAGGATCATCGGCAACCAGCGCGAAATAGCTGTGCAGATTGGCGTCGGTCTTGCCCACGGCGCGGCGCACATAGGCGAGGGTTTCGTCATGGTCTTGCTGAACGGAGGCGAGGATTTCAGGATCGCTCTCTACCAGTGCCATGACTGAGCGGTCTTCGTTGCGTTGCGAAATGGCGCGCGCCTCGGCGCTGTGGCTGGCAATGCGCCATCTGCCGCCATCACGTTCAAGCATAAGGTCGATCAGGCCAAGGTGACTGCCCCAGAAGCCGCCCATGGTGGCGGGCTTGCCGTGGATCGTGCCTTGGCTCACATCTACGCCGGGATAATCGGCATAGCTGCCTGAGGGGAAGACGAGATGGCTGTGGCCGGTCATGATCGCGTCGATCCCTTCAACCGCGGCCAGCGGGACGGAGGCGTTCTCCATCAGGTCTTCTTCTTTCGCCGCGCCAATGCCGGAGTGCGACAGCGCGATGATGATATCGGCGCCCGCTTCCTTCATCTGCGGCACCCAGGACCGTGCAGCGTCTAGGATGTCGCGCGCCTGCACCTTGCCTTCGAGATGGCGACGGTCCCAGTTCATGATCTGCGGCGGGACAAAACCGATGATGCCGATCTTGATGTCATGTTGCTCACCCGCGCCGTCGGTTAGTTTGCGGTCGAGCAGCACATAGGGCTTCACCAGCGTTTCATCGTCGCTGGGCTTGGCGCCGACTTTCTTGACGACATTGGCGCTCACCACCGGGAAGTTTGCACCCGCGAGGGACTTCATCAGGAAATCGAGCCCGTAGTTGAACTCGTGATTGCCCAAGGTTGAGGCGTCGAACCCCAGCGTGTTCATCGCTTGGATCACCGGGTGCATGTCACCCTCTTTCATGCCGCGCTCATAGGCGATGTAATCGCCCATCGGGTTGCCTTGCAGGAAATCCCCGTTGTCGAGCATCAGCGTGTTTGTCGCCTCTGCGCGGATCGATTTGACGATGCTGGCGGTGCGGGCAAGGCCAACGCTGTCGACCTCTTTGTCGGCGTAATAGTCGTAAGGAAAGACGTGCACATGCAGGTCAGTCGTCTCCATCAGGCGCAGGTGCGCTTGATTGGCCGCGGCCCGGAGCGAAAAGGGGTGAAGGGCCAGCAGCCCGGCAGAACCGGCTAGAAAGTGGCGGCGGTTAAGGCGGAGGGTCATGCGCGGTGTTCCTTATAGGTAAGTTATCCCTACCTGCGACAATCCGGCGCATCGCTGCAAGCCAGAAGTTGTATCATCCGTCCCGCAGGCCGGTTTCCACCAACATGCCACGTTTTTTGGCTTCGTAGTAATAGCCGCGGGCGTACCACTTGATCGCTGTCCCTTGATCACCATCCGACAACAGCCAAGCGCCGCGCAGGTATTTGAGCGAATATTTCAGATTGGTGTCCGCATCCAAAAGATCGGACGAGTTGCCTTGAAAACCCATCGAGCGGGCCGTGGCAGGCAGGATTTGCATCAGCCCATAGTAGGGGCCATTGCGGGCGCGGGGATTATGGGTGCTTTCGCGGATTGCCAGACGATGAACCAGAGGGCGCGGCAGGTCGTAGAAATCGGCCCAGTGGTTGATCTTGCGCCTCAGGTCGGGCGTTTCGTTCGGGTGGAGCGGCAGAGCGGGGCGCTCGGGGGGCACATGCGACACCACCGGGGCTGCGTTGCAGGCGGTGAGAGCGGTCGCGGCGATGAAAGTAATAAACATGCGGCGTGTGGTCTGAGGCATGGTGCACCGTGGCTTGTTATGTCGGTGCGAAGATCGCCTCAAGGGGTCCGTCAGGCAAGCAGTTGGCAAAACATACGCGGCCCCTTGCCCAGCGGTTGGGGCGCAGAGCGCGGCTTTCCGCCACGCTTAGACGTCGGCTGCGATTTCGCCTTTCATTTCACCGGTCATGCGGGTTTGATCTTCGCGCTTAACCAAGCGGCGCACCTCGTCAATTTTAAGTTCGGCGGCGTCGCGGGTGGCCTTGTCGGGCCATTCGGTGATCACAGCACTGGTCCGCTCAGAGGTGCGCACGACCGTGATGCGACTGGCGCCGAA
This sequence comes from Sulfitobacter sp. AS92, assembly GCF_038900015.1. Lineage (NCBI taxonomy): Bacteria > Pseudomonadati > Pseudomonadota > Alphaproteobacteria > Rhodobacterales > Roseobacteraceae > Sulfitobacter > Sulfitobacter sp. AS92. The sequence continues at coordinate 67,058 of NZ_JBBMQL010000006.1, forward strand.
GCCCTTGAGCGCGGGCAGACGCTTTTCTTTGATCGTGCGCAGGGTCACGTCATAATCCGCACCATCGGCGTTTTCCCAAGTGGTGATGGTGATGTAACGCATGTGTCATCCTCCATACTGCATGGGGTATCATAGCATATTTTTGCTGATTTTGCAGGGTCTTTCGCGTTGTGCGGGGCCGGGCCCGTGCCTCTGCATCGCACAACAAAAAACGCCACGCGGAGAACCGCGCGGCGTTTGGTTTTAGGTCGCTTGACGGATCAGCTGTTGCTGTCGTCCTGTGCGTCGCCCTCAGGGGTGCGTACAATGTCCGAGTCGCCGTCTTCGTCAGCGGCAGAGCCGATGTCGTCGAACAGTTCGGAAATCTCGAATTCAGCAGCGGCTTCCTCTTCGGCGGCCAGTTCCTGAATCGATTTACCCGCCGCCTGAAGCTCGGCCTCTTCGGGCGAACGTGCGACGTTCAGCTCGATTGTGGCGGTCACTTCGGGGTGCAGAACAACCTGAACTTCGTGGACACCCAGATCTTTGATGGGCTGGCCCAGAACAACCTGCTTGCGGTCGACCGAGAAACCTTCGGCTGTTGCAGCTTCGGCGGCGTCACGTGTGGTGACAGAGCCATAAAGCGCGCCAGCGTCAGAAGCAGAGCGAATCACGACGAATTGCTGACCGTTCAGCTTTTCCGACATGGCTTCGGCTTCTTTTTTGGTCTCGAGGTTTTGCGCCTCAAGCTGGGCTTTCTGACCTTCGAAGGCTTCGACGTTGGCCTTGGAGGCCGACAGCGCTTTGCCTTGGGGCAGAAGGTAGTTGCGAGCGTAGCCCGACTTCACGTCGACGACTTCGCCCATCTGGCCCAGTTTGGCCACACGTTCCAGAAGGATAACTTGCATGTGCTCTCTCCTTACTTAACGGCGTAGGGCAGCAGGGCGAGGAAACGAGCGCGTTTGATGGCACGGGCCAGTTCGCGTTGCTTCTTGGCCGATACGGCGGTGATACGGGAAGGAACGATCTTGCCACGCTCAGAGATGTAGCGTTGCAGCAGACGTGTGTCCTTGTAGTCAATCGCAGGTGCGTTGTCGCCCGAGAAAGGGCACACTTTACGACGACGGAAAAATGGTTTTGCAGCCATGATTTAAGTCCTTTTGTTCAAGCGTTGATCAACGGCGTTCGCGGCGGTCGGGCCGCTCGTCACGCTTTTGCATCTGTACGGACGGAAGCTCTTTGTGCTCATCGACCTTGATGGTCAGAACACGCATCACGTCGTCATGCAGGCGCATCAGGCGTTCCATTTCCTGCACGGCGGTCGCAGGTGCGTCCGAACGCAGGAAGGCATAGTGGCCCTTGCGGTTTTTGTTGATCTTGTAGGCCATCGTTTTGACGCCCCAGTACTCGCTGTCGACGAGCTTGCCGTCGTTGTCCGCGAGGACGGTGCCAAAGTGTTCGATGAGGCCTTCTGCTTGCGTGTTGGACAAGTCCTGACGCGCAATCATAACATGCTCATATAGCGGCATGTGCACTCCTATATTTATATCAAGGCGCATTTCATAGGCGGGGCAAAATCCTTGCGACCCCACCACGAGAGTCTGCGCGGTTCATATGCTTTGCAAGGAAGGGCCGATATACACGGTTTCTCGCGCACGGCAACCCTTCATGGGCGGAGTCGCGCGGGAGGCAAGAAATGGCCTTAGGCTTGTTCGGCTGGACCGCGCGGGTTACATCGGGGAAAATTCGCGCAAGAGAGGCCGCAACCATGAGCATTGCATTCGTTTTCCCGGGCCAGGGTGCCCAGACCATCGGCATGGGCCGCGATCTGGCTGACGCCTATCCAGAAGCACGCGCCGTCTTCGATGAGGTCGATGCAGCTTTGGGCGAGAAGCTGTCGGAGCTGATCTGGGACGGCGACATCGAGACGCTAACCCTGACGCAGAACGCACAGCCGGCGCTGATGGCGACGTCGATGGCTGCGATGGCGGCGTTGAAGGCGGAAGGAATTACCGTCGATAAAGCGGCCTATGTGGCAGGCCATAGTCTTGGCGAATACTCCGCGCTTTGCGCTGCCGGATCACTGTCATTGTCAGATACCGCGCGGTTGCTGCGCATTCGGGGCAAGGCCATGCAGGCCGCCGTTCCCGTGGGCGAGGGCGCGATGGCCGCGATCCTTGGGCTTGGGATTGAAGAGACCGAAAAGCTGGCCAAAGCCGCTGCTGACGGCGAAGTTTGTCAGGTTGCCAATGAAAACGACCCGAGCCAGAACGTGTTGTCGGGCCATAAGGCCGCCGTGGAGCGGGCTGTGGCTATGGCTAAGGACGCTGGCGCCAAGCGCGCGTTGTTGCTGCCGGTCTCTGCGCCTTTCCATTGCCCGCTGATGGGGCCAGCGGCCGAAGAGATGGCGAAGGCTTTGGGCGAGGTTACTTTCAATGCTCCCGCCGTGCCGCTGTTGGCGAATGTCACCGCCGAAGCGGTGAGTGACGCGCAGAAGATAAGCGATCTGCTGGTTGAGCAGGTGACGGGTCGCGTGCGCTGGCGCTCTTCGGTCGAGTGGATGGCCGCGCAGGGTGTGACCGAAGTGTGGGAGATCGGCGCGGGCAAAGCGCTGACGGGCATGATCCGCCGGATCGATAAATCCCTCGTGACCCGTAATGTCGGCACGCCGGATGAGGTCAAAGCCGCAAAAGAGGCATAAGCTCCGGAGGGCCGAGATGACGATGCAAGAAACCTTAACGCTTCTGCCGGAATGGCTGATCTGGTGGTTCAACTGGTTGGTCTTTGCTGTGGCCGTCTTGCCGCTGGCGCTGCTGATCTGGCCGCAAAGCCGCAGGGTCGGGGTGATTGCCGTTTTGGCGAGCATCCTGACCGGCGCTGCGGTCTACGGGATGTTCCGGCAGATGGGCTATGTCAAATTGCTTGGCCTGCCGCATCTGCTGATCTGGGGGCCGCTGGCGGTCTATCTGTTTCGCAAGCAAGCCAAGGACGCGATGCCGATTGCCGCGCGGTGGATTATTCGCGTGGTTTTGGTGACTTTGTTGGTCTCGCTGGCTTTCGATGTGGTGGACGTGCTGCGTTATATACTAGGTGAACGGACACCTTTGGGAGCGGAAGCATGAGGCGGCTAATCGCTGCCTTTGCGCTGCTGTTTTCGGTCGTGGCATGTGGCACCCTAGAGAATGCCAGTGATGGCACGCGGATGCAGGTTCAGGGGCCGTATCTGTTGATGTCCGGCACGATCACCAGCCGAACACCTGCCACTTTCGCGCGCCATCTGGCCGAGAATCCGCGGATTGATACGGTGGTTCTGGGGCAGATCGACGGCTCCATTGATGCCAAGGCGACGCACCGGATGGGGCGGCAGATTCGCGCAGCGGGGCTTGCAACAGAGTTGCGGGCGAACAGTGTGGTTGATTCTGGGGGTGTTGAGCTTTTCATCGCCGGGGCCGAACGGCGTATGGCACCGGGCGCAGCGTTGCGCGTGCACAGCTGGCGCAATGGTTACCGCGAGGGCAGCAGCTACTCCCGGCAATCGCCCAAGCATCAGATGACACGGCACTATATGGCCGAGATGCTGGGCAATGACGGCTTTTACTGGTTTACCTTGCAGGCAGCGCCATCTGACAGGATACACAGGATGACAGCGGATGAAATTCGCCGCTACGGGCTGCTGACGCGGCCCTGACTGATAGAATAGAGGAAGAAACATGTTCGATCTTACAGGTAAGAATGCCCTGATCACCGGCGCTTCGGGCGGCATTGGTGCGGATATCGCCCGCAAACTGCATGCCCAAGGCGCGACCGTTGGCCTGTCGGGCACTCGGACCGAGCCGTTGGAGGCGCTGAAGGCCGAACTGGGCGAGCGCGCACATGTGCTGCCGTGCAACCTGAGTGACATGGAAGCTGTCGATGCGCTGCCGAAACAGGCGGCTGAGGCGATGGGGTCGGTCGATATTCTGGTGAACAACGCAGGCATCACCCGCGACAATCTATTCATGCGGATGTCGGATGATGAGTGGAACTCGGTTCTGAACGTGAACCTGACCGCGACGTTTAAGCTGTGCAAAGGTGTGATGCGCGGAATGATGAAGGCGCGTTGGGGGCGGATCATCAATATCTCCAGCGTGGTGGGGGCCACGGGTAACCCCGGTCAGGCGAACTACGCGGCCTCTAAAGCGGGTGTTGTGGGCATGTCCAAGTCGCTGGCCTATGAGGTGGCGAGCCGTGGGATTACCGTAAATGCGGTGGCACCGGGCTTTATCACCACCGCCATGACTGACAAGCTGACGGACGAGCAAAAGTCTGGAATCATGGGGCAAATTCCTGCCGGTCGTATGGGTGATCCGGATGAGATTGCCGCTGCTGTGGTCTATCTTTCCAGTGCCGAGGCTGCTTATGTGACAGGGACCACCTTGCATGTTAACGGCGGTATGGCCATGTTGTGACCCTGCGCTGCAATAGCGTTTGCCAAGCCCGGCGCATGTGCTAAAGGGGGCGCAGAATCGAAACGAAGGGTGCTTGATTGCCCCCTACGCCTTGTGCGAACAAGGTAAATAGCCGCCCCTTTTGGGGCATCCTCCAAACGCTGATCATCGGCGGGCGGAAACCAAAAGGGGCCTTTAATGGCCCGAAGACATGAGGACTTATTATGAGCGACGTCGCAGACCGCGTGAAAAAGATCGTTGTGGAACACCTGAGCGTGGAAGAGGAAAAAGTCACTGAGAATGCGTCGTTCATCGACGATCTCGGCGCAGACAGCCTCGACACCGTGGAACTGGTGATGGCGTTCGAAGAAGAGTTCGGCATCGAGATCCCCGATGACGCCGCTGAGAACATTCAGACCGTTGGCGATGCGGTCAAGTTCATCAAAGAAGCCTCCTAAGGGCTTTGCCGGGCAACCGGCAGAACTGAAATTTGAAAACGGCGTTGTTCCTAGCGGAATGACGCCGTTTTTATTTGCCGAGTTGGGCTGGGCTTGTCCCTTTGGCGCGTAAGCCGCATGTCTGCGCTAAGAAGTTTCAAGTGTGAAGGCAATTCACCCCATGTCCCGAACGATCCCGACCATCAACACAGCCAGACTGACCCTGCGTGCCATGCGTGCCGAGGATTTTGAGCGTTACGCGGAGATCTGGGCGATGCCGGATGTGGCGGATCGCATACTTGATCGTCCCCGAGCCAAAGCGCAGTCGTGGGACGCGTTTTTGCGCAATGCAGGCCATTGGCAGATCACGGGATTCGGACAATGGGCTGTGCAGCTTCATCGGCAGAGAGAGATGCTGGGGCAGACTGGCTTCGTCTTTGGTTCACGGAATTTCGGTGAGGATTTCGATACTTACCCCGAAGCACGGCTGGTCTTGGCCCCACAGGCGCAGGATCAGCGTTTGGGGAGTGAGGCGGCGCGGGCAGCGCATGAGTGGTTTGATCGGGTGATCACCGGGCGGACGGTCTGCATGATCGCTGCCGGTAATGAGGCGGCGTTGCGGATCGCGGGTGCGCTTGGGTATCAGGCGCTGCGTGAGGCAAAGACGGCTGGTGGCCCGGTGCATCTGCTGACCCGACGCGGACCGCCGGTCTAAGGGTGCCGTAAGACCTTCAACTGGTGTGATAGTCGCCGAATTTCGAAGATCGGCGTTTTTGTGCTATGCCTGCGGGCCACCGCCGATATGCTTGTGTCTACAGGCTTTTGCAGGGTAAGAGGTTCGCCGAGAGATTATCGGCAAGGGGCACTAAGATGCGCAGAGTTGTAGTAACGGGTTTGGGTTTGGTTACCCCGCTCGCGGACGGTGTGGAAGAAAGCTGGACACGGATCCTTGATGGGCAATCCGGGGCCGGGCAGATCACCGGGTTTGATCCTAGCAAGTTGGTCACCCAATACGCCTGCGAAGTGCCGTTGGGCGATGGCAGCGATGGCACCTTTGACGCCAATAAATACATGGAGCCGAAAGAGCAGCGGAAGGTCGATACCTTCATTCTGTTTGGCATGGCCGCCGCCCAGCAGGCGGTTGAGGATTCGGGTTGGCTTCCGACCGAGAAAGAAGATCAGGAGCGCACCGGCGTGCTGATCGGCTCTGGCATCGGTGGGTTGAACTCTATCGCCAATACCGCCGTGATGATGGCCGAGAAGGGTCCGCGCCGTGTGAGCCCATTTTTCGTGCCGGGCGCGCTGATCAACTTGATCTCAGGTCAGGTTTCGATCCGCTACGGCTTTAAAGGGCCGAACCATTCGGTGGTGACTGCCTGTTCGACCGGGGCGCATGCCATCGGCGATGCGGCACGCCTGATTAAATACGGCGATGCGGATGTGATGATTGCAGGCGGCGCAGAGGCGGCGATTTGTGAGATTGGCATGGCGGGTTTCAACGCTTGTAAGGCGCTGTCCACCAAACGCGGTGACGACCCCAAAAAAGCCAGCCGCCCCTATGACATAGACCGTGACGGTTTCGTCATGGGCGAGGGCGCGGGCATCGTGGTGCTGGAAGAGTATGAGCACGCCAAGGCGCGCGGTGCGAAGATCTATGCCGAAGTGCTGGGCTATGGCCTGTCGGGCGATGCGCATCACATCACCGCGCCGTCGGAAGACGGCGAAGGCGGCGAACGTTCCATGCGGGCAGCGCTCAAGAATGCTGGTCTTGAGCCGAAGGACGTCGATTACATCAACGCGCATGGCACCTCGACCATGGCAGATACCATCGAATTGGGTGCGGTTGAGCGTTTGATGGGCGATGCGGCGGACAAGGTGACCATGTCGTCAACCAAATCCGCCACAGGGCACCTTTTGGGGGCTGCGGGCGCGATTGAGGCGATCTTCTGCATGCTTGCAATCCGCGATCAGGTGGCGCCGCCGACGATCAACCTTGATAATCCGGCGGTTGAGACACCGATTGATCTGGCCCCTAACAAAAAGGTTGAGCGTAAGATCGACATTGCACTGAGCAATTCGTTTGGTTTCGGCGGGACGAACGCATCGGTGCTGTTCGGGAAAGTCCGCTAAATGTGGCGTCATATCGCCTCTAACGCCGTGACGTTTCTATTGGTCGGCCTGTTTATGCTTGGGGGTGTCATCCTCTGGGGTAAGTCGGAGTATGTCTCTGAAGGACCGTTGGATCAGGCAATTTGTGTGCAGGTTGAGCGTGGCTCGAACATGCGCATGGTGAGCGAGAGCCTTGAGGAACAGGGCGCGGTTTCGTCACCTGCGATCTTTCGGATGGGTGCGGACTATGAGGACAAGTCGGGCAGCCTGAAGGCGGGCAGTTTCCTTGTGCAGCCCGGCACCTCAATGCAGGGCATTGTTGATGTCGTGACCCAAGGCGGGGCCAGCACTTGCGGCACTGAGGTGGTTTACCGGGTCGGCGTGAACCGTGTGAGCGTGCAAGTTCGTGAGTTGGACCCCGTGACCAGCCGCTTTATTGAGCGGGCGGAATTCACGCCGGGTGAGGAAGAAACGCCCGAAGCCTATACCGAGATCTCCGGCAAGAACGACACGCGGTTTCGCGTGGCACTGGCCGAAGGCGTGACAAGCTGGCAGGTGGTTGAGGCGCTGAAGCAGGTGGATCAACTGACTGGTGAGGTTGAGGAACTGCCCGCGGAGGGGAGCCTTGCGCCAGACAGTTATGAAGTGCGCCCGGGCGATGATCGCGCTGCGGTGGTCGCGCGGATGGCGGCGGCGCAAAAGGTGCTCTTGGCAGAAGCTTTTGAGGCGCGCGACGCTAATCTGCCGATTGAAACGCCTGAGGAATTGCTAATCCTTGCGTCGATCATCGAGAAAGAAACCGGTGTGGCGGCAGAGCGAGAGCAGGTGGCGAGCGTGTTCGTTAACCGTCTGAACCAAGGCATGCGTCTGCAAACTGACCCCACGGTGATCTATGGTGTGACCGAGGGTAAGGGCGTGCTGGGCCGCGGTTTGCGCCGCTCTGAGCTGCGGGCAGAGACGCCGTGGAACACTTATGTGATCAACGGTCTGCCGCCGACCCCTATTGCAAATCCGGGCCGTGCGAGCCTGATGGCGGCAGCGCAACCGGCGGAGACTGATTTTGTCTTCTTCGTGGCGGATGGCACCGGGGGGCACGCTTTTGCTGAGACCTTGGATGAGCATAACCGCAACGTGGCGCGCTGGCGTCAGATCGAGGCAGAGCGCGGCGCAGAAGCAGCCGGGAATGCCTCAACAGGTGGAAACTGAGACTATTGAGAACCCCGCTGGAAACAGCGGGGTTTTTGCTTGCTGAGAGCGCTATCCGCGCGGCGTGGTAAGGTCTTGTTAACACAATTTTTCTTGACTTTGCGCACGGTCTGACGTAGGACTTATGGCACGCTAGAAGACATGGGCGAACGGCCCCGGGGTGACCCGGTGGTCGTTTTTTTGTGCCTGCTCGGTTGGGGAAAACCAACGAGAGGTAAAGCGATGACGATAATTACCCCGGAGCAAGAGACGCAAGACAGCGCAGACATCCTGCGCGGTCTTCAAGAAGCAATCGGCGCGCTGCGTCGGGAAATCGAAGGTCTGACTGAACAGACCCGGTCCGGGGGGGAACTCAAGGAAACTGCGGTGTCTGGTAACACGTCCAAAGTGGCGGGTTTGCTGGCGCATTGCCTAAAAGCGGAGAACACGCTGAATGACTGTCGAAACCGACAAGCTGGAATCGCGCGGGGGGGCTATGCCCTCGACATGGACAAGGCGCGGGCTGACATCGGGTGCAAGCTGGATCGCCTGCGCCGATGCTCTGACCCAGGCGCAGTTTCTGAATGACCTAGGTGAGGGAGAGCTTCTGGCTCTCCCTTTTTTGTTCGAGTTCTGGGCGTTGGATCATCAACTGCCGCCTGAGGGTGATTGGCGGACCTGGGTGATCATGGGCGGACGCGGCGCGGGGAAGACGCGCGCCGGGGCGGAATGGGTGCGCAGCAAGGTCGAGGGGAGCCGGCCGCTCGATCCCGGTGAGTGTAGCCGCGTGGCGCTGGTGGGCGAGACCATTGAGCAGGTGCGCGAGGTGATGATCTTTGGCGACAGCGGGATACTGGCCTGTAGCCCGCCGGATCGTCGACCCGATTGGGAGGCGACGCGCAAGCGCTTGTTTTGGCCCAACGGGGCCATCGCCACGGTGCATACGGCGCATGACCCCGAAGGGCTGCGCGGGCCGCAGTTTGATGCGGCTTGGGTGGATGAATTGGCGAAATGGAAGCGCGGGCAAGAGGCTTGGGACCAGTTGCAATTTGCGCTGCGCTTGGGGGATCGGCCTCAGGTCTGTGTGACGACGACGCCACGCAATGTGGATGTGTTGAAGGCGCTGCTGCAATCGCCCTCGACGGTCACGACCCATGCGCCAACGGAGGCGAATGCGGCCAATCTGGCGGGGTCGTTCCTTGAGGAGGTGCGGGCGCGGTATCGTGGGACGCGGCTGGGGCGGCAGGAGTTGGATGGGGTTTTGCTGGCGGATGCAGAGGGGGCGCTGTGGACGTCTGCTTTGTTGGAGGCGGGGCGGGTGCGAGAAGCGCCGGATTTGGACCGGATCGTGGTGGGGTTGGACCCGGCGACGACCAGCGGGGCGACATCGGATGAATGTGGGATTGTGGTGGTGGGGGCGCAAACCCAAGGGCCGCCGCAGGAGTGGCGGGCGGTGGTGCTCGCTGATTGCACGGTGCAGGGGGCCACGCCCAACGGTTGGGCGCAGGCGGCGATTGCCGCGATGACGCGCTATGGGGCAGATCGGCTGGTGGCTGAGGTGAACCAAGGGGGGCAGTTGGTGAGCGAGGTCTTGCGGCAGGTCGATCCGCTGGTGTCGCTTAAGACGGTGCATGCGGCGCGGGGCAAAGTGGCCCGGGCAGAGGCAGTGGCCGCGCTTTATGAACAAGGGCGCGTGAGCCATCTGCCGGGGCAGGATGCGCTGGAGGATCAGATGTGTCTGATGACGGCGCGGGGCTATGAGGGCAAGGGCAGTCCGGACCGTGTCGATGCGTTGGTCTGGGCGCTGCATGAGCTGATCATCGAGCCTGCATCGCAGTGGCGTAGTCCGGGGGTGCGGAGCCTGTAAGGCGGGCGTTTGGGGCTGTTGCGCGGGGGAGCGTTCGGTGGCTTTCGGCGCCGTTAAAGGTTTTTTGGGAAAGTCTAACAACGCCGGGCATCCTGATCGGTCCCAAGTGATATTTGCGGCGCAGATACAGAACTTTCTTGACGATCTCAGCTGGCGTTTGATTGGCGGGATTTTTCGGAACCGATTTGGCATTCTTCAACCGAGCTTCGCCATGCTTTTGATATGCTTCGCGCCATCGGTAGAAACTGGACCTACCGACCCCAAAATACCGGCAGGCTTTGCGGGCGTTACCGATCTTCTCAGCGTGCTGGAGCACTCTAAGTTTGCGTTGAATGTCGCGTTCTTTGTTCGTCATGAATACTTCCTCCATCCCAAATTAGGGAATTTACAGGAAGTGTCCCGAGAGTCCGTACATATCTACAGTGCGTGGCTATGCGGTGACCGAGGTCAGCGAGGCGCGCGCGGCGTTGCAACCGCTTATGCTGCGCTATGGGTTCGACGCGATTGAACGGAATGGGGTCCTGCTGTTTCGGATGCGCGACGGGTCGGATGCGGTTTTAATCAGGCAAGACATGCTTGTGACGAGCCCAGACCTCGACGGGCTGACCGAGCAATTGCGTGAAGCGGAGGCCGAAGTTTCAGGCCGTGTGCGGTTGCGGTTTATTCAGGCGGATGCGGATTTCGATGCGATCTCGGAAGAGGCGGTTTTGGCGGATGAGGCGACCCACGCGGTCAGTGGGACCGAACTTAATATGGCGCTCACCCGGGGAGAGGGCCGTCAGGTAGCAGAGCGCTGGCTGACCGAAGCGCGCGTCGCGCGCGAAGCGTTGCGATTGGCTTTGCCGCCGTCCCAGATGGCGATCGGTGCCGGCGACGTGATTGAACTGCCGGGTGAGGGTGCGGAAGGACCGGGGTGCTACCGAATTGACCGTGTCGAACAAGCCGGAGCCCTGTTGATAGAGGCCACCCGCATCGAGCCGGAAGTCTATGATCCGGCCCCGCTTGAGGAAGAACTGGCAGGCCTGCGGCCCTTTGTGCCCCCCTTACCGGTCTTGCCGCTATTTATGGACCTGCCGCTCATGCGCGGAGATGAGGTGCCACATGCCCCACATCTCGCGATCACCGCGGCCCCTTGGCCAGGGTCGGTCGCGGCCTATCGCGCGGCGGTCGATGCGAATTATGCTCTCAATGCCATTGTGCCGAGCCAATCAGTTATGGGCGTTACGAGGTCACCGTTATATGCGGCGCGGTCCGGGGTGCCGGATGCGGGGCCGGTGCTAGAGGTGAAGTTGACCAGCGGCAGTCTTGAATCTGTCAGTAAGGAAGCGCTGCTGAACGGTGCGAACCTTGCCGCCATTGGTAATGGCAGCGCGGACAATTGGGAGCTGTTCCAGTTTCAGGAGGCCCAGCTGATCGCCCCGCTGACCTATTGGCTTAAAGGGCGGCTGCGCGGTCAGGCTGGCAGCGATGGGCTGATGCCCGACATCTGGCCTGCGGGGTCGAGTTTTGTGCTGATGAACGGTACGCCGCAACAAGTTGAACTCAGCCCGCATCTGCGACGTGTCGCGCAGCACTACCGGATCGGCCCGGCGCGACGGCCCGTGGATGATCCGTCTTATGTGCATCAGGTTCAGGCCTTTGACGGGAATGGCTTACGGCCCTTGAGCCCTTGCCATCTTCGGGCAGAAACGGAGCCAACCGGAGATATCGCCTTCCGTTGGGTCCGCCGCACGCGGATTGACGGCGACGCGTGGGAGGGACCGGAGGTGCCGCTTGGGGAAGAAAGTGAGCGGTATCTTCTGCGGATTTTTGTGGGCACGGATCAGCTGCGAGAAGAGCTGCTTGATACGTCGGAATGGACCTACAGCAACGCGGCACAGGCCGCCGACGGTGTCTCCGGCGCGTTCGAAGTTACAGTCGCTCAGGTTTCAGCGACCTATGGCGCGGGGCTCGCAACACGTCTTGAGTTGGCGGTTTAAGCCCGCGCGTTATCACGTTTTTAAGCATCTGCGGATTTACAATTGGTCCTACGCCATTGCATGAGCTACCCTATCAGCAGAGTGAAGGAGCCCGTGACATGGCACAAACACGCAGAAATATCTCGAAAGTGGACCCGGTGTGGGACCAAATTCAGCAAGAAGCCGAAGATGCGGTGCGTGACGAGCCGCTCATCGGCGGCTTTGTTCATGCCTGTATTCTGCACCATAAATCGATCGAGAACGCGCTCTCCTATCGCATCGCCGCGAAACTGTCGTCCAACGAGATGTCGATGATGGTCGTGCGCGAAATGGTCGAAGAAGCCTATGCCGAAGACCCCGATCTTGTGGCTGCGGCGCGCGCTGATCTGGTTGCGATCTATGACCGCGATCCGGCTTGCCATCGGCTGCTGCAGCCTATCCTTTATTTTAAAGGCTATCAGGCGGTGCAGGCATATCGGGTTGGCCACCACCTTTATATGAAGGGCAAACGCGATCTGGCCTATTTCATCCAAATGCGGGTGAGCGAGATCTTCGGCGTTGATATTCACCCGGCGGCAAAGATGGGCAAGGGCATCATGATCGACCACGCGCATTCCATCGTGATCGGTGAGACGGCAGTGGTGGGCGATAACGTCTCAATGCTGCATTCGGTCACACTTGGTGGCACGGGCAAAGAGGAAGAAGACCGGCACCCCAAGATCGGCAACGGCGTGCTTATCGGTGCAGGCGCAAAGGTGCTGGGCAATATCACAATCGGCCATTGCAGCCGCATCGCTGCGGGTTCTGTGGTGCTAGAGGCGGTGCCTGCTTGCAAAACCGTCGCGGGCATCCCCGCGCGGATTGTGGGGGAGGCGGGCTGTGATCAGCCTTCAATGTCGATGAACCATCTTTTCGGGCCAAATAGCGAATAGGCGCGAAAGACATCGTACGAAATGAAAAAGCCGGGGCATGCCCCGGCTTTTGTTTGTTTTGATGAAGATGACCTTAGGCGAGCATAACCATCGGATTCTCCAGGTTCTCGACAATCGCATTCAAAAGCTGCGCGCCGAGCGCCCCATCGATCACGCGGTGGTCCACCGAAAGCGTCACGGACATGACGGTCGCCGCAGTCACCTCACCGTCTTTGCCAATAATCGGCTTTTTCACGCCAGCACCGACAGCAAGGATCGCCCCATGCGGTGGGTTAATCACCGCATCAAAATTATCGATGCCGAACATGCCCAGGTTAGAGATGGCAAAGCTGCCGCCCTGATACTCATGCGGCGCAAGCTTGCGGTCGCGGGCGCGCGTGGCGAGGTCTTTCATCTGCGCAGACAGAGACGAGAGCGACTTGGTGTCGGCATCTTGCAAGACTGGCGTAAAGAGCCCGCCTTCGATTGCCACAGCAACAGCCACATCCGACGGCTTCAGCTTGAGAATGCGATCCCCGGCCCAAACGGCATTGGCATCGGGCACCGATTGGAGCGCCAGTGCACAGGCTTTGATGATGAAGTCATTCACCGACAGCTTCACACCACGCGCTTCAAGCTGCTTGTTCAGATCGCCACGGAACGAGAGCAGCGCGTCGATTTGAATGTCGCGGCGCAGGTAGAAATGCGGTACGGTTTGCTTCGCCTCAGTAAGCCGCGCGGCGATTGTTTTGCGCATGCCGTTGAGGGTGATTTCTTCGTACTCTCGGCCCTCGTACATCCTAGCAACGGCATCGGCGGAGGGGCCAGCGGCAACAGCCTTGGCGACCGGTGCGGCGTCTTTGGCGGGTGCTGTGCTGTCGGATTTTACAGCACTCGGTTGCGCATTCTCGACATCCGCTTTGACAATCCGGCCCCGCGGGCCGCTGCCGTCGATCTGCGACAGGTCCAACCCCTTGTCGGCCGCGATCCGGCGGGCGAGGGGGGAGGCAAAGATACGCTCGCCCTTATCGCTTTTCGGTGCGGCGGGGGCTTTGCTGTCGCTTTTGCCCTTCGCCTCATTCGCATCCGTAGCGCCACGCCCATAGCCCGCTTCGGGCGTCTCGGCATCGGCTGCTTTGTCGCTTTCTTCGGCCTGTGGTTTCTCTTCCTTAGCGGGAGCCTTGGCAGAACTGTCGATGTCGTCGGCGCTTTCGCCTTCTTCAAGAAGAACGGCGATCGGCGTATTCACCTTCACGCCCTCGCTGCCCTCGTTGATCAGGATTTTGCCGATCGTGCCTTCGTCTACCGCTTCAAACTCCATCGTCGCTTTGTCGGTCTCGATTTCGGCCAGAATGTCACCGGAGGCGACGGTATCGCCTTCCTTGACCATCCATTTGGCCAGCGTGCCTTCTTCCATCGTGGGCGAAAGGGCGGGCATGAGAATTTCTATGGGCATGATCCGCTCCTTACCGATAAGTGACTGATTTGACGGCTTTAATCACCTCGTCGGTGGTGACCAGCGCGTGTTTTTCGAGGTTGGCGGCATAGGGCATGGGCACGTCCTTGCCAGTGCAAGAGATGACTGGGGCGTCGAGGTAATCAAACGCCTCCTGCATGATCACGCCGCTGATGTAGCTGCCGACTGAGCCCTGCGGCCAGCCTTCTTCGACCGTCACACAGCGGTTGGTTTTCATCACCGATTTCAGAATCGTGTCGGTGTCCATCGGGCGCAGGGTGCGCAGGTCAATGACCTCGGCTTCAATGCCTTCTTCGGCCAGCTTCTCAGCAGCCTCCAACGCATAGGTCATGCCGATGCCGAAGCTGACGATGGTCACGTCGGACCCTTCGCGCCAAATGCGGGCTTTGCCGAAAGGTACGGTGTAATCCTCGACATCCGGCACGTCAAAGCTGCGGCCATAGAGGATTTCGTTCTCAAGGAAGATCACCGGGTTTGGATCACGGATGGCTGTCTTCATCAGACCTTTATAGTCGCTCGCCGAATAGGGCATCGCCACTTTCAAACCGGGGATCTGCATGAACCACGCGGCGTAGTCCTGAGAGTGCTGCGCGCCGACGCGGGCCGCTGCACCGTTGGGGCCACGGAAAACCATGGGCGCGCCCATCTGACCGCCGGACATGTAAAGCGTCTTGGCCGCTGAGTTGATGATCTGGTCCATCGCCTGCATGGCGAAGTTGAAGGTCATGAACTCAACAATCGGGCGCAACCCGCCAAAGGCCGCACCGACGCCGATGCCCGCAAAACCATGTTCGGTAATGGGCGTGTCGATCACGCGCTTGGGGCCGAATTCATCCAGCATCCCTTGAGTGATCTTATATGCCCCTTGGTATTCGGCCACTTCCTCGCCCATGAGGAAAACGTCACCATCGCGGCGCATTTCTTCGGCCATGGCATCGCGCAGTGCTTCGCGCACGGTCTGCTGCTTCATGGGCGTGCCTTCGGGCCAGTCGGGGCTGGTGTCGGGCTTGGGCTGTTTCTTGCCCTCAGCGGGTGTGGCGCGGTCGCTGTCATCGCTTGCTTCGGCGTCGTCGGCTTCACCGTCATCGCTTTTGGCCTCGGCAGGCGCAGTTTTTGCGCTGTCGATGTCGTCGGCACTTTCGCCTTCTTCCAGCAGAACGGCGATGGCGGTGTTCACTTTCACGCCTTCGGTACCTTCCTCGATCAGGATCTTGCCAATGGTACCTTCGTCCACGGCTTCAAATTCCATGGTGGCCTTGTCGGTTTCGATCTCAGCCAGAATGTCACCGGAAGAGACGGTATCGCCTTCCTTGACCATCCATTTCGCCAATGTACCTTCTTCCATAGTAGGGCTGAGGGCGGGCATAAGAATTTCAATTGCCATTGCTTCAGGCCTCCTGCGGAACTTCGGTTGCGTAGATGTCGGTCCAAAGCTCATCGAGCGCGGGTTCCGGGCTTTCCTTGGCGAATTCAGCGCTTTCGTTCACGATTTTCTTAATCTCTTTGTCGATTGCCTTGAGATCGTCTTCGGTGGCGTGATTGCCTTCCAGCAACAATGTGCGCACCGATTCAATCGGATCACGCTCATCGCGCATCTTTTGGACCTCTTCGCGGGTCCGGTACTTGGCCGGGTCCGACATCGAGTGGCCGCGGTAGCGATAGGTTTTGATTTCAAGAATATACGGGCCGTCCTTGCGCGCGTGTTCAACGGCCTTTTGACCCGCTTCTTTCACCGCCAACACATCCATGCCGTCGACCGCTTCACCGGGGATGCCAAAGGCCTTGCCGCGCTCCCAGATCTCGGCCGATGAGGTCGAGCGCTGCTGCGACGTGCCCATGGCATATTGGTTGTTCTCGATCACGAAGATCACCGGCAGCTTCCAAAGGGCGGCCATGTTGAAGGTCTCATAGACCTGACCTTGGTTCGCCGCGCCGTCACCGAAATAGGTGAAGGTGACGCGCCCGTTGTCTTTGTATTGATCCGAGAAAGCCAAACCGGCACCCAGCGGCACCTGCGCCGCGACAATACCGTGGCCGCCGTAGAAATGCTTCTCTTTCGAGAACATATGCATCGAGCCGCCCTTGCCTTTAGAGTAACCGCCCTCGCGGCCCGTCAACTCGGCCATGACGCCGTTCGGGTCCATGCCACAGGCCAGCATATGGCCGTGGTCGCGGTAAGAGGTGACGCGCTTGTCGCCTTCTTCAGCTGCGGCCTCAAGGCCGACAACAACCGCTTCTTGGCCGATATAAAGGTGACAAAATCCCCCGATCAGCCCCATGCCGTAAAGTTGCCCGGCTTTCTCTTCGAAGCGCCGGATCAGCAGCATGTCGCGGTAATAGCTGGTCAGCTCCTCCGCCGAGACATTGGGTTTCTTGCTCGATTTCTTCGCGGCCATGCACGTCTCCTCCGTCGGCTCTGGTCAGATGCCAAAGTAGTTTAGCGTTAAACTATTCCTTATCGCATTCCGGAATGGATTGCGAGGGACTTTGTGACGTGGCGCAGGCACCACGGCTGACATGTCAATGGAGGCCAGAGATTTTATGTGATTGCAAGACCGCAGGCGCGGGGCAGGGCGATCAAGTGCGAAAGCTCAGCGAATGACGATCTCATCGGTGCGGACCATGCCCAGCACCTTGCGCGTGCGTTCGTCCAGAAGATCGAGGTCGAGGTAATCATCCGACAGGCGGCGGGTGAGGTTTTCCATCCGCGCAACCTCGGCCCGCACTTCGGCCAGACGGTCGCTCAGCTTTTGGTTCTCGGCCACAATCTCGGTCCGGCGGAACAGGCCGAAATCCCCTTGCACGGCGGCAAAGGTGAAATACAAGCTCAGCGCGAAAGCAATCGCGAAGAACAGCAATGTGCCGAAGGCCGGACGGGTGTTGCGGGTCATGGTTCTGCCTCTGCGTCTCTTGGCGGACGTGACATCACTATGACACAGGCGATTCGACATGGGAATCCCACAATTGCGGGAAACCCGTTGTTTTTAACAAGAATTCGCGTTTTTGCGCGGTTCAGCCGCCCAAAGCGGCGACGCCGGGCAGGGTTTTGCCTTCCATCCACTCAAGGAACGCACCCCCGGCGGTTGAGATATAGGTGAAATCGTCCGCGACGCCTGCTTGGTTCAGTGCCGCGACCGTGTCACCGCCCCCCGCGACCGAGGTCAATGTGCCTTCGCGCGTCTTGGCCGCTGCTGCGCGGGCCGCGGCGACGGTGGCGGTGTCAAAGGGGGGAATTTCAAACGCGCCCATGGGGCCATTCCAGATTAAGGTGCGCAGCCCAGCGAAGGCGGTCTCAATCAGTGCGACCGTGTCAGGGCCTGCATCCAGCACCATTTGATCATCGGCGAGCTTAGCATCAGGGCCAAGCTGGGCCACCTCATGCGCGGCCCCTTTGGCGAAGTCACGCGCGACCAGACCGTCGACCGGCAAGATCACCCGGCATCCCGCCTTATCAGCCTGCGCCATGATGTCTCGGGCCGTGTCGTAATAATCCGGCTCTTCCAATGACTTGCCCAGATCAGCGCCGAGCGCGGCGAGGAAGGTGTTCGCCATCCCACCGCCGATCACCAAAACATCCAGCCGGTTCACAAGGTTTTCCAAAAGCGCGATCTTGGTCGAGACCTTAGCTCCGCCAACTACGGCCCCAACTGGGCGCTCTGGCTTGGCGAGTGCCGCTTCCAGCGCCGAAAGCTCCGCCTGCATCAGACGGCCCGCGCAAGCAGGCAGCAACCGTGCCAGCGCTTCGGTCGACGCATGGGCGCGGTGCGCTGCAGAGAAGGCATCGTTGCAGTAGATATCGCCCAGATCAGCCAATTGGCGAGCGAAGCCCTCGTCATTGGCCTCTTCGCCGGGGTAGAAGCGGATGTTTTCCATGAGTTGTAGATCGCTTTGCGCCGCCGCATCGAGCGAGGGAACAAAAGCCACGTCGCGGCCCAGTGCCTTTTCCAGCGCAGGCAGCACTTGGCGAAGGCTCATTTCCTCCACAACCTTCCCCTTGGGACGACCGAAATGCGCGAGTAGCGTTACGTTGCCACCGCGCGAAAGGATGTCGTTCACCGTGGGCACGATCCGCTCAATCCGGGTGGCATCCGTAACGCGGCCATCTTCCACCGGCACGTTGATGTCCACGCGCAAAAGCACGCGCTTGCCGTTCAGGTCCATGTCGTCCAGTGTCTTCCAGCCCATCGGTCTTCTCCCGTTCCCAATTGTTGCGCTGTGTTTTGCCGTTTACAGCCGTCACGTCAATGCACCTGCTTGGCAATCCGGGCCAAGCTCCTTAGGTATCTGGCAAACACCAAAACAAGGATTGCCCAATGGCCGATATCAAAGACCCCGAAAACACCATCCTGATGGAGCTCAAAGACGGCACCGTCACTATTGAGCTGATGCCCGACCTTGCCCCCAAGCACGTCGAGCGGATGAAAGAACTGGCCCGCGCCGGGAAATACGACAACGTCGCCTTCCACCGCGTAATCGAAGGCTTCATGGCCCAGACCGGCGATGTGGCCAACGGCAATATGGAAGACAACTTCAACCTGCGCGCCGCAGGTACAGGGGGCTCGGACATGCCGAACCTGCCAGCGGAATTCTCCAAAGTGCCCCACGCACGCGGCACCATTGGTGCGGCTCGGTCGGCCAACCCCGACAGCGCCAACAGCCAGTTTTTCATCAACTTCAAAGACAATGACTTCCTTAACGGTCAGTACACTGTTTACGGCCAAGTTATCTCTGGCATGGAACATGTCGACGCGCTCACACGCGGCGAGCCGCCTGCGAATCCTGACCGCATGATTTCGGTCAAGGTAGCCGCAGATGCGTAAGCTCGTAGGCACCAGCGCCGTTTTGGCGCTCCTCGGTTCGGCGGCTGCGGCCACCGGGCTTGAGATCGAAGTCGCGGGCGAGGCCAATGGCACCATTGCCATCGACCTGCTCGAAGACGTGGCACCTCAGCACGTTGCGCGGATCACCGAACTGGCCGAAGAAGGCGCCTATGACGGGGTGGTCTTCCACCGCGTGATCGACGGTTTCATGGCCCAGACCGGTGACGTGCAGTTCGGCAAATCCGGCGGCGACACCGCGCGTGCCGGCATGGGCGGTTCGGATTTACCCGATGTCGCGGCTGAGTTTTCGGACATCGCGTTTGAGACCGGTGT
This sequence comes from Sulfitobacter sp. AS92, assembly GCF_038900015.1. Classification (NCBI taxonomy): domain Bacteria; kingdom Pseudomonadati; phylum Pseudomonadota; class Alphaproteobacteria; order Rhodobacterales; family Roseobacteraceae; genus Sulfitobacter; species Sulfitobacter sp. AS92. Next base: position 86,561 of record NZ_JBBMQL010000006.1, read on the forward strand.
CGTCGGCATGGCCCGTAGCCAGAGCCCAGACAGTGCCAACAGCCAGTTCTTCATCATGTTTGACGAAGCACCCTTCCTCGACGGCCAGTACACGGTCGTCGGCAAGGTCACCGAAGGCCAAGACGTCGTCGACGCCATCAAGCGCGGCACCGGCCCCAATGGCGCCGTGGTCGGCGCGCCCGACGTGATGCAAAAGGTCACTGTGACCGAGTAACTTCCGATCAGGATCGCGTGGGGTGGGCTTGTGCGCTCACCCCCGCATGCGCCAAGCTATTCCTATGATGAAAGCTTGCGCCCCCTTACTCAGCCTCGTCCTGAGCCTTGGCCTCGCGGCCATGCCCGCCACCGCCGACCCCGCCCGCTGGCAGGGGGAGTGGCCCGACACTGACTTCTCCAAAACAATCATCACCGATTGGTCCGAGATCATCTCGGGCGGGCCGCCCAAGGATGGCATCCCGGCACTTGATGCACCGGATTTCAAAGCCGCGAGCGCCGAAACCCGCATCGCCCCGCGCGAGCCAGTCATCACGGTTGAGATCGACGGTGTCAAACCGCGCGCCTATCCGATCCGTTATCTGACATGGCATGAAATTGTGAATGACATGGTAAACGGTCAACCCATTGCCGTGACCTTCTGCCCGCTTTGCAACTCTGCGCTGGTCTTTGACCGCCGGGTTGCGGGCAAGGTGCTGCGCTTTGGCGTTTCGGGCAAGCTGCGCCATTCCGACATGGTGATGTACGACCGCGAGACACAAAGTTGGTGGCAGCAGGCCGAAGGCCGCGCCATCGTTGGGGCACTTACAGGGACCGAATTAACACATCTTCCAAGCTGGCTGGAAAGCTGGGCCGATTTCACCGCGCGCCACCCCGATGGGCTGGTGATGGAGGAGCCGTCCTATAACCGCGACTATGGGCGTAACCCTTACCGGGGTTATGATTCCTCGGCCAAACCCTTCCTTTATGATGGCTCACAACCGCCTCACGGTATTGCGCCGCTCGAGCGTGTGGTGCGCGTCGGCGATCGGGCATGGCGGCTCAACCGCCTGGCAAAGGAGGGCGAAGTGCGTGAAGCTGGCGTGACGATCACCTGGCGGGCAGGGCAGGCTTCGGCACTAGACGCGGGCGAGATCGGCGCAGGGCGCGATGTCGGCAGCATAAGAGTGCGCGACAACGCCGGGCGCGATGTACCGCATGACGTAATGTTCGCCTTCGCGTTTGACGCCTTCTGGCCTGATGGCACTTGGATGCTGGGGCGTTGATCTCACCCGAATCCCTCAAACGAAAACAGGCGTCGCATTTGACTGCGACACCTGTGAATTCTCTAGATTAGCTGACGGTTCAGGAAGCCGGGTTCGGCTTCTGCGCCGGAGCGGACTTTGCGCCGGGGTTCAGCGGATCGTCCTGACGCTGCACGGAGCCTTCGAAATGCGCGCCGGATTCGATCGCGATGGTCTTGTGGATGATGTCACCCTCAACCCGTGCGGTCGATGTCAGGCGTACCTTCAGGCCACGCACGCGGCCCACGATACGGCCATTGATCACCACGTCATCGGCAACCACTTCGCCCTTGATCGTCGCGGTCTCACCGATGGTCAGCAAATGCGCGCGGATGTCGCCCTCAACGGTGCCTTCAACCTGAATATCGCCAGTGGTCTTCATGTTGCCGGTGACATGCAAATCCGACGACAGAACGGATGCGGGCGGCTTCGCTTTGGGCGCGCTGGCCTTGAACTCGCTCTGCTTAGACGGCGCAGGGGCCGTGGAAGCGCTGGAAGGTGCCGGTTTGGACGCATCTGCATCCTGGGGGGCGGGATCGTTGATTTTGCTTTTAGAAAACATCGTTTGCAGCCTTGATATAGATCATGGGGTTAACAGCCTTGCCACCTACGCGGACTTCATAGTGGAGATGGACACCGGTGACCCGTCCTGATGCTCCCATATCACCAATATGCTGCCCGCGCGAGACTCTTTGACCAACTTTCACGCGAAGCTTGGACATGTGCGCATAGCGGGTCTCAATACCAAACTCGTGTTGGATCTTCACCAGACGGCCATAGCCCGATGACCAGCCCGCGTGGGTCACCACACCATCGGCAGTGGAATAAAGGGGCGTGCCCATGCCAGCGGCAAAGTCGACACCCTTGTGCATCCGGCGTCCGCCGGTCTTGGGGTCGCGGCGATAGCCGAACTGGCTGGTGAAGCGGAAAGCGTTTTTCACCGGGTTGGCGAAAGGCGCTTTCTCGGCGGCGATCCGGTAAAGGTTCAGCCGGTCCATCTGGTTCAACAGGCGGTTTGCGCGCTGCGTGTCGGGGCTCAGCTCTTCGCCACGGGTGGTGAACGACAGCGGCGTCATCGGGCCACCCTGGCCGGAGTATCCCCGGCGCACAGTGGCGAGGATGCGGTCGGTCGGCATGCCTGCGCTGCGGAACATCTTATCAAGCGGGGCGACGGATACGCTCATCGCTTCTTCAAGCTGGCGGAAGATCGCGTCGTTTTGATCCCGCATCAGCGCTATCTCCTGCGCCATCTCATCGGCCTGCAGCAGGGCGTCTTGCGCATCGACCACGACCTTATCACGTTCTGCCGAGGTGCGCGCCAAAGCTTGGGCTAGGAAATCAGTAGGCGCTTGGTCGGCGTCAGCACGAACGCTGCCCGCCTCTCCATTCTCAAGGCTGCCTTCCAAATCGGCCAGTTTCGACCGCGCTCTTTGGCGGTCTTTCATCGTGTCGCGCAGGGTGGACTGAATCACGTCAATCCCGGTCTCCAGCTCGCGGCGGCGGGTCTCGGACGACAGCAATTCGGACTGCATGACGGAAATCTGTGTCAACGCGGCGTTAAAGCGATCCTGCGCGGCCAAAGCTTCTTCAGCCCGCAGATCACGCTGTGCGGACAGTTCGTTCAACCGCGCCTGATAAGTACGCTGGTCGCGTTTGGCCTGCTCGCGGAAGTTGCCGGAGCCGATGCTGTCCATCAAAATGATCGCGGTCGCGATGATCGCCCATGATACGAGGAAGGCAGAACCCGCCAGCCCAATGATCTGAGTACCGGGGCGCAGGCGAATGAATCGGGTGTCGCTGTCGGATTTCAGAAAGACGCGGCGCTCGGGAAAATAATGCTCAAGCAGAGCATGCGTCTTGATGGCAATCCGTGAGCGCATGTTGTCGTCCCTTGTCTCGTCCCGTCGGCGCGGCGAGGCAGCCCGGCCCGCGCCCAACGTCAATAGCCAGTGCGTGCGAATGGGGCAACCCTGTTGCCCCAAAGCTGCGCGGCAATCCCCCATTCCTCTGCTCAACAGGGTAAGTAGTTGGCAAAAATCCGCCTATTCCAACCACTTGCTGATGTGAGCTTAGGTTTTCGTTGATGCACCATCGGCAGTGAGCGGCCAATAAAAGTCGGGCGGGATTCCCGCCTCGGCCCGTTTTTCTTCGTTAAAGGGCGGCTTCAAGTCGCCGTGGAAATACTTGCGTACGAGGGCGTGAAAGCGGTCTTTCGGGTCTTCGTCATGGCGTCCGCAAAGAAAGTGAAACCACTTGCTGCCATAAGCGACATGGGCGACTTCTTCGGAATAGATCGTCTCAAGCGCTGCTACGGCGCTATCGGCCTTTGCGTTGCGGAAAATCTTGATCATGCCCGGCGTCACGTCTAGCCCACGCGCTTCCAGCACCATGGGTACTACGGCGAGGCGGCCCATCAGATCGTCGATCGTATCCTCTGCCGCGCGCCACATGCCCGCATGGGCAGGCATGGCCCCGTAGTGGCTGCCCATCTCTTCGAGGCAGTCGCACATCAGGTTGAAGTGTTTCGATTCGTCGTCCGCCGCTTTGACCCAGTCATCAAAGAACCCAAGCGGCAGCGGGACATGCGAAAACCGCGCAATCACGTCCCAATGCAGGTCGACGGCGTTCAACTCAATATGCGCCACGGCATGCAGCAGCGCCGCGCGGCCCTCAGACGTGCCCGGGCGGCGGCGGGGCACCTCACGCGGGCTGAGCAATTCGGGTTTGGCAGGGCGGGCAGGGTGCAGAGGTGGGTCAGCGCGCCCCACTTCGGGGCGGGCACCTTCAGCACGGGCCGAGAGCCACTCTCCCGCGAACTTCCGCGACAACGCTGTTTTCTCGCGCCCATCCGCCGTGCGCAGTACCGCCTCGGCCATTTCCGCCAGCGGCATCATGCGCCGCGCACCGCGTCCAGCACCGCATCGACATGGCCGGGCACTTTCACCTTGCGCCAGACCTGCGCGATCTTGCCTGTCGCGTCGATCAGGTCGGTCGCGCGTTCAATGCCCATAGATTTCTTTCCGTACATGTTCTTCTCGACCCAGACCTCGTAGGTTTCCGTCACTGCCCCATCGGTGTCGGACAAAAGCGGCACGGTCAGCGCGTGTTTGGACGCGAATTTGTCGTGTTTGTCCATGCTGTCACGGGAAACGCCAAAGACCTGCACACCGGCCTCGGCAAACTTCGACAGCCGCTCCGAAAAGCCGATCGATTCCTTGGTGCAACCGGGCGTGTCATCGCGCGGGTAGAAGAACAGTACCACGGGGCCACCGCGCAGGGCAGAGAGCGTAATCTCGCCACCGCCGGTCACGGGAAGGGTGAAATCCGGGGCCGGTTGGCCGGGCTGCGGTCCGATCTGCGACATGGGGCGGTTCCTTTGGCTTGTGAAGGGTCGTTCAGGGCTGTCATACTGCATCTGATTTGACAACGTCAAAGCCGCCCCAGCCGAACCGGAGCCCGATGAGCGACCCGCCCCCTTCCAGCCCTCCTGAGCCCACCGGCAAGGGGCCATCGCGCCGCAGGCCGCTGCGCCGCGTGGGGGTTGCGTCACTCGTGGCGCTGGTGCTGCTGGCCGTGCTGGCAACGGGGGTGGCGATACATTTCACCGGGCGTCCAATCCCCGCGCCGCTTTGGGTGCAAGAGCGGATCGAGACGCGGATCGCGTCGGCGCTGCCGCAGGCGCGGGTGGAATTCGGCGCGATGGAATTCGTCGTCGACGAAGGCTGGCGGCCCCGTGTTCGTCTGCAAGACATCTTTGTCACCACGCCTGAGGGCGACGAGATCGTCAGCTTTAATGAGTTCAAGGCAAGCCTTTCGATGCGGTCACTGCTGCGCGGAGTGGCGCAGCCGCGTGAGATTTCTTTGTCGGGCGTGGTGGCCAATCTGCGCCGGGGCGCAGACGGGCGCGTGAGCCTCAGCGCCGGGGCCGGGATCGCCCCGCCTGAGCGGGAGGCCGCGACCCTGCCGCAGCTTATCGGCCAAATTGACAACGTGCTGGCCGCGCCTGCGCTCTCCGCTCTGCGCTCGGTTGAGTTGCGCGCCCTGACGCTGCGCTTTGAGGATGCCCGCGCGGGGCGGGCCTGGACCGGAGACGGCGGGCGGCTGCGCCTGTCGCGCAGTGGTGAGCAGGTTGACCTTTCAGCCGATCTTGCGGTGTTGAGCGGCGGCGCAGGGGTGGCCACGCTTACGGCGAATTACAGCAGCCGCATCGGCCAGAATGCCGCGACCTTTGGCGTGACCTTTGACGGGATCGACGCACGCGACATTGCCGCACAGGGTCCGGCGTTCTCATGGCTTAAAGTGCTGCGGGCCAACATTTCAGGCGCGGTGCGCAGCGGGATCGACAGTGCCGGTCACTTTGCCCCGATCAACGCATCGCTGCAGATCGGAAAAGGCGTGCTGCAGCCCAACTCGCAGACCAAACCGATCCCTTTCGACGGGGCGCGCAGCTACTTCAGCTATGACCCCGCGCGCCAGCTTCTGCGCTTTGATGAAATGTCGCTCGACAGCCCTTGGGTCTCTGGCAACATCACCGGCACGTCGCAATTGGGCGATGTCACGGGGGGCATTCCGGGGGAGATGGTCGGGCAGTTTTCCTTACGCGATCTGCGCGCCAATCCGGCTGAGGTCTATTCCGAGCCTGTGGCGTTGGATCAGGCCGACATCGACTTTCAACTCAGTCTCAACCCGTTTCGCCTGAAGCTGGGCCGTCTAGAGATCAACGATCAGGGTCGCAGCCTGCGCCTTGATGGCGAACTTTTGGCTGAGCCTGAGGGGTGGAACCTCTCGCTTGACGGGCGCATGGACCGGTTGGGACCGGAACGTTTGCTGACCCTCTGGCCAGAAGGTGTGAAACCCAAGACCCGCACTTGGCTGGACGAGAACCTGCATGCAGGCCAGATGCGCAACCTCGATCTGGCCCTGCGCATGGCACCGGGCCAGGCGCCGCAAACCTATGTGGCGTTTGACTACGCAGGTGCCGAGGTGCGTTTCCTCAAAACCCTGCCGCATATCACTGATGGAAGCGGCCATATGAGCCTGCTCGACAACCGCCTTGTCGTCACAGTGGACGCGGGCGAGGTGATCGCGCCGCAGGGCGGGGCGGTGACGCTGGATGGGTCGTCCTTCATCATTCCCGACGTGCGGGTGAAAGACGGCAGCCCTTCGGTAATCCGGCTTGCCACCCGATCCACCCTAACCGCGGCGCTGTCGCTGCTGAACCAACCGCCGATGCAGGTTATGGATAAGGCAGGGCTGCCGGTGACGCTTGCGGATGGCGAGGCGGTGCTGAAAGGCACACTGGCGCTGCCGTTAAAGAAGGGCGGCAAGCCCGAGGATGTGCGCTATCACTTCGCGGGGGATTTGCTGTCGCTCTCGACCGATACGCTGGTCAAGGACCGCAGCCTTCAGGCCAGCAATCTCGCCATCACCGCGAGCAACGAGCGCATCACGATCGGTGGAGAAGGGCGCATCGACGGGGTTGCTTTCGATGGGGAGTGGTCGCAGGCGATTGGGCCTGGTTCAGACGAGAGCCGCCTGACCGGACAAGTCGCGCTGACCCCCTCGGGGCTGGAGGCCTTTGGCATTGCACTGCCCCCCGGCAGCATTCGCGGCAGCGGCACGGGGCAGATCGCGCTGGACCTGAAAAAGGGTCAAGCGCCACGCTTCTCGCTGCAAAGCAATCTCTCGGGGGTGGGTATCTCGGTCCCGCAGCTCTCGTGGGTCAAGGCGCCGGGCAGCAAGGGCGAATTGCGACTGGCTGGACGGCTGGGCGAGACGCCGAATGTCGATGCCTTTCAGCTGAACGCGCCGGGGCTGAGCTTGGCAGGCTCCATTGACCTCAAACCCGGCGGCGCGCTTGATCGTGTGCAGATCGACCGGCTGCGACGCGGCGACTGGCTGGATATCCCGGTGCAACTCATCGGGCGCGGCAAGGGCAATCCGGTGCAGGTTGTGCTGGGCGGCGGTATGCTTGATATGCGTCGGGCAGAGTTTGGATCAGCCGGTGTGCAACCCGGCCCGCCGATGCGGGTAGCGCTGGATCGGTTGCAGATTACCGATACAATCTATCTGGCGAACCTATCGGGCACTTTTGATACCGCCAAGGGCATGGATGGAACGTTCACCGCTCAGCTTAACGGGGGCACATCGGTGCAAGGGCAGGTGCTGCCCCAAGGTGGGCGCAGCGCAGTGCGGGTGGTCTCAAACGACGCGGGCGGGATCCTGCGCTCGGCCGGATTGGTGAAGCAGGTGGTCGGGGGAAACCTGTCGCTCACACTGCTGCCTGTCGGCACTGGCGGGGCTTTTGATGGGCAGCTCAAAGTCGATGATGTGGGCATTCAAGATGCGCCGGGGATTGCGGCGCTGGTCAATGCGATCTCGGTCGTGGGGTTGATCAACGAACTCAACGGCGATGGAATTTACTTCGATGATGTAGAGGCGAACTTTCGCCTGACCCCGAACCGCTTGACCTTGACCGAGGCCAGCGCCGTGGGCGCGTCTTTGGGCCTGTCGATGGATGGGGTCTATGCGCTCGACAGCGGCTTGATCGACATGCAGGGCGTGATCTCTCCGGTTTATATGTTCAATGGGATCGGGTCGCTGTTCACCCGCAAGGGCGAGGGGCTGATCGGCTTCAACTACCGCCTGACCGGGGCCGCGAAAGAGCCGAATGTCTCCGTCAATCCGCTCTCTGCCCTTACGCCGGGCATGTTCCGCGAGTTGTTCCGCCGCCCGCCGCCCACTGTGCCGCAGGTGCAGGGCCAAGCGAATCCGGTTGCCCGGGTGCCAGAGGATCGCTAAGCGCCAAGGCGACCAATGCCGCCAGACCCGCAGGAGCCGCGCCGATGAAGCTTTCCGATTTCGATTTCGACCTGCCTGAGGAATTGATCGCCACGCGCCCCGCCAATCCGCGCTCTTCCGCCCGGCTCTTGGTCGCCGAGGGCGCTCAGCTTCATGACCGGCGGGTGACCGATTTGACCGATTGGCTGCGCCCCGGTGACCGTCTGGTGCTGAATGATACCCGCGTGATCCCCGCGCGGCTTTCCGGGCTGCGCCACCGCGCCTCGGCCCAAGGCGCGGTGCAGGCCAAGATCGAAGTGACCCTGCTGGAGCCCCGCGGCGACGGCACTTGGTCGGCGCTGATCAAACCGCTGCGTAAATTGAAAATCGGCGAAGAAGTCATCTTCTCTGACGACCTGCGCGCGACGCTGGAGGCGGTGGAAGACGGGCAGGGGCATCTGCGGTTCAACTGTGCGGGCGATGATTTCGATGTCGCGTTGAATGCCGCTGGCGCCATGCCGCTGCCGCCCTATATCGCCGCCAAACGCGCCGCCGACGCGCAGGACATGACCGACTACCAAACCGTCTTCGCCCGCCATGCAGGTGCTGTCGCCGCACCCACCGCCTCGCTCCACTTCGACGAGACGTTGCTTGCGGCGTTGGCGGCGAAGGGGGTCACCTTCAGCCATGTCACCCTGCATGTTGGCGCGGGCACCTTTCTGCCGGTCAAAGTCGATGACATTTCCGACCATAAGATGCACGCCGAATGGGGCCGTGTCAGCGCCGAGGCCGCCGAAGAGATCACCGCAACCCGCGCCGCCGGAGGCCGCGTGATCCCCGTGGGCACCACTGCGCTGCGCCTGATCGAAACAGCCGCGCGTGACGGCCAGATTACCGCTTGGGAAGGTGACACCGATATTTTCATCACGCCGGGTTTCACCTTCAATGTGACTGATGGGCTGATGACCAATTTCCACCTGCCCAAATCGACCCTGATGATGCTGGTTTCTGCACTGATGGGCGTGCAGCAGGTGAAAGACATCTATGCCCATGCCATAGCGGAGAAATATCGTTTCTTTTCCTATGGCGATTCCTCCCTTCTGCTGCCCTAAGGCGCAAAATCTCGCTTGAACGTCGCACTAGGGGGTGACTAGCCTTCGATTGCGGTTCATGGGAGGGGCTGGGCGAACAAGGATTAGACCGATGATTCAAGTGGTTTCAAGCGCATGGGCGCTATTGCTGGGCATGTGCCTTTTGATGGTCGGCAACGGCATGCAGGGCACTTTGCTGGGTATTCGCGGCGGCATTGAAGGGTTTTCGACCTTCCAGATGTCGATCGTTATGTCCGCTTATTTCGTTGGTTTCCTTGGCGGCTCCCGGATGGCACCGGGGATGATCCGGCGCGTAGGTCACGTTCGGGTTTTCGCGGCACTTGCTTCGCTGATTTCTGCGGTGATGATCCTTTACCCAACGTTCCCCAACACGATCGTTTGGTCCATTGGCCGCGTGCTGATCGGGTTTTGCTTTTCTGCCGTCTATGTCACGGCGGAAAGCTGGCTGAACAACGCGGCCACGAATGAGAACCGGGGGCAGGCGCTTTCGGCCTATATGATCGTCCAGACACTCGGCATCGTTATCGCCCAAGCGCTGTTGCTGACGGCCGACCCATCGGGCTTCATCCTTTTCGTCATCCCATCGGTATTGGTGAGCATCGCTGTGACGCCGATCCTATTGTCGATCAGCCCCACACCGCCCTTCGGCACCACCAAACCGATGAGCCTGAGCACCTTGATGGAGACGTCGCCACTCGGGTGCGTCGGCATGTTCCTTTTGGGGGGTGTCTTCTCCGCACAGTTCGGCATGGCGGCGGTTTACGGTGCCGAAGCGGGGCTGACCGTCGCGCAGATATCACTTTTTGTGGCGGCGTTCTTTGTGGGCTCTGTGATCTTGCAATATCCCATCGGCTGGATTTCTGACCGGATGGACCGACGCAGCCTAATCGTCATCACTGCTCTGATCGGTGGGGCGGGCTCTATGGTGGGGATGATGCTGGGACATATCTTCCCAATCCTTCTTGCAACCGCGTTTGTCGTGGGCGGCATGTCGAACCCGCTTTACTCGCTGATCATGGCCCATACCAACGACTTCCTTGAGCATGAGGACATGGCTGCAGCCTCGGGTGGGATGTTGTTTATCAACGGCTTAGGTGCCGTTCTGGGGCCGGTGATTACCGGTTGGATGATGGGCACCACCTTGGGGCCGGGCGGGTTCTACCTGTTTACCGCCGTGCTCTTTGCCGCGCTTGCGGGCTATGCCTCCTATCGTAAGACACAGCGTGCAGCGATTCCAGTGGAAGACACAGGCAACTACGTGCCGATATACCCCTCTGCCACCGCGGTGGCAGTGGAAATTGCTCAGGAATATGTGATTGAAGCGGAACAAGAAGCCGCCGAAGAGGCTGCACAAAAAAGCGCCGAAGAAGACAAAAACGCCCATGATAGCGATAACTATGTCGCGGATGATATAAAACGTGACTAGCTTTTTAGGCTAAGACGTTATTAACTTTAATGAAACGCCCAAGTTGCGGCAAAGGAGTGTGCGGGATGACTGGCACAAATGCAGGACCCGAAGACGTACTGAAATTCTGGCTGGAGGACATTGGACCAGCCGGATGGTACAACAGTTCTGAAGATTTGGATGCCGACATCCGTGCCCGCTTTGAAGAGCTTTGGAATGAGGCGCAGTCAAGCAAGCTGAACCATTGGCTCACCAATCCCACCGACGCATTGGCGTTTTTGATACTGACGGATCAGTTCCCGCGCAACATGTTCCGCGACACAGGCAAAGCGTTTTCAAGTGACCGTCTGGCGCTTGCCGCTGCCAAGCTCGCGATCGAAAAGGGCTGGGATATGCGTGTCGAAGCACCCGAGCGGCAGTTTTTCTATTTGCCGCTGATGCATTCGGAAAACCTCTGCGATCAAGACCGGTGTGTAAGGCTGATGTGCGAACGCATGCCAGAAAGCCGTGACGGCAATCTGCTGCACGCTCGTGCGCACCGCGAAGTGATCCGTCAATTTGGCCGTTTCCCATACCGCAATGCGGCGCTTTCTCGCAGCTTTACAGCGCAGGAAACCTCTTATCTCAAACAGGGTGGCTATGGCCGGACTGTCAAACAGCTCCGCGAAAACCGCGTCGCGGCCTAAGCCTCTGCAGGGTGGGGGCAACACGCGTGGTTGTGGCGATTGCAAATATGGTTTAGCGGTAAACTATATTTGCAAACCCTAACGCGAGGTCCGTGCCATGGCTGCCAAATCCTTTGATCTGATCGTGATCGGTGCGGGGCCGGGCGGCTATGTCGCCGCCATCCGCGGCGCACAGCTTGGCCTTAAGGTCGCGATTGTAGAGCGGGAAAACCTTGGCGGCATTTGCCTTAACTGGGGCTGCATTCCCACCAAGGCGCTGCTGCGGTCTGCCGAAGTGTTCCACCTAATGCACCGCGCCAAGGATTTTGGTCTGACGGCGGATAAGATCGACTATGATCTTGAAGCGGTGGTCAAACGCTCGCGTGGTGTTGCAAAGCAGATGGAAGGCGGGGTCAAACACCTGCTGAAGAAGAACAAAGTCGAGGTCTTCATGGGCGAAGCCTCGATCCCTGCGAAGGGGAAGGTCTCTGTCAAAACCGACAAGGGCAGCGAAGAGCTGACAGCCAAGAATATCGTGCTGGCCACCGGCGCCCGTGCCCGCGAACTGCCGGGGCTTGAGGCGGATGGAAAACGCGTCTGGACCTACCGCCACGCCCTACAGCCCGTACATGACCCCAAGAAGCTGCTGGTCATCGGTTCAGGCGCCATCGGCATTGAATTCGCCAGTTTCTACAACACGCTTGGCGCGGACACGACCGTAGTCGAAGTGATGGACCGAGTATTGCCGGTAGAAGATGAAGAAATCTCTAAATTCGCCAAAAAGGCGTTTGAGAAACAGGGCATGACCATCATGCAAAAGGCTACGGTCAAGAAGCTTGACCGCGCGGCTGACAAGGTGACTGCCCATATCGAACGCGATGGCAAAGTCGAAAAGCTTGATTTTGACACCGTGATCTCTGCCGTCGGCATCGTCGGCAATACCGAAGGGCTGGGGCTCGAAGATTTGGGCGTTAAGGTTGACCGCACCCATGTGGTGACAGATGCGTACTGCCGCACCGGGGTCGACGGTCTCTATGCCATCGGTGACATCGCAGGTGCGCCTTGGTTGGCCCATAAGGCAAGCCATGAAGGCGTTATGGTGGCCGAACTTATCGCGGGCCAGAACCCCCATCCGGTCAAACCCGAAAGCATCGCCGGGTGCACCTATTGCCACCCGCAGGTCGCTTCCGTCGGCCTGACCGAAGCCAAAGCCAAAGAGCAAGGCTATGACATTAAAGTCGGGCGTTTCCCCTTCATCGGCAACGGCAAGGCCGTGGCCCTAGGCGAGCCGGAAGGGTTGGTGAAAACCATCTTCGACGCCAAAACCGGTGAGCTTTTGGGCGCGCATATGGTTGGGGCCGAGGTGACCGAACTGATCCAAGGCTACGTCGTGGGCCGCCAGCTTGAGACCACGGAAGAAGACCTGATGAACACTGTCTTCCCGCACCCCACGCTCAGCGAAATGATGCATGAATCCGTGCTCGACGCCTTCGATCGCGTTATCCATATGTGACGCCAACAGGGCAGGGTGCGCGACGCGTGCCCTGCTCAAACGGCACCCGGTTGATCGCGAACCTGCCGGACCGATCTGGTGGTTAATTCCGATCAAAACCAGGTGGACCGCCGGCCCCCGGCGAAGGACTGGGCAAAGGAACTAAGCACGTCTAGTAGCCGAGGCCTTTCCAGAAAAAAACCTGGCAAGTGGCCTGAGTTGAGAATCGATGCTCTGCTTGGCCACCTATAACACGAGGGGACTGTCGTTTGCCAAACTCGGCACCGCGGCTTTGTCCAACTCTGTCTTTATTTAGCCCATATATCTTAGGGAAAGCGGTTTCTCTGCATTCGGTCTGGCGCTACCAATAGGTAACACTTCCTTTCGGCGAGATTTTCGGGTCATCGTATCGTCTCCATTTCTTTCTCTCCGGAACCTCCATTTGAATTTCAGGACGGTCCCCTTAAAAAATAACGAAACTGCCCATAAAATTTTTGTTCGACGTCATCTCTTTCTAAGCATGACCATCGGAGCACGGGGACGCCAATGCGAAGTAAGAAGCCGACAATTTGATAAACGGGCAGCGATTCCATACGCGCTGAACCCCAAAGATTTGAGAACCAATGGTTGAACATACCTCCTTCCTCCGCGTCTTCGCGCTTTGGGCTGCCGGTCTGGGCGCTGCGGCGCAATATGCCAAGATGAGCGTCATTTTCGACCTGCTCCCAGACCTCTATCCCCAAGCCGGAGCTGCGCTTGGCTTTCTGGTATCGCTGGTCGGCGGCGTTGGTATCCTGTTTGGTGTTGTGGCAGGTCTGATGGTCGCCCGTATCCGATACCGTCGTGCGCTGCTTTCTGCCCTATGGCTCGGGGCGGCGGTTTCGGCCTTTCAAGCGCTTCTGCCGGGGTTCAGTTGGATGCTGGCCAGTCGGGTGGTCGAAGGGCTCTCTCATTTGGCCATCGTTGTCGCCGCGCCGACGCTCATCGCACAACTCAGCACCATCAAAGACCGAGGGTTCACCTTGACCCTCTGGGGTACTTTTTTTGGTGTCGCCTTTGCGATCTTGACTCTCGCCGGTCGACCACTCGCCCTTGCGTGGGGCGTGCCTGCACTTTTTGCGGCCCACGCACTGTATATGGCGGGCTGCGCGCTGGTGCTTTCTGCGACCCTTCGAAGCCTGCCAGAGGAGGGCGCGCAACCGCCATTCTCTCTGTCCCAGATTTGGCGCGACCATTTGGCGATATACCGGTCACCTTTCCTCTCAGCACCTGCCGCGGGGTGGCTATTCTATACATTTAGCTTCGTCTCGATTCTGACAGTATTGCCGCCCTACCTTCCCGAAGGCTGGCGCGTGATTACCATGGCCGCAATGCCCCTCACCAGCATCGCGGTCTCAATGACAATCGGCGTTGCTCTTCTGCGGCATTTACCGGCTGTTCGGGTCGTGCAGGCTGGCTTTGCCCTATCAGCGCTCTCGATGGTTTGGCTTTGGTTGACCCCCGGTTTGCCCCTCCCTTGTTTGGCCCTCGCAGCGGCGATGGGGTTGATCCAAGGGGCAAGCTTCACTGCCGTGGCACAGCTAAACCATGGCCCCGCTGCCCAGGCACAAGCGAATGGCGCCGTGGCGCAGATGGGCAACCTAGGCAACAGCCTGGGCACGCCGGTCATGGCCTTTGGCCTTGTAACATTCGGGGGGGCCGCGCTGCCGCTGTTGGCAGGTGGGGCATTCGTTATGGGGCTTGTGGCGCATCTCCTCCTCGGTGCGGCGCGGCGTCGCAAGATAGCCGTTCCTGTTTAGTTCTCACTTTCCCGTTGGAAAACACTGCATCAGCACCTATGTACAAATCGTTAAGAGGGGCATGTCATGGCTGAACTAAAGAACATCGAAGTGCGCGGCGCGCGCGAGCACAATCTAAAGAACATCGACGTGGATATCCCGCGGGATCAACTGGTTGTTATTACTGGTCTTTCAGGGTCGGGTAAGTCGAGCCTTGCCTTTGACACGATCTATGCCGAGGGCCAGCGGCGATATGTAGAATCCCTGTCTGCATACGCCCGACAGTTTCTTGATATGATGCAGAAACCCGATGTGGACCATATTTCTGGCCTCAGTCCGGCGATTTCCATCGAGCAAAAGACGACCTCAAAGAATCCGCGGTCGACTGTCGGCACGGTGACCGAAATCTACGACTATATGCGCTTGCTTTTTGCGCGCGTCGGCACCCCCTATAGCCCCGCCACCGGCAAGCCGATTGAGGCGCAGCAGGTGCAGGATATGGTTGACCGGATCATGACCATGGATGAGGGCACGCGCGCTTATCTTCTGGCGCCGATTATCCGCGACCGTAAGGGTGAATATCGCAAGGAGTTCATCGAGTTACGCAAGCAAGGCTTCCAACGTGTCAAGGTGAACGGAGAGTTCCATGATCTTGATGAGCCGCCCACATTGGATAAGAAGTTCCGCCATGACATTGATGTTGTTGTTGACCGGATCGTGGTGCGCGAAGGGCTAGAAACACGTTTGGCAGACTCGCTGCGCACCGCGCTTGATCTGGCCGACGGCATAGCCATTTTAGAAACTGCACCTGCTGACGGCGAACCCGAACGGCATACCTTCTCCGAGAAATTCGCCTGTCCTGTCAGCGGCTTTACAATCCCTGAGATTGAGCCGCGTTTGTTTTCGTTTAACGCACCTTTTGGGGCATGCCCGTCTTGCGATGGCTTGGGTGTCGAGTTGTTTTTTGATGAACGGCTGGTCGTGCCAGATCAGAACCTGAAGATTTACGATGGTGCGTTGGCGCCCTGGCGTAAGGGGAAATCACCTTACTTTAAGCAAACCATCGAAGCCATTGCGAAACATTATAAATTTGACCAGAAAACCCGCTGGAAGGACTTGCCGGAGCAGGTTCAAGAGGTCTTTCTTCGCGGTTCGGGGAAAGAAGAGATTACCTTTCGCTATGACGAAGGCGGACGCGTTTACGAGGTGAAACGCGTGTTTGAGGGGGTCATCCCCAACATGCAGCGCCGCTACCGCGAGACGGACAGCAACTGGGTGCGCGAGGAATTTGAGCGCTACCAAAACAATCGTCCCTGCGGAACCTGCGGCGGATTTCGTCTGCGTCCAGAAGCACTTGCAGTTCGGATTGGTCCCGAAACCGGCAACGAAGATGAACTCCTCCACATCGGTAAGGTTGTGGAAATGTCGATCCGCGAGGCCTATGCATGGTGCACGTCAGTGTCAGAGCATCTTACCCCGCAGAAAAACGAGATCGCTCGGGCCATTTTGAAGGAGATCCGCGAGCGTCTGGGTTTCCTAAATAACGTGGGTCTTGAGTATCTTACGATGTCACGTGCAAGTGGAACATTAAGTGGAGGCGAAAGCCAGCGGATCCGTTTGGCGAGCCAGATTGGCTCTGGGCTGACGGGTGTGCTTTACGTGCTTGATGAACCTTCTATCGGTCTACATCAGCGCGACAATGATCGCTTGCTTGGCACGCTGAAAAATCTGCGTGATCAGGGCAATACAGTCATTGTTGTCGAACATGACGAAGAAGCAATCCGTGAGGCAGACTACGTTTTTGACATTGGCCCAGGTGCTGGGGTCCATGGGGGGCAGGTGGTCAGCCATGGCACCCCTGAACAGGTCGCAAACGATCCAAACTCTGTTACTGGTCAGTACCTTACCGGCGTACGTGAAATCGCTGTGCCAAGCAAACGTCGGAAGGGGAATAAGAAAAAGCTTCAGGTCGTGAAGGCGACTGGGAACAACTTACAAAACGTCACTGTGGACTTTCCTCTGGCAAAGTTTGTCTGCGTCACTGGGGTGTCCGGCGGCGGTAAATCGACACTGACGATTGAGACATTGTTCAAAACCGCTTCGATGAATTTGAACGGTGCACGGCAAACTCCGGCACCTTGTCAGACCATCAAGGGGTTAGAACACCTTGATAAGGTTATCGACATTGACCAACGTCCTATTGGGCGAACTCCGCGTTCAAATCCAGCCACTTACACAGGGGCCTTCACACCGATTCGAGACTGGTTTGCAGGGCTGCCTGAATCTAAAGCACGCGGATATAAACCGGGGCGCTTCAGCTTTAACGTAAAAGGTGGGCGCTGTGAGGCCTGCCAAGGCGATGGTGTAATTAAGATCGAGATGCACTTTTTGCCGGATGTCTATGTTGAGTGCGAAACCTGCAAGGGTGCGCGCTATAACCGGGAGACGTTAGAGGTGCGGTTTAAAGGCAAGAGCATCGCCGATGTCCTTGATATGACAGTGGAAGATGCCCAAACATTTTTCGCCGCCGTGCCTTCGATCCGCGAGAAGATGGACGCGCTCATGCGGGTTGGCCTGGGGTATATCAAAGTTGGTCAACAGGCGACGACCCTTTCGGGAGGCGAGGCGCAGCGGGTGAAGTTGAGCAAGGAGTTAAGCAAACGTTCAACGGGTCGCACGTTGTATATTCTTGATGAACCCACGACCGGGCTGCACTTTGAAGACGTTCGTAAGCTGTTGGAAGTGCTTCATGAATTGGTAGATCAGGGCAACTCTGTTGTCGTGATTGAACACAATCTCGATGTGGTGAAAACCGCTGACTATATTATCGATATTGGTCCTGAAGGCGGTGATGGCGGTGGTCGGGTCGTGGCCACTGGGACGCCGGAAAAGGTCGCCGAAGTCGCTGAGAGCCATACCGGGAAGTACCTTAAACCGATGCTTTATAAGCAAACGAAAGTGGCGGCGGAATAACCGCCGCCACTTCCTATTTGATTGGTTGCGCCACGCGCTTACAGAACGGCGCGGGCGACCCGGATCAATTGCAGCGTTTCATAAGCGCTGTCTTGCAGCGAGATCACCTGACCATTGAGCACAGCGTAGTTATAGCCGTCTTCCGCGTCTGGTAGGCGATAGAGGCGCATGAGATCGGCCTGCGTCAGTGCCGCAGTGGGGGCCACGTTTATACCTGAACCGACGGCCGGCACGCGAGCCAGTTCGTTGATACGGAGCAGGGCGGTGTGATCCTCAGTGCTCAGCAGGACCGGCTGCCCATCAATCAGCGCGTAGCGGTGCCCCTGGGGAGCTGCGTCAAGATTGTAAAGTTGGGCGATCTGGCCGGATTCCAGCAGCAACAATTCGCGCTCAGTGAGGGGTTCAGCCTCAAGATATGGTCGGCGGCGCTCTTCTAGCAGCGTGGTGAGTTCATCGTCGGAATAGCTGGCCCATTCCTCATAAGTCACCCCGTCTTTCGCCAGTCCCGGTGGGACGCAAGGCGGGTCTTTTTTGGCCAAGCCGGGCGGGCAGTTGCGATAAGTGATTAATTCGTCTTCAGGTAGGGTGGCGGCGTTCAAATCAGGTGCGGCCAATGCCAGCGCGGCTGCAGCTCCGAGGATAACGGCCATGTCACGCCCTTCAGGGGCCGGCGTGCTGAGTAGCCGAGTAACTATGGTTTCCCGGTCCTGTGTAAAACGCGTCACGCGCTGATCGAACTCCGCTCGGTCCACGCCCTTGGGGAGTTTGATCTGGTCGCCCTTGATCTTGACCTTTTCACCGTTGATCTTGATCTCGACCTTGTCGTCCTTCTTGTCTTTTTTTCTATCTTTATCGGCTTTCTTAGCCTTCTTTTCCTTATCTTTCTTTACCTTCTTCTCGTCCTTATCCTGCTTTTTCTTAGCCTTTTTCTCTTTCTTGCCTTTGTCCTTATCGTCTTTTGCAAGCCAAAGGGTTTCGGGGCCGCTGCTATCAAATGCAAGTGTCGGCTGTGTCGGGGCAAAGGCCGGACCGGCAGCGGCCAGTGGGCCAGCCGCGCAAGCAGTTGTTAAGATGGTGGTAATAAGCAGGCGTCGCATCAGGTGATCTCCTCATAAGGGGTCGTTCTGATGCTAACGCCTGCGGGGGTGTGCTCGTTCCCGCGAGGGTGTCCTTCGGCTTAACCTTGCCAGCCGCGCTTTTCGAAACGAGGCAACATGGCCGAAAAGTCTTTCCCCCTGCCGCCTTCTTCTTCGACAAAGCGGGTGTAGAGGGCGTTGGCCAATGCACCCATTGGGGTGTCCGCATTGGCCATTTCGGCGGCTTGTTGTGACAGGCCCAAGTCTTTCAGCATCAATTCCGCCGCAAATCCCGGTTTGTAGTCATTGTCTGCGGGCGACGTGGGGCCAACGCCCGGCGCGGGGCAGTAGGCATTCATAGACCACGAGTAACCAGATGAGGTACTGACCACGTCGAACATCCGCTCCCGGTCGAGGCCAAGTTTATCGGCCAGCGCGAAGGCTTCGCAGGTGGCGATCATAGTCGCGCCAAGGATCATGTTATTGCAGATTTTGGCGGCCTGACCGGCGCCCGCGTCACCACAGTGCACAGCCTTTTGGCCCATGATATCAAACAGCGGCTTGGCCTTTTCAAAGGCCGCTTCCGCCCCGCCTGCCATAAAGGTCAAGGTGCCACCCTGCGCGCCGCCGATGCCGCCCGAAACTGGCGCATCTACGAAAAGCAGCCCGGCTTTTTGAGCCGCCTCTGCGGCAAAGCGCGCGCTTTCCACGTCCACGGTTGAGCAATCGACCAGCAGCGCGCCGGGAGCCATATGGGCGATTGCCTCTTCAGCGACTTGGCGCAGGATCGCGCCGTTGGGCAACATGGTGATGACCACATCCGCGTCTTTAACGGCGTCGGCGATGGTCGCGGCCTCGCTCACGCCCTTGGCGGTGGTGCCAGCCACGTCATTGCCGCGCACGGTATGACCCGCAGCGGCAAGATTGGCCGCCATCGGGCCGCCCATATTGCCCAAACCGATGAAACCGATTGTAAGATTACTCATGAATTTTCCTCCAACTTCAATTCGTTATCGCCCAAAGGGGCGAGCATAGCGTCTACATCGGCCTGCGGCACGGCCATGCTGGCATGCTGCCAGCTAGGGCTGCGGTCTTTGTCGATGATCGCGGCGCGCACGCCTTCGATGAAATCGCCTTTGTCCAGTGACCGCGCGGTGAAACGGTATTCTTGTTCCAGCGCAGGGACCATGCCGATGCCGGGGCCGCGCAGGCGGCGCAGCATTTCGAGCGTGCAGGCCATCGACAGCGGAGAGTTGCGGCGCAAAATCTTGAGAGTTTCGGCTGCAAACGCGCTGTCGGACATTGCGTGCGTGGCTTCTATTTCCTCAAGCGTGTCACCCGCAAACAGTTGGTTCACATCGCTTTCGCCCTCGGCCAGTTTGGACTGCGGCGGGGCGGTGGCCGCGCGGTCGAGGATGAAAGGATCACCGTTCTCCTCCAGTTGCGCAATCAGGTCTGGCCACTGCGTTTCAGGGATAAAGTAATCGGCAAAGCCGGCGTAGACCACATCGCCGGGGCCCATGCGCGCGCCGGTCAGCCCAAGATATTCGCCGATCCGTCCCGGGGCCAGCGCCAACAGGAGAGTACCGCCCACATCCGGCACCAGACCGATGCCACATTCTGGCATGGCGATCTTGCTGCTCTCGCCAATCACGCGGTGCGAGCCGTGACATCCAATGCCAACGCCGCCGCCCATGGTGAACCCTTGCATGAAAGAGATCACCGGTTTTGCATAGCTGTGCAGCTTGTTGTTCAACCGGTATTCATCGGCCCAGAAGCGGCGGGCAAAGTCGAAATCGCCCTCTTTGCCGGTCTGGTAAAGCTGCGCTACGTCGCCGCCCGCACAGAAGGCTTTTTCGCCCTCCGCGTCCAGTATGACCACCGCCACTTCGGGGTCATCGCGCCAGTCATCTATGGCGGCCTCGATGGCAAGGCACATGTCATAGCTCAACGCGTTCAGCGCTTTCGGGCGGGTCAGGGTGATGCGCCCGGCGCAGCCCTTTTTGCGAATGTTGATATCACTCATGCCAAGCCTCAGCGGTTTTTCAGCATGTCGCGGGCAACGATGACGCGCATGATTTCATTGGTGCCTTCAAGGATCTGATGCACCCGCAGATCGCGGACCAGCTTTTCGATCCCGTAGTCAGCCAGATAGCCATAGCCGCCGTGAAGTTGCAGGCATTGGTCGGCGACCTTGCTTCCGGTCTCGGTCACGAATTTCTTGGCCATGGCGCAGAACTTGGTCGCGTCCGGCGCACCGGTGTCGAGCTTCCAAGCGGCTTGACGCAGGAAGGTCCGCGCGGCCTGAAGTTCAATCTCCATATCCGCAAGTCGGAATTGCAGACCTTGGAACTGGTCGATGCTCTGGCCAAAGGCCTTGCGGTCGCCCATATAGTCCAGCGTCTTGCTCAGCGCAGTTTGCGCAGCCCCGAGCGAACAGGCCGAGATATTCAGCCGCCCACCATCAAGTCCGGCCATGGCATACTTGAAGCCTTTGCCCTCTTCGCCGACAAGGTTCTCGGCCCCGATCTTGCAATCGTCAAACTGCACCAGCGCCGTCGGTTGGCTGCGCCAGCCCATCTTGTCTTCAAGCCCGCCAAACGACAGGCCCGGTGTGCCGTCTTCGACATAGACGGTCGACACCCCCTTGGCCCCGTCATCCGAGGTGCGCACCATCGTGACATAGGCGTCCGAGTATCCGCCGCCCGAGATAAACGCCTTGGTGCCGTTGAGCGTATAGCCTTCATTGGTCCGCTCACAGCGTGTTTTGAGCGCCGCGGCGTCAGAGCCGGAGCCGGGTTCGGTCAGGCAGTAGGACAGCACGGTGTTCATGCTCAGCACGCCCGGCATGACGCGCGCCTTCATCTCGTCACTCGCGAAGGTGTCGAGCATTTTGGCGCACATGTTGTGGATCGACAAAAAGGCCGCAACCGAGGGGCAGGCCATTGAAAGCGCTTCAAAAACCAGCGTCGCATCCAGCCGGGTCAGGCCAGAGCCACCGGTTTCTTCCGAGACATAGAGCCCGCCGAACCCCAACTCACCGATCTGCGGCCACAGCGCTTTGGGGATGGTGCCGTCCTTCTCCCATTGGTGGGCGTGGGGGGCGATATTGTCCTGCCCAAAGGCATGGGCCATGTCGAAAATGGCGGTCTGTTCCTCGTTCAACGCGAAATCCATCGCGGCTCCTCCCTGATGTCTTGTGTTCTTGGAACTGAACACTTGTTTAATTCTATCAGCCGAAGGGTGCCGCAACAAGCGTCACAGATCGGCGTGGTATTCCTCGATGAGATGGCGGACGACAGCTTCGCCGCCCTTGCCTTCGGGGGCCTTTGCCCACACTTGGCGCTGACGCTCTGCCGAAGTGCCGTCTTTGACCAAATCGCGCAGGGCGCAGATCTCGTTGAGACACCCAAGCGCCTCGGCGTCTTCGGCGATGAGGCCGATGATCTCTTCAAAAAGCGTCTCGAAGGGTTTCAGTTTAAGGTCACCGAAGTCGATCAGCGCCTCGGCCGTGCCATATCGCTGCGCCCGCCAGCGGTTTTCCGAAATCAGAAAGCGGTCATATGCGCGCCAGCGCATGTTGCTGTCGCGCAGGCGCAGTAGAAAGCGGCAGAGCGCCTGTGTGAGCCCGGCCAGCCCGATCGCATGCGACAGGCGCGGCTGCACATCGCAGATCCGGCTTTCCAACGTCGGATAATGCGAAGAGGGGCGCAGATCCCACCAGATTTTTGAAGCGTCCTCAATAATATCCAATTCGACCAGTGTATCGGTGGTTCGCGTGTATTCCGCCCAACTGGCCAGCTGCGGCGGCAGACCCGTGCGCGGCATGTTGTCCATCACCGTCAAACGGTACGAGGCCAGTCCGGTGTTTTCGCCCTGCCAAAAGGGAGAGGACGCCGATAGCGCCAGCAGATGCGGCAGGAAATAAGACAGTTGCGGCATCAGGTCGATGCGCAGGTCGTCT
Source organism: Sulfitobacter sp. AS92 (assembly GCF_038900015.1). Classification (NCBI taxonomy): domain Bacteria; kingdom Pseudomonadati; phylum Pseudomonadota; class Alphaproteobacteria; order Rhodobacterales; family Roseobacteraceae; genus Sulfitobacter; species Sulfitobacter sp. AS92. The sequence continues at coordinate 109,083 of NZ_JBBMQL010000006.1, forward strand.
TCGTCAATGCCCACGTGCACATGCATGCCGCAGATCAGCATCCGCCGCGCGATATCACCCAATTCGACTTCTAATTGAGAGTAGCGCTGTTTGTCGGTCGTTTCCTGCGTCTTCCAGTCAGAGAACGGATGGCAGGAGGCGGCGATGGGGGCCAGATTATGCTGTCCGGCGAGGTCCGCGATGGTGCGTCGCAAGTGGCACAGATCGTCGCGCGCATCAGCGACGGTCTCGCAAGGCTTGGTGCCAATCTCGATCTGGCATTGTAAAAATTCGGGGCTGACCTGATCTTGCAGCGCCGCGCGGCAAGCCTCCATCAGCGCCTTGGGCGTGTCGGCCAGCGCCAGCGAATCCTTATCCACCAGCAGATATTCTTCTTCGATACCGATCGTGAATTTAGATTGCATGGGCCCTGGCCTCCGGCATGTGGTGCCGACCGCCCGAGGGCGGCCGGCAGGATGGATCACTCCATCACGGGGATGGAGAATTCGCCACCCTCTTTGATGCCCGAAGGCCAGCGTGCGGTGATGGTCTTGGTGCGGGTGTAGAACTTGAACGCATCCGGGCCGTGCTGGTTCAGATCGCCAAAGACGGATTTCTTCCAGCCGCCAAAGGTGTGGTAGGCCAGCGGCACAGGGATTGGCACGTTGATGCCGACCATGCCGACGTTAATCCGGTTGGCGAAGTCACGCGCCGCATCACCATCGCGGGTGTAGATCGCGGTGCCGTTGCCGTACTCGTGGTCCATGGCAAGGCCGATGGCCTCTTCGTAGGTCTGGGCGCGCACACAGGTCAGCACGGGGCCAAAGATTTCCTGCTTGTAGATGTCCATGTCCTTGGTCGCGCGGTCAAACAGGTGCGGACCGACGAAGTAGCCGTCCTCATAACCTTGCAGTTTGAAGTCACGCCCGTCGACGACCAGTTCAGCGCCCTGATCGATGCCGGTCTGAACCAGACGTTCGATATTGGCCTTGGCGGCGGCGGTCACGACCGGGCCGTAATCCACGTCATTGCCCGAGGTGTAAGGGCCAACTTTCAGGCTCTCGATGCGCGGCACCAGCTTTTCGATCAGACGATCAGCAGTGTCATCACCCACCGGCACGGCCACGGAGATCGCCATGCAGCGTTCGCCAGCAGCACCGTAGCCCGCACCGATCAGCGCGTCGGCGGCTTGGTCCATGTCCGCGTCGGGCATGATGATCATGTGGTTCTTGGCGCCACCGAAACACTGCACGCGCTTGCCGTTGGCACAGCCGGTTGCATAGATGTATTCGGCAATCGGGGTCGAGCCCACGAAGCCAACCGACTGGATCACATCGTGGTGCAGGATCGCGTCGACGGCTTCTTTGTCGCCGTTGACGACCTGAAGGATGCCCTTGGGCAGACCGGCTTCTTCCAGCAATTCGGCCAGCATCAGCGGCACGGAGGGGTCTCGCTCGGACGGCTTCAGGATAAAGGCGTTGCCGCAAGCGATGGCCGGGGCAAACATCCACATCGGGATCATGGCGGGGAAGTTGAAGGGGGTGATGCCCGCGGTGACACCAAGCGCTTGGCGCATGGAGTACATGTCGATGCCCGGGCCCGCGCTGTCGGTGAAGTCACCTTTCAGCAGTTCCGGCGCGCCGATGCAATATTCCACCACTTCAAGGCCACGCTGCACGTCACCGGCGGCGTCGGGCAGGGTCTTGCCGTGCTCGCGGCTCAGCGCTTCGGCCAGCTTGTCCATGTCGCGGTTCAGCAGAGCGACGAATTTCATCAGCACACGCGCACGGCGCTGCGGGTTGGTCGCGGCCCACTTGGGCTGGGCGGCAGCGGCGTATTCCACGGCTTTGTTCAGCTCTTCGCCATTGGCGAGCGGCACTTTGGCTTGCACTTCGCCGGTGGCGGGGTTCATCACATCGGCAAAGCGCCCGGAGGTGCCTTTGACGTGTTCGCCGTTCAGGTAATGGGTCATCTCTTGCATGATCGGTCTCCTTATATGGTTGGCGGCACGATAGCCTTGCAAAAAGCAATGTAACAGAGGAAGGATGACAAAACCGTCTTGCATTTTTGCAAGACACGCGGGGGAAGAGGTATGGAACAGAATTGGGATGACCTACGGCTGTTCCTTGCCGTGGCGCGGGAAGAGAGCCTTTCAGGGGCAGGCAAGCTGCTGCGGCTCGACCCCGCAACGCTGGGTCGACGAATGGCGCGGCTTGAGAAATCATTGCAGACGGTTCTCTTTGTCAAATCCCCGCAGGGCTATGCGCTGACGGAAGCGGGTAGCGATCTGATGCAGCGGGCTGAGCGGGCGGAACAGGCCATGCGCGCAGCAACTGCTGGGGTGCCGGTTCAGAGTGACCAATTGACCGGCCAGATCCGTGTCGGTGCGCCGGATGGGGCGGCGAACTATCTGCTGCCGCAAGTCTGTGCCGCGATTGCTGCGGAAAACCCCGATCTTGACGTGCAGATCATCGCGCTGCCGCGGGTGTTCAACCTGTCGCGGCGCGAGGCGGATATGGCGATTGGGGTGAGCGCACCGACAGCGGGAAGGCTCGTGGTGCAGAAGGTAACGGATTATCATCTGCACCTTGCTGCCGCCGAAAGCTACCTTGCCCAGCACCCTGAGGTCACCGCTGTGACCGACCTCCAAGGGCACCGCATGGTCGGCTATATCCCAGATATGATTTTTGACCGCGAGCTGGATTACCTCGCGGATCTCGGCGTCAGCCGGGTGGCGCTGGCGTCAAATTCCGTCTCGGTTCAAGTGCGGATGATCCAGCAGGGCGGTGGCATCGGCGTGGCGCATGATTTCTCTCTGGCAGCCACGCAGGGGGTAAGGCGGATCCTGACCGATGTGGTGAGCCTCAAACGCGCCTTTTACCTCATCCGCCATGCCGACGATCGGCGCAACGCCCGGCTGGCGGCTTTCGCCGAGGCTCTGGCTGCCGGACTGCGCGCAGAAACCGCGCGGCTAGAGGCGGCGACGGCGGGTAAGAGCGCGCCAAAAGCTTGACAGAAAAGGATTTCGCGGTGACGCTGGAATTCTCTTTGCCGCGCACCGAAGGAGACGCCAGATGCTTGTATCGCAAATTCTCAAGACCAAACCGGACGATAAGGTGGTTACGACCAAACCCGGACTAGCGATTTCCGAGGCGGCAGCAATGCTTGCCGAAAAGCGCATTGGGACATTGGTGATCTCTGCCGATGGCAAGACGCCGGACGGGATATTGTCCGAGCGCGACATCGTGCGCGAGCTGGGCCGCCAAGGGGCAGGATGCCTGCAACAAACGGTTGAGAGCATTATGACGTCCAAACTGGTCACTTGCAGCCGCGATGATCGCTCTGACGCGATCTTGCAAAAGATGACCAACGGACGTTTTCGTCACATGCCCGTTTTGGAGAACGGTGAACTGGTCGGGCTGATCTCTCTAGGCGATGTGGTGAAGGCACAGTTGATGGAACTGTCGATGGAGAAACAAGCCCTTGAGGGTATGATCATGGGCCATTGATTTGGCTCAGCTTGCTTTCCTATTGTACTGCCTTGTCAGGTGACTGCAGGGAAGTGCTACCGCTAACCGACTTGCGCTTGTTGCGGTGAAATGGTTGGCTGTGCCGCAACATAGCAGACACGCAGGACATTTACATGCGCATAGCCCTCTACCCCGGTACGTTCGACCCGATCACACTGGGGCATATCGACATTATTCGCCGTGCTGCGCGCATGGTCGACCGGCTTGTGATCGGTGTGGCGATCAACCGTGATAAAGGGCCATTGTTTAGCCTCGAAGAACGCGTTGCACTGATTGAAGCGGAATGTGTGCAATTGGCGGAAGAAACCGGTGTCGAAATCATCGTGCATCCGTTCGAAAATTTGCTGATCGACTGCGCCCGTGATGTGGGCGCGCAAACGATTGTCCGCGGTCTGCGCGCGGTGTCAGACTTTGAATATGAGTTCCAGATGGTTGGGATGAACCGCCAGTTGGACGATACGATCGAAACCGTCTTCCTTATGGCCGAAGCCACACATCAAGCCATCGCCAGCAAGCTGGTAAAAGAAATCGCTCGGCTGGATGGGGATGTGAGCAAGTTTGTCACCCCAGCAGTGAACGAAGTGCTGATCGAACGGTTCGCGCAGGGGTAGTGTCTGGACTGGCGAGCGGGGTGGCTGAGGCTTTGTTCTGCACGGTATTTTTAAAAGGATGAATGGGAGGTTTAGCGCCGCGCCTCATGGGGGGCATGGTGCTGGATCGCCTTGAGGTCGGCCGCGGCGGGTGTAAGGTTTGAGGCGCACAAGACGTGTCGTAGCAAATAGCGCTTCGGCAGTAGGGGCCGACATCAGACCATGCGCAGGCCGTGCCTACGTTACCGCCAGAACGCGATCCATTCGATTAATTCGAAAAGCTTTTTCCCGAGAAAGATCATGTGATCGGCGCCGTAGGAATAGGCGTCGATCAGCATCGCCCCGGCGATGATGAGGGCCAGCACAATGGCGATGGAATTGGTCATGGCGCGGCTCCGGGCGGGGTTGGCCTGATATTACAGGCCCACCCCCGCCGTGCAAGCCTTAGCCCAGTTTGCCCATGGCCACGGCAACATCGGCCATGCGCACCGAGAAAGCCCATTCATTGTCGTACCACCCCAAGACGCGCACCGTCCGGCCTGCGACGACGATGGTTTGATCGGGGGCGAAGATGCAGCTTTCCTCGGTGTGGTTGAAGTCGATAGAGACCTTTTGCTCGGGGTCATAGGCCAACACGCGTTTCATCGGACCTTGTGCTGCGGCGCGGGCGGCGGCGTTGATCTCTTCGACCGTGACGTCGCGGCTGGCTTGGAAGGTCAGGTCCACGGCGCTGACATTAGGCGTGGGCACGCGCATGGCGGTGCCGTCGAGCTTGCCTTTGAGTGCTGGCAGCACTTCGCCCAGAGCTTTGGCGGCCCCGGTCGAGGTGGGGATCAGGGCCATCGCAGCGGCGCGGGCGCGGTAGAGGTCATCGTGGCGGCGGTCGAGCGTCGGCTGGTCGCCGGTGTAGCTGTGGATCGTCGTCATCAGGCCGCTTTCGATGCCCACGGCGTCATGCATGACTTTGGCCAGCGGCGCGAGGCAGTTGGTGGTGCAAGACCCGTTTGAGATCATCCGGTCGGAGGCTGTCAGCTGGTCATCATTCACGCCGTAGACGATTGTTTTATCAACGTTTTTGCCCGGGGCGGAGAGCAGAACGCGTTTGGCGCCGTTCTTGAGGTGGACGTTGGCCTTGTTGCCGTCGTTGAACTTGCCAGTGCATTCCAGAACCACATCGCAGCCGGACCAGTCAAGCTCTTCGAGGTTATAGCTCGACATCATCTCAATGTCGTTTTGCCCGAGGTTCATATAGCCGCCGTCGACGGAGACTTCGCCGGGGAAACGGCCATGGACGGAATCGTATTTGATCAGATGCGCGGCAGTGCTGAGCGGGCCAGTGGCGTTAACCTTGATCACTTCGATGTCGTCACGCCCCGAGGCCGCGATATGGCTGAGGGTGCAGCGGCCGATACGGCCAAATCCGTTGATGCCAACTTTGATGGTCATGGTGCATTCCTTGTCATGGGCCGCGCGATCGGGGGCCGTATGTCGGGGTTGCGGGCTCTATATCTGGGGTAGGCAGTCAGGGGAAAGGGGCAAAGCTAAATGATTTCCAGATGTTAGCGTTAAACTTGCATGTTAGCGGTAAAGGTCACGGCAGCTTCGGGCTTGCCAGATGGGCTGCACATGCTACTTCGGTTGCAACACGCAAAAAGGGGCACGGAATGAGCGGTTTACTGGCACTTGTGGATGACGTGGCGGCCATTGCCAAAGTTGCGGCGGCGAGCGTGGATGACGTGATCGGGCAGGCGGCCAAGGCGGGCTCGAAGGCGGCGGGCGCGGTGATTGATGATGCGGCAGTGACGCCGAAGTATCTTCATGGGTTCAAGGCCGAGCGTGAATTGCCAGTGATCTGGCGGATCACTAAAGGGTCGTTGCGCAACAAGTTGGTGTATCTTTTGCCCATCGGTCTGCTTTTGGCAAATTTCGCGCCTTGGGCAATTGCACCGCTGTTGATGCTGGGCGGGGCTTACCTGTGTTTCGAAGGGGCTGAGAAGGTCGCTCATGCGCTTGGTTGGGGGCATGGCCATGAAGATTACCCGGACAAAGAGAAGGTCATCGAAGACCCCGCCCATCTGGAAGAGCAGAAAGCGGCTGGGGCGATCAAGACTGACTTTATCCTTTCGGCAGAGATCATGACCATCGCATTGTCGGCGATTCCGGAAAGCAATTTCTGGATGGAGGCCGCAACGCTGGCGGCGGTGGCGGTGATGATCACGGTCGCGGTCTATGGCGCGGTGGCATTGATTGTCAAAATGGATGATCTGGGGTTGGTGATGGCGAACAAAGGCCGCTTTGCCCTGACGCGGACGTTGGGGCGCGGCTTGGTGCGCGCGATGCCGGGCTTCTTAAAGCTGCTGACGATTGTCGGCACCGCTGCGATGCTCTGGGTCGGCGGGTCTATCATCATTCACGGGCTTGAGCAGATGGGCTTTGCTACGCCCTACAACTGGATCCACGACATCGCCGTAACGGTTGGCCATGCGGTTCCGGCCCAGATCGAAGGGGCAGTTGAGTGGAGCACTACGGCAGCCATCGACGGTGTCTTTGGTCTGGCGCTTGGTTTGCTGCTGATCCCGGTGGGGGAGAAGATCATCACGCCGATCTGGCGTAAGGTGTTTCATAAGGCAGCCGTGTAAAACGCGGCCTTGATGATAGGACAATAGAAAAGGGGCGACGGATGAACCGTCGCCCCTTTTTTGCTGTGCCAAGTGATCCTTAGATCAGAGCAGGGCCTTGGCTTTCTCGGCAACATTCTCAGCGGTGAAGCCAAAACGCTCGAACAGTTCTTCCGCCGGGGCGGAGGCGCCGAAGCGGTCCATGCCGACGAAATCTGCTTTGCCGTATTTGCCGCGCTCGCCGAAAAGCCACTGGTCCCAGCCCTGACGCACGCCTGCTTCGACGCCAACGCGCACGGCACCACCGGGCAGCACGCGTTTGCGATAGGCCTCATCCTGCGCGGCAAAAAGTTCCATACAAGGCATGGAGACCACGCGGGTGCCAATGCCTTCGGCCTGCAGCAGGTCACGTGCGGCCAGTGCCACATGCACTTCGGAGCCGGTGGCGATCAGGATCACCTCACGCTTGCCCTCGGCATCGGCCAAGACATAAGCACCTTTTTCGGTGAGGTTGTTGTTCTTGTGCTCAAGGCGCACGGTCGGCAGCCCCTGACGGGTCAGCGACAGAACCGAGGGCGTGGTTTTCGAGGTGAAAGCAATCTCCCAAGCCTCTGCCGTTTCCACCGCGTCGGCGGGGCGGAAGACATAGGTGTTGGGCGTACTGCGCGAAATGGCCAGATGCTCGACCGGCTGGTGGGTCGGGCCGTCTTCGCCCAGACCGATGCTGTCGTGGGTCATAACAAAGGTGGTGGGGATCTGCATCAGCGCGGCCAGACGCATGGAAGGGCGCGCATAGTCGGTGAAGCACATGAAGGTGCCGCCATAGGGGCGAATGCCGCCGTGCAGCGCCATGCCGTTCATCGCGGCGGCCATGCCATGCTCACGGATACCCCAGTAGACATAGCGACCACCGCGGTTGTCCACGTCGAAGACACCCAGATCAGACGTCTTGGTATTGTTCGAGCCGGTCAGGTCTGCCGAGCCGCCGACAGTCTCGGGCAGGATCGGGTTCAGCACTTCGAGGGCTTTTTCGCTCGCGGCACGGGTTGCCATCTTGGGCGCGGTTTCAGAGACTTGCTTTTTGAACGCTTTGATGGTGGCGCTCATCTTCTTGGGAGCCTCCAGTGCCAAGGCGCGGTTAAACGTCTCGCGCTTGGCGCGGGGCATCTGGTCGAAACGCTCTTCCCATTCGCGGCGCGCGTCGGCACCGCGTTTGCCGATCTCTTCCCATGCGGATTTCACATCCGAGGGCACTTCGAAGGGGCCAGTCGTCCAGCCATAGGCTTTCTTCGCATCCGCCATTTGGTCGGCATCCGTCAAAGCGCCGTGGCCCTTGGATGTGTCCTGCGCCGCGTGGCCCAGAGCGATGTGGGTTTTGCAGGCGATCATCGTCGGCAGGTCAGTGGCTTTCGCCTCGGTCAGGGCCGCGTCGATCTCATCGGGGTTGTGGCCGTCGATCTCGATCACATGCCACTTCGCTGCTTTGAAACGCGCGACCTGATCAGTGTTGTCCGACAGGGATACGGGGCCGTCGATGGTGATGTTGTTGTTGTCCCACATCACGATCAGCTTGCTGAGCTTATGACGGCCCGCCAGCGTGATTGCCTCTTGGCTCACACCTTCCATCAGGCAACCGTCGCCCGCGATGACATAGGTGTGGTGATCCACGACCTTTGCCCCGTATTGCGCGCGCAGCATTTCTTCGGCCATCGCGAAACCGACCGAATTGGCGATGCCCTGACCCAGCGGGCCAGTCGTCGTCTCAATCGCGTCAGCAAGGAAGTTTTCTGGGTGACCGGCCGTGCGTGCGCCCATCTGGCGGAAGTTCTTCAGCTCTTCGATGGGGAACTGCTCATAGCCCGTCAGGTGCAACAGAGAGTAGATCAGCATGGAGCCGTGGCCCGCTGAAAGGATGAACCGGTCGCGGTCAGGCCAAAGCGGGTTCGCCGCGTCAAACTTCAGGTGCTTTTCAAAGAGCACGGTGGCCACATCGGCCATGCCCATCGGCATACCAGAGTGGCCAGAATTGGCGGCGGCGACGGCATCGAGGGTCAGCGCGCGAATGGCGGTGGCCTTGGACCAGTGATCGGGGTTTGCGCGTGCGAGGGCTGTCAGATCCACGGGGCGTTCCTTTGCGGCTGTGGCAGATTGGGCCTGTGCATACCAGCGATCGGGCAAAGTTCAAGCACAACCGGGCAGGATAGGGTGCGCTGGCCGCGGTCTGGGGTGAACTCTGCGGTCCAAGCCGCTGAAACGAAAGGGGGGCGCAATTGGTTCGCTCTTTGGCTAGGATCGCGGAAACCGGCTTATCACGGCGATTCGGGTGCGTGACATTGCGCAAGACGCGCGCTATCTGCCCAGAACGGCAGGAAACAACGGGCATGGCAGGCAAATAATGCAGCCCTCAGAGCAGGACGAACAAGGAGACTTCATGCGGATGAGTGAACTCGAAGAATATCAACGCCGCATCACGGCCGCGATGGACCGGATGGCGAAAGGGCTGGACCAGCTTAACACAGCCCCGGCTGAGCCGGATGAGGATATCGTGCAGGCGCTGGAAGACGAGCGGCAGGCCAATGCGCAGCTGACCGAACAGTTGCAGGGTTTGAAGGAAAGCCACCAAAACGATCTCGTTAATCTACGCGAGCAGATGGATTTCAACGACGATCGGATGACCCAGCTTGATATGGACGTGCAGCGTCTGCGTCAGGCGAATGAGCAGCTTTCCGCGGCTTGTGAGCAGCTACGTATGGCCAATGCCGAAGGGCTCGCTGACCCCAAGTTGATCGACACCGCCGTGATTGCCGAGCTGGAAAGCCTGCGCGCCACCCGCGCCATTGAGATGGCCGAGATTGACGCCGTGCTGACCGCGCTGGCGCCTCTGGTTGAAGAGGGCGAGCCCGAATACGACGCGCAGGCTGATGAGCAGGGTGCCGAGGATGACCGCGCCGAAGATGAACCCAAGTCAGGAGGGGCCGACTGATGCCCGAAATACGGATCACCATTGGCGGCCGCCAGTTCGAGGTCGCCTGTCAGGAAGGTGAAGAGAGCTATCTGCACGCTGCCGCCAAAATGCTGGATGATGAAGCCCGCGTATTAAGCGATCAGGTGGGCCGCATGCCCGAGGCGCGGATGTTGCTTATGGCCGGTCTGCTTTTGGCCGACAAAACCGCCAGCGTCGAAGACCGCATCGCCGAAGTGCGCGCCGAATTGGCCGAGCGTGAGGCCGAGTTGACCAGCCTGCGCAACACCAAGATCGAGCCGGAGCGCATCGAAGTGCCCGTCGTGCCGCAGGGCGTCAAAGACACGCTGGCCGAAATCGCCGCCCGCGCCGAAGCGCTGGCCGCGGAGATCGAAGAGAAATCTGGCAAATGAGCAGGGTGATCAGGGCAGCGATTTGCGCGCTGCTCTGGGCCGCGCCTGTCGGTGCTGAGACCCTCGCGGTCACCTATCTTTGTGACCGTGGGGTGTCGGTGTCAGTGGTCTATGTCCCGAATGCCGATCCCGCTGTGGCGGTGCTCTATGTCGAAGGGCGGCTCATCCATTTACAGACCATGCCCTCCGCTTCCGGCGCACGATACGGCTGGCCGTCGGATGGATCATCCTATGAATGGTGGGAACATCAGGGCCGCACGCATCTGAGCTGGAAGGATGGCGCCAGCAACGAGGTGACACCGATCTACAAGGACTGCGTGCCGCAGGATTGACCATGCACGGGATTGCGGCGCGGGCTGCAATATGCTCTGGGGGGCGCGAAAAGCGCCCCTTCGGCGCTGCCCTTTTCGATCTAGCAATCAGGATGCCTTTCCATGACCGCAAAACCCCGCATCATCATCTCAAGCGACCATGCCGACATTGCCCTGCGCCAAGACATCGCGCGCCATGTGGCCGACCGCGGCTTTGAGGTCGAAGACATCGGCCCGATGACGGCAGAGAGCACCGATTACCCCAAGCATGGCGAAGCCGCCGCACGGCGGATCGCGGCAGGGGAATTCGACCTTGGGATTCTGATTTGTGGCACAGGGCAGGGCATCATGATGGCCGCCAATAAGGTCAAGGGCATCCGCTGCGGCGTCTGTGCCGATACATTCTCGGCAAAGATGATCCGGGCGCATAATAACGCGAACATGCTGTCGATGGGCGCGCGTGTGATCGGGGGCGGGCTTGCGCTTGAGATTGTGGATGCGTTTCTGGACACTGAATTCGAAGGCGGGCGTCATGGCCGTCGGGTGGATATGATCTTGGCGATTGAAGACTGAGCCAGAGGCATCGCCGGGACGCGCCCGTTTGGGGTGCGTTCAAGGCGGTCTTTGACACCGAGTTTGGGCGTCATAGCTGGCTGTGCTGCATGGCGCGCCTGCAGTTGCCGGACAAAAAAACACCCCGGAGGGCCAAGCCGCTCCGGGGTGTTTTTGCGTTTCAAAGGTCGTCGCTTCAGCCGTTGGCTTCGCGGATCTTCTCCGCCGCGTCCTTATCAAAGGTGACGCCGTTTTCAGCAAAGAGCGTGTCCAACTCGCCCGACAGCGTCATCTCAGTGATGATGTCGCAACCGCCGACGAACTCGCCCTTGACGTAAAGCTGGGGAATGGTCGGCCAGTCAGAGAATTCCTTGATGCCCTGACGCAGACCTTCGTCGGCCAGTACGTTCACATCGGCAAAGTTAACGCCCATGTAGTTCAGCACTCCGGCCACGCGGCTGGAGAAACCGCACTGCGGCATTTCCTTGGTGCCTTTCATAAACAGAACCACGTCATTCTTCGTGATTTGTTCTTTGATCTGGTTGGCGGCGTCGCTCATGTCATTTGTCCTTCACATCTGATTTCTTGAACGCAGCGTGATAGCGCCGCGCATAGGTTTCATCGTTGGCCCAGGGCTTTACGTCCAACTCGGCCCCGCCGAGAAAGAACCCGCCCCGTTTCTTCGTCCAATTCGTCTGCCCGCGCTCTAGGCTCTCATTGCGCCGGGCGGTGCTGGCCACGGCGTCCAAATCCAGTGCCTCCATCCCCAGCGGCACTTTGCCGGTCTCAGGGCGCGGAGGCTGGCGTTGCGAGAGCGGCACATACCGCCCGCGCCGCGCCCGGTGCTGGGCATAGGCGGTGGCGGCGATCCCGCCCACAACAACCGCTGCGGCCCAGCCCCACATCGTTAGTCCGGCGTCCGTGTGGTCAGCGCCAGCGCGTGCAAATCGCCGTTCGATCCGTCCATCTTGCCCTTAAGGGCCGCATAAACGGCGCGCTGTTGTTGCACCCGGTTCATTCCACGGAAGCTTTCGTCAACAACCATGGCCGCCATATGCACGCCGTCATTGCCTTCGACGGTGATCTTAGCGTCCGGAAAGGAAGCGCGGATCAGGTCTTCGATTTCGCTGGCTTGCATGGGCATGGGGTGGCTCCGAGTGTTGTGATATCTTGGCCTAGATGTAGTGCCGCACTGCGCTGCGTGCAAGGCGAAGGCTTGTGCCGTTCTCGCATTGACCTTTGCCCGCGAAGCAACACACTCTGCCCCCCGATAGGAAAGGAAACCAGATGGACCGGATCCCCGAACAAGCGCTCGACTGGGCCGAGGCTGGGCAGCCCGTTGCGCTGGCCACGGTGGTGGAGACGTGGGGCTCGGCGCCGCGCCGCGCCGGGGCGCAATTGGTCGTGGCGGGCGATGGCACGATGATGGGCTCGGTCTCTGGCGGCTGTGTCGAAGGGGCCGTGGTGATTGAGGCGTTGGAGGCGATCGAAGACGGGCGCACGCGGCTGTTGGAATACGGCGTCAGCGACGGCGACGCCTTTGCCGTGGGGCTGGCCTGCGGCGGCACGATCAAAGTGCTGGTGGAGCCGGTCGGGCCTGAGGCGTTGCCCCTCGAGATGTTACGCGAATTGGTTGCAAAACGCGCGAGCCGGAAGGCGGTGGCCTATGAGGTTGCGCTTGACGGCAGCACCCGGCACCTGACCCACGACGGCCACCAAGACCGCTTCCGCCGAGACCGATCGGGCGTGGACGAGGAGACCGGGCGTTTCATAGCCATCCACAACCCACCGCTGCGCCTTGTGATCGTCGGCGCGGTGCATATCGCGCAGCATCTGGTGCATATGGCGGGGGAGGCTGGGTTTGATCCGATTGTCGTCGATCCGCGCGAAGCTTTTGGCTCAGCCGCGCGTTTCCCCGATTGCCGGGTGATGAACGATTGGCCCGATGCCGCGCTGCGCGAGATTGGCCTCGATGCCCGCTCCGCCGTTGTTTTGCTGACCCATGACCCCAAACTTGACGATCCGGCGCTGCATGTGGCGCTTGCGTCAGAGGCTTTCTACATCGGCGCTCTCGGCTCGACCCGAACGCAAGCCAGCCGCCTTGCGCGGTTGGAAGAGGCGGGCGTGGCCCCGGATCAGGCCGCGCGCATTCACGGGCCGGTCGGCCTCGACATTGGTGCTGCCAGCCCCGCCGAAATCGCCGTGTCGATCCTCGCTCAAATGATTCAAAGCCTGCGTCGCCCATGAGGTTCGGACCGGTCCCCTTGAGCGATGCGCTTGGCGCGACGCTCGCCCATTCCGTCGCCGTCACAAAGGGGCGTCTGCGCAAAGGGCGGGTGCTAGCGCCGCAGGATATCGACGCACTTTCTAAGGCGGGCATCAAAGAGGTGATCGTCGCCCGGCTTGACCCCGGCGACATTGATGAAAATGCCGGTGCTGCCAGATTGGCCCATGCGCTCTGTGGTCCGGGTCTTCGGATGTCGCAGCCCTTTACCGGACGGGTAAACCTGCTTTCCGATGGGCCGGGCGTGGTGGTGATGGACCGTGCGGCGCTAGAGGCGGTCAACGCAGTGCATCCGATGATCACGCTGGCCACGGTACCGCCCCATCAACAGATGGGTGAGAACGGCATGGTGGCGACAATCAAGATCATCTCCTACGCCCTGCCCGCCGAGGCGGTAGAGGCCGCCTGCGCGGCTGCGGGAGAGGGCGCGCTGCGCCTTGCGCCACCCGTCCTGCGCGATGCGACGCTGATCATCACCGATGTCCCCGGCGGCGCCGGAGAGAAGGGCCGCGCAGCGGTCGAAGGGCGGTTGAAAGCGCTGAACGTGACCTTGAAAGATGTCACTATGGTCCCCCATCGCAGCGCACCTTTGGCCGAGGCGATAGCCGCGGCGCAGACCGATCTGATCCTCATCCTCACCGCCTCGGCCACCTCTGACATCAATGACATCGCCCCGTCGGCCTTGCGCCAAGCGGGCGGCGAGGTGACACGTTTTGGCATGCCGGTGGACCCTGGCAACCTGCTCTTTCTCGGCCATCTGGGCGCCCGTGCCGTCATCGGCCTGCCGGGCTGCGCCCGCTCGCCTGCGCTCAACGGCGCGGATTGGGTGCTGTCGCGGCTGGTCTGCGGCATTCCGGTCACCAGCGCGGATATTGCGGGCATGGGAGTGGGCGGTCTGCTCAAGGAAATCCCAACCCGCCCGCAGCCGCGAAACCCCGGCAAAAGCGCAGGCGGCGGCTGAGAAAAAGCCCTCAGAAAATATGTGTTCTCAACTAGAGCTTGTCGTGCTTAACTGCCTCTAACAAGCGTCAGACTGGGAGGAAGAACATGACACAGGTCAAGATGACCGTGAACGGCAAACCCGCGTCAGGGGAGGTCGAAGGCCGCACGCTGCTGGTGCATTTCCTACGCGATGATCTGGAACTCACCGGCACCCATGTGGGCTGCGACACCAGCCAATGCGGGGCCTGTGTGGTTCATGTGAATGGCAATGCGGTCAAGGCCTGCACCATGTTCGCGATTGAGGCTGACGGGGCCGAGATCGACACCATCGAAGGGCAGGCGGCCCCGGACGGCACGCTCAACACCATCCAGCAGGCGTTTCAGGATCACCACGGGCTGCAATGCGGATTTTGCACGCCGGGCATGGTGATGTCGGCAGCGGCCCTGCTCAAGGACAACCCCAAGCCGAGCGAGGCCGAGGTGCGCCATTACCTTGACGGCAACATCTGCCGCTGCACCGGTTATCATAACATCGTCAAAGCGATCATGGCCGCCAGTGGTCAGGACGTCAGCGCGCTGGCGGCAGAGTAAGGCTCAGAACAGCGTTGCGCTGAGCAGACCGGTGATGGCGGAGGGAGGACCACCAGAACCGGGCGCCGCGTGACAGATCAGGTGCATCCGCACCGCCACCAAACGGGAGGACATTATGCCTAAGGATTTTGAACCGACGCGCGGGATTGGCGCCAGCAGCAAACGACGGGAGGACATTCGCTTTCTCACCGGGTCGGGGCGCTACACGGATGACATCAATCTGCGCCGCCAGACCCATGTGTTCTTCCTACGCTCTGACGTGGCGCATGGGCGGCTGACGGGGGTCGATACCTCTGCCGCTGAAGACATGCCCGGCGTGCTGAAGATTTTCACCGGCGCGGATTTTGCCGAAATCGGCGGGATGCCCTGTGGCTGGCAGATCACCGATAAACATGGCCAACCCATGCAAGAGCCGAAGCACCCGGTGCTGGCCCATGAAAAGGTCCGACATGTGGGTGAACCCATCGCCGCCGTGGTGGCGGAGACTTTGGCACAGGCGCGCGACGCTGCTGAGGCAATCGTCGTAGACATTGACGAGTTGCCCGCCGTGGTGAACATGAAAGACGCGGTCAAAGGCGATGCGCCCAAGGTGCATGACGATCTGACCAGCAACCTGTGCTATGACTGGGGTTTCGTTGAGGAAAACAAGGACGCGGTGAACAAGGCCTTTGAGGAGGCCCACCATGTCACCACGCTGGAACTGATCAACAACCGCCTTGTCGCCAACCCGATGGAGCCGCGCGTGGCCATCGGCGAGTACGACCGCTCGGCTGGCGATTATACGCTCTATACCACCAGCCAGAACCCGCATGTGATCCGTCTGTTGATGGGCGCGTTCGTTCTAGGCATCCCCGAACACAAGCTGCGCGTCGTGGCGCCCGATGTGGGCGGCGGCTTTGGCACCAAGATTTTCCACTATCAGGAAGAAGCCTTTTGCACCTTCGCGGCTAAGGCGGTTGGACGGCCAGTAAAATGGACCTCCAGCCGGTCTGAGGCCTTCATGTCGGATGCCCATGGCCGGGACCATGTGACCAAGATCGAACTGGCGCTGGATGCCGAGAATAATTTCAAGGCTATCCGCACCGATACCTACGCCAACATGGGCGCCTATCTGTCGACCTTCGCGCCCTCGGTGCCGACGTGGCTGCACGGCACGCTGATGGCGGGGAACTACAAAACGCCGCTGATCTACGTGAATGTTAAGGCGGTCTTTACCAATACGGTACCCGTCGACGCCTATCGCGGCGCGGGACGGCCAGAGGCGACCTATCAGCTGGAGCGTTTGATCGACAAAGCCGCGCATGAGCTGAAGGTCGACCCGATCAAACTGCGCCGCCAGAACTTCGTGACAGAGTTTCCCTATGCCACCCCGGTGGCGGTGGAATATGACACCGGCGACTACAACGCCACGATGGACAAGCTTGAAGAGATTGCTGACCACGCGGGGTTTGAGGCGCGGCGCCGCGAAAGCGAAGCCAAAGGCAAGCTGCGCGGTTTCGGTGTGAACTGCTATATTGAGGCCTGCGGCATCGCGCCGTCGAACCTTGTCGGCCAACTGGGAGCACGTGCGGGCCTGTATGAAAGCGCCACGGTGCGGGTCAACGCGACCGGCGGGCTGGTTGTCATGACTGGCAGCCACAGCCACGGGCAGGGGCATGAGACCTCTTTTGCCCAAGTGGTGGCCGATATGATCGGCATCGACGAGAATATGGTCGAGATCGTTCATGGCGACACGGCGCGCACGCCGATGGGCATGGGCACCTATGGTTCCCGCTCGCTCGCCGTGGGCGGCAGCGCAATGGTTCGGGCGACCGAAAAGATCATCGCCAAGGCCAAAAAGATCGCGAGCCACCTGCTTGAGGCCTCGGAAGGGGATATCGAGCTGAAAGACGGCGCGTTCAGCGTGGCGGGAACGGATAAATCTGTGGCTTGGGGCGATGTGACGCTGGCGGCCTATGTGCCGCATAACTACCCGCTGGAAGAGATTGAACCCGGGCTGGAGGAGACGGCTTTCTACGATCCGTCGAACTTTACCTATCCCGCAGGCGCCTATGCCTGCGAGGTCGAGCTTGATCCCGAAACCGGGCATGTCACGGTCGAGCGGTTCACCGCAGCGGATGACTTTGGCAACGTCGTGAACCCGATGATCGTGACGGGCCAAGTGCATGGCGGTTTGGCACAGGGTATCGGCCAGGCACTGCTGGAAAACTGCGCCTATGACGAGGACGGCCAATTGCTCAGCGCGTCTTACATGGATTACGCCATGCCCCGCGCCAGCGATCTGCCTTTCTATGACGTGGATCATTCCTGCCAGACGCCCTGCACCCACAACCCCTTGGGCGTAAAGGGCTGCGGGGAGGCGGGGGCGATTGGCTCTCCACCTGCTGTGGTCAACGCGGTGCTCGACGCCATGCGCTCGGGCGGGAAGGACATTGGCCATATCGACATGCCGGTCAGCCCCGCGCGGGTTTGGGAGGCGATGAATGGCTGAGCGCTTCGGCCAGCTGAAAATTGGTTTGAGAAAAGAGGCAACGCTTAGCGGCCTCTGGGAAGGATAAAAGATGTATGAATTCGACATAGAGCGCCCCGACAGTGTGGCTGATGCGGTCAAAGCTCTAGGACAAGAGGACGCACAACCACTTAGCGGGGGGCAAACGCTTATCCCGACATTGAAGGCGCGGCTGGCGATGCCGTCGGTGCTGGTGTCGTTGGCGGGGATCGGCGCGCTTAAGGGTGTCGAAATGCGCGATGGCGCGCTCTGGATCGGAGGCGGTACCACCCATGCAACCGTCATGCGCGAGGCGGCAGAGAGCTATCCGGCGCTCGCCAGCCTGGCGGCGCGGATCGGTGATCCGGCGGTGCGCAACCGGGGCACGATCGGGGGATCACTGGCGAACAACGACCCCTCTGCTTGCTATCCGGCGGGCGCCTTGGCCAGCGGTGCCACCATCGAAACCGACCGGCGCCAGATTGCGGCGGATGATTACTTCCAAGGCATGTTCACCACAGCACTGGAAGAGGGTGAAATTGTGACCGGCGTGCGCTTCCCCGTTCCGGAGGCGGCGCATTACGAAAAGTTCATCCAGCCCGCCTCACGCTTCCCGCTGGTCGCGGCCTATGTCGCGCGGTTCCAAGACGGGGTGCGCGTGGCAATCACCGGTGCGTCCAACGAGGGGGTCTTTCGTTGGGCCGAGGCCGAAGCCGCGCTGTCTTCGCGTTTTGAGCCAAGTGCGCTGGAGGGGCTGTCCCTTGATGGGGGCGGTATGATTAGCGATCTGCATGGCAGCGGTGCCTACCGCGCGCACCTCTGCGCGGTCATGACACGCCGGGCGGTGCAAGCCATCGCCTGATAGTCGATAACAAGTCGTAAACCTTTGCCGCGTCCCTTCCCGGGGGCGCGGTATTTTTATGGGCTAAGGTATTGATATTGGATAGCGGAACCAGAGCCCACATTATGCGTTAGGTGACAAGCGCTGCCCGAACGGCGTTCCCGTAATAATGAGGACGTGAACATGAAAAACCTATTGAGATCTACAACTTCGCTGGGTCTGAGCCTTGCTTTGGCTTTCCCCCATGGTGCCTTTGCACAGGATCAAAATATCGCCGAATGCGGCCCCGTAGGCGAGGCAACTGAGTTCCCCTGCGCGTTTGATGATCAGACAGTAGAAAACGCTGAAGAGCTTCGGGTCATCGCTGGTCTGAGCGCGGATGCAGAAGCAAGTCCTGAAGCTGAGGTTCAGGCCGAAGGTGAAGCTGAGGCGGAAACTGATTCTGTCTTGGATCAGGCTGCAGGTTCTGCTGCCGATGCATTGGAAAATGCCGATGAACAGGCTGAGGAGGCTGCTGCTGCGGTAGAAGCTGAAGCCGAGGCTGCCACGGAAGAAGCTGCTAATGTTGCAGCCGAAGCCGAAGCCGCTGCAGAGGAACCGGCTGCTGAAGCTGAAGCCGAGATGACGACCGAAGCAGAAGTAGAGGCCGAAACCGAGGTTGAGGCCAAAGCGGAAATGGAAGCCGAAGCGGAAACGGAAGCCGAGACTGAGACATCTGCTGAAACCGAGGCGGAAGCTGAGGTCGCGCAGGAAGCTGAAGTCGAAACTGAGACCGAAAGCACCACCGAAGCAGAAGCAATTGCTGAGCCAGAGGTTGAGACCGCCGAGCCTGTTCAAGAGGTTCAGCCTGTTGAAACCACATCAGACACCGAAGCCACGGCAGAGGTTCAAGAGACCGAAGCCGATGCCGAAACAAACGGTGAAGCTGTTGGCGCAGAGGCGGATGCCGGTCTGACCGAAGAGCAAATTCGTGAACGTGATGAACGCCGCGAAGCCCGTCAGGCAGAGCGCCGCGAAGAGCGTCGTGCCGAACGCCGCGCGGAACGTGAAGCCGCCGCTGCTGCCGCTGCCGCCGCTGAAAACAACTCGGACGCCGAAGTCGTGACCGAGGAAGTGACCGAAGCAGATGTGCGCAGTTCAAGCGAAGACTTCGATACCAAAGTGAATGCCGCTGCTGATGCGACAGCCGCAAAGTCAGACGATGACGACAGTGGCCTGTCGGACTTCGAAAAGGCACTGCTTATAGGTCTGGGTGCTGTGGCCGTCGGGTCGGTGCTGAATAATGGCGAGAAAATCGTCAGCCGTTCGGGTGACCGCGTGGTTGTGCAAGACGATACCGGTGAATACCGCGTTCTGAAGGACGACAACGCGCTGATCCGCCGCCCTGGCGACGAAGTTCAGACACAGACCTTCGATGATGGCTCGACACGTACTATCGTGACTAAGAATGACGGTAGCCGGATTGAGACCATTCGCTCGCGTGATGGTACGGTTCTGCGCCGCACCAACTTTGACGCGCAGGGCCGGGAGTACATTCTGGTTGATGATTTGGTTGAAGAACGCGAGGTTATCGTAAACGACTTGCCGCAGGTACAAGAAACTCGGCAGGTACAGCGTGCCAGCGTACAGGACGAAGCCGCCCTGCGTCAGGCGCTACAAGCTGAACTGCGCAGTGACCAAGGCCGGACATTCTCGCTCCGTCAGGTGCGTGAAATCCGTGAAGTCCGTTCGCTTGCGCCTGAGCTGGAACTGGATGCCGTCCGTTTCCCGACCGGCTCTGCCGCGATCCAGCCTGAGCAGGCCCGTTCGCTTGCAAATATCGGCTCCACATTGCGCGATATGATTGCGAACGATCCGCGCACTGTGATCCTGGTTGAAGGTCACACCGATGCCGTTGGTGATGCGGGCTACAACCTCGCGCTGTCCGACCGTCGGGCGGAGACTGTCGCACTGGCTTTGACTGAGTACTTTGACGTGCCACCAGCGAACTTGATCACGCAAGGCTATGGTGAAAGCCAGCTGCGCGTCCCAACGACGACGGCGGAGCCTGCAAACCGCCGTGCGGTTGTGCGCAACATTTCGAACCTGCTGCGCTAAGCACATCTGACAACGAAACTAAAAACGCCCCCGAAGCAATTCGGGGGCGTTTTACATTGTTTGATTATGTCGTCCGAGCAGCCTATCTCGCCTGAGATGCAGGCCCAAGACCGATCAGATCACTTGCTGGGCAGAGGCCCGATCACCATGACCATCTGGCGGCCTTCCATCTTTGGAAAGTTCTCGACCCGACCGATATCTTTGGTGTCTGCAGCAACGCGTTCCAAAAGCTCACGACCAAGGTTCTGGTGAGCCATCTCGCGGCCACGGAACCGCAGAGTGATCTTCACCTTGTCGCCACCTTCGAGAAACTTGAAGACATTGCGCATCTTCACATCGTAGTCATTCGTGTCCGTGTTCGGACGGAACTTGACCTCTTTGATCTCGATGATCTTCTGTTTCTTACGGGCTTCGCTCTCGCGCTTTTGCTGTTCATATTTGAACTTGCCGAAATCCATGATCTTACACACAGGCGGCTTGGCATTCGGCGAAATCTCGACAAGGTCGAGACCAGCTTCTTCGGCCATTTCCATGGCACGCTGAGGCGTTACAACGCCGACGTTTTCGCCGTCCGCACCGATCAGTCGAATTTCAGTGGAGCGGATCTTGTCGTTGACGCGCGGGCCAGTGTCACGTTGGGGCGGCGCGTTATGAGGTCTGCGAGCGATGGTGATGGTCCTTTGATTGTTACCTATTCCGAGAATGCAAGGTAAACCCGACAGGGGGCATCTTCAAGCCGCAAAATGGCGCTATGCATGGGGTTTGCCTCGATTTCCTCTTGATCCTCAGCCATTGTGCGGCAATTGACGGGTATGCGACTGCGGGGGTAATCTTGAACTCTGCGGGGCGTAGAACGAGGGGAATAGAATGAAGAATCTGATTTGGTTGGTCGTGGCGGCGGTGATTGCGCTGGCGGGCTATATGCTTTTCACGGGCAAGGGGCCGCAGGAAGTGGCGATTGAAGCCTCTGATGCGATCAATGCGCCCGCCGTGGCCGAAGAGGTGACGGAAGCCGCTGAGGAAGCCGCTGACGCAATTGCCGACACCGTCGATGCCGCCGGAGAGGCGATCACTGAGGCGGTTGATGATGCCACCGAAAGCGCCAACGATGCCGCAGAGCCTGCTGTGCAGAACTGAACAACCGCCTAAGACGAAAAGCAAAGGCCGCATCCGGGGAACCGGGCGCGGCCTTTGCTTTGACTAAAATATTGCGCTGCTCTATTCGGCAGCGGGCTTCATCTGGAACCCTTCCTTGATCTGATCGGCAGGGGTCACCGGATACTCACCCGAAAAACAGGCGTCGCAGTACTGCGGGCAGTCGGCCTTGCGGCCTTCGGCTTCGCCGACCGCACGGTAGAGCCCGTCGAGTGAGATGAACTTGAGGCTGTCGACCTGTAGGTGATCGCGCATTTCGTCTTCTGACATGGTGGCCGCCAGCAGTTTTTCCCGCTGCGGGGTGTCGACGCCATAAAAGCAAGGCCAAGCCGTCGGCGGGGAAGCGATGCGGAAGTGAACTTCGGCAGCGCCCGCATCGAGGATCATCTCTTTGATCTTGCGAGAGGTCGTGCCACGCACCACCGAGTCGTCGACCAAGATTACCCGCTTACCTTTGATCAGCGCGCGGTTGACGTTGAGCTTGAGACGCACACCCATGTTGCGGATCTGCTCTGTCGGCTCGATGAAGGTACGGCCCATGTATTGGTTGCGGATGATCCCCATCGCATAAGGAATGCCGGATTCAAGGCTGAACCCAATCGCAGCCGGAGTGCCACTGTCAGGCACAGGGCAGACGAGATCGGCATCAACCGGGCTTTCCTTGGCCAGCTCACGGCCAATATTCTCGCGTGTCTCATAGACCGAGCGACCGCCGAGGATACTGTCAGGGCGGCTGAAATAGACATGCTCAAAGATGCAGAACCGCGACGGTACACGGCGGAAGGGGAAATGGCTTTCGACCCCTTTTTCGGTGATGACGACCATCTCGCCGGGCTCAATCTCGCGCACGAATTCGGCACCGATGATGTCGAGCGCGCAGGTTTCAGAGCTCAACGCCCAGCCATCGCCAACCCGGCCCAGAACCAGCGGGCGTACGCCCAATGGATCGCGCACACCGATCAGTTTGGTGCGTGTCATGGCCACGACAGAGAAAGCACCTTCGACGCGGCGCAGGGCGTCTTCCATCCGTTCGGGGATGTTCTGCTGTAACGAGCGCGCCATGAGGTGAATGATGCACTCACTGTCCGAGGACGACTGAAAGATCGAGCCGCGCTCGATCAGCTCACGACGCAGGGCATTGGCGTTGGTGATATTGCCGTTATGCGCAATCGCCGCACCGCCCATGGCAAACTCGCCAAAGAAGGGCTGCACGTCGCGGATCGCGGTCGGGCCTTTGTTTCCGGAGGTGGAGTAGCGCACATGGCCGATCGACAATTCGCCGGGCAGCGTCTGCATGATGTCCTGCGAGGTGAAGTTATCGCGGACATAGCCAAAGCGGCGGGCAGATTGAAAACCAGCTTCGGGATCATAGCTGACGATGCCGCCAGCCTCCTGTCCGCGGTGCTGGAGCGCGTGGAGGCCAAGGGCCACGAAAGTGGCGGCATCAGCAACGCCGACAACGCCGAAAACGCCGCACTCCTCTTTCAGTTTGTCCTCATCTCCGCTGTCGCGCAGGTAGGATGTGTCAAAGGGATGGGCAGGTGGCATGAGCTTGGACAACGGGGCAACTCCGAATCCGGGTGGGGTCGGTGCCTATGTAGGTGCTTCGCACCCGACTGTCACCCCGCATGTCGCACGCGAGGGAAGACAGCCACGATAAAGCGGGACGCTTGACCGTAAGATGAGCAGCCGGCCCGGATGCGGTTGATCAAAATGTGTGACCGACCATCCTCAAACGCAAAACAGGCGGCCCTATGTTTTGGCCGCCTGTCTAAATCTAGTCTGTTAAGGGATTATGAACGCTTAGGCGCTGCATTTCCCAACGAGCGCTTCGTAACGGTTGGTGATCCAACCAAGTGCCTCTTGGGGGTCTTTTTCTTCGATCTGGCCAGTAAAGCGCGAAAAGACAGCGGCAGAGCGGCTGTTATCGACTGCGGTCGCACGCTCTCCGGTGATGACCGTGTCATAGACGAAAAAGGCGATCGCCACGAGCAAGACGCCCCGCACAACGCCAAAGATAAAGCCAAGACCTTGATCAATCCCGCCAAGGATCGAGCGGTGCACCAGTGAAGAGAACAACGGCGTGAAAAGCGAAACGATGATCAGTGCCGCGGCAAAGACCAGCGCGAAGGCGCCGATAACCGACAGTTCGCAGCTATCAGCAAGGAATTCGCCAATATAGGGCAGTTCACGCACCAGCGGTTCAACCTGCGGTGCAAAGAGAAAGGCTAATACCGCAGCTGCAATCCAGCCAACAATCGCCATCAATTCGCGCACCAGCCCGCGGCCATAGGCCAGCAGTGCCGATAGCACGATGACCACCGCGACCACCCCGTCAATAATGGTAAAACCGTCCATGCGCGTTCTCGCCCTCGTCTAAGGGGGGATCAGCCCGCCCCGAAAATTTCGCCAACAAATCCGGTCAGATCGCTCATTGTATTCAGCGCAATTCCGGTCGCACCCACGGCTTTTCCGCCGCGTGGTGCAATAGCGCTCGTAAAACCAAGTTTTTGCGCCTCTTTCAACCTGTTTTCCGTCTGACTGGCAGGTCGCAGCGCACCAGATAGGCTGATTTCGCCGAAAACCACTGTTTCGGCGGGAAGAGCCACGTCTTCGCGGGCCGAAAGTATTGCCGCGGCCACGGCCAAATCGGCGGCAGGCTCAGATATCTTCATACCGCCTGCAACGTTGAGATAGACGTCTAACCCAGCAAAGGGGATGCCACAGCGCGCCTCCAACACGGCAAGGATCATCGCCAGACGGCCCGAATCCCAGCCCACCACCGTGCGCCGCGCTTGGGAATGGGGCGAGGGCGCAACAAGCGCCTGAAGCTCGACCAAAACGGGCCGCGTGCCTTCGATGCCCGCAAACACAACAGAACCGGGGGAGGGTTGGCCGCGCTCAGACAGAAAAAGAGCCGAGGGGTTGGTGACTTCGGCCAAGCCGCTACCGGTCATTTCAAAGACACCGATCTCATCCGCTGGGCCAAATCGGTTCTTCACTGCGCGTAGGATGCGGAACTGGTGGCCGCGCTCGCCTTCGAAATAAAGCACGGTATCGACCATATGCTCCACCACCCGCGGGCCTGCGATCTGGCCCTCTTTGGTGACATGGCCCACCAGAATCACCGCGACACCGCGCCGTTTGGCAAAGGTGGTCAGCTCATGCGCGGCGGCGCGGACCTGACTGACCGATCCGGGGGCGCTCTCGACGTTATCGGCCCACATGGTTTGAATTGAGTCGATGATCGCCAGTTGCGGGCGCTCGGCCTCCAGCGTGGTTAGAATATCGCGCAAGTTGGTTTCAGCGGCTAATTTCACCGGCGCTTCGGCCAGATCTAGGCGCTGTGCGCGCATACGGACCTGAGCGCTTGCTTCCTCGCCACTAACGTAGATGGTTTTGAGCCCTGACTTGGCAAAATGCGCGGCGGCTTGGAGGAGGAGGGTGGACTTCCCGATCCCCGGATCACCGCCAACAAGGATCGCAGAGGCCGGCACCAACCCGCCACCTAGCACGCGGTCCAATTCGGCGATGCCGGATTGGGCGCGGGGGGGCGGGGTTTCTTGGGTGGCAAGGTCGGTCAGCTCGATCGCGGACCCGCGCCGTGCGCCCAAGGATTTGCTGGGCGGGCCTGCAGAGATGCCCTTGTCTTCGACGATGGAATTCCAAGCGCCGCAGGCGTCACAGCGCCCGGACCATTTGGAATGCTTCGCACCACATTCGGTGCAAGAAAAATTTGGGGAGGATTTAGCCATGCGCCCTTTTCGCTCAAGGGTCGAATGGCGTCAAAGGAAAAGCATTCGGCCCGTGGGCGATGATCCCGGGGGGGAACCCATGGGCCGGATGCTGCCGCCTAACTTATTCGGCGGCCTTGGGAGGAAGATCAATTACGATGTTATCAAGTGACGTGGAATCTGCGCGGCGGATGGGGGCGGGTGTCTCTGTTGGTACCACACGCTCAAGACCAATCTCCGGCATGATCTCACGCATCTCTTCACGCAGACGCTCAAGCTGGGCCACGGCGACGCTCTCTTCGAGTTCGACCTCATGCAGCCAGTGTTTCATCTCCGTCGAGATGCCCTTGGCCTGGTCCAGGCGGCTATTGAACAACTCAACCTCTTCTTGACGCTGCTTCAGGAAGCTGCGTGCGCGGGCCAGTTTCTCATCGGAGTAGACCTCTGCCAGATCGCGGGCCACGTGGCTCATCTGGGCGGCCATTTCCAAGACTGCAGGCTCAAGCGTACTGAGATCGGGGTGGTCGCGCAGGTAGGCCAAACGCTCACGAACCGAGTCGAATTCCGAGCTCATCTGAAAGGTCTCTGCCCGATCAGCAGCATGCACCATGCCGTAGGCACGGGCCACATCCTGCATGCCGACGCTGAACTGGCGGTGCGAGGTTTCAAGCTGCATTACACGGCGGTTGGTGGGCAGGAAAAAGCACAGACCGACGGCCAGAGCAGTAAGGGCAAGCTGGGCATACATCCCGGCGTTTTCGACAGGCTCACCGGCATATTGAAGGTCAAGGCTGACCCAATCCCACAGACCAAATGCGGCCATGAGGCTGGCACCGGTAAGCGCAAGCGCCGCAAGGGCGAAAATGGCCAACGCGAGGCGCTGAAATACAAATTGAACGAGGTAGGCAATGGAACGAAGCTGGGACATACTTTCTCCCCCCTGGAAGAGCTACTAAGCAAGTTTCTGCCGACTAACGCCCCTTTATCCTTCTTTGTTCCAACTCTATGCGGAATTATGCTGAGGATTTAGCTAAGTGTTGCCGATAGTATGGCACAACCTTCGGTATTTTAGGAAATTTTCCGCTCTAAAGTGGCATTTTATTTTTCCAATGGGCATCGGAAAGCCATGGGAGATTGCCCGGTTTGAGGCCGATAAACCGGCCTGAAGTTCATTCCGAATTGCCGCGAACGGTAAGAAATCGCCGATCTAAGCGATATAATGCCGGTCGTATCTCGCACCGAGCGAAGTGAGAATTTCATAGCCGATCGTTCCGGCCCAATCCGCCAAATCATCAACACCCTGCCCGGGGCCAATCAACTGAAGTGTCTGGGGCACGTCGGAAAGCGTCGAAATATCGACAGTAATGAGGTCCATCGATACGCGGCCAACGATTGGCAGTGTTTTTCCCTCGTGTTGAAAACATGCCTCACCCACCGCATTACCCATGGCGCGCTTTAACCCGTCGGCATAGCCCGCAGCGACCGTGGCAAGCGTCACCATGGTGTCCGCAGTCCAACTGTTCCCATAGCCTACGGTCTCGCCCGGGGTCACGGTGCGGGTTTGAATGATCGGCACGTCGAGGGTCACCACGGGCTGCGCGTCATCAAAGGGGCGACCGCCATAAAGACCGATGCCGGGACGGGTAACGTCAAAATGATAGTCTGAACCCAGCAGGATACCGCCCGTAGCCGACAGTGACCGCGGGACATTGATCCCTTGGGTCATGTCGCTAAAGCTGCGCAATTGCACGGCGTTCATCTCATGGTCCGGCGCGTCTGAGCAGGCCAGATGTGACATGATAAGCGTGAGGGGCTGGCTCTGCGCGATGCCGCTCAAGGCGGCCCATTCTGCGGGTTCCATCCCCAAGCGGTTCATTCCACTGTCGAGTTGAATACCGAAAGGATGGCCGGGCAGGGTTTCAAGTTGCCGCAAAAGTTGCTCGGTCGAGTTGATCATCGGCGTTAACGCCGCGTCGCGGATGGCCTCGGCATCGCCTGCCATATGCCCAAAGAAAACGTTGATGACTGGCCCGTCGCCCAAAGCCTGACGCAGTGCAGCGCCTTCCTCGGCCAAAGCCACGAAAAACTGCCGCGCGCCGGCCTGTGCCAATGCGTTGGCCACGCGACCGGCCCCTAATCCGTAACTGTCGGCTTTGACCACCGCGCCGGTCTCGGCTTTGGTTCGGCGGTCAAGGGCGCGCCAGTTGTTGGCGATGGCTTGCAGGTCGATGGTCAGGGTCGCTTTACTCATGTGCGGATGTGGGCCGGAATGCGGGGCAAGGTCAAGCGGCCAAGGGCACCTAACGTCATGCGCGACAGGAAGGTGGGCGATTTGATATGCTTTTGCCTATTGGTTGTCCAAGATGGGCCGGTTGCGCAGGGCAGGGAGGTCAGGCGGGTGACAAGGATCAAGATCATGTTCGGCCATGCGGGCGTGTCACTTATGGCGCTGGCCTGTGTGGTGGCCATTGTGGCGATGCTTTGGTGGGCGCCGTTGTGGTGTTGGGCGTTGGTCCCGCTGGGGGTCGTGGCGCAGATGTTGAACGAATACAACCTACACCGCCATATCTTTCACCTTGATCCGCCCAGACGGCAGTGGGCCTTTGATCTGCTGTACCGCGCGCATTACGGGCACCATGATTTTCCCACCAACCACGGGCTTTTCTTTGTCCCGCTCTGGGTCGCCTTGCCGATGCTGGCAGGCAATTTCCTGTTGGTCTGGGGGATCGCGGCGCTGCTGGGGGTTGAGGCTGCGATTTGGCTTGCCACTGCGATTGTGCCCTTGGGCGGGGTTCTGACCTTTCTGATCTATGAGTGGTTCCATATGACAGCGCATCTGACCGTCCCTAAAACCGCGGTAGAGCGCCATGTCACGCGGCTGCACAACCAGCATCATTTCCGCGACTTCAACAAGTGGTTTCACGTCAGCCCGGGCGGAGAGATCATCGATCGCGCCATGGGCACGGATATCGACACCGAAGCATTGAAACAGCAGCAGCGCATTGCGTTTATCCGTACCTTGGGCATGAAACCCGACGACCCGAGGCTTCTTGCCGCCCGCGCGAAATTTGCGGCGAAGTACGCTTTGACTGAGGCAGAGGTGGCACGCGCTGCACGGGGATAGAGTTAAATTCCCCCAAGCGTTACAGGCAGAGT
Source organism: Sulfitobacter sp. AS92 (assembly GCF_038900015.1). NCBI lineage: Bacteria > Pseudomonadati > Pseudomonadota > Alphaproteobacteria > Rhodobacterales > Roseobacteraceae > Sulfitobacter > Sulfitobacter sp. AS92. The sequence continues at coordinate 137,326 of NZ_JBBMQL010000006.1, forward strand.
GCCAGCCTGGGTGACGGGGGTAGGATTACGCGTATCCCGAAAGGCCAAACGCATTTCACCTCCCTTGTCCTGATTGCCGCCGGAGCAACGTAGGCAGACGGCATACTTATCACCCGGGGGATGTCCCCCGGGCGCCTCAGATCAAGGCTTGATGTAGGTATAACCCATCTGCTGGAGCCGCGAGAGTTCGGCGACGCCAGAGGGCACGATGTCTTCTTCCCAAACATCATAGAGATCCTCTTCGTAGCTAATCTTGCGTCCACGCAGGGTGTTGTTGCAGACGTGGAAGCTGACGTTTTGGCCCTTAAGTGATGAGACGGTTGTCTGCATCTTCTCGTTGCCCTTGGCATCGGCCAGCAGGCTTAGCCCGTTGCCGTGCAACACGACCTTCACGTCGATATTCTCAGCGCCGACGGCGTTGATGTGGTTCTGGATGTTACGCATGGCCCCCAAATGCGCCTTAGAGGCTTCGCCGCCGTTATAATTGATGTGATAGACGACCTTCTGCTTGCCGTAGCGCTCGGTCTCTTCGGCCTGAAGGACGAAGGCAAAGCTGCTGGCCAGCAAAAGGCAGATGGCTCGGATGATGTTTGTCATGTGGTTCCTCCCAATATGAATGACGGTTCAAACGCGGGTGCGCAGAACCGCCCCACCTAGCCTAGCAAGAGAGGGGAGCAATCCAAATCATTTATTCGCAGATGTGAATTTGAGAGGGGCGCCGGACGGGGCTAGGCATTTTGTCAGCGTCGCGAGGCCGGGCGCCGACTGTTTCTTTGGGGTAGACTTAAAATTCTTGTTCGTCCCGATCGCCCTGCTGCCAAGGCTGCACAAGGTTGCCAAAGCGGGTGAACTTACCTTCAAAGCTAAGGTCGACGGTGCCAATTGGACCGTGACGCTGCTTGCCGATCACCACCTCGGCGCGGCCGTGCAGACGTTCCATTTCCTCCTGCCACGCGGCCATTTTGTCGAGTTCGTGATCGCCGGGCTTCTCGCGCTCTTTGTAGTATTCCTCGCGATACACGAACATCACCACATCGGCGTCCTGTTCGATCGAGCCGGATTCGCGCAAGTCCGACAGTTGGGGGCGTTTATCTTCGCGGTTCTCCACCTGACGCGAAAGCTGCGACAGGGCAATTACCGGAATGTCGAGTTCCTTGGCGATGGCTTTGAGACCCATCGTGATTTCCGAGATTTCGTTCACCCGGTTTTCCGATTTACCGGTGCCGCGGACCAGCTGCAGGTAGTCGATGATCAGCACGTCGAGCCCATGTGTCCGCTTAAGCCGCCGCGCGCGGGCGGCAAGCTGGCTGATCGGCAGGGCGGGCGTGTCGTCGATGAACAGCGGGCAGGCTTCTAGGGCCTTGGCGGCGTCGACAAACCGGCGGAACTCGGTCTCGGTCATGTCGCCCGAGCGGATCTGTTGACTGGGGATTTCAGCGGCCTCGGAAAGGATACGTGCGGCAAGCTGTTCGGCGCTCATCTCAAGACTGTAGAAGCCCACGACACCGCCATCGACGGCACCTGTGGAGCCGTCAGGCTTTTGGCCACGCTTATAGGCCTTGGCCACGTTAAAGGCGATGTTGGTCGCAAGCGAGGTTTTACCCATCGATGGACGCCCGGCGAGGATCAAAAGGTCAGACCGGTGCAAACCACCGAGTTTCTTGTCCATGTCGATCAGGCCAGTGGAGACGCCCGATAGGCCGCCGTCCCGTTGGTAGGCCGCGTTGGCCACGTTGACCGCATCGGTGACGGCCTTGAGGAAGGACTGGAAACCGCTTTCGACCTGACCCTGTTCGGCCAGTTTATAGAGCTCCTGTTCCGCTTCGACAATCTGTTCGCGCGGCTCTGACGCGACATCAACCTGCGCGGCCTTTGCCGAGATGTCGCGGCCCAGTTGGATCAGATCGCGACGTACGGCGAGGTCATAGATCATCTGCGCGTAGTCGCGCACTGCAAAGGCGCTGATCGCGGCCCCGGCAAGGCGGGCCAGATAGGCCGGGCCGCCGAGTTCTTTCAGCCCTTCGTCGTCTTCCATGAAGGCTTTAAGCGTTACCGGGGAGGCGAGGTTGTTCTTAGCGATACGCTGGGCCGCGATATCGAAGATTCGCGCATGGACCGGCTCGTAGAAATGTTTGGGGCCAATGACGGAAGCGACGCGGTCATAGACGTCATTGTTGGTCAGGATGGCGCCCAACAACTGCTGTTCGGCCTCAATCGAATGCGGCATCGATTCCGGTGCCTGTACAGCCAATTGGTTCGCGTTCAGCGATGTAATCTCGTTCATGACCTCACCCATTTCTACCCAGAGGGCCGTCTTAGCCAGTGGGTATGCCCGGCGCAAATTGTATCTTTCTGTGGATATCTCTGCGCGCAAAAGCACTCACCACATCTTGCCTTGCGGTGAGTGCTTACGTCAACATCTTGGCTAAAACAGCTTAACTTTTGCGGGATTCCTGCCACTCACGTGGCGCGTTGAGGAAGGCTTCGACTTCGGTCAACGTGGCCGCGTCAAAGGCGTTCTGTGCGCGGGCTTCGGCCAGCACGTCCCACCATGTGCACAGTGCGTGCAGGCTAACGCCATGGTCGCCAAGTGTCTTTTCGGTCTGCGGGAAAATGCCGTAATGGAAGATTACCGCGGTATGCGCACAGGTCGCGCCGGTTTCCCGAATCGCGTCGACGAAGCTGAGTTTTGAGCCGCCATCGGTGGTTAGATCCTCGACCAGCAGCACGCGCTGGCCCTCGGTCATGTCGCCTTCGATCCGCGCGTTGCGGCCATAGCCTTTAGGCTTTTTGCGCACATAGGTCATCGGCAGCGCCATGCGCTCAGCCACCATTGCGGCGAAGGGGATGCCTGCGGTCTCGCCCCCGGCGATATTGTCGAAGGCCTCGAAACCGGCATTGCGCATTACGGTGACGGTGAGGAAATCCATCAGCGTGGATCGGATCCGCGGGTGAGAGATCAGCTTGCGGCAGTCGATATAGGTCGGGCTGGGCAGGCCGGAGGCCAGCGTGAAGGGCTCATCCGCGTTGAAATGCACCGCGCCGATCTCTAGCAGCATGCGCGCGGTAAGGCGGGCCATTTCTTCGGGGCTTGGGTGGCTGGTGGGGATCATGGCAGGCGTCCTTGGGCAGGGAGAGGTCGGATCGGTATTTAAGAAAGGATGAAGCTTAAGAGGTCCAGTGCAGATCGAAACCGGGGTCGAAGACCGTGACCGGGCCGTCGGGGGTGTCGATGCTGGTGGGGTGCGCAGGGGCTTCGCGGCGCAGGGTAATGCGGGTCTCGTTGGGCGGCAGGCCGTAGAAGGCGGGGCCGTTGAGCGAGGTGAAAGCTTCGAGCTTGTCGAGCGCGCCGTCCTCTTCGAAGACCTGCGCGAGGATCGACATTGTGTTAGGCGCGGTGAAGCAGCCTGCGCAGCCGCAGGGTTGCAGTTTGGCGCCATCGGTGTGCGGCGCGCTGTCGGTGCCGAGGAAAAAGCGCGCGTCGCCGGATGTGGCCGCGTGGCGCAGGGCGAGGCGGTGGGTCTCACGCTTGGCCACGGGCAGGCAGTAGTAATGCGGGCGGATACCGCCGGCGAGGATATGATTACGGTTGATCACAAGGTGGTGCGTGGTGATCGTTGCCGCGAGGCCACTGTCGTTGCTGAGCACGTAATCGGCGGCGTCGGCGGTGGTGATATGTTCCATGATCACGCGCAACGCAGGATGTGCGCGGCGGATCGGGTCGAGCACGCGGTCGATGAAGACGGCTTCGCGGTCGAAGATGTCGATCTCGCTGTCGGTGACCTCGCCATGGGTGCAGAGTGGCAGGCCGATCTCGGCCATGCGGTCGAGCACGGGGGCGACTTTGTCGAAGTTCGAGACGCCGCTGGCGGAGTTGGTTGTTGCGCCTGCGGGGTAGAGTTTAACGGCTTGGATCAGGCCATCGGCGTGGGCGCGTGCCACGTCTTCGGGGTCCGTGTCTTCGGTCAAGTAGAGGGTCATCAGCGGGGTGAAATCCGCGCCTTCGGGCAGGGCGGCCATGATCCGGTCGCGGTAGGCGGCGGCTTGGGCACCGGTCACCACCGGGGGCACGAGATTGGGCATGATGATCGCGCGGGCGAAGTCGCGGGCGCTATGGGGGAGCACGGCGCGCAGCATATCGCCATCGCGCAGGTGCAGGTGCCAGTCGTCGGGACGGCGGATCGTGATGCTTTGTGTCATGGGCGCGGGCTAGCACAGAGCGGGGGCGCGCGCCAGATTGAAAACCTATCCGGTTGCGGTGGCGGCCTCTGCCGTGCGGGCCTGACGACGGGCGCGCATCCGCTCGAGGCGGCGGGCGAAGCGGGGCGCGCTCATCCGCGAGCTGACATTGGCGCAGACGGCTTCGAGTAGCATCTCGCGCCCTTGGGCATTGATCGCTTGGCTGAGATTGCGCAGATAGGGCAGATAATCGCGCCGTGCGCGGTAAAGGGCAGCAAAGCGAGTGGCATCCAATGTGCCATCGGCGGCGGCCTGCAGCAGCGGGTCGAGCTGATCGATCTCCAAAAGGTCAGTTTGCAGCGCGTCCCCCATGTAGGGCATCCGCAGCTTGGTCACATTGGGCCGGGTGAAGAGCGCTGCGTGCATCGCGTCGAGTGTTTCTTTGGGATCATAGAGCACGAAGACCCGTTCGGCGGCGTCGAGCATATCGGGGGCGTAACCGTAGCGCGATGTGAAATCGAGAATGCGCATATCGGTGAAACGGTCGTCCCATTCGGTGAGACGTGGGTTGAGCGTGGCCTGCGGTTGGATCGCGACCACGGCAGCACCCGGAGAGGCGACGGAATAGGCGGCGGCGGCATAGGCGCAAGGACCAGCACCGTAGAAAAGCACCTGTTCGAATTCGTCGAAGAACCCATCATCAATCAGCCGGTCGAAATAGGCATAGACCTCTTCCGCGCGAAACCATGTGTCACCATCGCTGGCCAGACACAGATGCGACCAGTCGTGGTTGCGTACCATGTCCCAGCCCAGGGGCTGCGCCTTGTCTGACAGTGCGTGCATGCCTTGATAGGTTTCAAAGGTGACGAGCAGGGTGCTGTCACGCTCAATAAAGGACGAAAAATGGCGTTTGCCGAGGGACTGGAAATAACCATCCTCTTCGGCCACGGCCTCAACCGCGCGTAGCCAATCGCGTTTGGGCATATCGGCCAGTGAGCTTTCGATCGTGGGCGTATCGCTCGGCATCGGGCATCCTCAGGGCTTGTCGCGGCGGGGCAGATCCGCCTTCTCAGCTAGGGTTAGCCAGATAATAGGGCAAAAATGCGGAAAATCCGTGAGAATTTGAAGAGAATGTGACGGTTTTCCGGGGGCAGAGCGCCAACGCGCGTATTAATGCTGACTTTCGCGCGCTTGGCCGCGTCTTGCATACTCAACCATAAAGCGTGCAGCCTTGGCAGTCACCGGGCGGCTTGGCGGCGCCATGAGCAGGCGTCCGAAGAGGGCGCGGAAGGGCTCTTGTTCCATCAGCGCGTCGAAACGGGTGCGGCGCCATGCGACCGCAGCGTCGTGCAGCGCGGCGAGTTCTGGATCGGCCTTAAGCGCGGCCAGCTCATGCGCGCGCGCCGGTGCGGTGGCGCTGATCGTCGTATCGGTTTCGGTGTTAAAATTCCGCTCCACCCAATAGTCTAGCCCCAGCATATGGTCGCTGTGCACGGCGCGACCACGGTCGGCTTTGAGCACGTAGGTTTCCATCGCGCCCAAGGGATAGTGATTGATCTGAGCCAAACCATGATTTTGGCGTCCGTAGTTGGAAAAGATCCGGCGGGTTTTGAACAGGTCGGGCAGGGGGCGGCCATGGCTGTCGAACCAGCGGGCCTGATCCAGTCGCGTCGGATCTGGGCTGCGGGGGCGGTGCACGCCCGGTTGCGCATAGGTGCCGTCGTTGCGGTAGAGCGTTTTGAACATCGCGGCACGCCACGGCCAATGCATCACGGCGGGCGCGCAGCGTGTGAAGGTCTCGGTCACGGGGCGGTCCTTGTAGCGCACCTGATCGGCACTGCCGAAAAGCCGCCACGTGAGGGTGATCGACGTGGCCTTGGGCAAGGCTGCGTGCAGCGCGGCGAGACTGTGATCGCCGCAATGGATGTTCACGAACTCATCAATGTCGAGCGGCAAGATCCAGTCGGCCAGTTGCACAACCTGCAAATCGGCAGCGGCCTTCAACGCAGTGAACTGTATCCCGCCTTTATCATAAGGGCCGTCATTGCGGATGTGGGTCACGCCGCCAAATGCTTGTAAACGGTCTAGCATCGCATCCGTGCCGTCGTCGCAATCGTTGGAAAACACCAGCACGTGATCAAACCCGATAGCGCGGTGGTGGGCGAGCCATTCTAGAAGGAACGCGCCCTCATTGCGCAGGCAAAGGATCGCAAGGTGGGAGGGGGCCTTACCACTCACGGCGGAATGCCACGACTTTGTTATGCGAGCCGCGGTGATAATAGGCCATGCCGGCGTTCATAAACGCGGCGAAGACCTTGTTGACACCCTCGGGACCGATCCATTGCGGGTGCAGTTCGATGATGGCCGCACGAAGATTGGCGAGGGGCAGTGTGGGGATTAGGTCCACCTCCGCGCCTTCGATATCGCAGATCAGCACGGTGGGGTTCAACTCGGCGAAGACCCCAGCAGCATCAAGCACGTCGATTTGATGGGTTTCGGGAGGCTCTTCGCCCTCAAAGCGGGTCATGGAGGACGACAGGATCTGCGCGCGCACATGGAAATCGACCTTGCCTGGCGCGGGGCCAAGAATGGCGTTGGTGACATGGGTATTGCTCAGCCCGTTGGCTGCATGGACGCGACGAATATAGGGGATGAGGTTGGGGTTGGCTTCAAAGGAATGCACCGAGGCGACCTGGCGTTTGCTGGCCACCAGCGTCGACATATAGCCGACCCCGCCGCCCAGTTCGATCACCCGGTCGCCTTCGCGGACAACCCGTAAGGCGGCCTCGCTTTCTTTGGCCTCATAGGAATTTTGACGCAGCAGTTTGCGGACCCGACCGCGCAGGATCGTAGGGTCGTCGGGGAACTTCATACCGCGGGAATGGATGAAATTGGCTTCAGTCGAGGTGTCCGTCACGAGGTCAGCTTTCCATATCAAGGGCAAGGGCATAGGCCACCCGTTCGGTCGCGTTTAACTGGATGCTAAGCGCTTGGCGGTAGAGGTCGCGGAACTCTGGCATTTGGTGCAGTTCTTCTGCCTTAGCACGGTGCCAAGCAAGGCCCGCTTCGTGATACGCACGGAGTTGATCGTCCGCCAGCAACCGCTCCATCTCAGCCTGCAGGCGTGGCAGGTTGCGCTGAATGGTGACATCACGGTGATCGTTCCAATCCATGCGGATCCAATAGTTGATCCCAATAGAGCGGTCGACATGCAGCGCCCGTCCGCGTTGGCGTTTAACCAGGAACGATTCCGCCGAGCGTAGCGCGTAGTGGTTCAGTTGCAGCAGCTCATAACCGATATTGCTTTTGGAAGAGCGCCAGCCGTTGCGCAGCGCATCGCGCGTCATATCTTGGCCTGAGCCGTTGACCCATTTTACGTGGCTTTCCTGCGTATCATCCAGCTTATTAGGCCGGTGACAGGAAAGCTTTTCGTAAGCACCAATGTTGCGGAACATCGTCTTGAACCCCCATGCAGTATGGGGTTTTGGGCAATAAGCGGGGGCACAGTGGTCAAACTGGCCGATCACCGGGGCGTCTGAAAGCGCGGTCACTCCGTTATGACCAAAAAGCCGCCATGTCATGGCGACGTTGGTCGCGTCTGGCACGGCGGCAAAGAAGTCTTCCAGCCTGCCATTGCCGGTGCGAATGTTCACGAATTCATCCACGTCAATATGTGCGATCCATTCGGCGTCGCGTATCAGCGGCTCTTTAAGCGCTTGGTTTAGCGCGTGTTGCTGCGGGGAGTTTCCCTTCCAATCGTCGTTGTTGCGGTGCTGGAGGATGCCCAGATCTTGCAGTCGGGCCAGCACAGCATCGGTGCCATCGGTACAATCATTTGTGTAAATCAGGAAATTGTCAAAGCCCACGGCGCGGTGATGGGCGACCCATTCAAGGATATAGGGTGCTTCGTTTTTCATGCAGCCGACGATGACGTTGCCGCTGCTGCCAGGCGGCAACTGGCGCGGCGGAACGGCGGTATAGGCGGGCGCGGGCTGATCTTCACCCTTAAGGGTTATGCGGTTGTGCGGACGGAAGGGGCTGCTGAGGATCATCTCATGGTTGACCTTCACCCGGTTCGACAGTTGGGCTTTGGCCTTGCCCACGTCCTCCGAAGCATCTGGATCGTGCAGCATCGTTTCAAACTTGGTGGCGGAGCGGCGCGCCATCTCAGCCTCCGCGCGTTTTTGGGCCAGCGGGGTTGCAGTGGTGCGGATGCGGTGGGCAAAGGCGGCGAGGTATTGCGTTGCGCGAAAGCCGAATGCGGGGTCCGCCTCGCGCCAAAGGGGCGCGGGCGTATCGGGGGTTAGCGCATCGGCCAGTGCGGGGAATTTTTCGATCAGTGTAGCATTGTCGGCAGCGAAATGCGCAGAGATCGGGGCGAGGCTGCCGGGGGGGATTGGCGCGCCGCCGATCTGAAACGCCTGCAACATCTGGTTCCATGTCCTACGCGGGCAGGAAAGGTCATGTACTTGTAGGTAGCGTATCAACACGTCGTTAAATTGCTGCATCCGCGTAAGCCATGGCGCGGGCAGGGCTGCGATCGCGCGACCGGGGTCAACCGGACCGAGGGGCGTGGTCAGGCAAAGGCTGTCGGCGACTTCGCGGGCCCCGTCCTTTGACAAAAGATGCGAAAGGTCGAGCGGGCGAAAATGGATATTCTCTGCGCCAAAAGCCTCGGCCCAATGGGCATGTAGCGCATGGTAATCGAGCCAAAACGGCGGGTCTTGGACATCAGGGAATATGCCGAAGTCAGACGCGTTTTCAGTCGTCTCACGCGCAGCGTGCCACCAGTTGCCCCGTTCAGCGACAGCCAAATCTTGGGTCAAGGCCAGTTCTTGGGCCAAAGAATGGCGGCGGCCCTCGGTCACGGCAAAGGTGTAATGCGCCGTAAGCAGGCGGGCCTGTTCGTCAAGGTGGGCAATGATCTGAATGTCATCGAAATGCGCAGAAAGCAGGTCACGCAGTTCGGCAAGCTCTTCGGGTCGGGACAGCAAGTTGCCCAATTGCGCAGAGCTTAGCACCACATGATCGGCGTGTGTCTCGGCCAATTCGCGAGACAACAGCGCGTGGAATTCGTCGCGCAGCGTGGTGCGGATCAACGGGCTGTCCAGACCCCGTCGATAGCGCAGCAGTCCCACAGCATCGGGCGCGGCACAGGCGGTATAAAGACGAACATGGTTCCAATCGGGGGCGTAAACCCCCTGCTTTAGCAGTGCATTTTGTTGTTGTTTCAGGATGTTGCGCAGGCGTGCGGCGGCTTTTTCGGTCGGGCCGATGAACAGGGTCAGACGCATTATTCGGCCTCTGCTTTGCCAGTGTTGCTCTGGCCCCACCACGGCAGGTCGATGCCGAGGTAGGCCGCGATCTTGTCGCGTGCATCAGGGTCTTCGATGTCGAATTCCAAGAAATTGTCGCATCCCGCAAATATGCGGCGACAGAAGGCAAAATGCCCCTCAACCCATTTGGCCAGTTCGGCCTCAGTGCGGCCAAAACCCCGTGGCAGGCCCGGCACGTCCGCTTGCGGCAAGCGTTTGTTGCCCAAATTTCGCCAGCGCATCATACTGTTGGCCGTCTTAACCGGGTCGCGGTGCGACATGAGGAACTTGATGTCTGGGTGGTAGGTTTGAATGGCCTGCAACACCCCCCAATCGGTTTGCGGCCAAAGGCTACGGTCATGGCGCACGGCACTCATTTCGTTAATCACATCGAACTCGCGTAACCGCGCCAGCGGGTCGCCGCTGTCAAAGTAATCGGCATAAAGGATCCGCCCGACATGCTCTCCGATGATATCTGGCAGATTGCTTTGCCCCTTGCGGATGCGCCAATCAGCGACCTTGAGCCCCGCGTGGCGCAACGCGTCGGTCAGTGTCGTGGTGCCGGTTTTTGGCAGCCCAAGGTTTATGATGCGTGGCCCGGTCATGGCAGGCCTATTTCAGCAAGGATGTCCGCTTCGGCGGCGCAGTAGGGGCTGGCGTTAAGAAGTTGTTCGCGCATCTCTACATAGGCCGGATCAGCCAGCAGCGCATCACGCCGCGCGCGGTGAGCGGCAACAGATTCCGAATGCAAATCTGCGATGCCCGGCAAAGCCTTAAGGCGGTCTATCTCTGCACCGAGGGCTGGCAGGTAGCGTTGGATTGAGCGATCCTCCCACGCTGCATCGTTGCGTTCGCGCCAATAGGTGTCATCAAAGGCGCGATGCTCACGGTTTACGTCGCCCCGGTCATTCTTGACTAGATAGCTGTCGAGTGACCGCAGCGCGTAGTGATTGAGCGTCGCAAAGCGCCGCGCGCCGCGGGCGGGAAAAGCGCGGATGCGGCGTTTGTTGGCGGCGCTGCGAAAGAGGTCGGGGACCTGCCTGCCAGCGCCATCCGTCCAATGGGGCTGGTCTTTCTCGTCGTCATGAAATGGCCGATGCGCGCCGTAGTAGCCAAGAGGGAAGTCGCTCCGGATCAGCGACTTAACCTCCATCGCCGTGTCAGCGCCGCAGATGTCTGGATTATGGCTTTGGGTGAATTGGGCGATGACGGGCCTGTCGACATAATCCGTGACCCCGCCATTGGCAAAGAACTGAAAATGCACCGAAATCGCTTGTGGGTTCCCACAAGCCTCAATCAATGCGGGTATGCGGTGGTCACCCACATGAATGTTGAGAAACTCATCCACATCCGCGACCCAGACCCAATCCGCCCCTGTGACGATGGGCTGGCGCCTTGCGTCTTTCAGCGCCTGCATCTGGTAGTTTCGGTTGGTGGCCGGGTTCGGCAGGTGCGTTACGATGCCGTGACTTTGCAATGCATCAAGCAACCGGTCGGTCCCGTCGCTGCAATCGTTTGAGTAAAACAGAAAATCCGTAACCCCGATCACCCGGTTAAAGGCGATCCATTCCAGCAGAAACGGGCCTTCGTTCTTGACGCAGGTGACAGCGGTAATGCGCATGTCAGACCCCGCCGCGCCGGGTCGCGATGATAGTGCACTGTCCCATATCTGCCCCTGTGGCCCCGGTGGTTGTCCCCGGTGGCCGTCAATTATTGGTTAAGACTATGCCAGCGCGGAGAAATCACGTCAATCTGCGCAAGCCCTGTCAGACCCCTTGACGGGGCGGGGCGGGAATGCACCACTGGGCCTATGAAAAACATTGATACCATCGACGCGGTCCAAAAGATGCTAAGCGCGGAGGGCTATGTCTGTGACCGTGCTCTTGGGGTTGTTGTGTTCCTAAGCCTGACACTGGGGCGGCCCTTGTTTCTGGAAGGCGAAGCAGGCGTGGGCAAAACCGAGATTGCCAAGGCGCTGGCCGCCGGGCTGGGGCGGCGGTTGATCCGGCTGCAATGCTACGAAGGATTGGATGCATCCAGCGCGGTTTATGAGTGGAATTTTCCGGCGCAGATGGTGGCAATCCGTACGGCGGAAGCCGGGGGCGGCGCGGACCGGCGTGCACTGACACAAGAGCTTTTCAGCGATGAATACCTGATCGAACGCCCGCTTTTGCAGGCCCTGCGCCCGGATGAGAACGGCGCGCCCGTGCTGCTGATCGACGAGCTTGACCGCACCGATGCGCCCTTTGAGGCCTTTCTGCTGGAGGCGCTGAGTGATTTTCAGGTGACGATCCCCGAGCTTGGCACGATCCGCGCACCGGAGCCGCCGATCATGATCCTCACCTCGAACCGCACGCGTGAAGTGCATGACGCGCTAAAGCGGCGGTGCCTTTACCACTGGGTTGACTACCCGGATGTGGAACGCGAAATGGCGATCCTGCAGGCCCGTGCGCCTGAGGCGGCGGAAGCGCTCAGCCGCGAGGTTGTGGCTTTTGTTCAGCAATTGCGGACGGAGGATCTGTTCAAGAAACCCGGCGTGGCAGAGACGATTGACTGGGCAAAATGTTTGTTGGCGCTGGATGTGACAACGCTGAGCCCTGAGGTGATCGCTGACACGCTTGGGGCGGTGCTGAAATACCAAGATGACATTGCCAAACTGCAAGGGTCTGAGGCCGCGCGTATTCTCGAGCAGGCCCGCGCGTCGCTGGTCCCTGCCTGAGCAGAATGGCCGAGCAGCTCCCCCTTGAATTGCCGGACGATCCGAAGCTCGCGGGCAATATCACGCATTTTGCCCGGGCTCTGAGGCGGGCGGGGCTGTCGATCGGGCCGGGACGCGTGGTAGAGGCGGTGGAGGCGGTTGCTGCCGTTGGCTTTACCAGCCGCCGCGATTTCTATTGGACGTTGCATGCCTGTTTCGTGAGCCGCCCTGAGCAGGCGCGGGTCTTTGCGCAGATTTTCAGGCTCTACTGGCGCGATCCGCGCTATTTGGAACATATAATGGCCGCGATGCTGCCCGCCATCCGTGGCGTGCAAGAGGACCGCCCGGCAACACCGGCTGAAAAACGCGCGGCGGAGGCTTTGCTGGACGGGGCGGAAGCGCCGGACCGTGAGGATCAGCCCGCGCCTGAGGAAACTCTCATAGAGGTGGATGCGAGCCTCACGATGTCGGCGCGCGAGCGGCTCAGAACGCTGGATTTCGAACAGATGAGCCTTGCCGAGATGGCTCAGGCGAAACGGATGTTGGCCAAGCTTGCCCTGCCGGTGCCGCCGATGCCCAGTCGGCGGAATGTGGCTGCGGCGCGGGGGCGGATCGACGTGGCGCGCACGCTGAAAGCAGCGCTGCGGCGTGGGGGGGAGATGGAACGGCTCTACCGGATGAAGCCACGTGAGCGTTATCCGAACCTTGTGGTGCTCTGTGATATCTCCGGCTCAATGAGCCAATACAGCCGGGTGATCCTGCATTTCCTGCACGCGGTGGCCAATCGCAAAGGCGCGGGCTGGGCGCAGGTGCATGGCTTCACCTTTGGCACGCGGCTGACAAATATCACCCGACATCTCGCCACGCGCGACGTGGATGCGGCACTGGCGGCGGCGGGCGCACAGGCGCAGGATTGGGAGGGCGGCACGCGGATTGGTGCGGCGCTGGCAGCGTTCAACCGCGATTGGTCACGGCGGGTTATGGGGCAGGGCGCGGTTGTGCTGTTGGTTACCGACGGGCTTGACCGAGACGATCCGGCGGAACTGGCGCGGCAAATGCAACGGCTGCATTTGACCGCCCGGCGGGTGATATGGCTGAATCCGCTGCTCCGCTGGGACGGGTTCGCGCCCAAGGCAGCGGGCATCCGCGCGATGCTGCCCCATGTCGACAGTTTTCGCGCGGGGCATTCGATAGCATCTTTGGAGGCGCTGGCCGAGGCGATCTCGCGCCCTGATGATCCGGGCGAAAAGGCGCGGATGTTGGCGGGGTTGAACGCAGCCGTTTAGGCGATGAGGTGAGGGAGGCGGGGCTGCGGGTCTCTCCAAAACCAGAAGGTTTCGCAGCCACCCTTGATTGATCCCAGCCTGTCACCCGCCTGTCGTCGCGCCAAGCGAAATAGCCGCATCCCCTAAAGGGGCCCCTCGGCGATTTAGCTTGTCCCGCCGCCCTGCGCGCGACCGTTTGGTCTCAAGCAAGGGCGGCTCCGAAACCAGAGTTTCTTAGGCGAAAGTCTTGGCGAAGGTGGTGCGGTAGGTCTCGCGCAGATCGCTGAGCGGTGCGGTGGCAGCGCCGAAGCTAATCTTGTCGCCACCGAAGGCGCCGATTTGAGAGACGGGAACGTTTGCTTCTTTGCCAGCGGCAATCAGAGTCTCGGCAGCCTCGGCGGTGCAGGCGATGAGGTAGCGGGCTTGATCTTCGCCGAAGAGGACCGCGGGGTCATCGCTTTCAAGCTCGACGCCAACGCCGGCGGTTTCGGCCAGCTCAAAGGCTGCGAGGGCAAGGCCGCCATCGCCGAGGTCGGTGCAGGCGGAGATATGGCTGGCCTGCGCGCGGATGAATTCGCCGTGGCGGCGCTCGGTCGCGAGGTCGACATGAGGCGCGTCGCCCTCGATGCGGCCAAAGGCTTCGGCGAGCAAGGCGGATTGGCCGAGGTGGCTGCCAGCTGCGCCGACTAGAAGGGCGACATGGCCTTCGCGCAGCTGATTGCTGATGATGTCATCGACATTGTCGAGCAGGCCGACGGCGCCGATGGTGGGGGTCGGCAGAATGCCTTTGCCGTCGGTCTCGTTATAAAGCGAGACGTTGCCCGAGACGATGGGCATATCGAGCGCGCCGACGGCTTCGCCGATGCCTTTGATCGCACCGACGAACTGGCCCATGATCTCAGGCTTTTCGGGGTTGCCGAAGTTCAGGTTGTCGGTTGTAGCAAGCGGTTTGGCACCTACGGCGCAGAGGTTGCGGTAGGCTTCTGCAACGGCCTGTTTGCCGCCTTCGGTGGGGTTGGCTTTGACGTAGCGTGGGGTCACGTCGGACGTGAATGCCAGCGCTTTGTTGGTGCCATGCACGCGCACGATGCCCGCGCCGAGGCCGGGCAGGCGGACGGTGTCGCCCATGACCATCGTGTCGTATTGCTCGTAGACCCACGCTTTGGAGCTGTGGTTTACAGAGCCGATCAGCGCGCGCAGACCTTCGATGGGGTCGATCTGTGGGGTGTCGGCCAGTGGCGTTGCGGCGGGGGTTTTCACCCACGGGCGGTCGTATTCAGGTGCTGTGGAGGCGAGTTTCGACAGCGGCAGGTCGGCTTTGACCTCGCCATTGAGGCAGATGAGGAAGCGGTCTTCGGGGAGGGTCTCGCCGACGATGGCGAAATCGAGATCCCATTTGTCGAAGACAGCTTTGGCTTCGGCCTCAAGTTCGGGGCGCAGAACCATGAGCATCCGCTCTTGGCTTTCGCTGAGCATCATCTCATAGGCGGTCATGTTGAGTTCGCGCGTTGGCACTTTTTCAAGTTCGAGACGCACACCAAGGCCGCCTTTGTCGCCCATTTCAACGGCAGAGCAGGTCAGGCCCGCAGCGCCCATGTCTTGGATGGAAATCACAGCGCCGGTGGCCATGAGTTCCAGCGTGGCCTCCATGAGGCGTTTTTCGGTGAAAGGGTCGCCGACTTGGACGGTGGGACGCTTTTCTTCGATCGTGTCGTCGAACTCGGCAGAGGCCATTGTCGCGCCCCCGACGCCGTCGCGGCCTGTTTTCGCACCGAGATAGACCACCGGCATGCCAACGCCAGAGGCGGCGGAGTAGAAGATTTTGTCCGCATCCGCGAGGCCCGCCGCGAAGGCGTTGACCAGACAGTTGCCGTCATAGGCGGTGTCGAAGCGCACTTCGCCGCCCACGGTGGGGACGCCGAAGCAATTGCCATAGCCGCCGACGCCTTCGACGACACCGTGCACAAGCTGGCGGGTCTTGGGGTGGTCGGGGCGGCCAAAGCTGAGCGCGTTCATCGCAGCAATCGGGCGCGCGCCCATGGTGAAGACATCGCGCAGAATACCGCCCACGCCGGTCGCGGCCCCTTGGTAGGGCTCAATGTAGGAGGGGTGGTTGTGGCTTTCCATCTTGAAGACCAGCGCTTGGCCGTCGCCGATATCGATCACGCCTGCGTTTTCGCCAGGGCCGCAGATGACTTGGGGGCCGTCGGTGGGCAGGGTGCGGAGCCATTTTTTTGAGGACTTGTAGGAGCAGTGCTCATTCCACATGGCCGAGAAAATACCCATCTCGGTATAGTTCGGCTCGCGCCCAAGGATGTTCACGACCTCGGCGTATTCCTCGGGGGTGAACCCGTGGCTGGCGATGAGGTCAGGCGTGATGGCTGGATCTTGCATGGAAATTCCCCGGCTGGCGCGTTTGCGCCCTCATACAAGGGGAAGTGGCGGGGGGGAAGTGGGTTTGGCCGCCTGTGGGCTGAAAGAATGGGGTGGGCCAAAAAAAAGGCCGAGCACGAAGCTCGGCCAAGTCCAACAGGGAGGTATGAAGCGACGTGCCCTCAGGCTGTCAATCTTCATAATGGTGAAATAGGAGGCAGAGCTGCTCAGATCAAGGCTATTTAACATCGCAAGTCATCATGGCCGATATGCGCCTAATGCATGGCTAAGGCGGCGGCGGGAGGTCAGCCTTCGCCTTCGGTCCGTTCGCGCCAGAGTTTGCGGTAGGTTATGATCTCTTCCTGCACAAAATCCTTAAAGGCAGCGACGCGTTTGGATTGGCGAAGCTCTTCGGGATAGGCGAGGTAAACCGGCACTTCGGCGGATTCGATATCGGGCATCACCTGCACGATATGTGGGAAGTCCTGAATAAGGTAGTTGGGCAGCACGCCAAGGCCAAGGTGGTGCACCACACCCTGAAGCACGCCGAAGTAGTTGTTGACCGTCAAGAGCGAGCGCAGGTCATACATCATCAGCTCTTTGACCAGTTGCAGCCCGGCACCGACCTGATCGCTGTCGGTGTTTTGACAGATCAAACGGTGATCGGCCATGTCCTCCATGCGCGTTGGGGTGCCATGTTTCTCAAGATACTCAGGCGTGGCGTAGAGCCCCATGCGCACGGTCATCAGGCGTTTGCGGACCAGATCGGCCTGGCTCGGCTCTTTCATACGGATGGCGACATCGGCCTCCCTCATGGGCAGATCGAGGACGCGTTCTTCGAGCATCAGGTCGACTTTAAGATCGGGGTATTGTTCGTAGAGTTTGGGCAGGCGCGGCGCGAGCCAAAGGGTGCCGAAGCCGGTGGTGGTCGTCACCCGAAGCTCACCAAACACTTCTTCTTCGCTGTCGCGGATACGCGCGGCGGCGGCGTCGAGACGCTTGGCCATGGCCGAGGTCGCGTCGAACAGCAGCTCACCCTGTTCTGTCAGGATCAAACCGCGCGCGTGGCGGTGGAAGAGGTTGGTGTTGAGCTGTTCCTCAAGCCCGCGAATCTGCCGACTGACCGCGGACTGCGACAGGTTCAACTTGTCGCCCGCATGGGTCAGCGACCCGGCGTCGGCCACGGCGTGAAAAATTCTGAGTTTGTCCCAATCCATGGCGCGTACTTTCCTTGCCCAGCCTTTCCCCTATCTTAATAGGCGGGAGAAAACAGCACAAACCGTCCCCTGTAAGGCCGACGTTGCGAAAATATCTGCTATACAGGTCAGCAACTGTGACCTATATAGGGGCCAATCATGCAAGACTGACGTGCTAGGGAGGGCCCGCCATGACAACGCAAAAGATCTCACTTAACGACCGTTTCGACCTTGAGAAAAGCCCGGTGCTGCTGAACGGCACGCAGGCGCTGGTTCGGTTGATGATGATGCAATCCGCACGCGACCGCGCGGCGGGGCTCAATACCGCAGGCTATGTGACTGGTTATCGCGGCAGCCCACTTGGCGCGGTTGACCTGCAGATGCAGCGCGCTGAGAAGAAACTCGCCGAACATAGCGTGCGCTTTGAGCCGGGGCTGAACGAAGACCTCGCGGCGACGATGCTTTGGGGCAGCCAGCAGGCGGAACTGCGCGGTGAGGGGAAATACGACGGTGTTTACGGCCTGTGGTACGGCAAGGGGCCGGGGGTCGACCGCACCGGCGACGTGATGCGCCATGCGAATATGGCCGGTACTTCGCCTCATGGTGGTGTGCTGATGGCGATGGGGGATGACCATACGGGCGAATCCTCGACCGTGTTGCACCAGTCGGAATGGGCGATGGTGGATGCCTATATGCCCGTGGTTTCGCCTGCCGGGGTGCAGGAAATTCTCGACTATGGCATCTATGGTTGGGCGTTGAGCCGTTTCTCGGGTCTTTGGGTCGGCCTGAAGACGATGAAGGACACGGTGGAGGCCACCAGCGTTGTGAACGGTGATCCGAACCGGATGAAGCTGATCACGCCAGAGTTCGACATGCCGGACGGCGGCTTGAGCATTCGATTGGGCGACACGCCGCATCTGCAAGAAGCGCGGATGATCGATTACAAGCGCTTTGCGGCCGAGGCATTCTCCCACGCTAACAAGATGGACAAGCGCATGTGGGGTAAACGCGGAGCCAAGATCGGCTTTGCCGCGGCGGGTAAGAACTGGCTCGATCTGGTCCATGCGCTGAGCCTGCTCAATATTGATGAGAACGAGGCCGAGCGCCTTGGGATCACCACCTATAAGATCGGCCAGACCTTCCCGCTGGATATGCAGGGGTTCCATGAGTGGGCCGATGGGTTGGACCTGATCGTGGTGGTCGAAGAAAAGCGCAAGCTGATCGAGATCCAGATCAAAGAAGCATTGTTTAACGACACTCACCGCCGCGTTTATGGCTGGCACAAAAGTGGCGCGGGCATGGAGCATGGCGAAGAGCTGTTCCCGACCCGTGGCGCGCTTGACCCGATCCTGATTGCCGAGAAGATTGGCGGCATTCTGCTGGAAGAGGGCCGCGAGACTGACGGTATTCGCGCCGGGCTGGAAGCGCTGAACGAGGCGCGCCGCTCGGACAATGCCGAAGATATCGCCGCGCGTCTGCCGTATTATTGCGCGGGCTGTCCGCACAACTCCTCGACCAAAGTGCCCGAAGGCTCGCGTGCCTATGCGGGCATCGGCTGTCACTATATGGTGCAGTGGATGGATCGCGAGACCACCGGCTTTACCCATATGGGCGGTGAGGGCGCGAACTGGATCGGCGAGGCGCCGTTTTCTAATACCAAACATGTGTTCCAGAACCTTGGCGACGGCACATACAACCACTCGGGCGTGCAGGCGATCCGTGCGGCGCTCGCCGCGGGGACCAATATCACATATAAGATCCTCTACAATGACGCCGTCGCGATGACGGGCGGTCAGCACAACGAGGGCGATCTGGATGCCTACCGCATCGTCGCGGAGCTGAAGGCGATGGGCGTGAAGAACGTCGCTGTGGTCTATGACGAGAAGGAAGACGTGGACCTTGCGCGCTTCAAGGGCGTCGAGGTGCATGAGCGCGCCGAAATGCCGAACGTGCAAAAGGCCTACCGCGAGCATGAAGGCGTCAGCGCGATCGTCTATATCCAGACCTGCGCTGCGGAGAAGCGCCGCCGTCGTAAGCGCGGGCTGTTCCCGGACCCGGATAAGCGGGTGTTCATCAACGAGGACGTTTGCGAGGGCTGTGGCGATTGCGGCGTGCAATCGAATTGCGTGGCCGTGGTGCCGAATGAGACAGAGCTGGGCCGCAAGCGCGCGATTGACCAATCGTCCTGCAATAAGGATTTCTCCTGTGTGAATGGCTTCTGCCCGTCCTTCCTGACGCTGGAAGGCGCGAAGGTCCGCAAGGACCCGACGACTGAGTTGACCATCCCTGACCTGCCGATGCCGGAGTTGCCCACGATCAATGGCACCCACAACGTCGTCATCACCGGCGTTGGCGGCACCGGTGTTGTGACCATCGGCGCGCTGCTGGCACAGGCGGCGCAGTTGGATGGCAAGGGCGCAGGCATGATGGAGATGGCGGGCCTTGCCCAAAAAGGCGGCGCGGTGCATATCCACTGCCGTCTGGCCGAGCGCCCTGAAGACATCAGCGCGATCCGTGTGGCAACTGGCGAGGCGCATGCGCTGATCGGCGGGGATCTGGTGGTCTCTGCTGGGCACAAGACGCTGGGGCTGACCCGTGCGGGCCGCACCGGGGCGGTGGTGAACTCTCATCAGATCATCACCGGCGATTTCACCCGCGACACTGAATTCCAGATGCCTTACGACCGCCTGTCGCTGGCGCTGGAGGCGCGATTGCAGGACGACGTGGCAATGTTCGACGCATCCGATTTGGCGAAAGCTGCTTTGGGCGACTCGATCTTCTCCAACATGATGATCTTTGGCGCGGCGTGGCAGCGCGGGTTGCTGCCGCTGACTTTGGAAAGCCTGCACGAAGCGATCCGCATGAACGGTGCAGCGGTTGAGCGCAACATGCGTGCGTTTGAGATCGGTCGTTGGGCCGTGCTTTACCCCGAAGATGCGGCGAAGGTGAGTCAGCCCAGCAAGGTGGTGGAGCTGCCCAAGTCGTTGGACGACAAGATCGCCTTCCGTGAGACCCATCTGACTGAGTATCAGGGCAAAGGGTTGGCCAAACGGTATGCAAAGATGCTGGGTGGGATCGAAGACCGTGATGTAAAGGCAGCTGTTGCCATGGGTTATCATAAGCTCTTGAGCTACAAGGACGAATATGAAGTCGCACGCCTACTCATCACCAGCCGTGATAAGGCCCGCGCCGAGTTTGACGGCGACTTTAAAATGACCTTCCACATGGCACCGCCGATCTTGTCGAAAATGGGGCCGAACGGTCGGCCCCAGAAACGCGAGTTCGGTCAGTGGCTCGAAGGGCCTTTGCGGGTCATGGCAAAGTTCAAGGGTCTGCGCGGCACGCCGTTCGATCCCTTCGGCTATACCGCTGAGCGCAAGATGGAACGTGCGCTGATCAAGCAGTATGAGGCGGACATGTCCGAAGTATTGCCAAAGCTAACCAATCAAACCCGTGATGCCATCGTGGCACTGGCCGAACTGCCGCTGCAGATCCGGGGCTTTGGCCCGGTGAAACAGGCGAATGAGATCAAAGCTGCGAAACGGCGTGAAGAACTGCTGGCGGTGATCCGCGCAGGCGGTACCGCAACGGCCAAGGCAGCGGAGTAATATCTCTGTTACATTTCTGTCTTATAAATCGCCTCAGTTCGATCCTGAGGCAGAGATGTGACCCACGCCCGTGACATAAGCTATGCCCATTCCGCCCGCAGCCGGGGCGGGCGGGCGCTGATCCGTTTGCTAGAAAACACCACTGGGCGGGTTTCCTTGTTGAAACGCGCTGAGGGCTATGAGGCTGATTTGGCCGCGGGGCAGGGGTTCTTTGATGCGATTGTGCGGCGCTGCGGCCTGACACTAGAGGTGATGCGCGGCGCATTGGAGGACATTCCGACCAACGGCCCGGTAATCCTGATCGCCAACCACCCCTACGGCATTCTCGATGGGCTGATGCTCGGCCATGTCCTTAGCCAGACGCGGGGCGATTTTCGGATCATGGCCAACGCGGTGTTCAGCCAAGCACCTGATTTGGCGCATCATCTTTTGCCGATCAGCTTTGACGAGGATCGGGAGGCGTTGGCGCTTAACCTCGCGACGCGCCGCAGTGCGCTCAGCTATCTGGAGCGGGGCGGCGCGATTGGCATTTTCCCCGGCGGCACCGTCAGCACCGCCGCGCGGCCCTTTTCGCAGCCGATGGACCCAGGGTGGCGCAGTTTTACCGCGCGGATGATCGCCAAATCCGATGCCACGGTGGTGCCGATCTATTTCGACGGCCACACCAGCCGGCTGTTTCAGATCGCCAGCCATTTGCATGCTAATCTGCGCATGGGCCTCCTAATCAAGGAGTTCCGCGCCCGTGTCGATACGCCTGTGCGCTTGGCCATCGGCGCGCCCATCCCGCGCGCGGCGCTGGACCCGCTTGCAGGCGATGCAAAAGCGATGATGGATTTCCTGCGCAAAGCC
The DNA here is from genome assembly GCF_038900015.1 of Sulfitobacter sp. AS92. Lineage (NCBI taxonomy): Bacteria > Pseudomonadati > Pseudomonadota > Alphaproteobacteria > Rhodobacterales > Roseobacteraceae > Sulfitobacter > Sulfitobacter sp. AS92. The sequence goes on from NZ_JBBMQL010000006.1 coordinate 158,809, forward strand.
ACATATGAGTTGTCACCGAAGCCGGGCCAATATCAGGGTCTTGGCTATGAGTTTGAGGAACGGCATAGAGCCGACAGGTGACGACGGACCATGGCAGTTGGTATTTTCGATTCGGGGCTGGGCGGGCTTACCGTCTGGAGCAAAGTGCAAGAACGGCTGCCGGAGGTGGATTTTGTCTATCTCGCTGACAGCGCGCATGCGCCCTACGGCGTCCGCAACGCCGATGATATTTATGAGCTGACCTGCGCCGCCGTGCAGCGGCTGTTTGATGCGGGCTGCGATCTGGTCATCCTTGCCTGCAACACCGCCTCTGCCGCCGCGCTGCGCCGGATGCAGGAGGGCTGGATCCCGCGCGAGAAACGGGTGCTGGGGGTCTTTGTGCCATTGATCGAGGCGATGACCGAACGCCAATGGGGCGACAATTCCCCGCCGCGCGAAGTGGCAGTGAACCATGTGGCACTTTTCGCCACGCCGGCGACGGTGGCAAGCCGCGCCTTTCAGCGCGAACTGTCCTTCCGTGCCATTGGCGTTGATGTCGAAGCGCAGGCCTGCGGTGGGGTGGTCGATGCCATCGAAGAGGGCGATATGATCCTCGCCGAAGCGCTGGTGCGCAGCCATGTCGATGCATTGAAACGCAAGATGCCCAACCCAGACGCGGCGATCTTGGGCTGTACCCATTATCCGCTGATGCAAGAGGCGTTTCAGGCGGCTTTGGGCGCAGATGTTAAAGTGTTCAGCCAAGCCGAGTTGGTGGCGGCTTCCTTGGCGGACTATCTTGAGCGGCACCCCAATATGATGGGCAGTGGCGAGGCGGCCTTTCTGACCACCGGAGATCCCGCCCGCGTGAGCGACCGCGCGACGCAGTTCCTGCGACGACAGATCACATTCACCGCCGCCTGAATTCCCATTACAAATCGCTCCGAACAAGGGGACAGACCATGACCCAGAACATCGCCATTCTTGGCGCCTCCGGCTACACCGGGGCAGAACTCATCCGGCTGATTGCTAGCCATTCTTCGATGAAGATCACCGCTTTGGGGGCGAACTCCAAGGCGGGGCAAAGCATGGCGGAGGTCTTTCCGCATCTGCGCCACCTTGATCTGCCCGCGCTGGTCACCATTGAAGAGATTGACTTTTCTCAGATTGATCTGTGTTTCTGCGCGCTGCCGCATAAGACCAGCCAAGAAGTCATCTCAGCACTGCCTAAAGATCTAAAGATCGTCGACCTTTCCGCTGATTTCCGCCTGCGCGATCCCGAGGATTATGCCAAATGGTACGGCAACAAACACGCGGCTGTCGACGTGCAGAAAGAGGCGGTTTACGGTCTCACCGAATTCTACCGCGAAGAAATCGCCGCCGCGCGCTTGGTGGCGGGTACGGGCTGTAACGCGGCCACGGGGCAGTTTGCGCTGCGCCCGCTGATCGCCGCGGGTGTGATTGATCTAGATGACATCATTCTCGACCTGAAATGCGCGGTCTCGGGCGCGGGGCGCTCGCTGAAGGAAAACCTGCTCCATGCAGAGCTGAGCGAGGGCTACCACGCCTATGCGCTTGGCAGCACGCATCGCCATTTGGGTGAGTTCGATCAGGAATTCTCGGCCGTCGCTGGGCGGCCCGTGCAGGTACAGTTTACCCCGCATCTGGTGCCAGCGAACCGCGGTATCTTGGCGACCTGCTATGTCAAAGGGGATGCGCAGGTCATCCATGAAACGATGCAAAAAGCCTATGCGGATGAGCCCTTTATCCAGGTGCTGCCTTTTGGCGAAGCGCCCAGCACGCGGCATATTCGTGGCTCGAATTTCTGTCATATCGGCGTGGTGGGCGACCGCCAGACAGGGCGGGCAACGGTCGTCGCAGCGCTCGACAATCTGACCAAGGGCTCAAGCGGGCAGGCGTTGCAGAACGCCAACCTGATGCTGGGCCTGCCGGAAACGGAGGGGCTGATGATGGCCCCGCTCTTCCCATGAAGAGCCTGAAGAAACAGCGCCGCATCCAGATCATTGCCGTGGCGGCGGTGGCCTTGGTGCTATCGACCGCATTGATCGGTTACGCGCTGCGCGACGGGATCAACTATTTCCGCGCGCCGAGCCAAGTGATCGCCGAGCCACCCGGCCCGGCAGAGGTTTTTCGCATCGGCGGGCTGGTTGAGGAAGGCTCGCTGAAACGTGGGCAGGGCGAGGCGATTCGCTTTGCCGTGACCGATGGCGGGGCGACCGTTCCGGTTGTTTTCACAGGCGTCTTGCCGGATCTTTTCGAAGAAAACCAAGGTATGGTCGGCACCGGGCGTTATATCGACGGGGTCTTCGAGGCCTCTGAAATCCTTGCGAAACATGACGAGACTTACATGCCCAAGGAAGTGACGGACGCTCTGAAAGCGCAGGGCGTTTACCGCGAGCCTGAAGGGTAAGCTTCGCGCAACGCGCGGTTTCCTGAACCTGCATTAACCATTCCGGCAGAGCCTGTTTTCACCCAAGACAGGAGAGCCCGTGATGCAGTCCGTCCGAGAGATCGCCAGCGCCATCGTCGCCCGTGAGGGCGAGTTTGTGAATGATCCCGATGACCCCGGCGGCGCGACGAATTTTGGGGTGACGATCCATGCCATGCGCCGATTGGGGCTGGACTTGACGGGTGATGGGTCGGTCGACGTGGCCGATGTGCGCCGCCTTAGCCGCGCGCAAGCGGTGGATATCTTTGTCAGACATTACTTCAACGCCCCGCGCATCGCGGAATTGCCCGCGCCTTTGCAGCCGAGCGTTTTTGACATGTATGTCAACGCAGGCAGCAACGCGGTGAAGATCCTGCAAAGTCTACTGCGAGAGATGGGCCAAGACATCGCGGTTGATGGTGCCATCGGGCCGCAGACCATCCGTGCCGCTCATACCGCGATCACCGCCGCGCCCGCGCATCTGGTCGACGCTTACGGCATCGCGCGGCGCAACTACTACTTCCGTCTGGCCGACCGCCGCCCCCCGAGCCGCAAATATGCGCGCAGTCGGGCAGGCGGCAAAGGCGGCTGGATCCGCCGAGCCGAAGAATTCATCGCGCCGCAGTATCACATGACGAATGCGGCCTTTGCACAGAGGGTCGCACAATGGGACTGATCGAACGCATCTTCACGACTGTCTTCGGTGGTGAGCGCAATGTCATCCGCGACACGGTCGAAGTGTTCCGCGAGAATGCCGAGGCCGGAGCGCAGCGGGCCCATACGGTACAGGGCCAAGCAATGGCGCAATATGGGGCAGAGTTCGCTCATCCCCGGCACGGCGGATTTGACCGTTTCATGGATGGGCTAAACCGCCTGCCGCGTCCGATGCTGGCTTTGGGCACCCTAGGGTTGTTCGTCACAGCAATGATCAACCCGCTGTGGTTTGCAGAGCGAATGCAGGGCATTGCCCTTGTGCCGGAGCCGCTGTGGTGGCTGTTGGGTGTAATCGTCTCCTTCTATTTCGGCGCGCGACAGCAGGTTAAATCGCAAGAGTTTCAGCGCGCCATCGTGGGCACCATTACGCGGGTGCCGCGGGTGGTCGAGAATATCGAGACTCTGCGCAAGTTGCGCGCCGATACCCCGCGTGTGGCCGACACGGGTGCAGACAGTCGATTGGCCCTCGCGGCAGTTGAACCGTCAGACAATCCCGCCCTAGACGCATGGCGCCGCAGCCGCGCCTGACTGCGACCGATTGACCGTATCCCACGTCTGATTTGCCATGGCTTAGGGGGCGCTGTCCCCCTATAGTCCGGCCCATGATTACAGAGCTTGGACATTTCGCGCTGGTGCTCGCCTTTGGCGTGGCCTTGGTACAAATGGTGGTGCCGATGTGGGGTGCTTGGCGGGGCCGTGCAGCCTGGATGGCGGTGGCCGAACCGGCGGCGGCGGCGCAGTTTATCCTGATTGCACTGTCGTTTGGCGCGCTGATGTGGGCCTTTATCACGTCAGATTTCAGCTTGCGGCTGGTGGTGGCCAACAGCCATTCCGCCAAGCCGATGCTCTACAAAATCAGTGGCACATGGGGCAATCACGAAGGCTCTATGTTGCTGTGGGTGCTAATCGTAGCACTTTTCGGAGCGATGGCCGCGTGGTTTGGTGGCAATCTGCCGCCGCGCTTGCGCGCGCGGGTGCTGTCGGTGCAGGCGGCGATTGGCGTGGCTTTTCTTGCGTTTATCCTCTTCACCTCTAACCCGTTCTTGCGCATGGGCACACCGCCCTTTGACGGCCAAGACCTGAACCCGCTGCTGCAAGACCCGGGATTGGCCTTTCATCCGCCGTTTCTCTATCTCGGCTATGTCGGCCTCAGCATGGCGTTTAGCTTTGCTGTGGCGGCGCTGATTGAAGGGCGCGTTGATGCCGCTTGGGGCCGTTGGGTGCGTCCGTGGACGCTGGCGGCTTGGGTTTTCCTGACCATTGGCATCGCGCTTGGGTCTTGGTGGGCCTATTATGAGCTCGGTTGGGGCGGTTTCTGGTTCTGGGATCCGGTTGAGAATGCCAGCTTCATGCCGTGGCTTCTTGCAGCAGCGCTGTTGCATTCAGCCATCGTGGTGGAAAAGCGCGAGAGCCTTAAAAGCTGGACAATCCTGCTGGCAATCCTTGCATTTGGCTTTTCGCTAATCGGTACATTTATCGTGCGTTCGGGGCTGCTGACCTCGGTTCATGCCTTCGCAAATGACCCTGAACGTGGGGTGTTTATCCTCGCCATTCTGGGATTTTTCACCGGCGGCGCTTTAATACTCTACTCCCTGCGCGCTTCTGCACTTGAGGCCAAGGGCGTCTTTGGCCTGCTCAGCCGTGAGACCGCCTTGGTGGTGAACAATCTGCTGCTAGCGGTGGCTTGTTTCGTTGTTTTTGTTGGCACGATGTGGCCGCTGGTGGCTGAGATGTTCCTTGATCGCAAACTTAGCGTCGGCCCGCCATTCTTTAACGCCGCGTTTACGCCTTTCATGGTAGCGCTAGGGCTCATCTTGCCGATTGGCAGCGCCATGCCGTGGAAACGTGCCAAGGTCATGCGCGCCCTCTATCCGCTGCGCTATGTCTTCTTGTTGGCGCTGGCGCTTGGCGGGTTGGCATTTGCGATGCAATCCGGACGCGGGTTGCTTGGGCCGGTGGGCATGTTCCTCGGGGCATGGCTGATCATGGGCACGGTGGTGGATGTGATGCAGCGCCTTGGCCGGGGGCCGGGAAAATTGCGCCGCCTGCGGCGCTTGCCGCGTGCTGATTGGGGCAAGGCCACGGCACATGGTGGTTTGGGCGTTACGATGGCCGGGATTGCGGGGCTGATGGCCTGGGCGGTGGATGACATCCGCGTCGCCCAGATTGATGAGCCTTTCGACGTGGGCAGCTATACGCTGACCCTGCACAATGTGAGTGAGGAGCGGGGGCCGAACTACCTGACCACCATTGCAGAGCTTTCCTTGGCGCAGGACGGCAAGACGATTGCCACTCTTCGGCCAGAGAAACGTTTTTATCCAGTGGCGCAGATGCCGACGACCGAGGCGGCGATCGACTATAACCTCGCGCGCGATGTTTATGTGGTGATCGGCGATGAACAGGACGGCGGTGGTTGGGCTGTACGGACCTATATCAAGCCGATGACCAATTGGATCTGGATCGGTTGCGCGCTGATGGCGCTTGGCGGGGTCTTGAGCCTGAGCGACCGGCGTTTCCGAATTGCGGCGGGTGCGCGCAAGCAGCCAGCGGGCGTGCCCGCAGAATGAAACGGCTTTTGTTGATCCTCACGCTGCTGGCAAGCCCGCTTTGGGCGGTACAGCCCGACGAAATTTTGGCGGATCTCGCGTTAGAAGCGCGCGCGCGACAGTTGAGCCAAGGGCTGCGCTGCCTTGTTTGCCGTAACGAGAGCATCGACGAAAGCAATGCGAGCCTTGCCCGAGACCTGCGGCTGCTCCTGCGAGAGCGGTTGGTCGCGGGTGATAGTGACGCGGAAGCGGTGGATTTCATTGTAGCGCGCTATGGTGAGTATGTGCTGCTGAGCCCCCGGGCCACGGGAGCGAACTGGTTGCTTTGGGGGGCAGGGCCGCTGATGCTTTTACTCGGCGGGGGGCTGGGGCTGGTTTATCTACGTAGCCGCGCACGCGCCAAGACGGCCACAGAGGCACCGCTTTCGCCCGAAGAAGAAGCGCGCCTGCGAGATATTCTAGATACCTGACGCCCGGTTGTACTGGCCGTTGCAGGTCGCTTTGATATGCTACCTATAAGCAATCAAGGATATCGAAATGGACTATGAAACGATCACCTATGCGTTGACGGATGGCATCGCGCTGATCACGCTCAACCGCGCTGATAAGATGAACGCCTTGACCACTCAGATGCGGGCGGAGCTGACCCACGCTGTGACCGAAGGCGGACGCGAGGGGCGGGTCGTTGTGCTGACGGGTGCCGGACGGGCCTTTTGTTCGGGGCAGGATCTGGCAGACAGGGCAGGCGGCGTGGCCGATCTAGAGAAGACCCTGCGCGAGGAATACGCGCCCTTGCTGCGCGCCATTATCAACTGTCCGGTGCCGATAATTGCCGCTGTGAATGGGCCAGCAGCAGGCGCGGGCGCCAATATCGCGCTGGCCGCCGATGTCGTTTTCGCCAGTGAGAGCGCTTATTTCATGCAGGCGTTCACCCGTATCGGCCTTATTCCTGATGCAGGCGGCACCTATGCAATGCCGCGCCAGATGGGCATGGCCAAGGCCATGGGGGCTGCGCTTTTTGCCGATAAGATCACAGCGTGTCAGGCAGATGACTGGGGTATGATTTGGCAGGCAGTACCAGATGAAGAATTCGATGCCCATTGGCGGGCCAAGGCGGCGCAACTCGCCAGTGGGCCGACCGCCGCCTATGCGGAGACGAAAAAGGCGATCCGTGCGTCGTGGGACAATGGGTTGGAAGATCAACTGTCGCTTGAGGCCGAGGCACAGGGCCGTTGCGGGAAATCGCATGACTTTGCCGAAGGGGTCACGGCCTTCACACAAAAGCGCAGCCCCAAGTTTCAGGGCCGCTGAGCGCTAGCAGGTACGTTCGACCAGCAGCACATCATCTGCGGAAGGCGCGGGGCCACTGGCCCGCGCCACCACCGCCACGGCGACGCCATCGGCCAATACCGTATGAACCGAGCAGGAAACCTGCGCGATCGTGATCCGCGGCGGGGTCTGGCCCTTGTCGTAAACCACGGCGATTTGGTCACAATCATGCAGCGTGTCCGGCACCAGCGCACATTGAGGACCGGACAAATCACTGGCTTTTGAAGGGGATAGCCCGGTCGCCCAGTCCCAGCGAAGGCCTTTGGTCCTATCTGATGCGGTCATTTCGCGCTCCTTCGTCAAGGCCCTGCTGCGGGGCAGCATTATAGATCAGTTCAACCGGGCGGTCTGATCGCGCGAGGGGTAATCCCAAACCAATGCGCCACCACAGCTCTCCACCCGGAAAGTCATCTTGGTTCTTAGTTAACTTTGATGTGGGAATCCCGTCAAGCGTGTGTGACGCATTGTTACCTGCTGCGAAACAGTGCCGTAATTTCGCCGTATTTTCGGCTTTGGTGTTTCGAAACTGGCAAAACGCTTGGAAACATTCACTCATTTTCAAGCCCATTACCTACGCTGAGCTGAAATGCATATTTACGTGCGATTCGGAAGCACGCCATTCGTATAGGTAGCTATGCTTTTATTGTCGCGTTTTGGTCAACAACCTGGACCGGATATGTCGTTTGTAGGCAAGAGGGGAAACGAGAAACGCCCCGGGAATCCGGGGCGTTTGCTAGGGTTTAAGAGGCGCTGTTCAGCGGTTCTCGATATCGACGTAATCGCGTTTATCCTCACCAAGATACAGCTGACGTGGACGGCCAATTTTAAGCTGCGGATCGCTGATCTGTTCTTTCCACTGCGAAATCCAGCCCACGGTCCGCGCAAGGGCGAAGATCGGCGTGAACATCGACGTGGGGAAGCCCATCGCTTCGAGGATGATGCCCGAATAGAAGTCGACGTTCGGGAAAAGCTTCTTCTCCGCGAAATACGGGTCTTCCAACGCCGCTTTTTCCAGTTCTTTGGCAACCTGAAGGATCGGGTTGTTCTCGACGCCCATCAGTTCCAGAACCTCGTCGGCGCTTTCTTTCATCACGGTCGCGCGTGGGTCGTGGTTTTTGTAGACGCGGTGACCAAAGCCCATCAGGCGGAAAGGATCGTTCTTGTCTTTCGCGCGGGCGATGAACTCAGGAATGCGATCGGGCGTGCCGATTTCCTTGAGCATTTCCAGGCAGGCTTGGTTCGCACCACCATGCGCCGGGCCCCAAAGGCAGGCGATGCCAGCGGCGATACAAGCGAAGGGGTTCGCACCCGAAGAAGACGCCAGACGCACCGTCGAGGTCGATGCGTTCTGCTCATGATCGGCATGGAGGGTGAAAATCCGGTCCATCGCACGGCTCAGGATCGGGTTTACCTCATGATCTTCGGCGGGCACGGCAAAACACATGCGCAAGAAGTTCGACGCATAGTCGAGATCGTTGCGCGGATAGATAAAGGGCTGACCGATGGTGTATTTATAGGCCATGGCCGCAATCGTTGGCATCTTCGCGATCAAGCGGATCGTGGCAACTTCGCGCTGGTGCTCGTCGTTGATGTCGGTGCTGTCATGGTAGAATGCCGACATCGCGCCGACCACACCGACCATGATGGCCATCGGGTGCGCATCGCGGCGGAAACCACGGAAGAAATTCATCATTTGCTCGTGCAGCATGGTGTGATTGGTCACCAAGCATTCGAATTCTTCCAGCGCTTTGGGGCCGGGCAGTTCACCGTAGAGCAGCAGATAGCAAACTTCGAGGTAGTGCGATTTGCTTGCCAGTTGTTCGATCGGGTAGCCACGGTGGAGCAGCACACCTTCGTCACCATCGATAAAGGTGATCGTGCTGTCGCAGGCCGCGGTCGAGGTAAAGCCCGGGTCATAGGTAAAGACGCCCGCCTGCGCATAGAGCTTGCGAATGTCGAGCACATCAGGCCCGTCGGTCGGGCTGTGGATCGGCAGCTCGTAGGTCTTGTCGTCGATCGTCAGCGTTGCGGTTTTATTATTATTGGTCATGAAGTCCCTTCCCGAATGTAGGCTGCGGAGTTGTGCCCCGCCGTCTGGGCCTAGCCCCAGTAGGGGCCGTCCCGTTCAGTTATATCCTGCCGCGGTAAGAAGTGGTTAACCAAAACTTAGGCCGCAGCATCTGTCAGTCGGGCAAGGGTTTCATCGCGCCCCAGCACCAACATCATGTCAAAAACCGATGGGGTGACTGCCCTGCCAGCCAAGGCCGCCCGAAGGGGCCCTGCCAGCTTGCCAAACTTGGTGTCCTGCGCGGCAGCAAAGCCGTTCAGTACCTCCTCCAGCGTTTCCTTATTCCAGCTAGCATTTTGCAATTGCGGCGTCAATTCCGACAGTATGCCACGGGATACCGTATCGAGGTTCTTCGCTGCTTTCTCGTCCGGGGTGATCGGACGCGCGGCAAGAACAAAGGTAGCTTTTTCAAGAAGTTCCGGGAAAGTCTTCGCGCGATCCTTGAGGCAATACATCGCACGCTCCAAACCCTCGGCTTGGGCTTCCGTAAGGGAAGGTAGACCGGCAGCATCCAAATAGGCCTCGATTTCGCGCCGCAGCGCGGCATCATCGGCCTGTGCGATATGCTGACCGCAGAGGTTTTCCAGCTTTTTCAGGTCAAATTGCGCGGGGCTTTTGCGGATACCGTTAAGGTCAAACCACTCTTGCGCCTGCGCGTCAGTGAAAAATTCATCATCGCCGTGGCTCCACCCCAGCCGCGCAAGGTAGTTCCGCATGCCAGCGGCCGGGAACCCCATAACCTGATATTCCTGCGCGCCCAACGCGCCGTGACGCTTGGAGAGTTTCTTGCCATCGGCCCCATGGATCAATGGAATATGCGCCCAGACCGGCACATCCCAGCCCATCGCCTCATAGATCATCATCTGCCGGGCGGCATTGTTCAGGTGATCGTCGCCGCGGACAACATGGGTTACGCCCATGTCGTGATCGTCCACCACAACAGCCAACATATAGACCGGCGTGCCGTCGGAGCGCAGCAGGATCATATCGTCAAGCTGGTCATTGCGAATTGTCACATCGCCCTGAACCTGATCGCGGATCACGGTGGTGCCTTCCAGCGGTGCCTTAATGCGGATCACATACGGCGCGTCGGGGTGGCTGGCAGGATCACTGTCACGCCAAGGTGACCGGTAAAGCGTGCTGCGGCCTTCGGCCTTGGCCGCCTCACGGAAGGCTGTGATTTCATCTTGGGAGGCAAAACATTTATAGGCTTTGCCCTGAGCCAGAAGTTCATTTGCCACTTCGGCATGGCGTGGGGCATTCTCAAACTGGCTGACGATCTCGCCGTCGTGGTCCAGACCCAGCCACGCCATCCCTTTCAGAATCGCTTCTGTCGCCTCGGGCGTGGAGCGCGCGCGGTCGGTGTCTTCGATACGCAGCAGGAACTTACCGCCACGGCCGCGCGCGTACAGCCAGTTAAACAGGGCGGTGCGTGCGCCGCCGATGTGCAGAAACCCGGTGGGCGAAGGGGCGAAACGGGTCACGACGGGGGCGTTCATGGCGGGAGGCCTTTCGGTTAGAGGTATGGCGTTTGGGGCAGTGTTTACCAAATGGTAACCACCCCGATCCTAGAATTTAACGTCTGTCTACCCAGTGCGATCCGCGGGGGCAAGCATGGGCCTTTTGAACCTTTTCAGCACCGTGATGCTTCGCCAGCGGGGGCATCTGTTTGGCTGGGTGCCGGTTTGCCTCGCGGGGGGGATCGGTTGGTACTTTTCACTGTCGGTGGAGCCTTCTTTGCCGGTGCTCTGGGGAATGGTGCTTGCCGTGGCAGGGTTAACGGTCGTGGCGCGGTTGCTGCCAGAGGTCACTGCGCCCTTTGCCGTCGGCGCCGCCTTGGTTCTGCTTGGTCTGCTCATTGCTGCATTCCGCGCGCATTCCACGGCAGCCCCCGTTCTCGGCTGGCGCTATTACGGCGCAGTTGAGGGGCGGGTCATCGCGCTGGATCGCAGTCAGTCGGATGCACCGCGCGTCACCCTTGATCAAGTTCGGCTGGACCGCATTCCACTTAAGCGGACCCCGACAAGGGTTCGGGTATCTTTGCATTCCAAAACCCCCGGCTCAATAGAGTTGACACCGGGTATGCGGGTGATGACGACGGCGCACCTGTCGCCCCCCGCCGGACCGGTAGAGCCGGGAGGCTTCGACTTTCAGCGCCATGCGTGGTTTGCCGGATTGGGCGCGGTCGGCTACGCGCGCGTGCCGCTTTTGGGTATCGCCAAGCCAACCGAAGGCGAATTGAGCCTGGTGCTTTTTCGTCTTCGTATGGCGGCCTCGGCCCGGGTGCGTCATCATCTGCCCGGCGATATCGGAGGGTTCGCGGCGGCCATCACGACCGGAGATCGCAGCGCCATCTCTCAGCAAGCGCTGCAAGACCTGCGCAGCAGCAATCTGGCGCATCTGTTGGCGATTTCCGGCTTGCATATGGGCCTGCTCAGCGCTGTGGTTTTTGGCGGGCTACGGCTGATGTTGGCGCTGCATCCGGTCACCGCCACACGCTGGCCAAGTCGCAGCATCGCGGCAGGTGCGGCACTAATCGCCGCCACTGGCTATCTTGCGCTATCCGGCGGAAATGTCGCGACCGAGCGGGCCTATGTGATGTGCGCGGTTGCCTTGTGCGCGCTGATGATTGGCCGGCGTGCCATCTCGCTCCGTGCGGTGGCTCTCGCGGGTATCATCGTATTGGCCCTGCGCCCCGAAGCGCTCATGGGGCCAGGATTTCAAATGTCCTTCGCCGCAACTACTGCGCTGGTCGCGGTTTTCGGATGGATGCGCGATTTCGAAGGGGAGGTCATACCCCGTCGCCTGCGCCCGGTGGCTGCTGTGGTGATTTCCTCTGCGGTCGCGGGGTTCGCCACAGCGCCGATTTCAGCGGCGCATTTCAACACGGTTCCGCATTATGGGCTTGTGGCAAACTTGCTGTCAGTCCCCCTGATGGGGGTCTTGGTGATACCTGCGGCCGTATTAGCCGTCTTGGTTGCGCCCTTTGGGCTGGAAGGTATTCCGCTTTGGGCAATGGGGCTTGGCCTTAGATGGATACTTTTTGTTGCCGAGGGTGTTTCAAACCTTCCCGGCGCGCGCAGTTTCGTGCCCGGACCGGGAGGCTGGGTGTTACCGCTCTTAGCCCTCGGATTTTTGTGGCTTCTTATCTGGCAAGGGAGCCTGCGTTGGTTAGGTTGTCCTGTAATGGTGTTGTCGTTGATAGTCTGGCAAGCAACGACGCGGCCAGATGTGCTTGTCGCCGACACCGGCACACTTGTTGGCATAATGACCGCCGAAGGGCGGGCGCTGAGCAAAGAAAAGGGCGCAGGGTTTATTGCCCGAAACTGGCTTGAGAACGACGGTGATGGCGTCGATCAATCTGTGGCAGCCGCACGTTGGGCAAAGAACGCGACGGGCATTATTCACCTTTCAGGAAAGCGCGCCGCCGCCGCGTTTCGGGGCTGCCGCCGGGGCGAGATTGTCATCGCCTCGGTCCAAATGGAGCCAGACCCAGCCTGGAATTGCCGAGTGTTCGATCCCATCCAATTACGGGAAACAGGTGCTTTGGCGCTTTGGAAAATGCCTGAAGGCTGGCATATTACCACGGCAAAAGAACACGCCGGCGCGCGTCTGTGGAACAGCAGGTCTGCACGCGGCGCAATTCATTAATAGGTTCGGATAAGCCCTACAAGACGCCCCTGAACCTTAACCTTATCTGAGGGCAGCACGCGTGTTTCATAGGCTGCGTTGGCCGCTTCCAAAGCGACTGAGGCACCCTGTCTGCGGAACCGCTTCAGCGTGGCCTCTTGGTCCTCTACCAGCGCGACCACGATATCACCGTTATCAGCAACCGATGTCTCACGGATCACCACGATGTCACCATCGTTAATTCCGGCCTCAATCATCGAGTCGCCACGCACCTCAAGCGCATAGTGCTCCCCTTGACCGGCAATCATACCGCCCGGCACCGTAACGCTGTGAGATACCTGCGAGATTGCCTCAATCGGAACGCCGGCGGCGATACGGCCCATGACGGGCACGTCAAATGCATGTTGTGCAGTGACCGGCTGCGCAGAGTGGGGCGGCGGGCTGTCGGGGCGATCCCCGTCAATAACGCGGGGGGCAAAGCCAGGAGCGCCACCCAGGCTCTCGGGCAGTTTGACCACTTCAATGGCGCGGGCCCGGTGGGCAAGCCGCCGAATGAAACCGCGTTCTTCCAATGCCGTAATCAACCGGTGGATGCCTGACTTGGACCGCAAATCGAGCGCCAGTTTCATTTCATCAAAGCTGGGCGGAACGCCATCCCGCTGAACGCGCTGGTGAATAAAAGACAGCAAATCGAGTTGTTTTTTGGTCAGCATCGTACGTCCCCTGAAGCTTTTCTTTGTTTTGTTCTAGGGATGTTCTCGTTTTGTGTCAACCTCAGGTTGGCATTATATCAAAATGTAGGACTGTAAGTCTTTTGCATTTCGCGCCGGATCATGCGGGGGGCGGATCATCAAAGCGTCTGCCTGCGCAAGGACCGACAAAAGAGAGGAATCCTGACGATCGTCGGGATAAAGCATTCCGTCTTGCAAGCGCGCTCGCATGTAATGGGCACGCGGCCCATTCGGACCAATGTCGCGCCCGAGCGGTGCTTCACAGAACGGGGCATGTACCTGTGTCAATCCAAGCATCCGTCGCAACATTGGCAGCACGAAGACAGCGCCGCAAACCATTGCCGACACAGGGTTTCCCGGCAAACCGATCATCGCAAGATTACCCAATTTCCCCGCCATCAGTGGCTTGCCGGGGCGCATTGCAACCTTATAAAAGGCCTGCTCCATTCCAAGTTCTGCCGCCACGGGCGCGATCAGATCATGGTCGCCAACAGATGCCCCGCCGACGGTCACTAGCAAATCAGCGCCCTTGGCCAGCGAAAAGGCCTGTTTTAATGATGCCGTTGTGTCACGGGCAATGGGCAGCATGCGTACATCTGCGCCCGCGTCTTCAAACATCGCGGCAAGACCATAGCTGTTTGATGCGATGATCTGATCGTCGCCAGGGTCTTCGCCCGGTTGCACCAATTCATCTCCGGTCGCGAGGATTGCGATAACCGGTTTGCGGGTCACGGGTACATTCGGGACGTTCATCGCCGCCAGCAAAGCCACATCCGCTGGCCGTAGGGTGCGCGGCGCGGAAAGTTCCTCACCTACGGTGAAATCCCCCCCGGCGGGGCGAATATTATCTTTCGCATCAACATGATGTCCAAGTGTAATCAGGTTGCCACGTCGGGTGACATCCTCTTGGATCACCACAAAATCAGCACCTTCGGGAACCGGCGCGCCCGTGAAAATGCGGACAGTCTGGCCAGCGCGCAGCGTGCCTTCATAGCCGTGGCCAGCGGCAGCCTCTCCTACAACCTTGAACATCGCGTCGGGTTCAACTTCCGCCCGCCGCAGCGCATAGCCATCCATTGAGGAGGCGGCGAAGGGGGGTTGGCTGCGCTGAGCGGTTACGGATTTCGAAAGCACCCGTCCATTGGCAACGCGGAGGGGCACATCTTCGGTCTCTAGCGGCGCAACAAGGTTAAGGACTGCGGCAAGAGCTTCATCTACGCTGATCATGTCGCCTCGTAACGGCCTGATTTACCGCCATTTTTCAGAATGACCCGGGTGCCGCCAATCTCCATCGCCTTATCTACGGCTTTCGACATATCGTAGACAGTGAGCGCGGTCACGGACGCGGCGGTAAGGGCTTCCATTTCCACCCCGGTTTGACCCGTGGTCTTGACGGTCGCAACAATGCGAATGCCGGGCAGCGAAGCATCGGGCGTCAGCTCAACGCTGACTTTGGTGATGGGCAGCGGATGGCAAAGGGGGATCAGATCGGCAGTGCGCTTGGCGGCCATGATCCCGGCAAGCCTCGCGACGCCTAGCACATCGCCCTTCTTCGCCTGACCTTTGGTAATGATTTCAAACGTTTCTGGCGCCATTTTGATGTAGCTTTCGGCTTGGGCCACGCGTGACGTCACGGCCTTGTCCGACACATCCACCATATGCGCGGCACCTTCAGCGTCAAAATGGGTCAGCGCCATTACATGCCTCCGGGGATAAGCGGGCTGGCCAGCAAATCGCGCGTGGCCTGTTCGACATCCGTCTGTCGCATGAGGCTTTCGCCAATCAAGAAGCAGCGCGCGCCGTAGATCGCCATATCTGCAAGGTCAGCAGGGGTATAGAGGCCGGATTCGCAGACCAGCATCCGGTCGGGTGGGACGGCCTCAGAAAGTTCGCGCGTTACATCAAGAGATGTCTCAAAGGTATTGAGATTACGGTTATTAATGCCGATCATGCGGCTTGTAAGTTTCTCGGCGCGGGTCAATTCGGCGGCGTCATGCACCTCGATCAGTGCGTCCATGCCCCAGTCGTGGGCGGCTTGTTCCAGTTCGGCGGCCTGCGCGTCGGATACGGATGCCATGATGATCAGAATACAATCAGCGCCAAGGCTTCGCGCTTCGGCGACCTGATAGGGATCATAAAGGAAATCTTTGCGCAGCACTGGCAGGTCGCAGGCGGCGCGGGCCTCAACCAAGAACTCTTTTGCGCCTTGGAAACTCGGGGTGTCGGTCAGCACTGAAAGACAGGTCGCGCCGCCTGCGGCATAGGCCCGCGCAAGGGCGGCTGGTTCGAAATCTTCGCGGATCAACCCTTTGGAAGGGCTGGCTTTCTTAATTTCAGCGATCAGCCCATAACCCTCGCGGGAGGCTTCGTGCAAGCTTTGCGCGAAGGGGCGCACGGGAGGCGCGGCACGGGCGGCAGCCTCTACGTCAGCTTGTGATTTTTCGGCCTTTGCAGCGGCGATTTCGTCCAGCTTATAGGCTTTGATTTTTTCCAGAATTGTCGCGGTCATGGCATCCTCACGGGTTTGTCCAATGTATGCCGGGCTTGCCTTGGCGCTGCAACCAGTCATTCACCCGGCTAAAAGGTCGCGATCCAAAGAAGCCACGCCGGGCAGAGAGCGGTGAAGGGTGTGGCGTCTCAATCTTTAGGTTTTGCACCGGATCAACTGCGGCGGCTGCCTTTTGAGCATGTGCCCCCCAGAGCAAATAGGCACGGGGACGATCCGAAAGGCGCGTGAGGACCTGAGAGGTCAGCCTTTGCCAACCGAGTTTGGCGTGCCCATTCGCGTCGCCCGCAGGCACGGTAAGAACGGTGTTTAACAGCAAAACGCCCTGATCGGCCCAGAACCGCAGATCTGGGTCTTTAGGTGATGCGCCAATATCGTCCTGTAGCTCTTTGAATATGTTCGATAAAGATCGGGGTAGGGTGCGCACATCAGGTTCGGCTGAAAATGCGTAACCGTGGGCGTGACCCGGTGTGGGATAGGGATCTTGGCCGAGGATAACTACATCAACTGCATTGGGTTGGAGGTGTTCCAGTGCGGCGAATACTTGCGATGCCGGAGGGAGCACCTCGCGCGGCTCCGCAGCCAGCTTTTGCGCGATGCCGGGCCAATCTTCTTTGAAAAAGGGTAGACTGGCCCAGTCGCCAAGCGCGCTGCGGTTCAGCGGATTCATTTCGTCTGACTGATGCGCGCAACTTTTTCGATCCGGTCCCGCGCGGCACCGCTGTCGATACTCTCTCGGGCCATTTCGACGCCGGACTTTAGATCAGGCGCCACATCTGCGACCACCAAGGCGGAGGCAGCGTTCAGCAAGACCGCGTCACGGTAGCCTGATGGAACGCCGTCCAACAGCGCTTTGAAATGTTTGGTATTTTCAGCAGGCTCACCCCCGGCAATCGCCTCGAAAGGATGCACGGGCAGGCCTGCGTCTTCGGGGTGCAGCTCGCGCAGGTTAACCACACCATCTTCCAGTGCAGCAACCCAGCTTATGCCGGTGATGGTCAGCTCGTCCGTGCCATCAGAGCCATGCACGAGCCACGCTTTCTCGGAGCCGAGTTGTTTTAGTGTGAGGGCCATAGGCTCGATCAGGTCGCGTGTGTATGCGCCGGTCAATTGTCGTTTGACGCCTGCTGGGTTGGTGAGCGGACCGAGGATGTTAAAGATCGTGCGGGTGCCCAGCTCTGACCGTGTGGGCATGACATGGGCGACCGCAGGATGATGCATAGGCGCCATCATGAAGCCGATGCCTGCTTCGGCGAGTTCACGTTCGACCACTGCGGGGCCGACCATAACGTTGATGCCCAGCTGCGTCAGCGCATCAGACGCGCCGGATTTCGAGCTGAGGTTGCGGTTGCCGTGTTTCGCCACGATTGCGCCTGCGCCAGCAGCGACAAAGGCGGCGGCGGTGGAAATGTTAAGCGTTCCTTTGCCGTCACCGCCGGTGCCGACGATGTCGATCGCCCCTTCGGGCGCGCGCACGGCGTTGCATTTGCTGCGCATCACCTGTGCTGCGGCGGCGTATTCAGTCACTGTCTCGCCGCGCGTGCGCAGCGCCATCAGAAAACCGCCGATCTGGCTGGGCGTGGCTTCGCCTTCAAAAAGGATCTCGAAGGCCTCAACAGCTTGTTCGGAGGTCAGGGGCCCATTGGCGGCGGCGTCCAACAGAGGTTTTAACGCAGCGCTCATGCCGGGACCTTCATCTCATTCAGGAAGTTTTGCAGCAGGGCGTGGCCATGCTCAGACCGGATCGATTCTGGGTGGAACTGCACGCCATGCAGCGGCAGTTCGCGGTGTTGTAGGCCCATGATCGTGCCGTCTTCGAGTGATGCGGTCACTTCAAGACAGTCCGGGAGGCTCGCGCGCTCAACCACAAGCGAATGATAGCGCGTGGCCCCGAAGGGCGAGGGAAGCCCGGCAAAAACACCGTGCCCCTCGTGTTGCATCTGGCCTAGTTTGCCATGCACGATGTCATCGGCGCGCACGACTTTGCCGCCGAAGGCTTGGCCAAGCGTCTGATGGCCAAGGCACACGCCCAAGAGCGGCACCCGCGCTTCGGCGGCGGCATGGGTTAGCTCTAGGCAAATCCCCGCTTGGTCAGGGTCACAGGGGCCGGGGGACAGCAAGATACCGGCAGGGTTCATGGACATCGCTTCATCCACGCTGAGCGCGTCATTGCGGTGCACCTGCACATCCGCGCCGAGGCTGCCCAGGTAATGAACCAAATTATAGGTAAAGCTGTCGTAGTTATCGATGAGCAGCAGCACAGGCAGGCATTTCTTTGTATTAGGACTGGAGAAACCACGCCGGGGCGCGGTATAGGTTTTCGCATACATGTTCAGGCTTGAACCCCATCGTCAAGAGTTTGGGGCAAGCCAATTGAGGGATCGCCGGGCTTTCTGGCCGTGGCGCAGACAGCAGGAGTAGCGCAGATGGCACGCGGAATTCTAAGCGGGCTGATTTGGGGCGGTGTGGCCAGCATCGGCGTGGCCGGAGCGGTGTCGCTGATGATGCCCTTGCCGCTGCCGCCGCAGGTGGGCGATGCACCCGGCTCGGGAACGGCTCCGGCGCGGATCGATGTGACGAATGCAGGGGATCAGGGGCGCAGCCGAGATTCCGCGCCTGTGTTGAATGCGCCCACTCCGCGCGCTGATATGCCTGAGCAGGACAGCCTTGCCGCGCTCGACCCTGACACACAGACCTCGGCCAGTCTGCCAGAGACGGGCGGCGCAGAGGGGCTTAGCACTCCCGCCGCAGCTGAGGGCCAGACGCCGACGTCTCCGGGGGCGGAGGAACCGGTGTTGCCCAATCCGCAGGCGATGGCCCCCGATGCGCCGCAGGCTGCCGATGAGCTTTCGATCAGCACCGAACCCGCGCAGCCGCCTGCGCCGGATGTGGCTGGTATCGAAGGCGCATTTGATGCCCCACAGGGCATGGCAGCGCCGGAGGTAGAGGAGGCCGATCCCATAACCTTGCCAGCGGAAGAAGCCTCCGTTGAAGAAGAATCGCCGGAGCCACTGCCCGAAGAGACTGACCTGGCCGAGGCCGAGCCTCCCGTAGAAGCCGAAGCCCCTGCGCCTGCCGTAGAAGCCGAAGCCGCTGCGCCAGTGGAGGAGCCGGAAGCCGAAACCACCTCAGAACCCGAGGAGACAGTTGCTGCGAGCCGCCCGGCCATCGGCACACCTGCGGCCACTTTGGCCGACCGCAATACCGGCGTCGTGATCAACCGCCCCGGCGCGGATATCGCGACGGATGGGGACGCGGAAACTGTGATCGAAGACCCGCGCCCCGTGGTGGTCAACAGCATTGCCAGTGAGCAGGTCGAGGGCAAACCGCTGATGAGCGTGGTCTTGATCGACGATGGCACCTCAGTCACCGCAGGCAGCGCTGGCTTGGCCGCGCTGCGTAGTTTTCCATATCCTTTGAGCTTTGCCGTCGACAGTGGACTACCCAATGCGGCAGAGCGGGTAGAGATTTATCGCGAAGCCGGGTTTGAGGTCTTGGCGATGGTCGATCTGCCGCAGGGCGCGCAGCCCAGCGATGCCGAGACCGCCTTTGCCGCTACACTTGACCGGATCGGCCCGGTCGTTGGGGTGCTCGAAGGGACAGAGAGCGGCTTTCAGGGCAGCCGTGCGCTGACCGATCAGGTGACGGATATCCTCGCGCAGTCCGGCCACGGGCTGGTGACGCAGGACAAAGGGCTTAACACCATGCCAAAACTGGCGCGGAAGGCGGGCGTGCCTGCGGATCCGGTGTTTCGTGACTTTGATAGCAAGGATCAGACCGCGCGGGTGATCCGCCGCTTTCTTGATCAGGCAGCGTTCAGGGCCGGGCAGGAGGGGGCGGTAATTATGCTGGGCCGTCTGCGGCCCGATACCGTCTCGGCACTGCTGCTCTGGGGGTTGCAGGACCGCATCAATGATGTGGCTTTGGTTCCGATCTCTGCGGTGTTGCTGCGCAAGGAGTGACCTCGCGCAGGATTAGATAATCTCGTCTTCGTCAAAGAGCGGGTCTTCTTCTAACTGGCTGGCCAGATCGTCAACGGTTGCCTCTGCCGCGCGGGGGCCAAGCTTGGCGAGGTGAAAGACTGCATCGCCTTCGTTCACCACCGGCAACATCGCGCGCCCAATCAGGATCCCCGGCGCATCGGCCAAAAGCTCGGCCTCTTCTTTGCCAAACGGGTCTGACACGATGGCGAGCAGTTCGCCTTCGGCCACGGTCTCTCCCTCGGCGCGGAAGGTGCGCAAAAGCCCGCCCGCAGGGGCGCGCAGCCAGTGGGACGCGGTGCAGATATAGGGCGCGCTACGGGCACGGGCGATGCCCTTGGCGGGCAGCATGTCTTGGCCGCGCATGACCCGCAGGATCCCCGCAAGCCCCGCACGGACGGCCATTTCGTCAAAGCGCAGCCCTTCGCCAGCCTCATAAAGCAAAATCGGCGTGCCTTGTTTCGCCGCGACCGCGCGCAAGGAACCGTCCCGCAGCGGCGAGGTCAGCACCACGGGCGCGCCGAAATCCATCGCCATCTGCTGGGTCACCCTGTCAGCGGGCGAAACACGCACCTGCGGCAGGTTCGTGCGGTGAATCGCCGCTGAATGCAGATCAACACCGAAATCACAGCGCAGTACCACCTCTTGCAGGAAGATATGGGCCAGCCGCGCGCCAAGGCTGCCCGAAGGCGAGCCGGGGAAACAACGGTTCAGATCGCGGCGGTCGGGCAGGTAGCGTGAGCGGTTGAGAAAGCCGAAAGAGTTCACCACCGGCACCACGATCAGCGTGCCCCGCAGAGCGCTAAGTTGCGGCGCGCGCAGCAGGCGGCGCGTAATCTCAACGCCAATGACCTCATCCCCATGCACAGCGGCAGAGACAAACATCGTCGGCCCCGGACGCCTGCCGTGAAAGATCTCAAGCGACAGATGCACCGGCGTATGATCCGGCAGGATCGAGACGGGCAGGTCAACCGCAAGGCTGCTGCCGGGGGCGACGGAATGCCCCGCGATCTGAAAGGGGGCACGGTTCGGCATGGTCAGTTGTTCCCTTTACCGCCAAAGCGCGAGGCGTCGGCTGCAGCGCGGCGGATTGCACCGGATTTATGGACGGTTTCCATAAACTCAGCCTCTGGGTCGCTGTCATAGACAACGCCGCCACCGGCTTGAATATAAAGTGTTTCGTCCTTCACCACCGCCGTGCGCAGGGCGATGCACATGTCCATGTCGCCGCCAGCGCTGAAGTAGCCCACGCCGCCGCCATAGACGCCACGCTTTTCGGGTTCCAACTCGTCGATGATCTCCATCGCGCGGACCTTTGGCGCGCCAGAGACAGTACCAGCTGGCATCCCGGCAAAGAAAGCGTCGAGCGCATCGCAGCCCTCGCGCAGCTCACCGACCACGTTGGAGACGATGTGCATGACGTGGCTGTAGCGCTCAACGATGAACTCTTCCGTCGGGCGCACGGTGCCGATTTTGGCAACCCGGCCTACGTCATTGCGGCCCAGATCGAGCAGCATGAGGTGTTCGGCAAGTTCTTTGGGATCGCTTAGCAGATCGGCTTCTAGCGCGCGGTCCTCCTCCGGTGTGGCACCGCGTTTGCGGGTGCCAGCGATGGGGCGGATGGTGACTTCGTTGCCGAAGACCCGCACGAGAATTTCGGGGCTCGCGCCGACCACATGGAAGCCGCTGAAGTTGAAATAGAACATGAACGGCGAGGGGTTGGTGCGGCGCAGGCTGCGGTAGAGCGCGAAGGGCGGCTGCGTGAAACCTTGAGCCCAACGCTGGCTCGGCACCACCTGAAAGATATCGCCCGCGACAATGTATTCACGCGCTTTTTCTACGGCAGCTTTGTAACCCTCATGGGTGAAGTTGCTGACCGATTCTGGCGCGTCTTCTGGGTCACCCAGATCGCGGGAGGTTTGCGGCATGGCGCGTTCCAGATCGCGCACCGCGTCCATCACCCGTTCGGCAGCTTGGGCATAGGCGGCGCGGGCGGTCTGACCGTCAGACACCCAAGCGGGGGAAACGATGGTGACTTCGCCCTTCACGCCATCCAGCACGGCCACCACCGACGGGCGCATCATCACCGCATCAGGCAGGCCCAGAGGGTCAGGGTTCACATTGGGCAGATGTTCAACCAGCCGGATCATGTCATAGCCGAGATAGCCAAAGAGGCCCGCAGCAGCTTGGGGCAGATCATCGGGCAAGGTGATCCGCGATTCCGCGATGACGTCTCGCAAACGGTCCAGCGGAGCGCCGGGCATGTCCTCAAAGGCATCCGCGTCATAGCGGGCCGCGCGGTTAAGGGCTGCGGTCTCCCCTCGACAGCGCCAGATCAGATCAGGCTTCATGCCGATGATCGAATAGCGCCCGCGCACGTCGCCGCCGGTGACGGATTCCAACACAAAGGCATTCTCTGCCGCGCCGGTGAGTTTCAGCATCAATGACACAGGCGTATCGAGATCGGCGGCGAGGCGGGTGTAGACGATCTGATTTTCGCCCGCTTCATAGGCGCGGGCGAAAGTGTCGAAATCCGGGGTTAGGGCCATCAAAACTGCCTATCAGGGAAAGTTCACATGCACGGCACTGACCGCGCGTTGGTCGATCTGGGGATCGGCATCGCGCATCACTGCGTCGCTGTATATATCGAAAAGACCTTGGGCCAGCGCTTGATCCAGCTGCTGCGACAGACGGCCCATGAGCGCTTGGGTCTGATCGTTATCGCCTGCAGCCGTTACGGAATCAACCCGCAGAACCACAACATGGTCGCCCGCCGGAAGCACAGCCACGCCGCCTTCGTCGAGGTCAAAAACCTGATCCATGAAGGTGTCGGGCGTGCCGTCAACATAGGAGCTGCGGGTCATGCCTTCGCCAAGCTGCGGCTCAAGACCTGCGGCTTCAAAGGCACCTTCGTCGGCCAGATCGGCAGTCAGGTTTTCGGCCTTAGCCGTCAGGGCGTCAACGATCTGTGCGTTGCGCCAGGCGGCTTCTACCTCTGCGCGGGCGGCATCGAAGGGATTGGGCCGCTCTGGCTTGGTCTCATCAAGGCGCATGGCAAAGATACCGCCGTCGTCGAGTTGGTCGATCTGAGGGAAGGCATCCGCGCTAAGACCAGCGGCGGCCTCACGGAAGGCCCCATAGGCGGCGATGCCACCGCTGCTGTCTTCGGTCCAATCGATGGTGCCGAGGTTCATCTTGGTTTCCTTGCCGAGGTCTTCCAGCGTGGCACCCCCAGCGAGACGATCGTCAATCTCTTGAGCACGGGCCTCCACAGCGCGGGTCGCGCGGGAAATCGCGAGGGTTTCCTCGAGCACCTCACGCGCCTCTTCGAACGGCACATTCTGCGCGGGCAGGATGGCGTTCACGCGGAAAAGGGCTGGGCCAAGCGAGCTGGGCAGTGGGCCAACGATCGCGCCGCTTTCGGCGGAAAAGACCGCGTCGCCTGCACCATCAAGATCGGATTTAGCGACATCGCCCATATCTACGTCGGCCAGTGCCAGACCACGCTCTTCGACCAAAGCTTCAAAGGTGGTGCCGTTGACTTCCAGTGCCGCAGCGGCTTGATCGGCGGCCTCTTGGTTGGCAAAAACCAGACGTTCGACCAAGCGACGTTCGGGCTGATCATATTCACTGCTGCGGGCGTCATATTCGGCGCGCAACTCTTCTTCGGGCACTTCTACTTCGTCCAGCAGGTCTTCGGGGCGCAGCCACGCGTAGGTGATGCTTTTGCTGGCAGGCAGCATAAAGTCATCGGCGTTGGCGTCGTAATAGGCCTGAAGCTCCTCTTCGGTGGGCTCGGCCACGGGCGTGTCGAGGTCATCCGCGCTCAGCCGTGCCCAAGTGAAGCTGCGCTCTTCGGCGACATAATCCACCAAGGTGCGCGCATAGGTGTCAGGCATGGAAACGCCGCCCAGAACCGCGCGTTGCAGCAAACCACGGGCGGATTCTTCGCGGATAGACGTCTCAAATTCCGCCTCGCTCATGCCGCTCTGCTGGAGGGCAAACCGATAGCCTTCGCGATCAAAATTGCCATCGATGCCTTGGAAAGCCGAGATCGCGACGATCTCATCACGCAGGGTGGCGTCGCCGATGGAGAGGCCCATCTCTGCTGCCTCGTGGTCCAGCGCGCGGTTGCGAACAATGCGCTGCAAAACGGCGCGGTCGAGGCCCATTTCCTGCGCGCGGGCAAACGACAGGCTTTCGCCAGTTTGCGCCTCAATGGCGCGGATTTCCTGCTGCAACTGGCGGGCGTATTGATCGACCGAAATGGACTTGTCACCCACGCTGCCGATGCTGCGCAGATTGCCACTGAGATTGATCGCGCCAAAGCCGCCCAGACCCAAAATAAGCAGGCCCATCAAGACCCAAACGGCGGTTTTCGAAAAGCTGAAGCCTTTTTTGGCCATGACACGGTCCCTCGTTAATTTCGGACCTGTCTATGCGTTGCGTGGCAGGGCTGCAAGCCTGTCGAAAAGCACGTTTAGGCCATCTGCATCGAGGTTGGCAAAGGCGATGCGCAATTGGCTTTCACCGCGCGCGTCACCCTTGGGCTGGAACATCGTGCCGGGCAGGCAAAGCACGCCTGCATCGCGCACCAGTTGCGGCGCCAGTTCCGCCGATGACATGCCAAACGGATGACGCATATAGGCGAAATAGCCGCCAAGGCCCAGGAGCTCCCAACCCAGCGGTTCGATCTTGGGCATCAGCGCGGAAATCGCGGCGCGGCGGGCGAGGATCTCTTCGCGCTCGCCGGCGAGCCACGCGCTTAGGTTCTGCATCCCCCAGAGCGCGCCGTGCTGGCCGATCTGCGCAGGGCAGATCGCCACAGTGTCGAGAAACTTTTCCACCTCCGCCAGCCGCGCCTTGCTGGCGATCAACGCGCCGACGCGGTGGCCGGTCAGGCGGTAGGCCTTGGAGAAGGAGTAGAGGTGTATCAGCGTGTCATGCCAATCCGGGTCACTGAACAGCGCGTGGGGCGGGCCGGGGCGGCTGTGAAAGTCGCGGTAGGTTTCATCTAGGATCAGCGCAAGGCCATGGCGGCGGGCCAGATCAAAGAACGCCTGCACAAGGGCTGCGGGATACTCCACACCGCCGGGGTTGTTCGGCGTGACGAGGGCGATGGCGCGGGTGCGCGGGGTAATGGATGCGGCGGCCTTTTCCGGATCGGGCAACATGTCGGCTTCTACGGGCAGTGGCACCGCAGTTACGCCGCTCATGTCGAGCCACATTTTGTGGTTGAAGTACCAAGGCGTCGGGATGATCACCTCGTCACCCTCACCACATAGCGTGGCAATGGCGGCGGCGAAGGCTTGGTTGCAGCCCGAGGTGATGCAGACCTGTTCGTCGGTCACCACGCCAGCGTATTTCTCAGCCGTTTGCCGTGCCAATTCTGCGCGCAGTTCCGGCAGGCCCAACACGGGGCCATAGAGATGCGCCTCATCGTTGTTCAGCGTGACGTCGGCCATCGCCCGGCGCAGCCCTTCGGGGGGCGGATCGACGGGGGCGGCTTGGCTTACGTTGATCAGCGGACGGTCAGCGCTGAATGTCACGCCATCCAGCCAGCGCCGCGCCTCCATCACCGGAGGGAAGAATGTGGTGGCGGTGCGCGAAAGCGACATGGGTATATCCGGTCAGATAAGGGGCAGGGAAGGTGGCCTAGGCCGCCTCAGTCCTTGCCACGGTAGGGTTCGACGTATTGCAGGGCCATGTCCCATGGGAAGAAAATCCATGTGTCTTGGCTGACGCCGGTGATGAAAGTATCGACCTGCGGCTCGCCTTCGGGCTTGGCATAGACGGTGGCGAAATGGGCATTGGGGTAAAGCTCGCGCACCAGTTCGATGGTTTTGCCGCTGTCGACCAGATCATCGACGATCAGGATGCCGGTGCCATCGCCCATCATCTCTTTGTCCGGTGATTTGAGCACCTTCGCCTCGCGTCGCTGGTCTGCAGCGCCGCCGCCCGAATGGTAGGACATGACCGAGATCGTATCGACCGTGCGGATGTCCAACTCCCGCGCGACGATCATCGCCGGGGCCATCCCGCCACGGGTGATCGCCACCACAGCACGCCACGCGCCATTGTCGGGGCCCAGCCCATCCAGCCGCCACGCCAGCGCGCGGCTGTCACGGTGGATTTGGTCCCAAGAAATGTGAAATCCCTTTTCGTGGGGCAGGCGCGAGGCGTCCTTTTCGGTGCTCATGATGTTCCTTTGCAGCAGCTGGCGCGGGAACCCGCGCGGAATGTGGTTTGGGGCGCGTTATTCCTTGGACATGTCAGGCGCGTCAACCGCCTTCATGCCGACAACGTGATAGCCCGCGTCGACATGCAGGTTTTCACCCGTCGTGCCGCTGCCCAGATCCGACAGCAAGAAGAGGGCGGCCTTGCCGACATCCTCGGTGGTGACATTGCGGCGCAGGGGCGAGTTGTACTCGTTCCATTTCATGATGTAGCGGAAATCGCCGATGCCGGAGGCGGCCAGCGTCTTGATCGGCCCGGCAGAGATCGCGTTGACGCGGATGCCGTCTTTGCCGAGGTCTTCGGCCAAGTATTTTACAGACGCCTCAAGTGCAGCCTTGGCCACACCCATCACATTATAATGCGGCATGACTTTCTCGGCACCGTAGTACGTCAGCGTCAGGGCGCTGGCACCGGGCGACATCATCTTTTCCGCGCGCTGCATCACGGCGGTGAAAGAATAAACCGAAATATCCATCGACATGGTGAAGTTACCACGGCTGGTATCAACATAGCGGCCCCGCAGTTCCCCCTTGTCGGAAAATCCAATGGCGTGAACGATGAAATCAAGCCCGTCCCAACGTTCTTTCAGCCCGTCAAACATCGCGTCGATCGACGCCTCATCGCCCACGTCGCAGGGCAGAACGATGTCGCTGCCCAATTGCTCGGCCAGCGGAACCACACGCTTTTTCAGCGCATCGCCTTGATAGGAAAAGGCCAGTTCGGCCCCTGCATCGGCCAGCGCTTTGGCCACGCCCCATGCGATGGATTTGTCATTCGCAAGACCCATGATGAGCCCGCGCTTGCCCCGCATCAATTCGTTTCCCATTCCGCCGCCTTGTCTATGTTCCGTTTTGGTTGCCTTGGTCTAGGCGATTGCAGCGCCACCATCAAGACTGCACGCGCGCGTTGCCGCGCGTCATTTTCCATAAGACCGGCAGCTAACTGACGGAAATTGGGTGAGGTTGTCCTTTGAGTTGCTCATCGTTAACTAATGTCTTAGCGAATAACTCAGACTCCGGCATAGAACCGGTCACAGGCTCAAACACTCTAAAAGGGGATGCCGAATGGAGACGCGGACAGGTATCTTTGCAGGGGATGACCCCTTTGCAATCGCGCAACGTTGGCTAACCGAAGCAGAAGCGCGTGAGCCGAATGATCCTAATGCCATCGCGCTGAGCACGGTAGATTCGCAAGGTCTGCCAAACGCCCGGATGGTGCTGCTGAAAGAGATCGAAGCGGATGCCTTTGTTTTCTACACCAATTACGAGAGCCAAAAGGCCCAAGAGCTGGATAGCGCGGGCAAAGCGGCTTTTGTCATGCATTGGAAATCTCTGCGCCGTCAGGTGCGGGTGCGTGGGTTGATTGCCCGCGAAGACGGGCCGCAGGCTGATGCCTATTACGCGTCGCGCTCGCTTAAGAGCCGCTTGGGCGCTTGGGCCTCGCGTCAGTCGCAACCTCTATCGGGGCGGGGCGCGTTGATGGCCGAAGTGGCGAAAGTCACCGCACAGCATGGGGTGAACCCCAAGCGTCCGCCGTTTTGGGGGGGGTATCGCATCGCCCCATTAGAAATTGAATTTTGGGCCGATGGCGAGTTCCGTTTGCATGACCGCTTTCAATGGCGCCGGGCCGATGTTGCGGCGCCTTGGGCGGTCACCCGGCTAAATCCATGACGGTATGGCTTGTGAAGCGATGAAAGACATGTCTGAAAACGAAGCGAAACCAGCAGAGACCCAAGGTCTCTTCGATGGCGTGGTGAAATGGTTCGATCCGGTTAAAGGGTTCGGCTTTGTCGTGGCTGATGCGGGTGGGTCGGACATCTTGCTTCATGTTAATGTCTTGCGCAATTTCGGCCAAAGCTCGATCGCAGATGGGGCGCGCATAACGATACGCGTGCAGCAAACAGACCGCGGCGCCCAAGCCGTTGAAGTTTTGTTTGTCGAGCCGCCCAGCGAACTCCCCGCCGCCGTGGTCGATTTCGAAGGATTTGATCCCGAGGAGCTTGCCGCTGCCGAGTTCGAGCCGGCGCGCGTGAAATGGTTCGACAAGGCCAAAGGATTCGGGTTTGCAAATGTCTTTGGCCGCGCAGAGGATGTGTTTCTACATATAGATGTGCTGCGCCAATCCGGACTTTGTGATTTGCAACCGGGCGAAGCGCTTGCCATGCGTGTTATAGTTGGCGATCGGGGCCATTTGGCGGCGGAGGTAAGTTCATGGGATACGGTGATAGACGCCTGAGGGCGTTGGGACATGTGGCGGGGGCGGCGCTTGCTGGCGTGCTGCTTGCCGGTTCGGCGGTGGCTGAGGTCTGCCGCGCGGATACGGTGACGATGCGGGGCGATTGGGGCAAGGCGCGATTCTCTGTCGAGATTGCGGATGACCCAGCCGAGCGCGCCCAGGGACTGATGCACCGCCGTTCTTTGCCGCTGAGTGCGGGGATGCTCTTTCTTTATGAGACACCACAGCCGCTCAGCTTTTGGATGCGCAATACGCTGATTCCGTTGGATTTACTGTTCATCGACGCGCGTGGTGTTGTGCAGACGATTCACCATTCCGCAAAACCCTTGGACGAAACACCGATTCTCGGCGGCGATGATCTTTTGTCGGTGTTGGAGATTAACGGCGGTTTGGCGAAACGAATGGGCATCTCAGAGGGAAGTGAGATCCGCCATCCGGCCTTTGCAGAGAACGCTCCCGCTTGGCCGTGCTAAAGACTTCACAGATTTCGCAATTTTATCACCAATCGGGGCTTTTCAATCGTCCCGCTTATAGCTAAAGAAGCGTCAGTCGGAGCGTGGCGCAGCCTGGTAGCGCACCTGTTTTGGGTACAGGGGGTCGGAGGTTCGAATCCTCTCGCTCCGACCACTTTCTTTCAGTGTCGGGATTGAAGCGTATAATCGCTTTCAAAGCCGCCATTGTTGGAAACTTTCCTTTCCGCACAAGATATAGTGTTCCCTGCCTGATTTCTGGCAGGTTGTCGGGAATCATTGCCCATAGCGTGATGATTCTGCCTCGGTCGCACAGAACGAGCCGCGAGGCCCGTCGCTCGCGACACATTTTTCAAACTACGGCTGGCCACTGATGGCTAAGCGACCTTTGCGGCATGCCGCGCTGTGGAAAAATTCATCCAATTTATAAATCTCACCTGCTAACCCTGCCGCCGCAAAAGATTATTTGAAAATCAGCTCCGGCGCGGGCCTGCGGGTATCTCTGGGGATATCCTGGGGCTGAATCACCAAAGGTTTGATGCGTGCAAACTGGCAGGCCTCGGTCAACCGACAGTGACAGAATAATTCGTAAAAAAACCGTTGACCGATTAGTCCCATCTACGCCAGTTTGTGTAAGTCAATAAGAGCGCCACAAGATGTTGTGGTAAACGCAGGCAGGCGCTTTGGCAGTGGGACAGGGTATAAGAACCAACCTTCCGGTAAATTTGGGACCGCTTGCTATTTTGCAAGCGGTAGATGGAGGACCTGTTGCTGCTGCCAGAAAAAAGGGGATGAGGCGGTTTGCCGGGGGGCGGATCGGCTTGCGATTTGAAATGCTGGATATGAGGCCTCGACAATGAAAATTGAACGTAATTTCACTAAAGCCGGGCAGGACGCCTACGCGGATTTGGACTTTGTCACCACGGTGTCGGAAATCCGCAATCCTGACGGTTCGGTGGTGTTCAAGCTCGACAATGTCGAAGTGCCCAAATCCTGGAGCCAGGTCGCAAGCGACGTGATCGCGCAGAAATACTTCCGCAAGGCCGGCGTCCCGAGCGAGACCCGCCGCGTGAAAGAAAAGGGGGTGCCGGAATTCCTGTGGCGCTCTGTCCCAACCGAAGACGCAACCCTGGGCGGAGAGTTCTCCTCCAAGCAAGTGTTCGACCGTTTGGCGGGCGCGTGGGCCTATTGGGGCTGGAAGGGCGGTTATTTTACCACCGAGGAAGACGCCAAAGCATATTACGGCGAAATGCGCCATATGCTGGCCAGTCAGCGTGCAGCACCCAATAGCCCACAGTGGTTCAACACTGGTCTACACTGGGCCTACGGCATCGATGGTCCGGCGCAGGGACATTACTATGTCGACTACAAAACCGGGAAACTGACCCGTTCACAATCTTCCTATGAGCATCCGCAGCCGCATGCCTGCTTCATCCAGTCCGTCGCAGATGATCTGGTGGGCGACGGTGGCATCATGGACCTCTGGGTTCGCGAAGCGCGACTGTTCAAATACGGCTCAGGCACAGGCACTAACTTTTCATCGCTCCGCGGAGAGGGCGAGAAGCTGTCGGGCGGCGGCAAGTCGTCGGGTTTGATGGGGTTCCTTAAGATCGGGGACCGCGCCGCAGGCGCCATCAAATCCGGCGGCACCACCCGCCGCGCAGCCAAAATGGTGATCGTCGATGCCGACCACCCCGATATTCAGGACTTCATCAACTGGAAGGTGCTCGAAGAGCAGAAGGTCGCGTCAATCGTGGCAGGCTCTAAAATGCACGAGCAGAAACTGAACCTGCTATTTGACGCGATCAAAGCATGGGACGGCAAGGCAGAAGATGCCTATGACCCGGCCAAGAACGATCAGTTGAAGCAGGCGATCCGCGAAGCCAAAAAGGTCGCGATCCCCGAGACTTACGTCAAACGGGTGCTGGACTATGCCAAGCAGGGCCACACCTCTATCGAATTCCCGACCTATGACACTGACTGGGATTCGGAAGCTTATAGCTCTGTCTCCGGTCAAAACTCTAACAACTCGATTCGTGTCACCAATGCTTTCCTTACAGCCGTCGAAAAAGACGCCGATTGGGAATTGATCAGCCGCACCGAGAACCGCGTGACCAAGACGATCCGGGCCCGTGACCTTTGGGATCAGGTCGGCCACGCCGCCTGGGCGTGCGCCGATCCGGGCATCCAGTACCACGACACCGTCAATGACTGGCACACGTGCCCCGAAGATGGCGCGATCCGTGGCTCGAACCCGTGCTCAGAATACATGTTCCTCGACGATACGGCCTGTAACTTGGCTTCAATGAACTTGTTGACCTTCCTCAAGGACGGTGAGTTCCAAGTCGAAGACTATATGCACGCCAGCCGCCTCTGGACCGTAACGCTGGAAATCTCGGTGATGATGGCGCAGTTTCCTTCGAAGGAAATCGCGCAGCGGTCTTATGACTTCCGCACGCTTGGTCTGGGCTACGCGAACATCGGCGGGTTGCTGATGAACATGGGCTATTCCTATGACAGCGACGAGGGCCGCGCCCTTGGCGGTGCGCTGACTGCGATCATGACCGGCGTGGCCTATGCGACCTCTGCCGAGATGGCGGGCGAGTTGGGCGCATTCCCCGGCTACACCAAAAATGCCGCGCATATGCTGCGTGTCATCCGCAATCACCGTCAAGCGGCCTATGGCGAGGCGGAGGGGTACGAGCAGCTTTCGGTCAAGCCGGTGCCTCTGGATCACGCCAATTGCCCACAGGACGGGTTGGTAGACGTGGCCAAATCCTGCTGGGATGAGGCACTGAAATTGGGCGAGGCACATGGGTATCGCAATGCGCAAACCTCGGTTATCGCGCCCACCGGCACCATCGGTCTGGTGATGGACTGCGACACAACGGGGATCGAGCCGGACTTCGCGCTGGTGAAATTCAAAAAGCTCGCAGGTGGTGGCTACTTCAAAATCATCAACCAGTCCGTGCCTGCCGCGCTTGAAAAGCTCGGTTACGGTTCTGCCCAGATCGAAGAGATCGTCAGCTACGCGGTGGGCCACGGCACCATCGGCAATGCGCCGAGCATTAACCATACAACATTGGCAGGCCACGGCTTTGGCGCAAACGAGTTGGCGAAGGTTGATGCCGCACTAAAGCAGGCCTTCGACATCCGTTTCGTCTTTAATCAGTGGACGTTGGGCGAAGCCTTCTGCACGCAAGTGCTGGGCATTCCAACAGAAAAGCTGAACGATCCCACCTTCGATCTGCTCCGTTCTTTGGGCTTCTCTAAGGCAGATATCGAAGCGGCCAACGACCACGTTTGCGGTACTATGACGCTGGAAGGTGCGCCGCATCTGAAAAAAGAGCACTACGGTATCTTCGATTGCGCCAATCCCTGCGGAAAAAAGGGCAAACGCTACCTGTCGGTCAATAGCCACATCTACATGATGGCGGCGGCGCAGAGCTTTATTTCGGGGGCGATCTCTAAGACGATCAACATGCCGAATGATGCGACCATCGAAGACTGCCAGAATGCGTATGAGCTTAGCTGGTCCTTAGGCATCAAAGCCAACGCGCTTTACCGTGACGGCTCAAAGCTGAGCCAGCCGCTGGCCGCCGCCCTTGTCGAAGACGACGAAGATGCCGCCGAGACGCTGGAAAGCGGAACGCCCCACGAAAAGGCTGCCGTACTGGCCGAGAAGATCGTCGAAAAGGTGATCATCAAAGAGATCATCAAGTCGCACCGCGAGAAGATGCCACAACGCCGCAAGGGCTATACCCAAAAGGCGAATGTGGGCGGGCACAAAGTCTATCTGCGCACCGGCGAATACGAAGACGGCAAGCTGGGCGAGATCTTCATCGACATGCACAAGGAAGGTGCGGGTTTCCGCGCAATGATGAACAACTTTGCCATCGCTGTCTCCGTAGGTCTTCAATACGGCGTGCCACTTGAAGAGTTCGTCGACGCTTTCACCTTCACGAAATTCGAGCCCGCAGGCATGGTGCAGGGCAACGACAGCATCAAACAGGCGACCTCTATCCTTGATTATGTGTTCCGGGAGTTGGCCGTGTCTTACCTCGACCGAACCGATCTGGCGCATGTAAAGCCCGAGGGGGCCACGTTCGACGACCTGGGTCGTGGTGAGGAAGAGAACTTGGCCAACGTTAGCGAGCTAAGCGAAGGTGCGGCAAACAAATCATTGGAAGTGCTGAAACAGATCAGTTCCTCCGGCTATTTGCGCAACCGTCTGCCGCAGGAATTGGTGGTCTTACAAGGGGGGCAAAACATCAATGCAAGCCATGGCTTGCGACCCATAGCGGATACCGGCAGCGCCAGCGCTTTGGCCGTGGCGGTGAAAGACCCGGCCACAGACGCGTCCCGCGCGGTTGGCTTCGACGCGCGGACCAAGGCCAAAATGCAAGGCTATGAAGGCGAGGCATGCGGCGAATGCGGTAACTACACACTGGTGCGCAACGGCACTTGCATGAAGTGCAACACCTGCGGTTCCACGAACGGGTGTTCTTGATACGTCTATCTGTCTAGGAATAGTGATATGCCAAGCATATAAAGCCCATTTGTGGACGTTTGACGCCCATAGGCAAACACATTAGCACGCATCCTGTGGTAAGTTATTGTTTTTTAACATGAAGGAAGTCAGGTTTTTGGAAGTCTGGCTTTCTTTCCACTCTTAGAACACCTATTTACGTGTTCAGAAGCTTTTTGCTTCCTCCCGAGACTTCGGCGACAAGTCGCGGCTCGTCGTCGGTGAGCGGAAAAGTTCCCTTCGGTTGCATTTTACCTCTGCTCGCCCCCATGATGGGGAAGAAATCTTAAGTGTCAGATTTCTATGTTGACTTGCGTCCCCGAGGGTTCTTGTCAGAAGCCGTAATTTTGTCGGAATTTCAAAATTCGGCAAAACCGGCGTTAAGGAATGGGGACTAATTGTTTTCCTAGTTTTTCGGAAGAATGACCGAATATAAGTGAATATCGGCGTTTTTTGAGCGCTGCCAATGTTAGATGGTGCGGGGTCATTTCTTATTTGGCCCGCAACGAGACCAGGGGTAAGTGCGCTTATCTCCTTACGAGGATTGGTGCGCCGGCATAAAACAAACCGAGCGGCAAACGAGTGAGCTCAGTCTTTCAAACCTCGGGGTGCCCTTGTGGCGCCCCTTTTTCTTTGCCACATCCAAGACCATGAGATTGAAGAACAGGGTAACTTTCCATCCAGATGAGACAACGGCGTCGTTCGTATCACGGTTGGCGTTCGCCAATGGGGTTCCGACGATTGCGGATCTGTTGTTGGACGCTGAGCTGACCATGGCCGGGTTCCTTAAGGGGGACCCCAAGGTCTTCAGTAAGATCTCTGATCTTTCCGGTGTCGCCGTTTGCGATCTGATGAGACAGGCATGCGTGCCAACTGGATTGTCTCGGTACCAATTGCTTGGACACGACCTGGGTAAGCAACATCTCCTGCGCGGCGAAAGCCGGGTTTGCCCAGCGTGCCTTCGCAGCGATACCAGCATGCAGCTCACGCCTGGGGCGATGACAAAAACCTATGGTCGGACGCTCTGGTTGATCTCGTCGGCGCGGGTCTGTCCTGTTCACAGGCTTGCCTTAGTCCCACCGCCGGAAGACTCTTCAAAACATGAATTTGTAAATGCCTGGCTACCGTGGATGTTTGAGGTGGTGGAGGGTGAACTCGACCGGGAGGTTACTGCGGGTGGTCTGTACGAGGACCATGTCGTTCGCCGGCTTAACGGCGACCATCCCGAAGGATGGGCAAAGAGCTTCCCCATTGGGGCATTGGGCGCGATTTGCGAAATGTTGGGGGTATCAGTGATCCACGGGAAGGCCGCGACTTTGGGCCAGCTCTCGCAAGAAGAACTGGCTGCCGCAACATCTGCCGGATTTACAATATTGAATAACGGCCCGCACGAAGTCCTTGCCTACTTCGAGCGCTTGAGAATGAGCCCGAGTAAGCCACAAGATCGACCGCAAGCTTGCTACGGTAAGTTGTATGATTGGCAGAAACGTGGGGCAGGGAGTGGCCATGAGTTTGAGTCTCTTCGTGATCTATTGCGGCAGCACATTTTGGAAAACTGGCCGTTGGGTGCTGGTGATCAGGCGCTGGACTACGTCTTGACTGAAAGACGTCTCCATTCGATCCGGACGGCGTCGACGACACATGATCTGCATCCGAAACGATTACGCAGAATCTTGGTCGATGCCGGCATCATAGAGGATAGCGAATTGGCTGACTTCGAGATCATCTTTGACGCAGTGGATGCACGTGAGATCCTCGAGCAGGCCAGTGGTTCAGTTGCATTCACCGGAGCACAAAAGAGATTGGGTCTCACGCGCGGGCAAATGGAAACGCTTATCAAAGCCGAGATCCTGATCCCGGGTGAGGGGGGAGATCTTGCCCGCCCAAGGTTCACCGAGTCGACAATTGTGTCGTGGTTGAAACACTTTGGATCATTTCCTGAATCGCGGAAATGGGAGACATTGACCAGTATCGCTGATGCGGTTCGAAAAAATGGGGCTTCAACTGATCGTATTGTGAATCTCATCTTAGAAGGCCGCGCCAAGAAAGTCTTCCGGCTGCGAGGACAGAACGTCTTTTCCGCGATTCTGATCGACAAATATGAAGTTTCTGAGCTTCTTCGAGGCGACGAGAACTCCGAAGATCCGGTATAGTGATACGTCAGAAGGGGCGGAAAGCGGAAGTTTGCTGCGGCGGGCACATCGCGTAGGTTTTTTGATGCGTTAGCAGTCATTCGACTGAGAATCTAGCGATATAGAATGATGATGCTGAGGCTGGCGATATCCTGCAAGGTGTGCAACTGTGGATTGAATGTGATTACCCCATTTGATTTTGAGAAGTACAGATTTGAATATCGAAGAATTCGTCCCAAAGACGGGAACAAGCATCGACAACCTTGGCTTTCTGTTTGGCGCTGGTACGTCTTATGAGTCAGGGTACCCGCTTGTCATGGGGCTCACAAAATCTGTAGTTGGAGCGCTAACAGGAAACGATCGCGCCGCGATGGATGAAGTACTTTCTGCCTCTGATTTGACCTTTGACGGTGCAAGCGGACTACCGAACATCGAAGAAATTTCAGATTTGGTGATTGCCCATCATGCGAACAATCCTCTCCCAAGATATCAGCTGCTCAAGGAGGCAATACGAAAGTTGGTTCGTGATGTAATTCTGAGCGT
Source organism: Sulfitobacter sp. AS92 (assembly GCF_038900015.1). Taxonomy (NCBI): domain Bacteria; kingdom Pseudomonadati; phylum Pseudomonadota; class Alphaproteobacteria; order Rhodobacterales; family Roseobacteraceae; genus Sulfitobacter; species Sulfitobacter sp. AS92. Next base: position 194,883 of record NZ_JBBMQL010000006.1, read on the forward strand.
TACGGAGCCTGACATTTCCAATCAAGTAAAGTTTTTAGAACGACTGAAATCGAGAGCTTTTGAGCGCCCAACTAACGTATGGTTATTTACGACGAACTACGACCTCTTGATAGAGGATGCCTGTGCTGAAGTTGGCTTGAAGTTGGTGAATGGTTTTGTCGGTGCGACAACTCGGCATTTTTCGGAACAAGAGTTCTCAATGGTGTCTGGTGAGACATCCGGTTCAACCTTCAAGCCAGAAAACGGCTTAACCATTCGTCTGATTAAGCTTCACGGTTCGGTGTCTTGGTACAAACGAGAAGAAAGAATTTTCGAAGCTGCTCCAAGCGCCATTATTGATCAAGATGCTAGGTGCATGGTTCTTCCGAGGCGCACCAAAGTGATTGAGACCCTGTCACGCCCATATGATCGCCTCTTTCATGTTTCGAACTCGATTTTAAGTAGTCGTTGTAAATACCTTATCTCATCGGGTTTTAGCTTCGGCGACAGTCACATCAATGACAGCCTAATGACTCCACATATTTCATCCGGAGGCATATCGCTCGCAAATTTCTGTGAAATCGAACCTCGGGGCCTTAGTAATTTACGCGCTCGACCCAATGTACTTCATGTATGCAAGGACAAGAAAGTGATTGGTGGGCGCGAGCACGCAGATAGTAGCGACACATGGAAATTTGGTAAGTTTGTTGAACTCTTTTAGGGGATAGAATGTGAAGCATCAGATCGGAAAAGTGATTGAGGTCAGAGGCGATACTATTGCCGTCGCGCTAATGGATTTCGACGGTGATAATAACGTTGGTGTACCCGAAGAAATGGCCGTTGATGTCACTACACCCGACGGTCCAGTGAATATCCTAATAGGCCAGCCTGGCTCGTTTGTAGAATTGTCTTTGCCCAACGGTACTTTGCTTTGCTTGGTCACAGAAACTCGGATGAGGGAAGCCAATGTTGGTGCGGCTGAGGTAAAAACAGCAGTTGCAGCAGGAGATTTTGTTGTGGATCAGGTCTCGCGGCAACTCCTCACGATTCCAATAGGAACAATGGATGCTAGCGGAGAATTTGAGCGGGGAACCAATGTTCTGCCAACGGTAAATGCACCGGTGTTCGCTGTATTGCCATCGACGATAAACGACATTTACACAAGCTTTGCTGAGGGTAACTTTTCATTGGGAAAGCTCTCCCTCCTTCCAGAGCAAGATGCAAAAATGAACCTTGATTCATTTCTTAGCCGTCATGCAGCAATACTTGGTCAAACCGGCGGCGGAAAGTCTTGGACGGTTGCGTCGGTACTGCAAAAGATCGCAGCTTTCCCTCAATCCACAGTCCTACTCCTAGATCTACATGGTGAGTATGCTCAGGCGTTTGGTGATGAAGCAGAAGTCATTTCGGCCGCTGATATTGAAATGCCATATTGGTTGATGAACGCTGAAGAAATCCTGTCTCTAATGATAGATCGGGCCGAGTCCAGTGCTCCAAACCAGAACGCAAAGTTTAAAGAACTTTTGCAGGCTGCAAAAGAAAATCATCCTGAGAATGCCGCTCTTGGATTGGAAAAGGTGACCATCGACACACCCGTGTACTTTGATCTCATGGAGATCATCGATGAGTTTAGGCGTCTTGACGTCGAAATGGTCGCTGGTCAGCGAGGACCAAAGTCCGGCCCGCTGCATGGGCAATTCACGCGTCTTCTCATGCGGCTTGAGTCACGGTTAAACGACCGACGTTACGACCTTATTTTCAAACCTCAGACATATAACACCAGCGCCTCAATGGATGACCTATTCCGCAAACTGCTTGGTGAAGAAAGCTCAAATCGCAAGAAGATTGTCGTTCTTGATCTCAGCCCAGTGCCTTTCGACGTTAGAGGCTCTTTGATTTCGTTAACATTGAGGTGCTTGTTTGATTTCTCTTACTGGCATAGTCGCCTCAAAGGTTCGCGCTTTCCGATCTCGATTTTTGCAGATGAGGCTCATATCTACTTGAGCGACTCTGCATCAAATCAAGCACCTAGAGAATCCGCTGAAAGGATTGCTAAGGAGGGGCGAAAATACGGCATTAGCCTCACGGTGATTAGCCAGCGGCCCAGAGAGATGTCGTCTACGATCTTGTCGCAGTGTGGAAGCTTTCTGTGCTTAAGGATTTCCAACCCAGATGACCAATCGTATGTTCGCAATCTGCTACCAGACTCGGTGCGAGGAATTACATCGATGTTCTCTTCCTTGAGACGTGGTGAAGCGATCCTCATTGGCGACTCTATGATTATGCCCACACGCATCAAAGTTGACACACCTAACCCCACTCCTGACAGCGCTGATGCATCCTTCACCGCCTTGTGGAGTGAAGAGCCCGCTGACCTGGATGTTGCGGGGGTGTTGGCGACTTGGCGAAACCAAAAGGTCCCTAGTTAATGTTGGAGCGTCGAGGAGCGGAATTTAAATTTTGGGTTGAATTTTGGTTCTATTTCGGAGGGACATAGTGTTTGCTTTTTTCAAAAGAATTTTAGGTGGTCACAAACCTATTGGAGCAGTGGAAAACGCCACGCGGTCCGTGAGCGTTAGCGTTAGCGTTGAACGTGTGCCTTGCGCTGAGGGTCTCGGCCTAGAAGATATCGAGCAAGAAAGCAGAAGCAGACTAGAAGCCATGTCCGCCCAGATGCCTGGGGGCGATTACTCCTCTTTGCTTGAAAAGTTGCAAAGCGCAATCTCGGAGAAAAGGTACTCCGACGCCGCAGAAGCTGCCCACTTGAGTATCACTCCGCTCCGAGATTGGTTGAGTGACCCTAGAGGGCAAGGGGAGCGCCTACACCTCCGTATTCCGGCGTTGCAACAAGGCGGTACTATGATGGCGCTGACTGGTGACACAGAAGGGCTTTCAAAGGTGATCGATCTTACACGTAAGTTCGATCACCTAGAGCCATATAGGTCTGATGCCGAGAAGCATATGAAGTCTGCTGAGCTTTTTGAACGTATTCGACAACTCGTCACGTCAAAACCTGGTGTGTTGCAAAACAAGGTCGCGGCGGAACTCGACGAGCAAGATGGTCGTCATATAGGCAACCTGATTTCCTGGCTGGTAAAAGCTGGGGAGATATCGAGAGTACAAAGCGGAAAGACATATGCGTTAAGCATGGCCGAACTTCCATCAAATTCGGTCGAAACCGACTTGATCGAACAAGGTACGCTTTCGCCGAGTCCCGCACGTCCCAAAAGAGATACCTCACCCGATTTGCAGAGGTTTTTGAACCAAACATATCGTTTAGTGGCCCTAGACGTCGAAACAGCAAATCGGCAACATAGCAGCATTTGCCAAGTCGGATTGGCAATGGTCGCCACTAATGGTGACATCGAAACCATCAGCATCCTTGTTGACCCTGAGCAAGGCTTTGAGAGTTTTAATGTCAATCTGCACGGCATTGACGAAACAACAGTAAAGGGCGCTCCTTCATTCGAGGAAGTTCTGCAATTCTTGCGGCCGTTTCTGGAGCGACACATACTTGTACAACACAGTAATTTTGACAAGCAGGCGTTCAACGCTGCCAGTAAATACTCTGGCGTTCCAGAGCTGAGAGCGACTTGGGTAGATAGCGTTCAAATAGCGCGTAAGGCCTGGCCAGAACTGAAAGGCAATGGCGGTCACGGCTTGGCTAGCTTGAAGACTCACCTAGATCTAAAGTTTAAGCATCACGACGCTGAAGAGGATGCTCGTGCTGCTGCTGAAGTTATTCTTTTGGCGGAAACGGTAACAGGTGAAGACTTCTTAGAACTGGCAAAGCCTAAAAAGCAGAAATACCCGACTTCGGTAGCTGTTTCAGGCAATCAAAATGGTGCGCTTTACGGTCATGTTGCGTGCTTTACGGGGCAACTGGCGATGTCGCGTGTGGAAGCAGCTACTTTTGCTGCCGGAGCTGGGATCACAATCAAAACAGGCGTTTCTAAGAAGGTAACGCTGCTGATCGTCGGTGACCAAGATATCTCGACGTTAGCAGGACATGATAAAAGCAGTAAGCATCGACGTGCGGAAGAACTGCAGCGTGAGGGTCATGAAATTCGAATTTTGGGAGAAACGGAGTTTCTTAAGCTGATCGCAATCGACTGAAAGTCGGCTTACGAAAAGCTGCATCGCAGCGTCCTGAATGTCGGTCAACGGCAGGTTTGGGCCGTTGACTTCCGTACGCTAACCGTACTGTTTTCTCTCTCCTGCATAGGGCTTAACTGAGCTCTAGCTTCGGTTTAAATTTTTCCGAAGTCCCGCGGTCTCCATTTGGACGATTTAGCCGGCAGCCCCTTTAGGGCTCTGGGTAAGAGAGCCGAAACTAAAAGCGGAGATTGATATGATCCACATCAAAACCACGTACCACCCATCTGGTCGCTACACTTGTATGTCGCGCCAAGCCAATGATCGTTGCTGGAAAGACTCATCCGGAAAACTCTTTGGCAACACCAAAAAAACCGATTTCTATGAAGAAGTCGGTCTGCTCGTAAGAGGTCTGCAGTCATCCGGCGATCTCGCCAGCTATGATGATCAAGCATCGAGCCTGGACAGGTAGACAATTGAAGCAATACGGGGCGAACTTGAAATGATCGCCCCGTATTTCAGGTACGTTGGGTAGCAGCTTATTGATCTTCTGCAACGCAGCAAGTGGCCACAACGCCATTGGCCGGAATGGCTACTGCACAACAAATCTCAGAAGCGCGCGACAACTGCCCTCCAGAGGGTAGAGTTTTCGGTAGTGGTTGTTATGCTTAGCACCTTGAGGAATGGGAACTTCTTTGACTGGACATTCACCTCTTTTTACGGTCTGCGAGAACTGTCTGCCTAAGTCTTTTGGGTTGTTCACCCTATCAAGTAAGTCTCGCGCAATGTCAGTCAGCATGAATGGTTTAAACCCATGGTGCGACTGGATCGCGGTTGCTGACGCGGCTCGGTGGTCATCGTGAAGACCGTCTTTCTCGGCTTGAAAATTCATATGCAATCCAAAAATTCATGTTTCAATACGTGTCCTTAAAACCCACATCTAATATTTGAGTTTGCGGACTTGGGTTAAATACTCGTGGGCATCATTTTGAGCAACCACATCAAGGGTAGAACCTTGCTCTGCGTCCCTTCGGCGATGTCCGCTATAAAGAAGCTGCAACGCAGCGGTATAACACCAATTCAATGTCAGCTTCGGGCCGATTGCGGATGCCTTCATGAAGGGCGGGAGGACTAAGCCGCTCCGCGGCATTGGCGCCCGACCGCGAGGTCGGCACATATTTCATGTTTTTTCTTTGTGAGAGGCACTTCTGGGCTGACGATTGGGGTCTTTCCCACCGTCAAACAGGAGGTTCCCATGAAAGAGGAGAAGACCGCCCCGCTGCGTCAGCGGATGATCGAAGACATGGATATTCGCGGGCTGTGCGAGAAGACGCAAAAAGCGCACATCCGGAATGTGAAGCATTTTGCGTCCTTCCTTGGCCGGTCGCCTGACACAGCCACTGCTGAAGACCTGCGCGCCTATCAACTCAAGATGACACAGGACGGCGTGTCGATCAGCACCTACAATGTGCGCATCATTTCGTTGCGGTTCTTCTTCGGCATCACTTGCGGGCGCGACGAGATGAAGCGCTTCATGCAGTTTCATCGCAAGCCCCGTAAATTGCCGATCGTCTTAAGTGTTGAGGGCAAGCCAAAGATCAGCCCGCTATCACCCCGACAACTGAACCGTGCATTCACCTCGGCCAAGCATATGGCAGGTATACAAAAGGCCGCAACGCTGCACACATTGCGGCACAGCTTCGCCACGCATCTGCTGGAGGCCAACACGGACGTGCGCGTGATCCAGGTGCTGCTTGGCCACTCCAAGCTGACGACCACTGCCCGGTATGCCCATGTGGCAACAAAGACCATCCGCAGCACCGTCAGCCCTTTCGAGCAAATGAAGCTCTTGCAAGACGAGACCTTGCGACGAGGGTTGGAATAGCGCCAGGGGCCGGTGCCCCGGCCCAAACTGAAGATCGCTGATATCTTCCGCACCCATGGTCCTGCGTGGCGACAGGCCAATGCGGGACATGTCAGCCTCTCCCAGTTGAAAGTAATGTCAGCGATTGAAGCCTGCCGAACCGAGGCGCTTGGCGGGCATGTGGCCGGTTGCACCAAGTGCGGCCACCATCATATCGCCTACAATTCCTGCAAGAACCGGCACTGCCCGAAGTGTCAGGGACCTGCGGCGCGCGACTGGATGGAGGCGCGCGCCGAGGATCTGCTGCCCGTGGAATATTTCCACGTGGTCTTCACCCTGCCAGCCGAGATCGCGCAGATTGCCTACTGGAACAAGAAGGCGGTCTACGGACTGCTGTTCACGGCATCCGCCGAAACGGTGACGACCATTGCGGCCGATCCCAAGCGCATGGGTGCGAAGGTGGGTATGACCAGCGTTCTGCACACCTGGGGCTCTGCGCTGACCCACCATCCGCACATCCACATGATCGTGCCAGGCGGCGGGTTGTCGCCGGACGGCACCAGGTGGGTCGCCTGCAAACCTGGGTTCTTTCTGCATGTGCGGGTGCTGTCACGGCTGTTCCGACGCCTGTTTCTGGAGGGGTTGATGGGCATGCACCGAGCCGGGGAACTGGCCTTCTTCGGCGATCTCGAATGCGCGCCTGGTCAGCGCCGACGCCGACACCGTCGCCTTCCGCTGGAAGGATTATCGCATCAAATCCGGTGATCGGCAAAAGGTCATGCGGCTGGCCACACCCGAGTTCATTCGCCGCTTCCTGATCCATGTTCTACCCGACGGGTTTCACCGCATCCGGCACTACGGCCTGCTGGCCAGCGCGACCCGCAAGGCCAACATCACGAAGGTTCGTGCCTTGCTCTGCGTTCAGTATCCGGACAAGGCAACCGCACCAGAAACCGAAGCCGAGGTGATACCACTCACCCTGCGCGAGCCATGTCCCTGTTGCGGCGGACCCATGCGCATCATCGAGATATTCCGGCGCGGGCAAAAACCGATGTCGCGCGCGCCACCACGGGAGCAGGCCGCATGACACACCGCCTGTCAGATGCCACAGACCACCACCGACTGCCCCCCGCAGACCCGGTCACGACAGGCTGCGCTACTCCTCCTTCGGCGCGAAACACGACGCCAATCACGCCAAATCGTTCAGCAATTACGGGGGCACCCAACGCACTCTCGTCCGTCTCACGCGCCACGCGCACTTTCAGCCGAACCGCTGACGCACCCGTTGCCCCAACCGTCTGCACACTTTCTCCATAGCATGATCCAAGACCCCCACGGCTTCCTCCTTCCGAGGTTTGTCAACGTCGGCCGCCACCTCATGGCCGCTACCGTCGTGCCGCGGCCCACATCGAAAAACCTTCAGGAGAGCCGCCGTTCGCTGAATTCGCTACCAACGTCTGCTTCAGCGCTACCCAGCGGCAAAATTCACTGCGCATGCGTGGTGGTGCATGGTGCAGCATGAGAGCCGGTGTATCTCACTCGTGAAGTACGGCCAGATTTGATCGTGCCGCCCGAGACCTTTGAAGCTCATCTCTGCACCATCAGCGAGATCTATCCCCAGCGCGCGAAGACTTATATTTCCAATGTTCTCGACGCCGTCTTTGCTGGCTAGAATCCGAGCACGGCCTCCTCCCCCCTCTGGCATTTCCCTCCCTGAAACTAAAACTGATGCCGCCCCTGCGCGGCTCCTCTCTCCCAACGCTTCCGGAACCTCTCCCCCATGGCACCATTTTCATTGAACCCGCGTATCAGCTCTCTCTCTGCATGCTCTTTCGATCATGCTTTCTCTTTTGCGTTGCATCGGTTAGCCCCAATGTCGGTCATGGGCCGAAAACACTCTCGCTGCCACGGTGATCTATCCGGCGCGTGACCTAGCCCTGACAATGCGGTTGCTCAGCGTGCCGATGTGCTGGATCGTCAATTCCATCAAATCCCCATCTGCCAACTGCCGCCCCAACTCTAACCCGCATCCGGTGCCAACTGTGCCGGAACCGATCACCTCGCCGCGATGCAGGGTCTCGCTGGCCGAGATGTGCGCGATGATCTTTGCAAAGTCATGCCGCATGTCACGCGCGTTGCCGCCACCCCAATGCTGGCCATTTACCGAAACACGCATCTCAAGCGCGGCGGGGTGAGGCACTTCGTCCGCGGTCAGAATATAAGGCCCGAGTATATTGCCCGTGTCGAAGTCCTTGCCCTTGGCCGGTCCGAGTTGTCCGGCCATTTCCGCCATTTGCGCGTCTCTTGCGGTCATGTCATTGAAAATGGTGTAGCCGAAGATGTGGTCCGGGGCGTCTTCTAGGCTGATGTCTGAACCGCCTTTGCCGATCACGATCGCCAGTTCAAGTTCGAGGTCCATATGGTTGCTATAGGCGGGCCAGCGCACATCTTCCCCATGGCCAATCACCGAAAAGCGGTTGGATTTGTAATAAATCGGCTGGTCGTACCAAACCGGCGGGATGGCAAATTCTCGTCCCGTCATCTCACGGGCTTTTGCGAAGGCGTTGATGAGATGTTCCTCAAACACCAAGCAATCGCGCAGTTGCTCGGGGCGGGGCAGGGGCGCGAGAAATGTAACTTCCGTCTCTTTGATCCGCGGCGCGGTGTCGAGGGCGGCGCGGGCGGTTTCTAGCCCCAGTGCCCCGTTGGCAATCAGTGTCAGCATATCCGCAAAGCCACAGGCCGCTGTCAGGTCAACCAGCCCGCTGTCCGTAGCCGCAACGACGATTTGTCGGTCTGCGTGGATTACAGTTCCCAGACGCATCTTACTGCTCCTCAATAATTGCGACAGCGCGGGTAAACCCAGCAGACGCGCGCTTTATTTTGTAAGGAAAACAGGAGATCAGAAATCCGTGGTCGGGCAATTGGTCGAGGTTTGCAAGCTTTTCCATGTGGCAATAGCCGATTTCCATTGATGCCCGATGGCCCTCCCAGATGATGCTCGGGTCCCGGTCACGCGACCACCTTTGCGCCGTTATGCCGAAAGGCGCATCCCATGACCACGCATCGGTGCCAGTCACCCGCACCCCGCGCTCCAACAGCCACAACGTCGCATCGCGCCCAATTCCGCAGCCCGTGTGAATATAGTCTTCCTGACCATAATGCGCGGCGGCGGCGGTATTAACGACTACGATATCCAGCGGCGCGATCTCATGGCCGATGCGCTTCAATTCCGCTTCGACATCCCCGGGAGTGGCCACATAGCCGTTCGCCATATGACGGAAATCCAGTTTGACCGCATTCGAGAAACACCATTCCAGCGGTACTTCGTCGATGGTCGCGGCAGGCTCGCCGCCCTCCACAATCGCCCGATTCATGGTGGAATGGTGGTGATAGGGCGCATCAAGATGAGTGCCGTTATGGGTGGCAATCTGCAGGCGTTCGATTGCCCAGCCTTCGCCCTCGGGCAATTGGTCCTTTTTCAAGCCTTCAAAGAACGAGGCGACCTGATCGCTGGTCTGCTGGTGGTCCAGATATTCGATCTGTGGCTGGATCAACGGCGGATCCGAGATGAGATCGGCGTCCAGCGCAACGGATATGTCGATGAACTTGCGGCGCATGTCAGGGCCCTTTGTTCTGGGGTCGGGTGCCAAGTGCGGTCCTCAGACGCGCACAGACGAAATTAAAAGCGGCCTCAGTCGTCGGTGACCCGGCTGGGAGTGACAGGAACCCGTGGATCATGCCGAGAAAACATTCGCTGGCGAGCTCTATGCCATGCGCGCCTAAGCGCGAGGCCAGCGCCTCCCCCTCGTCCTTCAGGGGATCATATTCCGCCGTGGCAATCGTCGTGGGCGGGAAGCTTTCCAGATACGCGCTATGCAGGGGCAGGAACTCGGAGGCCCGATTCTGCGGTGCCCCAAGGTAACAAGACCAGAACCAGCGCATCGCCTCTTGTGTCAGCAGGGGGCCGGCGGCCAAAGCGAGCTGGCTCGCGGAGTCGCAGCCGGGATCAAGCGCCGGATAGATCAGGGCAAGGTGACGCAGCGGGATCGCATCGCGCGCTGCAAACTTCGCCACACTGACACAAATGCCACCGCCTGCGCTATCGCCACAAAGCGCGGTATTTGTCGGGTCGATGCCATAGGCACCCCCATTTGAGGTGACCTCGCGCAGGACGCCGTAGGCGTCTTCAACGGGGCCGGGGAACTGCGTCTCGGGCGCTAGTCTATAGCCGACACTGATAACCGCTGCCCCAGTCTTGGCCACCAACCGACGACAGATCCCGTCATGCGTCTCTATGCTGCCCCAAACAAATCCACCCCCGTGACAGAAAAAGATCGCGGGCAACACCGCTGCCTCATTGGGGCGGTAGTGCCGAAAACAAATGTCGCGTCCCGGCAAGCGAACGGTCCCATCGCTCACGTCTGCCATTTCTGGCGCATCGCCTTGGACCATGGCGGCATCTGCCGCGCGCCGGACCTTCTCCATCGGGACATGCGGTGGGGGAGGCCGAACAATGTTGCGCGGGTCCGCCAGCAGTTGCGCAAAACAAGGATCAATGGGCATGATCTACATTTCTGTTCTGGTAAGTATTAATTGTTACCCTTAAGTATGACTGCAATATTCGCTTGTGCAAGCGAAACTCTGATGGGATGCACGCGCCTGTTTCGACAGTAGGGCCAATCGGGTGCCTTTGGGGGAGATATATAGATGAAAACGGCTGCGGTGCGACAAACCAAACTGAAAGTCCGCGAGGAAGTCATTGCGTTGAAGCGACAACGGACGTTGGATGCCGCCACAGAGCTCTTTTACGAAAAGGGCTACACCAACACGACGTTGGATGAAGTCGCCTCCCGGCTGGGGGTGACCAAACCTTTTATCTATACAAATTTCGGATCAAAATCTGATCTGCTTGTCGCGATCTGTCGGATCGGGGTGCGCAATGCTCTGAGTGAGATTGATCGGGTTCTGGAGCAAGGCGAGCCGTCCATCACCCTGCTGAAGCGCTTCGTCCCGCGATATGTCGCCTCGGTTCTGCAAACTCAGAAGAACATCGCGATTAACATTCGCGAGGAAAAGAACCTGCTGCCTGAACACGCAGAGGAATTGGCAGCGCTGCGACACACCTTCATGCTGCGAATCGAATCTTTGCTAATCGCGGCCTGCAAGAACGAGGGACTCACCCTTTCGGACCCTCGTGTCACCGCCTTTGCGATCGTGGGTGCGGTTAGCTGGTCGACATTCTGGTTCAATCCGGGCGGATCGCTGAACGCCGACGACATGTCGGAAAAGATGACAGATATCATCCTGAACCTCGTTAAAAGCGCCACCTGATCTAGCAACTTACTTCGGCGATTAATGAGCTTTCCCATCGGCTTGCGCAGCTTAGTTGTAGTAAACTGCGCGCCGCGACATGTGATGTGTCGCCTGCGGGTCGATGCCCCACAATGCTGCGCTGCAGAGGCGGAATCTACGTGCCGCTCCTAGAATTATCTTGAAATATACTGGTGAGTAGTATTTTTTAATAATCAGTAATCTTGCGGTTCGTGAGAGTGGCGGCGCCGCCTGGGGAGGGGAGCAGATGATGCAAATCGAGACATTGATCGTCGGGGCAGGCCTAGGGGGATTGCGTGCGTTGCATGGGCTTCGCGAAGCCGGGATCGACGCGAAAGTTTTAGAAGCATCAGATGAGATCGGTGGCGTATGGAACCACAACCGCTACCCCGGTGCCCGCTGCGATGTGGAAAGCTACGACTACTCCTACAGCTTCTCTCAAGAGCTTGAGCAGGAATGGCGCTGGACAGAGCGCTATCCGACTCAGCCGGAGATCCTGCGCTATATTAACCATGTCGCGGACCGGTTTGACCTGCGCCGGGACGTGGTTCTCAATGCCCGCGTCACCGAAGCCGTCTATGACGAAGCGGCCGCACATTGGGCGGTAACAACGCAAGACGGTCAGAAATGGCAGGCGCGGTTCTTGATGCTGTGCCTCGGTCAGCTTTCCGCGCCCAAACTGCCGGACTATCCCGGTCAATCCGCTTTCAAAGGGCAGGTGATCGTCAGCGCGAACTGGCCCAAAGGCGGGGTCGATTATGCAGGCAAGCGGGTTGCTATCATCGGCACCGGGTCGTCGGGCATGCAGATGACACCGATCATCGCACCCGAGGCCGCTCATCTGACTGTGTTCCAGCGCACCGCGAATTACAGTGTCCCGGCCGCCAATGCGCCGCTGACTGAGGATGAGGACCGCGAGGTCAAGGCCAACTACGCTGAGCGCCGGGCGCTGATGCGCAATTCGCCCACGGGGCTGGGGTTTAGGCCGGAAAAGATCGCGACGTTGGATGTGCCTGAAGCAGAGCGTGAAAAGGCCTTTGAAAAGGCCTATCAGCGGCTTGGCTTCGGTTTTGCACTGACCTACCCGGACATTTTGCTCAACGCAGAGGCCAATAAGGTCGCTTCCGCCTTCCTCCATCGCAAGATCGGCGAGCGGATCAAAGACCCTAAGACCCGCGAAAAACTGATCCCCCGCACACATCATTTTGGCACCCGTCGGCCCTCCGTGGACAGTGGCTATTTCGAGACCTTTAACCGCGACAATGTCACACTGGCGGATGTGAAGGAATTTCCGATCCTAGAGTTCACTGAGACCGGCATTCGCACGGCAGAGGCGCACCACGAATTCGATATCATCATCTTCGCCACGGGCTTTGATGCGCTGACCGGGTCACTGCTCAAGCCTACCATCATGGGGCGCGACGGGACTTTGCTGAAGGACAAATGGGCGCAGGGCCCGCTCACACAGTTGGGCGTGGCGACTGCCGACTTCCCGAACCTATTGATCGTGGCCGGTCCCGGCAGCCCATCGGTCCTGTCGAATGTCATGGTGTCGATTGAAGAGCAGGTCGATTGGTTTGTCGCGCTGTTTGCCGGAATGAAATCGCGCCGAGAAGTTGAGGTCGAGGCAACTGAGCAAGCCGAACAGGACTGGACCGCCCACGTGCAAGAACGCGCGCTTGAAACGCTCTATATGACGGCTGACAGTTTCTATAACGGCGGCGAGGTGGCAGGAAAGCCACGGGTGTTCATGCCGTATTCTGGCGGCATCCGCAGCTACCGTCGCCTGTTGGAGACCTGCGCCGCAGAGGGATACTCAGGCTTTGTCCTGCGCAAGACCCCCGCTGCCGCTCATAACGCAGGGGCGCAGCAAGATGCATGACGTGACGCAACACGGGGCGCAGCGGATTGGCGTAGTGGGTGCAGGCACCATGGGGGTCGGGATCGTTTATGTCTTTGCAATGGCTGGATTTGACGTCTTTCTGGTTGAGCCGAATGCAGTGGGGACCAAGCGGGCCCTCGCAACCTTGCGTGACGCTGCCACAGGTGCCGTCAGCCGGGGCAAGATGACGGCGGCAGAGGCAGAGGCGAATCTTGCACGGGTGGCGACCTTGGACAGCGCCGATGCATTGCCCAAAGCCCTTGATCTGGTCATAGAGACAGTGCCAGAAAAACGCGCATTGAAAGAAAAGGTGCTCGGCCAGATCGCGGCGCGCACGCCCAAACTGATCGCCAGCAACACCTCTGCCATGTCGATTGATGAATTGGCCGGGGCGGTGCGGGATCCGGCAACCTTTCTTGGAATGCATTTTTTCAACCCCGTCTGGTCGCTGAAACTGGTCGAGGTGATCCGCGGAGCACAGACAGATGAAGCCAGTGTCGCACAGGCCTGTGCTTTCGCTGAAGCCATCGGTAAATCCTCTGCCGTGGTCGCAGACAGCCCCGGCTTTGCGACCAGCAGGCTGGACCTCGCTCAGGCACTCGAAGCGATCCGCATGGTCGAAGACGGCGTCGCGAGTGCCGCAGATATCGACCGAGCCATTACCACCGCCTACCGCCACCCGGTCGGCCCCCTGCGCTTGAGCGATATGGTGGGTCTCGACGTGCGGCTGGACATTGCGCGGCAACTTGCGGGCACACTCGGGGCGCATTTCGAGCCGCCCCAGCTGCTGCAAGATATGGTTGCAAGGGGAGAGCTGGGTCAAAAATCGGGTAAGGGTTTTTACGACTGGCCGCTTTCCGAAACGAATTCCAAGACAAAATAGGCATCAGATATGGCACGCGTTTTCAACTCTTCACTCGTGGATACCGCCGAACATCACCAGATGCTGCGCGACAGCGTCGGCAAGCTGGCAGGCGGCTTCGGACGCAAGTACTTTCAGGACGTTACAAAGCGTAAGGCCAAACCGGTCGAACTGTGGAACGCTCTTGGCGAGGCAGGCTTCATCGGCGTGCATGTTGCCGAGGAATACGGCGGCGGTGGCGGTGGCATGGCCGATTACAATGTCATCGTCGAGGAAGTCGCGGCCCAAGGCTGCCCAATTCTGTCGCTGGTCATCGGTTCCATCTGCGCCCCAATCATTCAAAGCCACGCCAGTCAGACAATGAAGGACGACTGGCTGCCCGGTCTTGCCAGCGGAAAGAAACGTTTAGCTTTCGCCATTACCGAACCCGATGCCGGGTCGAACACCCATAAAATCTCTACAGTCGTCAAGAAAGACGGGGACGGCTGGGTGCTGAACGGCGCGAAATATTGGACGTCGGCGGTGGATGAGGTCAATGCCATAATGGTAGTGGCCCGCGACGAAGAACTGGATGCCGAGGGGCGCGGGAAGCTGTCTTTGTTCCTTGTGCCGACCGATGCGGAAGGGATCAGCAAAACGCCGATAGAGACTGCTTTGCATGTGCCCGAAACCAGCTTCATGCTCTATTTCGACAATGTCAAAATCCCGCCGGATGCATTGGTGGGCACCGAAGGTCAGGGGCTGAAGCATCTGTTTGCGGGCCTCAACCCCGAACGCATTTGCGCCTCGGCCATCAACAACGGCATTGCGCGCTATGCCATCGAAAAAGGCGCGTTGCAGGCTGGTGAGCGGAAAGTTTGGGGGGTGCCCATTGGGGCACATCAGGGGGTCGCCCATCCGCTCGCTGCCGCCTACGTCGGGGTGCAACAGGCCCGGTTGATGACGGCGCGAGCCGCGCAGCTTTACGATGAAGGGTCAGCAGAGGCCGGTGAGGTTGCCAATATGGCAAAATTCGCTGCAGCAGATTCCTCGCTGGTGGCGCTAGATCAGGCCATTCAGGTCCATGGTGGCAATGGGATGGCGCTGGAATACGGACTGGCTGACCTGTGGTTTATCGCCCGTCTGCACAAGACCGCACCCGTCAGCCGGGAAATGGTGTTGAACTTTTTCGCCCAGCATTCGCTAGGACTGCCCAAAAGCTATTGAGTAAACCGTCAGATCACGGAGGGAACGATCATCGACACGTTTGCAAATATCATGCGCAATCATGCGCGAGTCCGCCCTGACGCGGCGGCCCTAACATTTGACGGCAAAACGCAAAGCTTTGGCGCGCTGGACCGGCTCAGTTCTCAATGTGCGAACGTGCTGATGTCAAAAGCGGTCGGGCAGGGCGGCCGCGTGGCGATCCTCTCCAAGAACCGCGCTGAATATTTCGCGATGATTTTTGCGGCCAACAAGATCGGTGCCACGCTGGTCTGCCTGAACTGGCGGTTGTCGGCGCGTGAGATCAACGAGATTTTAGCCGATGCCGCGCCGTCGTTGCTGCTGCTTGATGAGACCGGCGCTGCACTTTTGACCGACGGCGACGTTAAGGTTGAGACGATCCACTTTGGCCCAGCCTTCGACGCGGTATGCGCGGCAGCGCCTGAGACCGATCCCGGATATGAGGGCCGTCCCGATGACGTGGCGCTGATCCTATACACTTCTGGCACGACCGGTATGCCAAAGGGCGTCATGCTGACCAATGAAGGTATGTCCTACACGCGCAATCTGGCCGAGGCTTGGGGCATGACAGAGGGCAGCGTCAATCTTGTGGCGATGCCGCTCTTTCACGTCGGCGGATGTGGCTACGGCAGCAGCACTATGCTGGCGGGGGGCCATACAGTCTTGATGGCTGATGTCGACATAGCCGCCATTATCGAGCTGATCCGCCGCCATGCGGTCACACATACTTTTCTGGTTCCTGCCGTGGTCCAGTCCCTCCTCAACGCGCCAGAGGTGGCCGGAGCTGACCTGTCGAGCATGGAGTTGTTGATGTATGGCGCAGCGCCGATGGGCGACGTCTTGCTACGCCGTGCGATGGAAACGCTGGGCTGCAATTTCATCCACGCTTATGGCATGACCGAAAGCTCCGGCACCGTGGTCTGCCTAGGCCCTGAGTTGCATAACCCGGACGGGCCGAATGCCCATCTGCTGAAATCCTGCGGCGAGGCGATGCCCTGGGTCGAACTGCGGGTTGTCGATCCGGCGACGGGGGCAGATATGCCAACCGGCGAAGTGGGCGAGGTCTGGCTGCGCAGCCCTATGCTGATGAAGGGCTATTGGAGAAACGACAAGGCAACCGCTGAGGCGATTGTCGATGGCGGTTGGTTCCGTACGGGCGATGCGGCTTACCTGGATGAGGGGGGGCATATGTTTCTCTTCGACCGGTTCAAAGACATGATTATTTCGGGTGGCGAAAATATCTATCCGGCTGAGATCGAGAACGTATTGAACGGCCATGAAGCCGTTGCACAGGTCGGAGCGATAGGCGTTGTCCACGAGCGTTGGGGTGAAACACCACTGGCGGTCGTGGTGCTGAAAGAGGGCGCTTCAGTCACCGACGAAGACTTGCTGGAATTCACCCGCAGCCATCTGGCCCGCTACAAATGCCCCTCACGCATCGTTTTCGCCGACTCCTTGCCGCGCAATGCCTCTGGCAAATTGCTTAAGGGGGAGTTGCGGAAAACCTTTGGGGGGGCGACGTGACCGATACGCTGTCGCTTCTGCGCCGCTGGGTTGTCGGCTATTTCAATGGTCAGGACAAGGCCGTGGCCCGTGAGATATGCTCCCCGGACTATGCGCTTTCGATTGGAGATGTGGTCTTTGCGGGGCGCGATGACGCTTGGCTGCCTGCCGTCGATGTGCAGATGAAGGCTTATCCGGGCATGGGCATGACCGCGCATCAGACTTTGGTCGGCGACGGCTGGGCCGCGATTCGGTTCAGCGAGCATGGATCCACTGATGGCAAGGCGGCAGCTTGGTCGGGCGTGGGCATTTATCGCAGCAACGGGCGGGTTCTGACCGGCTGCGTGGCACAGGAAGACTATATGACCCGGCGACGCCAGCTGAAATCTGGTCAGGCCGATCTTGTCGATCCGCCTGCCGTGGCTCCGTGGGACACAGTACCACAACCCCGCAACCCGGAGGCCGAAGCTGCTGTCTTGCAGTGGTTGCAGGGCGATTGGCCGCGTTCTCCTGATGCGGTGCGATGTGACGACGACCACCTGACCGGCACCGCGCTGGCCTTCGAGGTGGCGGAAACGCAAGTGGGCGAACTGCTGTCAGCGGGCGATCACGTGGCTTTCAACGTCCGCCAGACCGGCCGCTATCTGGGCGGGTTGCCCGCACCTGCCTCTGGCCCTGTTGCGGAAACGCTGGACGTCAATGGCATCGTGCGGGTCGAGAATGGCCGCGTTGTCGAAGGGCGCGTGATCCGGGACCGTATGGGCCTTTGGGCGAGAATGAGGAACGCGGTATGACCGACGCACGGGCAGAAAAGGTGATCGTAACCCGCGAGGGCGCTTTGCTGATCGTGACGGTGAACCGACCCGACCGGCGCAACGCGATTGACCACGAAACATCCTGCGCGATTGCCGAGGCAATGGACCTGCTGGACGACGATCCGGCGCTTTCCATCGGCGTCCTTACCGGCGCGGGCGACCATTTCTGCGCCGGGATGGACCTTAAGGCCTTCATTGCTGGTGAGCGTGTCGAACTTGAGGGCCGTGGCCTTGCCGGCCTAACGCAAACGCCGCCTTCCAAGCCGTTGATCGCCGCTGTCGAAGGCTATGCGCTGGCAGGCGGTTTTGAGATCGCGCTCGCCTGTGACATGATTGTGGCGTCCGAAACCGCGGTTTTCGGACTTCCTGAGGCCAAACGTGGCTTGATTGCCGGCTCTGGCGGCTTGGTGCGCCTGCCCGAACGGATGCCACGCCAGATCGCGATGGAATGCGCGCTGACAGGGCGGATGATCGACGCGGCAGAGGCCGAACGCTGGGGGCTGGTCAACCGCCTTTGTGCGCCCGGTGCAACGCTTGAAACCGCCCGCACGCTGGCAGGTCAGATCGCGGAAAACGCACCGCTGTCATTGGCTGCGACGAAAGAAATCATCACCGATGCTGCCCGCTGGTCACAAGATCAGCTCTGGGAGCGGCAGAACGAAATTCTGGAGAGGATTATCACTTCAACAGATGCCCGCGAAGGCGCCACCGCCTTTGCAGAGAAGCGGAAACCGGTCTGGAGGGGCCAGTAACCGCGGCTCGATCGAGTCACAACAACTTTGCGTGCCATTTCGGTACGCACCTAGGGAGGAATTGAAAATGAAACTCACCACACTTCTGAGGGGCACCTGCGCTGCATTTGCCATCGCCCTTACTGCCGCCAGCGCACAGGCGCGCGACGTCAAAATCGTGGTCGGGGTACCGCCCGGTTCAGGCGCTCACTATGGCGTCGACGCTTTTGCTGCTGATCTGGCGGCCCGCACCAATGACGAGTTGAAGGTCCGGGTGTTCCCACCCTCGCTTCTTGATCTCGTGCAAACTTTTGGCGGTATCAAAGATGGGGTCGTCGATGGCGGATATCTGGTGTTGAACTACTTCCCGTCTGAGCTGCCCGAAGCAATGCTGCCCATCGACTTGGCGATGCTGGGCAAGAACCCTTACGCGATGTCGGGCGCGATGAGCGAATATATCCTCACCTGCGAGCCCTGCATTGCGGAACGGCTGGCCAATAATCAGGTGCCGCTGGGCAATGCCTCGACTGGCGCCTACGCGATCATCAGCACGACGCCGATCACTAACGCTGAAGAGCTGAAAGGTAAGAAGATCCGCGCCGCGGGCGGGTCCTGGGTTCGCTGGGCCGGGGCCATGGGCGCCGTCGGCGTCAGTTTGCCAGGCAATGAGATTTTCGAGGCCGTGTCGCAAGGGACCATTGATGGGGCTTTCAACGCACCGTCGGAATTGACCTCGATCCGTTTGATTGACGTGGCAACGGACGTCACCACCAACATGCCCGGCGGAACCGTTCACGGATTAGATGTGATGAGCGTGAACCGCAATTTTTGGAAGTCGCTGACAGACGAAGAGCGTCGGGCCTATATGGATGCCGCTGCTCTGGGCAATGCTGCAACCACGTGGAAATTTGCCGACGATGTTGCGACAAACCTCGCGCTGGCAAAGGAAAAGGGCATTAATGTCCACGAGGCTTCTGCAGATATGGTGGCGATATCAGAAGCCGCTATTGAGGCGGACCTTAAGGAAGTGGTCAAAATCGCAACAGAAACCCATGGGTTGAAGGACGCTGAGGCCAAGGTCGCGCGCTTTCGCGAGTTGGTGACCAAATGGGAGGGTCTACTGCCGCTTGATCGGGAATGGACGCCTGAGGAAATCGCCGAAGTGTACCGGGCCGAGATCTTCTCGAAGCTTGACCCGGCAACCTACGGATTGTGAGGAGGAGGCCCGTGTCCATGACCCGAAGCTGGATCACCAGTGTCGTCCGAACCGTGGACCGGGCCTTGATCAGCATTGCCGCCATTGGGTTGGTGGCAATGATGGTCCACATCAGCCTCGATATTCTCTCGAGCCTGATCTTCAACGCGCCGATCTCTGTGACGTCCGCGATCGTCACCAATTACTATATGATCGCAGTGGCCTTCCTGCCGATCCTCGCGGCGGAATATCGCGGCAACCATATCAGCGTGAACCTTTTAACTGTCCTGTTGCCCGAGGGGGTCCGGCTTAAACTGGAAACACTGGTCATCGCGATCACCGCAGGCGTCTATCTGCTGCTGACAGCACAGTCTTGGCAACAGGCGCTGCACAAGCTGTCGATCAATGCCGCCGTGGTCGAACAAGTTGGCAAGATACCGGTCTGGCCTTCGTTCTTCTTCTTGCCATTGGCCTTTGGCACCATGGCGCTTTTGCTAATCGCTCGGGTCGTGCTGCGCCTTACTGGGCAGAACGACATTCATGCGACGGACACCGCAGAACTGGAGACAGACCATGTCTGACGCATTGATCGGATCGCTGGGAATAATCGGTCTGCTGGTTCTGATCGCTGCGAATATGCATATCGGGATCGCGTTGATCTTGGTTTCCTACCTTGGCTTGATCGCCATCGTGGGCAGCGATGCGGCTTGGGGGATGCTTGAAGTTGTTCCCTATACCTTCATCTCGAATTGGACGCTGTCTTCCGTGCCAATGTTCGTTTTTATGGGATACATCTGCTTTAACGCGGACCTGACGCGGGGGCTTTTTGATGCCGCGCGCCTTTGGCTCGCGCGTCTTCCGGGCGGTCTGGCCATCGCCTCCGTCTTTGGCTGCTCGGGCTTTGCCGCGGTCACCGGCTCCAGTGTGGCCTGCGCGGCTGCCATGGGTAAAGTTGCTGTCCCAGAGATGCTGCGTAACAAATATGACGCTAGCCTTGCCTGTGGCACCGTGGCGGCGGCTGGCACTGTTGGGGCGCTTATCCCGCCGAGCATTTTGCTCATCGTCTTTGGCGTGATTGCGCAGGTCTCAATCACCGATCTGTTTCTTGGCGGCATTGGCGCGGGCATTGCCACGGCGCTGTCATATATCGCGGTCATTCTGCTTCGGGTCACGTTGAACCCCTCCCTTGCGCCGCGGGTGACGGAAGAGGTCACATGGACCGAAAAGTTCTCCGCGTTGAAAGGCGCGCTGCCGGTCATCTTGCTGGTGGTCGCAGTGCTGGGCGGGCTTTTTGGCGGGCTCTTTACCGCTACTCAGGCAGGGGCAGTTGGGGCTTTGATGTCGATGGTCGTGGCGGCCACGCAACGCACGCTGACGTTCAAGGCGCTGAAGACCTCGGTGATCGAGACACTGGTCACCTGCGGCAGCTTGTTCATCGTGACCATCGGGGCCAGCATGTTGACCCGGTTCCTGACATTGTCGGGCGTCGGTTATATGATCTCGGACGCGGTGGCGCTTTTGGGGGCCAGCCCGGTGTTCCTGCTGATCGGCATCGCCGTCATCTACATGATCCTCGGCATGTTTCTTGAACCCATCGGTGCGATGCTGATTACCTTGCCGATCTTTCTGCCGCTGGTCGGCACGGCGGGCATCGACGCCATCTGGTTTGGGGTTTTCGTCGCCAAATTGCTCGAAGTCGGAATGATTACACCCCCGATTGGCATGAACGTCTTTGTGCTCAGTTCCACGGTGGGCAAAGCCGCGCCTGCCGCCATCGTGTTCCGCGGTGTGCTGTGGTTCTTTGTCGCCGACATCATTCTTCTGGGCCTGCTGATCTGGTTCCCCGGCATCATCACCTTCATCCCAAACATGTTCTGACGGTCCACCCGTCGATTAGGAGTAGTTCCATGAAAGAAGCTGTCATCGTCTCTACCGCTCGCACTGGCATTGGCCGCGCGTTCAAAGGAGCGTTCAACAACACCAAATCC
Source organism: Sulfitobacter sp. AS92 (assembly GCF_038900015.1). Classification (NCBI taxonomy): domain Bacteria; kingdom Pseudomonadati; phylum Pseudomonadota; class Alphaproteobacteria; order Rhodobacterales; family Roseobacteraceae; genus Sulfitobacter; species Sulfitobacter sp. AS92. Next base: position 216,355 of record NZ_JBBMQL010000006.1, read on the forward strand.
CCAACCTTGATGGGCCACGCGATCAAACACGCGGTCGAGCGCGCCGGGGTCGACGGAGCCGAGATCGACGACGCCGTCATCGGCACGGTGCTGGCCGCAGGAACGGCGGGCCTGAACCTTGGCCGAAACGCGGTCTTTGCCGCAGGACTGCCGACCTCTGTCTCGGCCCAAACCATCGACCGGCAATGCTCCTCAGGACTGATGGCCGTAGCCACAGCGGCCAAGCAGATCATGGTCGACGGGATGAAGATTACTATTGCGGGGGGGCAGGACAATATTTCTGCTGTCCAAGGGCCGTATTTCGACGCGGTCATGGCCGCAACCGATCCGAATGTTACTGCGCAGGTCAAAAACGCCTATATGCCGATGCTGAAAACAGCGGAATTCGTTGCAGATAAGTACGGTATCAGCCGCGAGGCACAGGATGAATACGCGCTAGGCTCTGAACAACGCACCGCCGCCGCACAGGAGGCGGGGAGGTTCAATGATGAGATCGTGCCGATTACCGTGCAAATGGCGGTCAAGGACAAGGCCAGCGGCGAGATCTCGATGCAGGAGGTGACGCTGACCCAAGACGAAGGCAACCGTCCCTCGACCACTTTGGAATCGCTCCAGTCACTCAACCCGGTGATTGAAGGCGGGTCCGTCACAGCCGGGAATGCCAGCCAACTGTCGGATGGCGCAAGTGCGTTGGTATTAATGGAGGGTGCCGAAGCAGCGCAGCGAAAGGTGACCCCTCTTGGCATTTATCGCGGCATGATGGTCGCCGGCTGTGCGCCAGAGGAGATGGGGATCGGCCCGGTCTACGCGGTGCCCAAACTGCTGAAGCAGCACGGGTTGAAAGTCTCGGATATCGGCTTGTGGGAACTGAACGAAGCTTTCGCCTGCCAGGCGATCTATTGCCGCGACCATCTGGGCATTGATCCGGAAATCTTTAACGTGAACGGCGGCGCGATTTCAATTGGCCATCCCTACGGGATGACAGGGGCCCGCACGGCCGGCCATGCGCTGATCGAAGGCAAAAGACGCGGTGCGAAATATGTCGTCGTCACCATGTGTGTCGGCGGGGGAATGGGCGCTGCAGGGTTGTTTGAGGTTGTCTGAGACCCTTTAAGCCAGAGCCGGAAAGGACTGGGACAGGCCCGGTTAGAGGGTGGATTTAGTGCAGTGCTACCATCGGCTGTTACAGTTTGCGGCGTTCCCTGCGTTGCTATCGGTTCGGAAAGCCTTTGGCAAAGGCGAAATTGCAGAGTTCTCAAAATATTGTTGTCTACGGAGCGACTATTCTAACTGCTTGCAGCAACGTTTAAGAAGACTGAGAACTGACGTTCGCTGCAGGCTGGGCCAGAGTCAGCTTTGGGCCGCTCGTGTCGATCGACATGAAAGGGCGGAAAGCATGCGTAATTGGGCTGACCCTGCACTTTGGTCGAGCTCCCGATAGGATCACAGCATAGCTGTGAACAAGGGAGACAGAAGATGGAATATTATGTTGGATTAGGTTCAGGACTCATAACCAAAATATGACGGTTGCAGCGAGGGCGATTGCCGACAGGAATACTCTTGGACATCTGTCATAGCGGGTTGCGACGCGTCGCCAGTCTTTGAGCCTGCCAAACATTCTCTCAATGCGGTTGCGGCGTTTGTAACGACGCTTGTCGCATCTAACGACCTTCTTGCGCGACGCGCGACCAGGGATGCAGGGCCTTGTGCCCCTTTCCGACAAAGCTTCGCGGAACCAATCGGCATCATAACCACGATCCGCGAGCAACCATTCTGCATTTGGAAAACTGCTCAGCAAAGCCATGGCACCGGTGTAGTCGCTAACCTGGCCAGCGGTGATGAATAAGCGTATCGGACGGCCGCTGGTGTCCGTAACGGCATGCAGCTTTGTGTTCATGCCGCCCTTGGTCGGCCCAATCAGACGTCCACGCCCCCTTTTTAGCCCCAAGCTTGATGCGGTGCGGTGAGCTTTGAGATAGGTGGCATCGATAGAGATTGTCTTGTTGTCGGGGGCTTCTGCCGCCAACCCCGTCATGATCCGGGCAAACACACCCATATCACTCCAACGCTTCCAGCGGTTGTATAATGTCTTAGGTGGACCGTAGGCAGCGGGCGCATCACACCAGCGTAAGACGTTGCGGTTGATGAATATTATGCCACTCAGAATGCGTCTATCATCTACGCGTGGCAGACCTCGGCTCTTTGGGAAATACGGTCGAAGCCGCGCCATCTGCACCTCAGTCAGCCAATAAAGATTGCTCATATTTTTCCCCACTAGTTTGGGGGGGGGGTGAATCACGCAGGCATAGCGACTTCAACCAGCTTTTGGGTCCTGAGCCTAAGGCTCCCTTTGCAAAAAGGGTCACTACGAACAACCTATGGTTGAGACTGCCTGAACTGCGCTATTCCACCGCCGTCATTTTTCTACTTTGGAACGAAGCAATCGCTAGACATAAAGCGGAAAAAACGTGCTTGTTCACAGTGCTCGGCTCTCGGTAAAAGCTTGAAGTCAAGAAAATAGATCGGTTGAACGTTGATAAAGGGATCGGAACGGGACTTCGATGTTCTGCATTGGCAGATGTTGGCTTCTGGCTTGCCTGAAGCGGGGGCTATGAATGCCTTTCCCACAAAACAAGATGCTGAAGATCGCTTAAGCATATTTGTTTGGCCAGAAGGACGATACTGCCCAAAATGCGCCTCGCTAAAGTCGTGGTATATTGAAGATCGGAACGTCTTCGAATGTACCGACTGTAGCTGGCAGTTTTCGTTAAAATCCGTTTCGGGTCTGCGACGGTCAAGAGTACCATTGCATACCTCACTCTGGGCGGCAGAAAAACTTATCTTATCGTGCGCCCTGAAACATCCCCGTTCACGACAAACAATTGAAAATTTCAGAGGGATAGTGGGATGCTCCTATCAAGCTGCGAGAAATCTTAGAATTTCAATGTTCAATGAACTCAAAACTGTCCGCGGGGGATTTTGGGGAGAATTGGTATGTGTGAATGAAATGGACGAGAGCCATTACGATGAAGACCGACTTCAGGAATTATTCGATCGATACGCGTTTTTTGATGAATAGGTCCGTTTTTAAGTTTTACCTGAACCAACCATACAAATATATGCGATTACCTGAGTTAAGTAGATAAAATAGTGAGATGGAGGCCTTTCCTGAACGAAGCAAGCCTTCTACGTCTGATGGAGAAGCGCAGGTGCTCGAAAAAGAATGGGAAAAGTCATGAAAACGATCCAAGACCGGTCAGCTCGAAGTCGACTTGCGAAAAACGAGACTATCAAAAAAATGTTTAAGAACAGCGATTTGACTCGAATCAGAGATTGTGTAAACGATTTATCTTTGCCGCTTTTGGCAAGGGGAACTGACATGGGAAAGGAAGCGCAATGCTCAACTGAAAAAGACGTCAGGGTAAAGAAAAGAGCCCAGCTGGTGGTACAGCTGAGCCCTTTGGTTACTGGAAATCCAGCGGTTGGTACCTTGGATCATAGTGCATACCCGTCTTCGTCACAATGGGTTCAACTCAATTTTGATATTGAGCGCGACGCAGTCTCACCGACACGACACGCTGAAAAGCGGCCGCCGGTGCCAGGTGCGATATGCGAGCAAACATCCCCATAATCTAGGCCTCACACGCCGCTAATCCTCGAAAGAAACGCATTCGATTTGAATGCGAATGGAGAAGCTATGTCCAAAACTACAAAGAAGAATTCCGAAACGCGACGGTCTTTTCATTCTACTTGCATGGAACGGGCCAGCCTCAGCTTGGATCAGTGCCTTCAAGCAAATAAAGGTAAGCCTTCGCAAGACCGCGCTTTCATCGAGCGTTTTTTCACCGCTCTGACCAATGATCTCTTGCAGCGCGAGGGGTCGAAATGTCGGACACGCTGAAAGAGTTGAGCGCCATCGCCACGAAATCTGTCAAAAAGGAAAAAGCCGCGAAAGAAAAGCGCAAACGTCGGGCGCAACTCAAGATCGGTCCAATTGATGGGGTCCGTCCCTATGAAGGGCTCCATAATCCGCTGTCTCGCAGTGACACGTCGTACAAGTCTGGCTTCCTGATGCGGACAAAAGCCAATGATTACGAACCTGTCGTCGCCCTCAACGATTCCGACGCTGAAGAAGCGGTCAAGATCGAAGCGATCTTGCAGCCAAATGTTTACGACGTTCAATGCCAGCCTGTGAAGATCAAGTTGCTGGGTGGCAAGGGGGAGCCGAAAAGCCATACCTTTGATGTGGGCATCCAGTATGACTGTGGCCGCACAAAGCTCATCTACGTCCGGGGGCAGATCAGTCTCGACAGCAGTACCAGCAAGAGCCGCATTGCAAACATCGTGCGTCATACGCCGGAGAATGCAGCTGACGAGATTGTCGTGATTTCGGATGCCTCGTTTTCGCGTGTCTACCGTGACAACAATCGCCGCATTTTGATGTGTCTGATGATGCCGAATGCGGAAGCTGACGAAGGGGTTGTCGACTTAATCGACCATGCCAGCGTTGGCAGCCGCCTTGAAGACATCGTTGCGGATTCTGGTCTTCCGGAATCCGTCGCCTACCACGCCATCATGCGGATGATTGGCGCCGGTCGTATCGGCGCCGAGCGCGATGCTGTCATCGATTACCCATCTCAAATTTGGAGCACAAAGCTATGAGCAAGATTACCCCACCTGAATTCCCAATCGGCTGTCTTTTCGTTCAAGATACGAAGACATCCCGCCTTGTCGCTATGGTTGACGGCCTCGCGGTCCTTCGCCCGACAGGGTCTGATGCGAACGACAACCAAGACTTCACGATGACTGTCGAGCAGATCCGCGAAAACATGAAGCGCGTTGACTTCGAGATCAAGTTCCCGACGGCGGCCTTTATGAAGGGGGCCACTGCTTTGGGGACGGGGGCGGATCAGTACGTTGACCTTGATGATGAGGCAAAACAGAAAATCTTGTTCTGTCTTTGTTCTTGTATTGCGCTGGAAGAATTGGAGCGCGAGGGAAAGTTCAAAATCACTGAGTTGTGGATCGACGCAAACCATCATGTTGGGGAAGGCGTATTGAGAAGCTCTATCGAATTGCTTCGGGTACTCCAAGGCGGGGGAACGCAAAGCGAAACGGCTACGTGGTTCCTGTTGGGGAAACCTTGTTGAAGCAGTACAGAAATTACTTGGCGGATAGCTTTGATCCAGTAGATCTGCATACGAAACACAGCAATGCCGGCCGCCCTCTGAAAGAGTTCCCGCAATGGATTCTCGATCTTATGCAAGAAGCTGTGAAACCGTATCTTGATGAACGAGAGCCGAAGTTGATCCGCTGTTACGAGATGCTGAAAGGCAAGGTTCAGGAAGCCAATCGAGAAAGATCCGTTTCTGTACCAGGGCATGAAGATATCAAGGTCTCCGAGCGAAAGTTTCGTGCATTTGCAAAGAGTATGGATCCCACGGCGGTAAAAATCGGCCGCAAGGCTGGAATGAAATGAAGCGGGCAATGCGTTCTGGCTTTGGTGAATTGAAAGCCCGTATGATCGCTGAAGCTATCGAAATTGACGAGTGTGAGATGCCGTTGTGGACATTTCTCAACATGACGGGTCTCGATAAGGTGGTCGGCGAGAAGACTATGCGTCAGCTGAAAAGCGAAGCAAAGCAAAGCGATGTAGGTAAAATTTGGATTCTCGTTGCCGTTGATGTCGCCACCGGCGCTCCCCTTGCTTTTCATCTGGCCAAGAACCCAAACTCAGATGATACCCTTGAGCTGTTGCGTCGTCTTGTTTCAGACAAGACGCAACTTGCCCGTGAGGCCGGGTGTGAGAACGCTCCCCCGCCTGCCGTGCGCCCATTCATGATCATGATGGATACAGGCTCAGGACTTTGGAATAATATCGTTCCACACGCAATTCTGTCACTGGGCGCAATGTTCCGGTTCGGTCGGACAAAGTCACCCTCCGATAAGGCCTTCATCGAACGCTTCTTTGCGACGCTTAGTTCCGACATCATGAAAGCGCTTCATGGCTATAACGGGCAGGGACCTGGGAAACAGACCGAATATGATGGTCAGGATATGACTGTCATGACGATGGCGCAGCTCGAGAAATACCTTTGGTGGTATTTCACCGATTGTCTTCCTTTCAAGACAACCCAGCGTAAGGGAGGCTGGGGCGGTATTCGGCATGTTCTCTTCGACAAAGTGAAACGCATGTACGGCATGTTGCCTGCCCTCTCTAATCGCGAGGTGCGCCGTGCGGTGGGCCTCCGCGTTACGCGTAAAGTTACCAAGATGGGGATCGAAGCCTTTCGGATGCCTTACCAGGGCAACGAAGAGTTTCGTCAGTGGGCGCTGCGCAACATTGGCGCTTCGGTGACAATCTGTGTCGATCCCAATCGCATGGAAGAAGTAACTGCCATTACAAAGGATAGTCAGAGCTTCTATCTCAAGGCCTGCCTCTCGCAGTTTAAGCATTTCAGTTTGCGCGAATGGCGGCATTTTCTTGAGGAATGGCGTGCATCTGATCCGCTGACCCAAGAGATCGCAGTGGAAGCATTGTATCGGTTCTACAATCGTATCAGTGCGGAAATGGATGGGCTGCTGGCGTTCTACGGCAAAGAGCATAAAGTCATTAAGCGTGATGAAGCTCAGGCCCTCGCAGATACGCTTGCCGGCTCTGACATGGCAATCCTTTACGGTGAGGATTCCAGCCCCTCAGCTTCGCTGTCGGCCCTCGCTGAACCCGTCGGTAATGGAGAGGGTGTCTATACTCCTGGTGGGGAAGTTTCTGTTGATCCGGTTGAAGCGAACGATGATGCCGACGGGCCGACGGTCGAAATTGGCGACAGTGGCAAGTCACCTGCAACAGGGATCCAGAAATTCACCGGTGCCCCGGAAGGCAAAGGATCACTTAAATGAGCGAGATTGATGACACCACAAGCAATCTGACACCTTCGGTCGAGGTTTTGGCAAAGCTCAAGTCTCGGTACTATGAGTTTCCCCGTCGTGAGAAACTCGGCAAGGCCTTCGACCGTGCCCTTGATCAGTTTCTCTCAGCCTATCTTGCAGGTCAGCATATTGAGGGCCGGGGCCTCATCGTCACAGGAGGAACGCGTACTGGAAAAAGCCACGACATTAAGGACCTTCTTCGCAGTTTTGCCGCCTCAGATGAGCCATTGCCGGGAGGCTTCCAACGCAACTACCTGCGCGTCTCGCTTCGTTCTACAGTGAACTGGAAAGGTCTGGGAGTGGCAATTCTGGAGGCGGTTAACTACCCGTTCAAGCTGGATCACCGCAGCACGGCTACGATCTGGTCACGTGCTGAGTCCCAGCTGATGCGGGAAAAATATCTGATCGTGAATAATGACGAGGCACAGCACCTGTTTTCTGACAAGAGACCTGCAGAGATCGAGGGAATCCTGAACGGCCTCAAGGATGTAATGAAGCGGCCAGGCTGGCCGATCCTTCCGATTTACTCTGGTGTGCCTGAACTCCTCAACTATGCAAATGCCAATGAGCAACTGACCAGTCTGCTCGAACCTGTCACGTACCACGACATTGCCTATGATGCGATCAGCTTGAAAGAGGTCGACACCATCCTAGTGACGTTTTCCCAGGTTGTCGGGGTGGATCCAACCGAAGTCCGCAATTCAGAGATTCACAATCGGTTGATCCATGCGTCGGCTCGGCGGTGGGGGAGATTAATCGAGCTGATCATTCAGTCGCTGGCAAATGTTTGCGTAGACCATCAGGATCGGAAGGCGCTTCTCGTTACTGACTTCGCTAAGGTCTTTCAACGGTGGACGGGTGTGTCGGATGCGGCAAATGTCTTCATTTTTGAGAACCCATATCGGATCACTACAGGTATTCTTTACAAGGACGAGCGCCTCCACCAATACTCCGAAATCGAAATGCCCCGTAGCTGTTGCAGCTGCGGGGTTTTTCTATATTTTATTGAAAACAGGGGTAATTTTGAAATTAAGCCCCTGAATAATGAAATTTCAAAATTCGGAATTCATAACACGCTGAATACGCTAATTAATTTCTTAAAATCCCAAGCGATTACCGACGAAATTATGGCATCTGACACCTATTCACGTGTTCAGAAGCTTTTTGCTTCCTCCCGAGACTTCGGCGACAAGTCGCGGCTCGTCGTCGGTGAGCGGAAAAGTT
>NZ_JBBMQL010000007.1:0-215534 GCF_038900015.1 Sulfitobacter sp. AS92
GGCGTGCCGCGACCGAAAGAGAAGGTGAGCCCACCCGCTGTGATCAAGAGCAACAGGGCAGGCAAACCGTAAAGCAATGCCGCTCCTGCCGGAGCAAGCGCCGCAGCGACTGGCGAGGCCAAACTGGCCCCGACGAACAGTGAAAATGTGTAGAGCGAGAGTGTCAGACCGCGATTGGAATCGGACGCCGCACTGGACAAGGTGGCGATCAGGCCGGGCACGGCGAGGCCGACGCCTCCGGAGACGCAAATGGCTCCAAGCGCGATCATGTTGCCGCCAATGGCCGATATTGCGAGACCGGTGGCGCTGAGGATCAAGCCGGTTCGTGCCGTCACCGGCGCACCGAAGCGTTTTGAGATTGGTGCAGCGAACAGGCTTAGCGCAAGCGGTGGCAGCCCTATAAGACGAACGATCTGTGGGTCAAAGTCAGTTCCGATTCCCATTGTTGTTCCGGCTTGAAAGATCACGAAGCCGAAAAGGACCGTCAGAGCCGCACCCCAACCGGCGATGGCGACCGGGTTACCGAACAGCGTGCCGTCATGGCGGTCCTGCGGCCTACCTTGAGGCGACGTGACTGGCATGGCGTTTTTTGCCGGAAGAACGAGGAACAGCCCCGCCGCCATGACCAGATAGAGAGGCGCGATGCCGAGCATGAAGGCTGTCGGCGAGACTGGCACACCGACAGCTGCGAATTGTGCCAGTGGCGCGGCTGCGAGGAAAGAAAAGCTGATGAGGGAGACGCCAAGGGGACGCCGGGACGGGGGCAAGGCCTCGTTCACAATGGACAGAGCCACAGGAGGGAAGCTCGCTGCGACAAACCCTTGCGCGGCACGGCCAGCCATGAACATCGGGAAGCTTTCTGAAAGGCCAAGCAAGGCCGTCACTGCCGTCATGGCGACCAGCCCGCCCACCAGAATGGTCCGCCGCCCAAACCTATCTGAAAGCGGACCCCAAATCAGGAAGCCTATGGCATAAGCGAAACCAAACGCCGTAGCCGCCCACGTGGCGGCTGTAGGCTCGACGGCAAACAACGCCGCTATTTCATTGGTGAGCGGGATTGTGAGATAGAGCTGCCCGACCACGATCAGCGCGGTGAACATGAGCAGCATTGTAATTGGAACATGTCGGGGTAACATATTATTTCCTTCTTACGTTAAGTGTAGATTTAAGTCGGACCACGGCGCAGATTTGCGACAGTCGTCAGGCTCGTTTGTCGGGCACCGCGTCGTCGTATAGATGTTCCATGTGCTGGATGTTCTGGATCAGATCCCGGCGAAACTCCGACAACTCGCCGAGTTGCACATCGACCTTGCTCAATTGCCCTTTCAGGATGTCGATGACCTTTTGCTTGCCTTGTAGATGCGTGTCGGCATCAGCAAAATACATGTCGATCACCTGCTGTATCTCTTCGAGAGACAACCCGAGGCGCTTCAGTGCCGCAATTTTTTCCAGCCGCGCGAATGCTTCTTCTTCATAAAGCCGATGCGATGCGCCTTCCCGCGCAACCGGAGAAATCAACCCGAGCCGTTCGTAGTAGTGGATGGTTCTTTGACTCACCCCTGCTCTACGAGCCAGGTCTCCGATTTTCATATTGTCAACGCTCATCGCACAACCTTCTAAACCTTACGTCAAGTGTAGATATGTGCTTTGTTGACGGAAATCAAGGGTTGCGCCGTGAGCAATGGACTGCATCGTATTTGGCTAAACGCTCGTTTTTGGAACGGTCGAAAAGGGCTCAGTTTTTGGCTCCCAGAAAATCCCGTTCAAAACCTAAGTGGTTGTTGAAGTCTATTGGTTCTGCTCATTATAGCAGACATCGGCGCGACTCGCAGCGTGCGTCAATGTCCGGTTTGGTAACCCTTTCCGAAAACGGTCGAGTTTTGGCACATGCTGCGAATGTCTGGAGCGGGTCTTTACGGACGGTTGCCCCAACCCTTAGCATCTGCAAAGCGTGAAAAAGGAGATGGCGATGCCCGAAATGACTGTGCTTCTGACTTACCTTGCAGTGCTGGTCGGCTTCGTCTTCTTTCCGGGGCCGTCGATCCTGCTGACTTTGGCACGTGCCTCAACCTCGGGGACTCGAGCGGGAATAGCTACGAGCTTCGGCATTGGCTTGGGAGATGTAATCCACACTCTGCTGGCCGTTATAGGGGTGTCGGCCATCGTCATGGCGTCTGCCCATGCTTTTCTGGCAGTGAAGTTGCTGGGTGCTGGATATCTGATCTACATCGGGCTCCATAGCATCTTCGAGCGGACTCCTCTTCAGGGCCAGCCAGATTTGCCGCTGATCACTCCACGCAAAGCATTTCGTCAGGCATGTCTTGCTGAGGTGCTGAACCCGAAATCAGCCATGTTCTTTTTAGCGTTCCTGCCGCAGTTTGTTGCCCCCGTTCAGGGAAATGTAGCCCTGCAGCTCTTGGTGCTTGGCCTGCTGTTCGTGGTGGTGGGGACTGCTGCCACGCTCTTAGTAGCGGTCGGCGCAGGCATTGTTGGAGCAACCTTGCACAGCAACCCGGCCATCCAGCGATGGCAAGGAAAAGTGGTGGGCACCCTGTATTGCGCACTTGGTATCCGACTTGCATTCCAACAGCGCTGATCACTGTTTGCTCGGTCCCGCACATAGGACCTTCAGGGCCGTTCAACAAACGGTTGATACTCGATCTTCTCATTCTTGGATGCGACTTCGGAAAAAATTGCTCCGGTTTTGCCGATATAGTTCCGCAAATCAGGCGTTCCTGAAGGGCAGCAATTGGTTTCGGAAAAAACATTTCAACTTGATGGAAGACCGGGATCGGTCATCTGAATGCTTGGTTGCTGCGATACGTTTTCCCACCATTCGAAAAGAGCTGATTGATTGCTTAATGCTTCTGCGCCTTCCGGCGCTTGGGCGAAATACGCAATCATCGGCGCGAGATGGCAATCTGCGATGGTTAGGGTGCGACCATCAAGGACCAGCCGCTCTGCCGCAATCGTATTTAACGCGGCCAAGACCGTCCCGGATGCTTCAAGTCCTGCCAGCACCTCGGCTTCATCGACCCGCTCGCCTAATGCGGGTCGAAAGACTCTGTGGGCAAAGACCTGCCTGACCATCGGGCGATAGCCATAGCTGTCGAGGATAGAAACGACCTGTGCGGCACGGGCCAAAGGTCCTGGTGCGCTTGGCACGAGGCACGGCCCATCAAAAGCCACGTCTACATAGCGAATGATCGCAGACGTCTCGTAGACATCGAACGTGCCGTGGCTCAGGACTGGCACATGGCCAAACGGTTGCCGTTCCAGAAAGTCATTGGGGATACTGGACGCGACGGGATCGACCTCCTCAATATCGTAGGCAACATCCTTCTCGTGCAGCGCCACGCGCGCAATGCGATTGTAGACACTATAGCGATAACCGCGAAGCAGAACTGATTTGGCCATAGCTTAAATTACCATATTTTCGTCAATCAGGAAGGCTGTATCCATAGATGCTTCATACAGATCCACTTTTCAAAACAGACGTCCGGAGCGAAGGTTTCTGCGGCAGTAAAGTCCCGCACAGCTGACCTTAGGGCCTTCCAAAAACGCTCCTTTTTGGAGCGTGTGATAATCATCCGATATGACGCTGCCAAAAACCCCGTTCAAAACCTAAGTGGTTATTGGAGGTTTTTGAAAGCCTCACAACAGCGGACATTCGTGCAGCGTGCAGCATGAGTCAAAGTGGGCTCTGACCGGTCATTCGCCGCGCCGAGCATGAAGGTCCGCTGAGGGCCGTTCGTGTTGGTCACTTGAGGCAGAGACTACGTTGACATCGCGTTGCGCTCCGTTCCTGGGCCATCTCACGTAGAGAGGTTTGATCTCATTCGGATGCGACTGACAAAGCCCCAATGAAGCTTGATTGTTGATGCTATGGATCCGGCTGTACGAAAGACGGCCGTTGAAACAGGGTATTAGCTTGCAGTTGACTAAACGTGGCATAACTGGGTGATGAAACGAACAATAAGAGCAACTCATGATCAATGTCGCGCCCCTTCCTCTCAGGACAGCCTCCGTCCCGCGGGAAACCGCGTTCTCCCACATGTCTAGGCTGGCGGCAGCAAATAAAGTGGACTTACGGGAATTCGGCTTTGAACTGGGTATTCCCTTCCAGCGCATTCTGAACGGTGAACAAGATATGATCAGGATACTAGCCTTGTTGGGCGGGACTGATCACGAGTGCCTGCAACACTGGTCGGGAACAAAACTTGAAGGTCGTCGCCATGAACTTTGCGGCGAAATCTATCCTGCAAAAACCATCCGCAGCCCTGAAATCCGGGGATGTCCCATCTGTCTGAAACAGGACGCCAGTGCATCGGAACGTTCACCAGAGCATTCGATGGCAATCCGCGGGCACTGGCTGGTTCCGCACGTGACTATCTGCCTTGCGCATGAGCACCCTCTTGTCCCGCTCTGGCGGGAGACCCAGCCCTTCGCGCGATATGACACCGTGACGCAATTCCGGTCTATCGCGCCAGCCATTGTTGCCGGTGAGTTTGACCGCGAGATTCGTGAACTGACGGACTTCGACAAGTGGCTGGAAGCCAGGCTTGTTAATGGGCCAGGAAACGGCTGGTTAGATCTGCATCCTCTGCACGCAGCCTCCACCTTCTGTTTTTTACTGGGAAGTGCCCGCATGCGTCATGAGACCACAGCGCCATCGGACGTCAACCCGGAGGATCGCTGGGCGCTACTACAAATGGGATATGAGATCTCCCGGCATGGTCCAAAGTCTATCACGACCGCCTTGCAACGCTTGCAGGACCGACCCGGAGATCCACATCAGGGGCCAAAGGCAATTTATCCGGTTCTATATGACCGTTTGTCCCGAGACTACGCTGATGTCCCTGAATATGCTCCCTTCCGTGCCATCCTGCGGGATCACCTGCTTGAAACTTGGCCTCTCAACGCCGGAGATGATCTGCTCGGGGAACCGGTGGAAAGGCGACGGTTACATTCGGTGCGTTCGGCCTCCCGGGAAACGGGGATCGACCCACGCCGTATGCGGAAGATGCTCGAGAGCGCTGGGATCCTGATTGACGCCCGTCCCGACGCTTGGGCAGTGTTCGACGCGGACGCTGCCGCGCCCCTGCTCGATTCACTGACGACCCTGCTGCCAGCAAAGGCCTTTGCCGAAGGTCTCGGCATGTCACGATCTCAGTTCGACCGGCTCTCAGAGGATGGTGTCCTTGCTCCGAAGTTGGCAGACACCACCACGAAAAATATCTGGGATCCCCGGGAAGGGCAGGCCTTTATTGACAGCCTGCTTGCCGGAGCCGAGCCTCTCCGACAGGCTCAACACGGCTGGGAACACATCTCAAAATCTGCAGCACGATTGAAGATCCGAACTGGCGATATCGTAAGGGCAATCCAGCAAGGCCGGGTCCGACGGGTTGGGAATCATTCCGATTTCGATGGGTACAAGGCTATCTACGTCTATCACGACGAAGTTTCGGCGGCTCTCTCAGATGATGGGCCGGCCGCCATGTCTTTGGAGATTTTTGCAAAGACCGTGGGCATCGGGCAGCCGGTATTTCTGAACCGGCTTATCTCGAATGGACATACCACGGCGACCTCCATCCTGAACCCCCGAACCCGCGCCATGCAACGGTATTTCGCAGAGCTGGACTCGGTTCAGTTCCACGAGAAGTTCTACACATACCGGACCATGTCCAGAGCGCATGGAAGATCCTGGCAACAGATGTCCGTCTTACTTGCTGCCGCTGGCGTTTACCCGTTCAGCCCTGATGGCATTGATTATGGAAAGCTCTTTCTCCGGGCGGAGGTGGACTCAGCAGTCGGTTACGACTGCGGATAAACTCCAAGAGGTGGGCGGGGCTGAATGCTCCGCCTTCCTTGTTTACAGTTTCGTAGCGAACCATTCCGGTTCGGCAGTACAGCTGAATTGCGAAGTATGATGCCGAGCAGGACCGTTATTAGAGGATCGTGCGCCCGCTTCTCGTTTCACTGCCTGCAGTACTAAATCACCGATGAGTATGCCGCGTATTTCCACGAACGGTATTTCACTCCGCGCACGATGTCCCTGTACTTAGGCATGAGCTGGCAAAAGCTGTCCTCCAAAGTGAGGGCACCAATCGGTCAACCCGTTCTCCCCCCTTTGGGGAAGAGTATGGGAATGTCTACCTGCGCTCAGACATACCGACGGACCTTTAAGCGCTCTTCACTGCATCGGAAAAAAAGAAAAAGAGCGAAGGCGGCTCTTTTTTCCCATTTTTTTCAGCGGCTTGTGACTGAGGCGATGTAGAAACCCAAGCACCTCCAAGGTTTTGCGCACGCTTTTAAGTTTTCTCTGCGCACGCTTCTCCTTGGACTGCTGTCAGAACCAACAAAAGTCTGCAATCGCCCGAAGACGGACAAAGTAGTATCAATTACTTACGCAAGACATTACCATAAAAGGCGAACGCACCTTGCAACTGCAACCACTATAAAGTTGCAACTCACCCTGATGAAAGAACGAAAAAAGCCGCGCATCAGCGCGGCTTTTCTTTTGGATCCTATGGTATTTATTAAGGCGGAACTGGGATGGCCCGCAATCGATCATACAAATAGACACCTATCTCTTTTGGATCTTGAACAGGGTCGATCCCGGCAGCTCTGAGCTTGCCAGTAACAACCCAATGGTTGGTTCCGTCGCGTTGGATCAGTTCGCCAAGTGTCACATACTGTCGCTTAAAACTATTCACTTCTGCCTGCTCAATTCGGACCTTGATTGGCCCTGGGAGCCGATCCTCCACCCACTCGATTAACGGTGTATTGCCTTTAAGTCCGAGCAGAAGATCCAATGCGGTCAGAGACACCCCCAGCTGCTCGGCCGCAGCCTTTTTGGTCAGAGGCAAATGCGAAGTATCACGCGGCAGAACCGATTGAACTTCGGAGGGATCCAACAGGAGCGCAAGATAGCCCTTCGTGCCTTCGACAATCTCAACATTGTGCAAGTTACCCGCAAGCAAGGAACACATGATCTCCCCTGAGTATCTCTTCGCTTCTTGAGCCGCTTGGGGTATTGGAACCTGCCCCGCTGTCGCTCTTGAGACATACACTGCTCGCTTGGTGAGGCGTGCCAGTAGCCGGTCTACCTCGCGGGCATCTACGCCTCGTAATACCTAAGTGAGGATGCGGGAGCCGTCATCAAGTGGCTTCAAGAAGCCCTCTCGAAGCAACATGTCTACTTGGGGTCGTGTAGCGTTCATGCGAGCTGGCAACTTCGCTACAGGAACCGCCCGTTGAAGCTCTCCTGCCAACTCTTCAGCTACATCAGCCTCGCAGGTGTCCATACCAGTCATCCGATCGGGATCCTCGGAAGAGATCAGCCCTCGAGAGACGAACGCGCGATGAACTGTTTTGGGGTGAAGATTGAATTTCACCGCGACGGAATGCGCATGGTGACGACGCGTTTTAACGACCTCCTCGCCAAGGAGATCCATTCCTGGCGATACGGCCATGTTCTCAAGAATGAAATCTCGCAAGATGGTCCGGATCGGCCCCGGGTCGCGCCCTGTTTTGTTGAACTGTAGCCACTCGTAGAAGAACCCAAATACGGTGTGAGCTCCAACCCTCCCATGGCGAAGTTCCATATTGCGAAGAACGTCGAAGAAGGCCGCCCGAATTCCTGGTTCGCCTTCTGCGGTAACAGCAAAACCCGACCGTCCCGCATCTTCCCAATCTCGGTCATTGAAACCGCCCAGTTTCTGCTTTGAGCCCCACCCCGCGAGAACGCCGACCATTTCCGACACTCGGAACGCTTGCTCTATATCTTGACTGTTGAGCCATGGCTCCGCTGTGTGTTTGCCTCGCAACCGGCAAAGCACGTAGTTCTGCAATGGGGACGGCGATCGCTGTTCACTTTGATCCGCGAGCCGATGCAGATCTCGGGCTTCAGGAGCCAGGGTCTGCAGATTGCGCATTTGATCAGACCACGCGGTCTTAGCGGCGAATTGGAGGGCACAGCCGTGAACTTCACACGTCTTCACCACCTTAAAAAGCCAAAGCCAACGCGCAATTCGCTGTCCATCCCCCCGCCCCTCATCTTCAAGAAGACAGCGAGGACAATAGGCCGTTCGAGTTCCGCCCAAGAAACTGCTTGAGAACTTATGCCCACGAAACCCATATTGGCGGGCCTGCAAGCGTTCAGGTTGGTGGGCGATCAGTGTTTCGCAATTAATCCCGGTAACAGCTGAAAGGGTCGACATTGCTGACCGCTTACCTGAGAGCAAATCTGGCAGCGGAAGCTGCAGATCGTGGAGGAACTCCGGAAGGTTGAGGTCGACATGGTGTCGCGCAGTGCGAATTGCCCAGGAAACAGCGCTCTCATCTTCTTGCAGAGAAACCTGCGGCACAAGGATACCACTCAACGCCGCCTCCCATTGCCTGAGGCGTCTCTATTGCCACGGACCTCCCGATCTTCCCACGCTGAATAGTTTCCCGTTGCGAACACATTCTCGTCGAGTGGACAGCTCTCTTGCATAAACCAATAGTCGATGAAGTCTTGCCGAGTGAGCGAAGGTCGATGAGACCTTAGCGCCGTTTCAATAGCGCCAATTGCGATCTCGATAGCCATGCCAAACTGATCGCGGGCAGCATGCAGAAGGCATTGAGTGAGGTCTGGATCGATCTCGACTCCAAGCTCAACGCGGTCGGCATAGGACCTGATCAGATTCATTAACCCGTCGCCATCGCTTGCAAACGAGATCGGCGGCAGCCGGACTTGTGAGAAACGCCTCGCAACTTGATGATCAGATCTCAACAGTTCGGCGACAGGCTCTGTGCCGCACAGGACCACCACGATCGCTTGGGGGCCTTGCATGAGAGACTTGAGTGTCTTGAGCAGATCCTCCTTCTCTCGCACATTTCCTGCGTTATAAATATCGTGCGCCTCGTCGATCCAAAGCACCTTTATTCCGAGAACACTGAGACGGTGCTTGACCATTTCCCAAATCGCCCACCGTTCTCTTCTTTCGGATACCTGCGGATAGCCCAGTGCTTTGAGCAGTTCCAGGCCAACGCTTTTCAATGTTGCTGGGCTGGGGACAGTAACCTGAAGACATTTCGTGACACCGAGCTCACCCTTAAAGTGCAGGTTAGGGTGCCCGGACAGAATATGACTAACGAGTGCGGTTTTACCGCTGCCTGGCGCGCCTACGATTGCGACACCCCGAGTTTCTTGCCCTTCGGCAAAGAACCGAGGGGCAAAACCGGTTCCTTCGCCGAAAAACAACCGGTTGAACGCTGTTCGAGTTTGGTCATCGCGCTGCGTCTCGACATGAATTGCGGATAGCTGCTGTATAGCTCGCTCAATTGACGCCAACGTGACGATGCTTGCTTGCGTTGTCATTGGTCAAAACTTCCAATCGTTCTTTTTAGGCTCCGAGGAGAGGGCATCGAGCTGTTCAGCCTTATGACGCCCAATTCCTGGATCGCTTGGAGGTCCGACATCGATGAGGGTTCCATATTGAGAAGCGGTCTTCTGCGAGGCATTCCTCGTTCCCGCAAAAAAACCAATCCCCAGGTCTTGTTCGAAGCGCGCTATCCCATCCTTGGTCCACTGCTCCGAAAGGATGCCCGCTTTTTGGCCGGCCGCCGCGTTCATGCGATCGATTTCCTCGAAAGCGGCGGCAACGACTGATCTGGCGATTTCGCGAGCATTTGGATCTCCCCGACGGATCAGGTTTCTGCAAAGGGTCCAGTCGCGTGCAGTCCGCCCCTGGAACTCAGGCAAGACCGCCTCCACAGCCACCCATTCATCATTGAGCGACACTTCGATCGCACCGATGTTTTCCGGCAACCAACGCACTTGCAGAGAACACGAACCCATTTGCCGGAAATGACTTCCCAGCCGCTCGCTTCTGTAAGAAACGCCTAAGACAGTGAGGCCGGATTTATTGATCTTCCGTTCGAGTTCGACGCCAAACGCGATACGTTGGGTTCGCAAGTCAGGTCGCGGTCGAACCCCATAAAGATTGGAAAGCCGTTCCCAACATTCAAAGGGTGTTTCGCCGCCCAATCCCTCATGCGGAGTATTGTGGTAAACATCCACAACCCAGCGCACCAGCATTGTTGCAAAGTCTTCCACGGTATTCACCGCTCTCGCTTCGGAAGGATAATCCCCACGCTGGACAACGTCGGAAAACGTGCGACCTGAAAGCCGGCCCACCAGATTAGTCGAGGTTGTTTCAAGCACGCGCTCCATCGTGCCTCTGAGCTGTGGCAATCCTGCCGGGGCGCGCATCAGGTCAAGAGCAGTAAATTTAGCAGCGGCAATAAATCGATAGTTTGCGAAAGCGCTTCCATTGTCAGTTACCAGCACGTCAGGAATGCCATGCATGTGCCATGGCGACAGTGCGCCCACCGCGTCAGCATGATGCCCTTTATCGCGCATGATCATTTGCAAGCAGTCGATCGCGGCCGAAACGTTTTCGGACTTCGACAACGTGACACCCACCAAACATCGGGTCGTGCAGCAGATTGCACCGATCAAGTGCCAGCGCTTCTTCCCACCGTCGAGCTCCATCTCCCGGACAAGCTCTGGAGCCAATTTTTCCAATAGCCGTGTGGACTTGGCGATTGTCATCAAATCAACGGTCCAGCCGTCCATTTCCACCCGCTCGAGAAGACGCCCGAGTTGAAGCCCGTTGCCGACAGGAAAGAATTCCTTCCTCGCAGCGTCCTCACCTTTTCGATGCAAGGTCACTTCGAATGGTGTGAACTCCCGGAGGCGTGCACGAATAGTATTCCCTGACGGAATAGGTAGCTGCGACTGCCTCGCTCTTTCTCGGACGCGGTTTTCGCGCCTGAAAATCTCAATAGTATCGGCAACCACGGCACGCTTAGTCGGAGAGTCTGGATGGAGGTAACCCGCTACACACTTTTGCAGCAGTGCTTCGGTCTCAGGGCATAACCGGCCCCCCTTTCGGCCAGATTTCCACCTGCCGTCGACTAAGCCTGCAATTCCACCATCACGATACGCTTTGAACCACTTTAAGACAGAAGTCGAACTCGCATCAGCAATTCCGATGCAAGTCCCTCCGCCGTAAGTCTTCTTATTGCTAACATGCGTCAGAATGAAGTCTCGAAATGCCACGTTCGCTTTCGATTTAAGCTGAGGAAATGCCTTGCCGATCGATTCATAAGTAAGTTGGAGCTCACCGTTTCCGTAGAGTTCCTCCACCGCAAAAGAGTAGCTCAGCCGAACCCCTACTTTTTCAAGGTGTTTCTTTTGAAGCCGCCTTAAATCGAACTCAGTATGTCGGCCTTTGAGCGCAGCCGCGGCAGGAGCGTAGAAGTCTCTTTCCACTTTAATGTTCCCCGCTTCGCTATGCGCTGACAGATCGCGGTAGGGAAACAATTGTGTCAGACCGTCGGCGTCTTCAGTTTTGAGCAGGTAGCCTTCTGAGTTCGACATCGACACATTAAATGCAACTCCTCCAATGGTGACACGGTCGAATGTTCCAAAGTAAACCTTTCCACGCGGGGCAAAATTTTCATGCTTTCCCATACCCTTTACCTCTCTGAACGAGTGTGGAAGGGCAGATCAACTCATGTGTATTGCAGCTCAGCACTCCTTCGCCGATAAGCCTAACAAGAGCCCGAAAGCCACGGCATCCCAATCCAATCTTCGCCGTCAAATCAGCAAGGCTCACACAGCCCAAGAGCTGCGCGGCAACTGCTCGAGCATTTGTGTCTGCAACGACATCAACTTCGCGGACACTCCTCAAGAAACGAGCATTTCGAACGCGAGTATCATCTAAGCCGTCCTCAGTCAAAACGCGGACTTCATCGACGAAGCCAGACTGCACTGCGCACCGCGCAATAAGCTGAACTTCCGATTGGAATTTGGGCTTTGTCGCTCGGCGCAATGGCTTCACGATCATCGCAATCGATTTTCCCGAAATGAATGTCGCGACGAAATCAAAGAAATGCGTTCGAGTTTTAGAGCCGTCGCCCCATTCGACCCTCACCTGTTCTCTTAAGCAAACAACAACAGGGTCCGCATCTAAGACGCTCGCCCATTTAAACTCGAGATCGGATTCAACGTGGAGGCCGCGTCGCTCACCGTGGCGTCCAACGGCGAGTTGGCCATTCGCGTGCCCTCGTGACGAAACAGGGGGTTGCCGCTCCGCAATTGAGAAGGCTGGTAACTTCAAGTCGCCAACCGTGTTTGGAGTATCCATAGGTTTTCTTTCGGCATGAGGGATCGTTCGCCGCAGGTTAAGTGCGGCGTTCGGGCCCTTTGATTCAATAGAGTTGCCGAAGGAACTTGTGGGAGACAGTGTAAAATGGCACACTGGCGGTTCAAGAGAGTCGCCTTCGGCGGTTCGGATAAGCGCGTGGACTGTTGCTGCAGTTCACGCGTTTTTTTGTTTGTCCCGTATTGTTTTCAATAATGGCGGAGAGAATCCCAGAATAAGTGAGGTTTGACAAGTTATCAGTTCTCGGCAGGTCAAACCCCCTTGACAGCATTTTTTGAGACCCCCATTCGAATCACCAAAACGAGCAGATTCGTATAAATGCATTAGACCAAACGGGTTAGGCAAACCGATGGATTCGTTAGAATTTTCTCTGGGGAATATTAGCGTGTCCGTTTGTTCAAACGTTCCCCAGAATGGGCGGTTAAATACAAGAAATTTTTTTTGTAAATCCGATTCATTCTGACGAACCTCGAAAAAAACATGCCATTATTCTGGCCTTTCGATCACATTTTATTTCAATTCTTCAAGGCCTGTGTGGTGTTCTCGCTTTAGGGGCGCTCTACAAACTTGCATCACAATGATTCGAACGGAGGCTCGAACTGATCACAAGATTCGAATGGTCTCGGCCGAGCCGTCCAAAGTGATACGAAGGTAGCTCGCCCGTCGATACTTTGAATTTTGGTCAGACCGGCCGCCGGTGCGGAGGAGAGAAATATCTGCGTGGGTGGACTCTGGTCCAAATGCAGCAAGGGGTACTTTCGGCTCGCAGTGAAGACCGCCACTCACGGCCCACACCTGCCGTTCGTGACTTGCGCGGCGAAAGTCAGCTTCCGAGTCTTTTTTGCCGCACAACGCAGCCGCAACATTTCTCAGCGAGAACGCGCAGAACAAGCCACCTTAAAAAGACAATTGGCGCCGAGGTGGATAGGTGCAGTGCGGCTCTGCAGTCATCTGCAGGGTTATGAACCCGCGTGGCTCCTTCCGGTATCACGCGGCCGAAGATCAGTGCGTTCGATTTATCAGAGCAAAAATCCCGCGACTCAAGCCTCTCGCGCGTCACGCCGACGCCGCATGACTTTAGCGATGGGCCAGACGATCACGAGGAGAGTGGCGATGGCGAGCGTCGCAGAGATCGGGCGAGTCAGCAGGTCGGTGACGTCGCCACGGCTGATCAGCAGGGCGCGCCGGACGCTTTGTTCGGCCATCGGGCCTAAGATCATACCAAGGATAATCGGTGCCAGCGGAACGTTCACCTTCTCCAGGAAATACCCCACGAGGCCTGCGGCGAGCATCACCCAGAGGTCGACAGGGCGGCCGTTGATAACATAGACGCCCACGCACATCAGGATGAGGATTGACGGTACCAGAAGCACCCCAGGCAGCCGCTGGAACTGGGCAAAGACGCGAGTGGCGACGGCCCCTCCGAGAGCGAAGATCAAGACCGAAGTTAGGAGCATCTCCATCATGAAACCGCCGACCAGCACCGGGTTCTGGTGGAACAGTTGCGGGCCGGGTTGCAGCCCATGGATGGTCAACGCGCTCAGCACCAGCGCCGCGACAACGTTGCCGGGGATGCCGAGCGCCAGCGCCGGGATCATCGACGCGGCGTTGTCGGCGTTGTTGCCACATTCCGCCGCGGCTACGCCCTGCGGGTTACCTTTGCCGAAACTCGACGGATTGTCCGAGGCGTTCTTGGCGGCGTTGTAGCTGAGAAAGGCCGCGATGTTGCCGCCCGCGCCTGGCAGGATGCCGACACCTATGCCGATGCCCGAGGAGCGCAGCCAAGTCGGGATCAATGCACGGCGTTCGCCGGGTTTGAAAGGCACATCGGTCAGCTTAAGTTGCGCGGCAGATAGCCCCTTGAGGTCGGCCTTTTCAGCCAATTGCAGGACCGGCGGCAGAGCATAAAGCCCCACCAGCACCACGATCAGGTCGAGCCCACCCAAAAGCCAGGTTTGGCCGAAGGTAAACCGCGCTTGGCCTGAAAGGTTGTCGATCCCCATCGTGCCGATCAGCAGACCGAGCACGGCAGCCATGATCCCCTTGACCGGGTCGGAACCGACCATGACGCCGACTGATGCCATGCCGAAGATCGCGATCCAGAAATATTCGGCGGGGCCGAAGTATAAGGTTACTCTTGCCAATAGTGGTCCGACGGTCATCAAAGCGATCGCGCTGGCGATGCCCCCAACAGCGGAGGACCAACAAGCAATCTTCAGCGCTTTCGCGGCCTCGCCTTTGTCGGCCATCGGGAAGCCGTCAAAGGTGGTGGCGATTGAGGCCGGAGTGCCGGGAATGCGCAGCAGGATCGCCGGGATTGCGCCGCCGTACATCGAGCCGTTGTAGATGCCTGCTACCATGGCCAGTGCCACCAGCGGATCCATCGAATAGGTCAGGGGCAACAGGAGCGCGATAGCCATCACCGGGTTAAGCCCCGGCAGAGCGCCGATAAATACGCCCAGCAGCGTGGCACCGATCATTGCTGTCAGCGGTCCGAAGGTCAGAACTTGGGCCAATGCATTGGTGTAAAATTCCATATCAGGCTCCGGGTGCGAAGATGAATAGGAGGGCTTCACGCGGTAGCGGCTTTTCCAACAGCAATGAGAAGACGAGGTAAATCAGGATCATGAACACCAGCGCCACGATCAGCGCATAGATCCCCTGCCGAAAACCAAGTGCCACCGGCAGGGCCAGCATTAAAAGAAAGGACGCGGTGTAAAAGCCCAATGGCACAACCAACGCCACGTAGATCGTCGAGAGTACCGCCGCGATGAACATTTGCGTGGGCGCGCTTATCAGCGCCCGCGGCTCGTTACGGCCTGAGCGGAGGGCCTTGACCGTCACGGCTCCGCCAAGAAGCGCCAGGATCAGGCCGAGCACCATCGGGTAATTCCCGCTGGCCCCGGTGTAATCGGTCGCCTTCCAGGCCGCGGCAATGCCGAGGCCGGCAAAGAGCAGACCGAGCACGATATCCTGACGCTTCTCCATGGCTCAGAGCCCGAGGTTCTTGGAGACTTCGGCCAGCGCGTCGTATTCGGCCTGCAGCCGTGCGCTCAGCTCTTCGCCCTTGACCACGTTGGGCACTTCGCCCTTTGTGGCCAGGAACTCGACATAGGACGGGTCGTTGACCGCCTCGTCAATCACGTTGGCCAGCTTGTCGATGATGGCCTGATCGAGACCTTTCGGCCCGAGAATGGTACGCCACAGAAGCGTTTCCTTGTCGCCAAGCCCCAGCGCCTCGAGCCCAGAGGCACCCGTCAGGGCCGGCACGTCGGCGGCGGACGTCACCAGCGGACATTTGGCCTCACCGTTCTCGACGTAAGGAAGAACGGTTGAGATCGAGCCGCCGTAGATGTCCACGTGACCGCCGAGGAAGTTCTGCAACGTCTCGCCTGCGCCGCCGAAGGGGATGGCGATGGCGTCGATCCCCTTTGCCTGGAAAATCCGCTCGGCCGCCAGCTGCATGGTGCCGCCGATGCCGTCATTGCCATAGGTGTACTTGCCCGGGTTGGCCTCCAGTTCGGCGAGGAATTCCTCGCCCGTGGTGGCCGGGAAATCGGACTTCACGCAGAGCGTATAGGCGGTCTCCGAGGTCGAGGCGATGGGCGTGAAGCTGTCGAGCGAATAGGCCACGTTCTGAACCTGCGGCACGGTGGTCAGGGGGCTGTTCCAAGTGGCAAACAGCGAATAGCCGTCCGGCTTGGCCTGCATGAACTGCGAGGCCCCGACCGATCCGCCGCCGCCGCCCACGTTCAGGATCGCGATCGAGGTACCGAGCTTTTCCTCCAAAAGGATCGCCAATTTACGGGCGCTGGTGTCGGTGCCCCCGCCGGCGCCGGCTGGTATGGTCAGTTCAATGGCACGTTCTGGGTATTCTGCCAGTGCGGGGGCGGCCAGCGCCGCGGCGGCGGACAGTCCGAGCAAAGTTGTCTTAATCATCATGGTCTCTCTCCCTTGAAATTGAAGTCGTCAATTGATTTCGCTGCGATAGCGGAAGCCCTCGGCATTTCCGCTGGCGATGCGCCATTCGACGGGCTTGCCCTCGATGTCGAAGGCTGTGCGACATATTATTGCCAGAGGATCATTCGTACGGATGCGCAGTTGTTGCGCCACTGCGTCGGAGGCACGCCCGAACGACACTTCGTCTGTCGCGCGTTTCACCAGCACGCCGAAATGCTCGAAATAGGTAGGATAAAGCAGCGGTCCGAAAGCGGTGTCCGGCAGGGCTTCGAAGCCAGAAAACCGCGCTTTGGGAATGTAGATCTCTTCGAACAGTACCGGCTGATCGGCCAAGCTGCGCAGACGCACAATCTTTATCACATCCTTTGTGCCAAGCGCCCCGGCAGCCTCTGCGGACGCTTCTGCTAAGCTGCGCTTGATCATTTTGCTCTGCGGGATTGTCATCGGCTCACCGTTGCCCTCACGCATTGGGAAGAAGCGGAACAGGGTGGCATTAAAGGACGGCGCACGCACGTAGGTACCCGACCCTTGGCGCCGCTCCAGAAGGCCCTCTCCCACCAGTCCGTCTACCGCCTTGCGCACCGTGCCTACAGAGACGTCGAATTCTCGCGCCAGACGCGCCTCCGAAGGGATCGGCTGGTCGGGCGTCCAGTCGCCCGCAGCAATGCGCGCCGTCAAGGTGTCGCGCAACCGCGCATAGGCTGGCAACCGTGCGTCAGCTATAGCGAATCTGGTGCTCATTGTCGTCCTCCCAAGAATAGCTTAATGGATATTGACCCATTCAGTCAACTGGTCATATATATGAATTAGCCAAGGAGCACATTATGATCCAGTTCGACTGCCATGCGCATGTGTATGAAACGACCACTGCCGTCGACGGGGCGCGGTACGTCCCTGCCCGACCGGCGCCATTGGCGGATTGGCTGGGCCATCAGGAAACACATAAGCTACAAGGCGGCGTCATCGTGCAGGTCAGCTTCCTTGGAACCGACAATTCGGAGATGTGCGCAGCACTTTCAAAATTGGACCGTTCGCGCTTCGCGGGAGTTGGTGTTGTCCCCATGGACGTATCCGACGAGGAACTGGACCGCCTCGCGCACGCTGGAATGCGCGGGGTTCGCTGGAATCTCGTCCGTGGCGCGGTAATCCCCCACCTAAACGCGCCCCCAACACAGCGATTTTTGGCAAAATTGAGAGACCGGAACCTGCACCTCGAGCTTCACCTTGAAGGCCCGCGCCTCGCACCGGTCCTTCCTGCGCTCGCAGACCAGGGGGTAAACCTGGTGATCGACCATTTCGGTCTACCGTCTGACCCGGACCCGCACAACGATCCGATGATCCGAGCGGTTGCCGAGATGTATGACCGAAGCGCGCTGTATTTCAAGTTCGCCGCGCACTACCGCATCCCATTCGACATCACGTTCCATGCCAGCGAACTACTGGGTGTACTGCCCGACAGTCACGTTGTCTGGGGCAGTGATTGGCCGCATACCCAGCACGAGGACCACACTGGCTATGCCGACGTCTGGTCCCGCAACAAAGAGTGGCGCAACCTATCGAGCAGAACCGCAGCGAGAAGGCTGTATGGAATACGCTGAATTCTAAGCGGGATCGGCCCAACCCATCTGCTGCGCCGGAATCTATATGCGCCCAGTTAAAATGCAGCCCGGAGATTACAGCGGCCGGCGCGAGCCAACTCGGGGGCCCCCACCGCGATGCATGTATTCGCTATCGGCCCTTAGCGGCCCTTCGTGGTGAGCGCGGCAAAGGTCCGCTTGAAGCCCAGAGTGAACAATGCTGCGGCGCGCATCAATGTCCGGTCTGGCGCGAACTTCAAACAGGAACTCGAAATTTCGGGCTAAAGCCGACCCTGCAAAATGATGGGTCAATTCCAGAATGAAATCGACGACGAAGCGATGATGTGTTCGTCGATTGCGTCGGACATTTCGGCCCAGTTGATCGAAATGTCGTCTTGTTTTGGCAGTTCGGGCACCGCATCGAGCGCAAAGACCGTGATCATATATTCATGGCGCGCGCCGGGTGGGGAGCATGGGGGGGTGTAGCCCGTTATGTTGCGGTCTTTATCCGCTCCTTCATGGCCAACGGAGTTCGGGTTACCCGCGGGCAGATCGGTCGTCGTGGCCGGAATATCCCACAGCAGCCAGTATTGGCTTGGGTCATCAACGCCTTCGGTCGTGTTCTGGGGATAATGGTGCATGATCACGGCGAAACTTTCGGTGCCGATGGGTGCATCGGACCACTGCAATCCTGGCGTGAGGGCCGCGCCCCCGTCACGGGTGCATTTAAAATCCAATGGCAGGTCCCCACCATCATTGATGGTGGGGCTGGTGAGCGTAAAGTCGCCTTGCGCGTTGGCAATGCCGCCAATGGCGAAACAGGCAAGCGTGATCGCAAGAGTGCGGATATTAGAGGTCATCGGCAGAACTCACCTGCCATGACATCGCCACCGTTGGTGACTGTGCTGGTGGTGTAGTCATAGCAATTTTCAGTGCCGGACGGCGCGTAGCGGATGTAATAGTCCTGCCCTTGATAGCTGTAATCCATGCTCGCGGAGCCATCCTCGTTTCGCGTCATGACCAGATCGTCAACGCCGCCCTGTGGGGGGCGACCCGGTTCTGCTCCGTCGCCGGACACCGCCGTCATCGGGCGAACGCGCGGCAATTTTTCAAAATCGGTGACCACACCCATGAGGCACTGCACGATATAGGGCGCGTCTTTGGATGTGTGATAGCGATAGCCAAAATCATCGCCTGGCTGCCCGTTACACACGTCAAGCGCGCCCTCTGCGATGATGGTTCCGTCGGGATTGTTGTCGCCGTAAATCGGGAAGCCGTCAAAAGCCCAGCCGATGATGGCATCGTCTTCGCCCGCGTTGTTCATCGCATCCATCATGCAGGTCGGCGCGACGTGGTAATGGTAATCATCCCCGCGCCCTGCATGGCCACCGCAGACGTCCAGCTGGCCGGTTTGCAACGTGTCATGTTGTGCTTGGTGGTGGGCCAGATCGGCCTCGCTCATCTCGCCGCCGCCAGTGTAGTCATAGATTGGCACACCGTTCACCGCCACGCCAAGGGCGGCATCCCGCGTCAGGGGCGTGCCGCTAAATTCCGGGGCCAGGATGATCGGCGCGCCGTATTCAGCCGGCACTGGGATTTGTTCATTAGTACCAACGATCCCTGTCATCAATTCATGATCGGGGAAGGTGTCAGACGTCAGCGTCGCGTGATCGTCTGTGCAGGTTACCGTGACGCTGTCGGAAAATCCGGCATCTTCAACGGAGGCCGTCACAGCGGCGCAGTGGTCTTCGTGGGCAAACACAGGCGTCGCGACAACCAGCAACAGTGGTGCTGCGGTGCATTTGATAAGTCTGTTCATGGGGATGTCTTTCAGTCTGGCAATTAATTGACGGTCAGGCGGCACAAAACCGTGTTGCTTTGTTCAAGATCGGGGCCCCAGATCAGCTTTGCGGTGTCGTCCCATGTGATGTCGTCGTAACCATCTTTCGGGCTGACATCCTGTGCAGAAAATACGCTGGCGGCGAGCCAATCAGAGGCGTCGAATTCTGCGGTGTCCCAACCCTCTGGCTCGTCGGATGCTTCAAACCCACAGGCACCCTCACCGACGACGGGATTACTCTCGCTTTCGCAGGATTTGTCGAACGGTGCGGTATGGATCACCTCACACGCCCAGCCCGCATCGCTGACAGCGACGGTTTCGCCAGCGGCATTGCGGATCTGGAAGATGATCCCGCCGTCGCCCATCTGCTGACGGTTGGTGCCGATATATTCCAGACCTGTGTTGTTTTCTTTAAAATCCTTGGCGACAACGCCGATGGTGAAGGGGCGCTCTGCCTCAAATTCGAAGCTTTCGGCGTTAAAGGAGCGTTCGGTTGTGATCGGCACGCTGTCCTCGGCCACCTGCACGCCATCCACGCGCATCTCGAACCAGTTGTCGGCCCATACATCGGCGGAAAATGTTTCAGCAGTGGCGGTGGTGGCGATCGTGGAGCACATCAGGAGTGCTGCGAGATGACGTTTCATGGGGTGATCCTCTTACAATTAACGCGGTTACACGTTTTGGTAGATTATACGCAGCAGGTGTGAATTTCCGACGCATTAAGGCGATCTTTTCGCAACAGAGTCCCATCGTCAGATGATGCGTCACCCCACTTGTCGCCTTGGTGGACAGGAGGACGATGCTAAATAACAAACAGGAGTGTTGGAACCATCGGTCGATCTCCTGCAACGGAAATTCGGTTTTCCACCGCTTTAAACTTTTTTCGGGGGTTAAAGCCGAACTAAAGCCGCCATTGGTATCGCGAATCCTAAAGGCGGCTTTGTCCGCAGTGCGAATTTTGGGGTGTGGTGCGGCAAACTTCCAGAGTGAGCCCTCTACCGAATTCCTGCAGCGCAGTTAATTTCTGCCATTGAGGTGAAGGCAAAGTCTATTGATGACCGATTCAGTTATGAACGAAGTTCGTGGCAGCAGATAACTGGGCTTTATGCGGGTATGCCGAGGAGGGTTTGTAGAACATCCGCAGTTGAATGAGCCTAAGTGTTCGGCATCTTGAAAGTGAATACCGTTTCCACGTGGTCAGATTGGACCTTCAATGTGCCATCGTGGCCTTTTGCGATCTCGGAGGCGATGAAGAGCCCCAAGCCCAGCCCCTCGCGGCTTGGGCGATCATCACCCCGCTCGAACGGCATGAAAAGGGTCGGCATCTTGTCGTCGGTGATCCTCTCACCCCCGTTAGCGACGGAGAGCGTGAAACTATCCTTGGTAGCACGGGCTTTGACCTTAATAGGCGACCCTTGCGCACCATGAGTTATTGCGTTTGCGAGTAGGTTTGAAAAGAGTTGCGACACGCGCGGCGGGTCGCAGTAAACCGGGACAGGCAGGTCGACGTCAACCTCGATTGGTTGGTTAGGCGCGACAGCCTGGAGTTCAGCTATGATCTGGTTCAGAGATGCGCCAAGGTCATCGGTCCGAACGCGCTCAATGACGATCCCGGCACCACTTCGATTGCGAGCCTGATCCAGTAGGTTCTCGATCAGCAGGCCCATGCGATTTACCGATGCCCGCATCAAGCCAACAAGATCCTTACCGCGGCCGTCGATGTTGCCTTGCTCGATCAACCGCAAACCAGATTTCAGTGCATTGATCGGGTTACGCAGATCATGTGCCAAAATGGCGATGAACTGTTCCTGCACGCCAGCAAGCTCGCGTTCGTGTGTCAGTTCAGTTTGGCTCTGCGAGAGTGCTTCATCAGCATCGAGGCTTTCGCCGACCAACTTTGCAAAGAGCCGAAACATCGAAAGTATGCGGTCGTCATTCAATTTGTGAGGCTCTGGATCGATGGCGCAAAGTGTGCCGAAAAACGACCCATCAGCGCGGCGTATCGGGACCGATATATAGCTGCGGAATCCATATCGGGCAGGGCAGTGGTGGTTGGCGTAGTTCGGATCATCGTGAACGTCGTCGATGACAATCTCGCGGTCATATTGCCTGACCTCGTGGCAAAGCGTGCTTTCCACGTCCAGTTCATCGCCCGGTGTAAGCCCGAAAGATATATTATCTACTGCCCGGCAAGTCACCCAACGCGATGTTGTGACCCGAGCGATGGCTGTAAACCCCATCCCGGTCGCCAGCTGAACTGTTTCAAGCAAAGTAGGGACGGCTTTGCTGCGCGCAATCGCATCGATATCATTTTGAAAGTCGTGCTGCTTCATCATAGATGATCTAATTTCCAAACGCATGCGCACGG
The DNA here is from genome assembly GCF_038900015.1 of Sulfitobacter sp. AS92. NCBI lineage: Bacteria > Pseudomonadati > Pseudomonadota > Alphaproteobacteria > Rhodobacterales > Roseobacteraceae > Sulfitobacter > Sulfitobacter sp. AS92. The sequence continues at coordinate 21,964 of NZ_JBBMQL010000007.1, forward strand.
CTCTGCGCTACTCAACTATCCACACTCATGGCGGCCTCTCAAGCATTTAGCATAGAAATTGCCCACTTAAAATCTGTTCGACGAGACTTACAATTACCACGTTTCTCGCACACCAGACCGCAGCAGCGCTCTGCTTAGCTTGCGTCCAAGCGATTATGCCTTCTCGGGTGAGGTCAACTTAAAAAAGGGCAACCCTTTTTGGAACGGTTCGCTGGACCGGACATTGGTCCACTTCCCACGAAGGTCCGTTTAGTCCGCATAGCGGACTTTGGCCCAGACCGTAGCGAACGACTGCTTCCCGCCCCCTCTGTCGGAGTTTGTTGCTCTTCAATCCTCCAATATCTGCGCAATGATCAAAACGTCCGCTGATGTCACATCGTCGATGACGACATACGGTCCAAGCTCATCCATGCTCGGATTGATGCGCACCCGAAGGGCATTGGATACCTTTCGCAGAACCGAATGCCTAGCATGGAGCTTCAGCCGCGCCGGCAGTCCGCCACTAGCCTGACCGCGGACACTGTGTTCAAACTTCGCTGGCCTGCGATTTTTCGAACCAATACCCACAGGTCCTAAAGCACTCTTGAACCCGTCCGAAACCAATCGCATCCACCTGCGAGATGCTGATCGTCCTACCGCCCCCAAGCGGGTGATTGAGTAAATTTCTGAATAGGCGGACGTGCCTTCTGAGGTTCTTGGAACCCAACCATGATGAAGTAAAAATGTCCCGACCATATCGTATGGACATGAGCCGGCGCCGGAGCGGTTGAGAGTTGAAACTTGGGTTCGCGAACGTAACCGTCGAACGTTATAAGGCATGAAGTGCCTCCTTTGGGAAAGAGCGATACAAGCTGGTTATTTGGGAGCCGAGTTCTCTTTGTTCTCGCCCGGCTTCTCTTACTCAATGTAATGGCGGTCGGTTGATCACCTGCTCGACAGAATCCAGCATTCTCGCGACTGATCGTAGGCTTATGAGCTGCGGAGCCTTGATGGCCTCGATGACATCCTTAACCGCACCAACTGCTTCGGGAGGGAGGTTCCGCTCAGTGCCCGACCGATCCGCAAATCCAAGCAGGTGCTCCATCGAAAGAGGCGAGAGTTTTAAGGGCGGGCAGCGGCTAAGAAACGGTGCTGGCAACCCGTCCACGCTGTTTGCGGTCATGACCCATGTTATCCAAGACATATCAAAAGATACGCGGAAATAGGGGCAAGACCACTGCGCGGCCGTAGAGCGCTCGAGAAATGGCAAGAGACCTTCGGACAAATTAAACCGTTGCCCTCTAAGGGACTCGACCGTGCCAGCTTTCTCAATCTCATCAACCACGATAACCGGGTTCGCGACACCGCTGGCCATGATGGATTCCAAGGGCTTGCCTGGCCCTGCAGATCCCCAACCACGTTGCGAACCAGTCACGGAGAATGACGCGGGTTCGCCGGTAGCTTCAATCACTGACGTCGGCACCATCAAATGCTGCGCCAAGGCGCGGGCCCAAAAAGTTTTCCCGATGCCAGGTGGCCCGACCAAGAGCAGAGGTTTCAACCGTGGTGCCAGATCACCGTTGCGCACAGAGGCGCGCATGTCCTGCCAGATCCTCGCCGTTGCTTCTGCCATCCAGGGCATCTCGGAATGGATGGAGGAAGCAATCTCATCGGCGCGGTGTTCGGATTCGACAGAAATTAGTTCTGCGCCGTGGCGGAACACTTCCAGCCTTTGGCGGTCTTTGTCAGCAAGATGGCCCATGCCCGACCTACGAGACACCGCATCCTTGTAGGCTGCTATTTTGCGCTGGATGTTGCGCCGATCTCGGTCAGAGATTTGATTGTCTGGTTTGCATTTGCCCATCTGCTCTCGGAAATTGATCAGGTGCTGTTTCAACCGATGTTCAATGTCAAAGACCGACGGGGAATTCGGGTCCGGGAAACTCACGTCGGCGAATTTGATGCGTGGCATTTGATGTCCTCTCATAGCCGGTTCACCAACAACTTGGCGACCAGCATGCGACAGCGCGGGGCTGCCTTGGGTTAATCGAGAGGATCCGGATCCATGAGAACGTTATGAGAACATCTAACAGCTTCCGTCAACCACCGTGCCTCGCTCCCAGGCCATCAACGAAAGATGCCGACCCTTTCGGATCGGCATTTTACAAAGTAATCAATTTCAATCACTTAACGCACAGTGGAAGAAATAGACCTGGAAAGTGGAAGACAAATCAGCCGAAATGGCGCTGAATTGCCCGCCGTTTCAAACTGCCTCTGTTCTAACAACCATAACTTAGCCATCAAGACAAACTAAGCCATTGATTTATAAGACCCGAAAGTGAAACCGGGCGAGTGACTTGTCCATTATGCGAGCATAAAGCGGCCATAAGCTTACAGGCATTTGTTTGAATTGAAACCAGTTTACTTTTCGAAAAATAAAAAGCCACCCCGAAGGGTGGCCAAGGCGTGTGAACTGTCGATCTCAATATCCTGACAACGTTACTGACTTGAGAACTACTCTGCGGAATGTTTTCTCAGTTGGCTTATTAGAAAGAAAACATAGTCTGCGACTATCAGAGTGTTTATACTATTCTGATGCGTGCTGTATTCTATTAAGCCATGTATCGCGGCGTGCCGGTTCGGAATTTCATCAGCTTCAAACCGCGCCAGAGCCTCAGCCGTCTTAACCTTGTCGTATAGATGAGCGTCCAAAATCTCGAGTAAATCCAAGGGAGCCGTATGGCTCAAAACAATCCCTGCAGGCATCTTCCATACTATGTTTCGAAGCTCCTGCAGGCTTGCAGCATTCCCCCCGACCTCAATTTCGAAAGCTTTTCTGAACTCCATTTCAACGTAGGGAAGCAATGTGAGAACTACTGAACGAAACAGTCCATGCCGGTGGCACTTAAGTGCGTCGTGCATGGCGCGCTTGGCCTCCTCACCAACATTGTAATCTTGGAGGTCGCGCTGAAACTGCTCTTCGACAGTGTCCCAGTTTGTTTCGTAGAACTCAGCAACCAGGGGGCCGAACTTGTCAGGCTTGTCTTCGTCAAAGAGATCCCAAGGAGTGGTAGCATGAGGCAAGAGACCTGGTGCCTGTCGGAGAGAGTCCTTTGCTTTCTGGTGCTTTTGATGCTCGGCGAAAATAGGTTGCCAAGAAACGCGCACGTTTTCGAATGCCTTTTGGATCTTTTTAGCATCCGCCTCTATTCTTTTTTGCACGCCCTGCAACGCCACGGTAAGCTCACGGGCCTGCTTGGTCCACGCTCCTGATAAGTCCGCAAGCGCTGCTGATATGTCTCGAGCGGTTTTTCCTGCACTACGATTTTCTGTCAATATTCCGTCTCCTAATTCGTATGATTGAAATTTCACTTCCTTTTATTTGGAGTTCAAAGCGCCGAGAAGGGCCCCCTATGTTAAGTGAAGAGATCCAGTTCGAGAATGCTGGCTCGGTAGAAGTCCACACCAATCTCGGCCCTGGGTAATACGGGACGAATTCCTCGCCGCTTTAGTCGCCCAACAACCTCCCCTACCCGAAGGCCATAGCGCTCTGCGATCTGCGCCGGATGAATGTACCGGTCCTTGAAGTCAGCGAGGATCTCAGGGTCGAACCTTGGAATTTTGCGGTCACCGCTGGGTCCGGCGATCCAATGAACGGGCAAGCTTACCTCCTCCCCACAGCGATCCGTCAGGAGCCACCCGACGTCCCTTGGAATCTTAAGTGCCCCGAAGGCAGCCATTGGTGAAAAGCCTTCCGTACAGACTGCTACGTGCCGGTTGACCTCAACCGGATCTACGCGAAGTGCGGCCATCCCGTTCTGACCAGCCTGGCGGAAAACACGTTCGAGAAAACCGCCGAGTATCATGTGCACCACGGTAACTGCCGGCACCTTGGCTTTCTCCGCGACCTTCGAGATCGGCGCGAACCCGTCGACCTCAACATCCAGTTCAACCGCTTTCGCGTGGAGTTCGCCAACCAGCTTGGTGATCTCTTCGCTATCTACGGCCTTCTGGGTCCGCCCCCTTGTTCCCGGCCTCCCGTAGTAGATGGGAGTGAGCAGTCGGTCGGAAAAGAGCTGATCCACCAGGGGGCGAGCACAGCCCAGCGCATGAGGCAGAGAAATTACATGCACCATCCGCGTCACGCGACCAGCGACGTCACGCCCTTCTTGTGCAGGGATCGGATAGTGGGCAGGCGCGTTCTCAGGTATCATCCCTGCTGCAACCAACACGTCATTTAGGGTCCGAGAGTCCAGATCTTGCTCGTGGGCCAATGAAGCGACCGTATGAAGCTGACGCTCGCAGAGTTTCTCCCCGAGCACGTTGGTTCCAGCCGACAGAGCGATATTTTCGAGAATAAAAGCGCGTAAGATGCGCGCAATGTCGCCCGGCTCTTTATTTGAATTTGGATATGCGAGAGCCTTGTAGAGGCATCCGAAGATCCTTTGAGCGCCAGGGGTACCGTTGGCATTGTCGAATTGTCTGAGCTGCATGTCCAACGCCTCCCGGATCCGAACCTCTCCACCGGAAGTGAATGCGAAGCCGAGGCGACCAGCGTGATCCCAGTCATTAAAGGTCAGCTCCGGCAACCTTTGCCCTGGTCCGTACGCGATTAGTGCCCCCAGAAGCTCGGACGCTCGGACGGACTGCTCCAGTGACTGCGCATCCAACCAATCGGGACCAGCTTTCCCGTTAAGGCGGTTGATGACGTATTTCTGAAGAGGGGATATCGAGCGTTTTGTGCCTTGAGCAATCAGCGCCTCAAGTTGCTCACCCCGCTCGGGTACACGGCGGTCAAGTTCGTGAAACGGATCGTCCCATCTTTTTTTGGTCCGACGCATCAGGGCAATTTTGTGGCGGGGGCACGTTCTTACAACTGACAAAGTCCAATGCCAGCGACCGCGACGCCCGGCCCCACGGTCATCCTCTGCAAGACAGGCTGGACAAAACATAGTGTGAGGGTTCGCTAAGAACTCCGCAGTGACCAGCTCACCACGGAGAACATAGGTCCGCCCCCCGAGCGGTACCGGAGCGTTGGCGCGCAAATCGCCAATGGGAACACCAGAGAGCCCAGCCAAACGGCTAAGTGCCTCTTCCTTATTAGCAGCCATATCTTCAGGCTCAAATTCGAGATCGCGGAGAAACGGAATTATTCGGCCGCCAGTGTGTATCCCAGCCAGACGTGCCGCATAAGACAGCGGACTCTCCTCGGGGTCGAATGGGACGTGGGGCGCGAGCATCATCACGCCCCTCCCCAATTCAGCTGCGCCTCAACCAAATTGATTTTGGCCCAATGGCGAGCAAGGAAAACGTTCTGCCCCATGCCACAGCCTTCCTGCATTCCCCAGCTCTCGGCGAAATGCCTGATCGCCAATTCATTCGCATCGTCCAGAGCTGCCGCTTCGAGCGCCGCAAGAATGTTCTCGATGCAACGCCCAAAACGGTTGCGGCTGGCGTGGATCAGCCGATCCACGAGATCTTCCTCAGAGGGTGGCTGCATGCCGGCTGCGTTGCAGAAATTGGCGATGACCTTCGTGAGCGCTTTCCGATCGGTAATCGGTGAGACATCAGCAAGCGGCAACCGCCAATAGCGACGCGTGACTTGCGCATCGCAGGATGCAATCTGCCACAGGCTTTCGATGCCGCTCAGCACTACACTGACCGCCCCCTCGCCCTGCATCAGGTTGCGAAGGATCTTTAGGGATACGTCGACCTTGTACTTGCTCCCGGCACCGAACAGATCATGCGCCTCGTCGATCCATAAGACAGCGGTGCCGCGTAGTTGAAAATGGTGCCGAACTTTCCGCATAATGTCGTATTCGGTCTCAGACCGGCGCGGGACCGAGGGATACCCACTGGCCTTAAGAATTTCGATCCCGAGGCTCTTCGCAGTCGCCGGGCTTGGCACCCGAACTCCGACCCACGGTTGATGGGCAGCATCGCGTGGCTGCAACGCGGGATGGGTCTTGAGCCCATGAAGGACCATCGAAGTTTTCCCGCCACCGGCGGGCTCCACCACGGCGATACCGCGCGCATCGCCGGCCTTGTTATAAAGGCGGGGCTTTGGGACTGGTTCTCCCTGTTCATTTCGCTGCAGCAGCCGGTCGAGATAGCTCCTGAACTGTGTGTCCCGCGACGTCGAGAGATACCCATCTCGCAGCCGTTCCACGACTGCGAGTTTTTGGTTAATGTTGATGTTTGGTGCATTCATGGTCATTCGTCCTCCAAGACCCATTCGTCGCCATCGTCAGCCGCATGATCGGCATCGCCAGGCTCATGATCTGAAAATTGGAACGCTCGGTGATCGCCGGAAGAAGTTTCCCCTACGTCATCCCGATTATTGCTATCTAAGGTTTCCGAAGTTGCTGATACGGCCGTTGGAAGGCTTGTTCCCCAGCTGCCTCGGTCCTCATCATAGGGGCTCTTTGGCTCCATCTCGGAGGTCTTGAAACCGATGAACAGGCGGTCTTCCTCATAATCTACGCGCCTGTCGGGCCAATCCTCCATGATTAGACCGACCCGCGTCATGGCGGCGCTGTTGGTTTCCTTGATGTAGTCGATCGCCTGACGGACGACCGCAAAGTTGACCTCAGCGCCCTGAGCGTTCTGCGCTCGAATTTCCGCAGCGGCGTTGACCCATTCCTGTGCAGAGACCCCCTGATACCTATCAAAGACTGCTGGGACCTCATACCACCGTCCACTTAACTCGACCCAGATGCCGCCGATATCCTCGGGATACCACCGGATGGCGACCTTTCGATCTGCCGACTTGGTCATGAAATGGGCCAGGACTTCCGAGTGATAGCGGACCCCCAGAATGGTGATCCCCTGCTTGGTTACGGTGCGTTGCCGCTCGTGGCCAAAAATCAGGCGTCGACGTCCAAGATCAGGCGGGGGCTGGACGCCAAATTTTTCTACCAGCCGGTTCCAGCAATCCAGAGGAGTCTCACCGTTCAATCCACTATGCGGCGTACGATGATAGACATCGACGATGTAGCGAACCAAGACTGTGCAGAACTCTTCCGGATTGAGGGCGGCACGTTTTACTGAGTCATAGTCACCGCGCTCGACGCTGTTGCTGAAAGTCCGCCCGCTTAACCTCGGCATTAGTTGAGTTGCGAATGTTCCGAATACTCGTTCGATGCGACCTTTTAGATGCGGATCGCCGGCCGGGCAGTACTCCACCGTTATCCCGAGATCTGAGGTCCGGGCCTGGATCAAGCTCGAGATATTGTAGCTGGCACAATCCGTTACAATGACCGAAGGCCAACCGAATTGGTTCCAGGGCGTGAGGCCACCGCAGGCATCTCCCCAGACACCCTTGTCCCGCATCATCATCTCGATTACGCGCAATGCGCTTTGCGAGTTCGGCGTGCGCGAGATGACCATCCCGACAATACAGCGGGTTGCGCAACAGATGGCGACGGTGATCCACCAGCGTGCTTTCTTCTTGTCGAGACCGAGTTTCTTCTTTTCCTCTTCGGTCAGATAGTGAAACAGCCCCCCTTCCGCCGTGAGGGTTACGGCGTCGGCCTCCCACTCATCGAACTCGACTCTTTGCATTGGCCGCTCTACCTGCAGCCCCCTGCCTACCGGCGCGAACTGCCGGTTCGCAGCTTGGCGACCATGCCGCGTCAGTGTCATGTCGAACGGATTGAGCTTGCGTATCGCTTGGCGCACGGTCTCGCGTGATGGGCAGACGATTTCTGGCTTACCCACAGTCCGACGTCGCTCGTTCTCTTCAACGAAGGCTGTTTGCACTTCTTCAAAGATGATTGCCTGGGAGGGACGCTGGTCGTTCAGATACCGGCTCACGACCTGCCCCATGATCATCAATTCGTCAGCCGTAAGACGACGGTCCCGATTTCCGCGGTCCGACTTTCTGTCGTAGAGGCCTGTCAGGCCAAAACGCCGCTCGTTGCGCTCCCATTCGAGCACAGTTTTCGCACCCAGCTTGCCCGGCACTGGCAGCATATCCCCCCATTCTTCTGGCGTGCCTTCCAGCAGAATTTCCCCCGCGCGCAGTTTGATGGCCCCTAAGACGGGTTTGATAGATGTAGCGTTCCGGGTAACCTTGATGGTCTCGTCATTCAGAAGTTCACGGAAAGCGTTCACCACCGCCAAACGCATCCCTGCTTTTTTCTGCGCCTTAGTGGGTCTCAACGAGAGGAGGTCACCATCCGGCAGAGTTCGCTGTCGCAGATGCTCAGGCTGATGCTCGTTCGGCGTGCACGCGAAACTGCCGACCGAAAGATAGCGGCTGATCTCGGCATTGGTCATGACCTGGGGCACGCCCGCACCTTTCGCAGCGACGAAAATGTGCCCCTCCTCTCGGGTCTGAAAATATCGGTGCGGCTGGCCCCCGATGATGATGCCATCGTATTCGGAAAACGAGAATTTGGGCTGAACGGGGCTTGGCTTGGTGGCGATCATTTGAAAATCCTCCGGCAGACGTAAGCCTCGTGGGCGATACGGACCTTGATGACGAGTTTGAGTTCGTGAGAGCGGATCAGACGAACGATGGCCCGGAAGCCACGAGCGCCGAGATCGATAGCGTCGACCAAATCCTGGATTTGCACCGAGGCGACCATTTCATTCACGATCCTGCGTGCAGTCGCATCGGCCTCAGGGTCAGGGCGGCGCATTTCGTGCAACATCTCGGCGTTGAAGAGCTCGACCGGATCGAGATCCCGCTCGGTCATAATGATCACTTCATCTGCAAAATCCGGCGTCACTTGTGCTGCGATCTGTGCCAACTCCTGTTGAACCTTGGGCTGGCGCCGGCGGTACTCGGATTTCACCATGATCGCCCGACGTGAGCCATCGGCCATCAAAACGCGGAAATCGAAGTGATGCGTCGCGGTTTCGCCATTCGGCTTCACCCATTTGAACGGCACTTGGTTCTCCAAGCCCACCACATCAGGTCGAGCGATGGTCACAAGAGCCGTGCACAGTTCGGTGTGGCTCTCGATATCCATGGTTTGACCTTCGTCAGACCCAAAGGTGAACTGGCCGGTGAAATGTGTGCGGCGACCTTTGGCGACCTTCCGGGATGTTTGAATCCGCTGCGGCATCATGAGGCCGCCATCCGACAAATAATTCATGCTTTTTCCTTTTGGCATGAGGGTATCGCTCGCCGGAATACGCTCCGACGCTGCCCGAAGGCGGCGATACTGATTTCTGATTTTGTTTCTTGCCCACCTGATGTCAGGTGGCCCTGGGTGCAGGCCTCAGCTTTGGGCTTGCGATATTTTGTGGCCTATTCTGTTCCCTTGACCATTGTCGTTCCTCATCTCTTGGTGGTGACCTCTCAATCGTCGCCGAGCTTCGGCGCTGTTGACTGAAAGGTTGGCTGACCGCCTGTTTCACGAAGAAAAATTTGCATCCCGGTCGGTGTGATCTGCCGTTCAGCCTTCGCTTGAGGACGAGAAACTACCCATTGCGCGCCCCCCAACAACAGCTGATTTTGCTCAAAATAAATTTGCTGAAATCATTTCCGTCCAAAGTAAAATGATCCCAAGGGGCTCTGCGATCCAACGCAAGTACCTGAATAAAATCAACAATTATCAAAATGTCACGAGTAACGTTAGAGAGGAGACCACACGAAAAAAGTTGATCGCTAATGAAGCCGGTTGAAATGGCGTCAATCACTCGTCATCCGCGAGATAAATCCGCAACACCTCATCCTAAATATTGGATGCGGTGAGAAGACTAAGGGACAGATACGGCTGCAAAGCGATTCGTCCGGAGTCGAGCCAGCCTGCGGCAAACACTAACATTTAGATACCGAATGACGCTCTCGCGCCGGAAACTCTTCGTCGATGCGCAAGGCCAGCGAGCCCTTAAAAGCCATCACCAACTCTCGGTCCAACCACGGCATTCCGGTCTTTCGAGATCAAATGACAGAGATAATTTGATTGTTGGTAGTCCAAGGCCACGCAATGCGGCGGAGATGTTGCACATCTTGAGCTCGATAGAACCGCGACTGCGATCGATCTTATTTTGCAAAGAGCGGTTCTGGGCCCAGCCCTTCACATTAAATGGTGCAAGCGCTGCGAGGGTCCGGCTCGATCCCAAATCGACCTATGCTGCAAACAGTTTGCACGCCTGCTCATTTGCCCGCAGATACTTGTCAAAGGGTCTGCTCAGATGATGGACGCTTGAACATTCGTGTCCTTGACGCTCGTCCGCGCCAATTTCTTGAATGTATCCGCATGGTGTTGCCGCTCGCTCATCGGCAGCATTTCATCAAGCTTGCTATAATCGCCGCCACAGCGATCCTCGGCCATCTGCATAATTGCGTCCGGACCGCCGTTGCCCCTATTTGCCAAGGTGACCCTGTTGGCCATGGGGCGCACTCTGTTTTCGTAGTCCAATGCAGCGGCTCGTGTGGCACCTTTGGCTACAATCGCGGCACCCAAGATGCGGGCATCTAAAATGGCCTGACTGGCGCCGCTGGATCCCACTGGATAAGTCGCATGCGCGGCATCCCCAATCAACGTCGTGGCGCCGTCGGTCCAAGACGCAACCGGTTCACGATCAATCATCGGGTATTCAAACACGGCTGTTGCGTTGTCGATCAGGCCCGGCACATCAATCCAACCGAAATTCCAGTCGGAAAACTCATCAGAAAAGACAGCGGTCTCAACCTGGCGGTTCCAGTCCTCTTTTTGGAGTTGAGTTTTGGGATCAATTGTCCGCTCTGCGATCCAGTTGATGACGGATTTACCGGTTTCCTGATCAGGCTCGGATATGGGATAAGCCACGAACCGCTGTGTGTCGTTGCCAGCAAGGATCATCGATCTGCCGCCGAGGAAAGGTGCTGCGTTTGTCGTACCTCTCCACATGATGGCACCGCCCCACACAGGTGGGCCCTCATCAGGATGCATCTGGGCGCGAACCTTCGAATGGATGCCGTCTGCACCAATCAAGAGATCGGCCGTGATGCAATGCGGCCCATTAGGGCCGACATAATCAACCACGACACCAGTGCCGTGCGCCTCGTAGCTGGATACGTACGCGGCAAATGTAATGCAGGAAGGCCCGCACCGCGCAATCACAGCCTTCAAAAGGGCCATCTGCAACCGACCCCGATGAACCGAATATTGGGGCCATTTATAACCGGCGTGACGCCCACGAGGCTCGGTCCATATCTCAACGCCAGTTTTGGTGTAAAACCCGTAATCCTGTGTTGCGATACCGATTTGATTGAGCTGCGTTTCCAGACCCAGATCAAAAAGCTCACGAACAGCAACCGGCTGAAGGTTGATGCCCACGCCCAGCGGCTTCGGTTCAGCGACACTCTCGAGAATATGAAACGGCACGCCAATCTGGTGGAGGGTTAAGCCCATCGCCAAACCTGCAATGCCACCTCCTGCGATAATGACAGTCATTGGATTTAGCGCCTATTCATATGTCTCGCCCTCGTCTTCGCGGACGGTGTGGGGGATCATGGTTCAATCCTATTCTTAGCGCGCAGCTACCGTGGATTTCACGCACGCCAGCACCGCTCTTGGCAAGCAGTTTACAGCAGCCTCTAAGACAAGAAACAGGCTGTTCGAGATTTTCGAGTCGTATTGTATGTTTGAAGTAGCATCCGCCCCAATTCTTGGATGTCTCTCACCGACCTCTCGAATGCAATCGTAGGCGCAGTTGCGGCGAAAGCTCACTTTGTCCCGCAAAGACTACAATCATGCGATGCGCATCTAACGTCCGATCCGAGCCCATCCACGACATTCCTCAATCGTTGTGCTATAAATCCATTCGAGGCATTCATGCAGGTGAAACCCGCTCATAGGGGGACACACCATGATTATGCGCATTTTCCAGGTTCTTGTGCGAGAAGGTAAGGAGAAGGAGTTCGGCGAATTCTTTCATAATAAGGCAATTCCATTGATGAAGGGGACTGACGGTATTGTTCAAGTTCTACCAGGCGCCCCACGGTCAGATAGTCCAAGAGAATTCAGCTTTGTTATGGTCTGGGACAGCCTGGCGTCGCTCAAAGCTTTCGTTGGTGAGGACTATCAGACCCCGCACATAGACCCGGCAGAGGCTGAACTGGTCGAGGCTCGCACCATAAAGCACTACGACTTGGTCGATTAGAGTCCGCTTTGTCCGCAGACCGCACACCAGCTGCACCCTTCACTACCGACGATGCTCGCGCACGCAGTAGAAGCCCGGTTTGAGCCCTCATTTCTGAAATGCTGCGAAACTAATCAGCGACCGCGTTGGCGAAGCCACAGACTTTTTGTGCGGTTTGTTGTAGCATCGGCTCAGACATGGTGCTGAGTATGAGAGACAGATACGGATATTCGCTTTCTACGAACTCGCAAAAGGCCAGAGATGCGTATGTTCTTGGCCTTGATCGGTTTCTTGGGGCCGAGATTGGCGTTGAAGCCGCGCTCAAACTGGCGACCCAAGAGGACGAAGGCTTCGCCCTTCCACACGTCGTATTGGCGCGTTACCGCCAGCTCGTCGGAGATAGGGCTGGTGCGCAACAATCACTTCATCTTGCCAAACAATGCAACGGGCCGCTGACGGAACGTGAAGCGCGGCAGATCAAGATCATCGGCCTATTGATCGACGGCAAAAGCGCCGCCGGATATCAGGCCGCGCGTGATCAATTGCAAGAATATCCCCGTGATGTGCTTATTGCGCAAGCCTGCTTGGGCGTCCTGAGTCTCATCGGATTCAGTGGCGAGCCGGGACGCGAAGCTGAGAACCTTGCGCTGGCTGAGATTCTTGAACCCCATTACGGCGATGACTGGTGGCTCCAAGGTTTGTTGGGCTTCGCACAAGTCGAAGTCGGCCAATTCCACCGCGCCGAGAAGAGCATCGAAAAATCACTGGCGGCCAATCCGCGCAATGCCCATGGTGCGCATTTTCGATCCCATCTCTATTATGAAACCGGCCAGACAGAAGCGGGCTATGCGTTCATCACGGACTGGCAACGCTCCTATCATAAAGAGGGGCAAATGCATTGCCATATCGCTTGGCATATTGCGCTTTGGGCATTGGCACGGGGTGATACGGACGAGATGTGGCGCATTGTTGACCGGGATATCGATCCGCGCGGCGCATGGGGACCTCCGTTAAATGTAATGGTTGATCTGGCGGCGGTTCTATATCGGGCGGAGCTTTCAGGTGTAGAGGTTTCCCAAGAACGGTGGCAGATCGTTTGCGACTACGCCGCAGAGAAGTTTCCGAACCCCGGCTTGGGCTTTGCGGACGCACATGCAGCACTCGGATATGCGATGGCAGGAAGATCCGAGGCACTTCAACGGATCATTGTAGGTGCCAAGGGACCAGCGGCCGACCTTGTGCGATATCTGGCAGAGGCATTCGGGGCCATCGCTGATCAGAACTGGTCGGACGCGAATGACCTTTTGACAAAAGCGCTTTGGGATCACGCGCGGCTTGGTGGCAGTCGTGCGCAGCGTGATTTGATCGAATATGCGTCAGTCGGCGTTCTGCTACGGTTGGGGCGTCATGACGAAGCGCGTAGGCAACTTGCCATGCATCGCCCCAAGGCAATTATCGAAAATGCCGTAAAGGGCATCTGGTAAATTTCTAATGCAGACGTTGGCGCAGGTGCAGCTAATGGCAGCTTTGTCCGCAGTGCGAACCTTGGCGTGTTGGACCGCAAACGGCAGGATTGAGCCCATATTGACCTACGCTTACTCAAGCAGAGGCAAATCAGACAGCATGCTTTTGTAGCTGTTTGTCACGTCCGCAGCCTCTAACACTCGCTTCATGTCGAGCGCAAAGTCCGGGAAACGTGCCAAAGGAATCTTTGGGCTTTCCGATCGAAAGCTTAGGAAAAGAAGATGGGCAAACATCTTATCATACCCGACTTCCAAGTAGCACTGCCCCCCGAGCATGTAAGGGGCTATCACCTGCTCCGTACATTCGATGGTATGAGGCGGCATCGCAGTTTCCCGGCCTGCTGTATCGCCAATATAAAGATATTTTGGACGTCCAAGGCCCCCATCACTGAAGCGAACATAGCGGTAGACACCATAGATAGCAGAGCCAATCTGTTGCTCCCCCATAAGGCGATGGGTGTCGAGAAACCGCTTTTGCCGATCTTCCCATGTTCCCAAACTGTTGATCCTCAAGCCGGACATGACCTTCACGCTCGACAATCCTTCGACACGTTCTGGGTTGTAGAAAAAACGCATGGCTCTTCTGCCAGGCGTTGAACCTCTGGACCCGCCTTGGCACACATGGAGAAAGTACGAGCCGACCTGTGTGATAGCGCCATCCGGCGAATAGATTTCCTTACCGCTGGAGTAAGGCAGGCTTTCAACACACCAGTCAGCCGACGGATCGTATGGTGGTGCTGCTGCGTAGGGGTCCGCCGCGACGCCGCCAGCGACCATAACAAATGCTGCCGTAGAAAGAACTTTCCTGATTGCCTGCATCCGTGGCACCTCTCTGTAGGTCCCTCAATGGCAGATGGTTTGCTATCTTCCAAGGGCGCAAACCGGCGCGGCTTTAGATCACCAGGTTTTATGAAACCTGAAAGCGCACTTTGTCCGCTGTGCGAACCTTGACGTGACGTGCGGCAAGCGTCCGCAGTGAGCCCAAACTGACCGCGTTGGTCGTAGGAGGCTTCGCAGTGGCAGCATGGGCCCGCTTGTCGTGATCGGCCTAAAGCCGACCTTAATAGAACCAGAGAATGCCGCAGTGCAATTCCACCAAACCGGACGTTCAACACGCCGTGCGGCATTTCTTAAATGCGAGGGGCGGCAGTGCGGGCAAAGCGCCACTTTGCTGCAGCTGCGTCAATGACGCTCTAATCTGTGGAAGAACTGAACAAAAATCACATTCAAAGGCGCTGATTGTCATACCGAGCTAAGAAGTATCGAAGTCTCACTGTTTGTGATCCCTGGAATGCCCCGAACTTCGCGCAACACACGATCGAAATCACTAAGGCTTTCTGCGCTGAGCTGCGCAACCAAATCCCAATTTCCGTTGGTTGAATGCAATTGATGAAGAGCTGCTATACCACGCAAACTACGGATGACTTGGGTTGTGGATTGACCTGACACCTCGATCATCATGATCGCCTGAACCCCGTTCGGCCCACTGTCTTCGCGGGCGCGAATGGTAAATCCCAACACCGCGCCACTGTCCAACAATCTGTCCAAACGTGTTTGCACGGTAGCACGCGACACTTGCAGCTGCGTTGCGAGTTTCGAGATCGGTGCCCGGCCATCTTCGCGCAGGATCACGATCAGTTTGCGGTCAAGGTTATCGTACACATGCATAGTAATATTTGTAGCAGAACATATCAAAATGTACAATATTGTTATAAATATCGTATGTATTGAGTATATAAATTGCCATCTCGGCAGTCTATGTTTTCTGTGCAACCCGCAGCATAAGGCTCATCTCAATGCCCCGTTCCTCTGTTCAGGCACCGTCGTCGGTTGTCATGATCCGCCCACATCATTTCACGCCCAACACGTTGACGGCACGGGACAACTACTTTCAAACCGTCGTTGGCGCAGACGTCGCAAGTGTCGCCCGAACCGCGCTTGATGAAGTGAACCGCGCCGCCGATTCACTAAGGAATGCAGGTGTCCGAGTGCATCTGTTCGAGGACGAAGGCACCGCGACACCGGATTCTGTCTTTCCGAACAATTGGTTTTCGACCCATTCCGGCGGGCATGTGGCCGTCTATCCAATGTATGCGCCTAACCGCCGCGCTGAACGGCGGCAAGATGTGCTGGAGATGTTGAAACACACCTACCGTGTCCAGGATATTATCGATTATTCTGGCCTCGAGCAGGACGACCTGTTCCTCGAAGGGACCGGAGCCATGGTGATAGACCACCTGGAACGGGTCGCCTATGCAGCACGCTCCAAACGCACCAGTGAAATACTGCTGGAACGCTTTTGCACCCATTTCAACTATGAGCCCGTGGTGTTCGACGCTGTGGATGCCCACGGCCAGCCAATTTATCACACCAATGTTTTGATGTGCATCGGAACCGATTTTGCAATGGTCGGGCTAAGCGCGCTTTCCGATACCGCCCGTCGCCGTGATGTAGCCGCGCGGCTACGCCGGGGCGAACGGGATATTGTGGACCTGACCCACGCGCAAATCGCTGATTTCGCGGGCAATGCTATCGAGCTGCAGGGACGTGATGGCCTGGTTCTGGCCTTATCTTCAAGGGCTTTGCGGTCGTTGGAGCCTGCGCAGATCAAAATTTTGGAACGCCATGTCGCGCTGCTCCCGCTGGACATCCCCACCATCGAACACGCCGGCGGCTCGGTCCGCTGCATGATTGCCGGGCTGCATCTGAGCGCCCGTTCCCCTCAAAACACCTGAGGGGGTTCCGATGTTTCCTATCCCTTCCAAAAGCAACAAATCCGGTCCGTTCAGGACGCCAGGTGTTTTCTGAACAAAAGATTTCTCGAACCGCGCGACCGATGCTTTATCGACGCATTGGTTGCAGAGTTCTTGCCTGGTGAGGCCAGCGTTTCGTCTCGATGAGGTGGTCATACTGACCACAGTAAATGCAAAGGCTAAGCAGGCATCATGCGCAGCGCAGCATCTCGGCTCGTCCGAGGTTTGCTTGGTCGACTGTGCCACAAACTGTGGTTAATCGACCGAGTTGCGCCGCCACATAATAAACAAGCCAGCAAAGACGATCAAACCAGATCCAAGCAGCATCGTATAACTTAGGCTTTCGCCAAATAGCACAACACCAAGTGTGATCCCAAAAAGCATCCTTGTGTACCGGAAGGGGGTCACGGCAGATACTTCGCCAGTGCGCATAGCTTTCATAAGGCAAGAATACGCAGCGACGCCGGCCAAAATGGCCCCGACTAAGTTTAAGGATGTGTATATATCAGGAAGGACATATGAAGCACCTTGCCAGATCGAGAATATCGTCCCAGCAACCACAATCGACAAGAATCCATAGAGTCCGAGAATTGATGTGCTGAGCGTGACTGGCGCTGCTCTGCTGGCCAAATCACGCCCCGCGAAACCTATCATGCCGACAATAGCCAAAACCGATAGCACTGAAAAACTATCTGTTCCGGGCTGAATAATAATGATGACACCAACCAAACCGATGAAGATTGCAGACCATCTGCGCCACCCAACCTTTTCGTCAAAAATCATCGCTGCACCTGCCACGACAACCAAGGGCGTTGCTTGTAAAATTACAGTTGCTGATGACAACGGCGTCACTGCAATGGCAAGAACATAAAACAGGCGGCCAACGATCTCAAATAGCACGCGGATGCGCATTGGCCGCGATACGACATCTTTGATAAACAAAGGTTCGTTATTTAGGCGCGCCATACTGGCGAACAGCACCGCACCACCCAAGCCAAAGATAATCAGGATTTGACCAACGGGCAGCGCGATAGACGCGGCTTTGACAAATGCATCCTCGATGGCAAAAACAGCCATCGACGCGGTCATCCAGATGCTACCCAGCATGTTTGCCTTGCGACGCGTTAGAATGTTTGAGGTCATAATTGTTCCTATGCCAGCATCAGCAACCACTGGTGTTTCGCTACCTACACCGCAGATTATTCAGATTCCAATCTCGTAAACGCCCTAAACGGTCAATTTGGACAAGGGAAACCCAACTGAATACGCATACGCCGCGATGATCTAAAAAACGCGCTAAGCGCTTCTGGTTTACGAACCCCAGCCGGACAGTGCTTTGGCAATCATCAGATCAAGATGCGCACCGCCGCCGTTCTTGAAAACGGTGATGGAGTCTTGTCTGCTCCGGCCGGTCGCGCGTTGTGTCAGATCATAAAGATCGCCGTGCACATCGGACCTACTGATAGTGCCTTCTTTCAGTGGGATCAGTAATTCACCAATGTGCCCAAGCGTGGTATCGAAACTGTCCACAAAAATCTCTGCACGCGTCAGCAATGCGTCATTGGTCTCGCGCATGTCTGCCTTAAAAGCGCCGATCAGATCGACATGAGTGCCGGGTGCGACCCACTTTCCGTCCAGAATGGGCTGTTCGCTCATTGTCGCTGTTGAAATGATATCGGCCTGTTTTACGCCGTCTTCAAGTTCGTTAATTGCCTTAACGGTGGCTCTCTTACTGACGTGTCGCTCTGCCAATACGCGGCTTTTTTCCGGGTTTCGCCCCCAAATCAGAATGCGCTCCAATCCCGGGAATAATGCAGAATATGCGCCGACCAAACTGTCCGCCACGATGCCCGACCCCACAATCAAGAGTGTCTTACTGTCAGAACGAGCCAAAAGAGATGCGCCATAAACGGAATCCGCGGCCGTTTTCCAATAGGTCACTAAGCCACTGTCGACGACGGCCAGCGGTGCGCCAGTTTGATCGTCAAAGATCAGCATCGCGCCCTGCACCGATGGCCTCTGATGCTGCACATTGTCGGGAAAAACGGTGAAGGATTTCACCCCCACGCCAAACCCTTCAATCCATGCGGCGCGGTTCACAAAGCTGTCTTCTCCGCGGTTCAGGAATTGATCCGTTATTTGCGCGGGGGCACGGATGTGCCCCTCTGCAATCGCGTCGACGGCATCTGTCCAGCCAAAGCCGGGCGGCAGGGATGCCGCGTCAATGTAGGGGATACCGGCGGGCATCACTTGCGCGCAGCAATCAAAATGACCTCGACCTTGTATTCCGGCGTGGCAAGCCGGGCCTCGCCGCAAGCACGGGTCGGGGCATGACCCTCGGGCACCCACGCATCCCAGACCGCGTTCATCTCAGCAAAATCTGCCATGTCTGCCAGCCAGATTGTTGCCTGAAGCATGTGATCTTTATCGGATCCGGCCTCTGCCAGCAGTTGTTCAACCGACCCAAGGCAATCCCGTGTTTGCTGTTCTACGCTGTCGCCGGGGCTTCCGACCTGTCCGGCCAGATAAATCGTATCGCCGTGCGTGACGATCTGAGACATGCGCGTGCCGGTGTGTTTTCGGGAAATCGAAGTTGTCAATTTGTAATCCTTTTTATTAGTCAGTTGGTTGAAACGAGTTTCAGGCCGACGCTCCCCGAAAGGATGAGCAACACGCAGAACATCCGCGCAGCGGTCGCTGGTTCAGCAAAATAGACGATTCCGAAAATCACTGTGCCGATGGTGCAGATGTCGGTCCTGATCACATAGCCTGTCACAAGAGGGATGGTGCGCAACGTGAGGCCCAAAAGGACAAGGCTGACTACCGATCCTTTGCTGCCAAAGCTTATTGGTTTGCGCGTTCGAACATGCCGAATAGGTCGCGGGGGTCGTCGGGGTCCGCGACCATATCAAGGTTGGAAAACCAAGGCGTGCCCTTGATCGCCGTCAGCACGTAACGCAATGCGCTGAAATCCTCGATCGCAAAGCCGACGCTGTCGAACAGCGTGATCTGTTTTGCGTCAGTGCGGCCCTTGGCCTTTCCAGAAATCACCTCCCACAATTCGGTCACAGGATGATCATCCTCCAGCTGCTGGATTTCGCCTTCAATCCGGGTTTGTGGCGGATATTCCACGAAGATTTCGGAGCGCAACAGGATATCGCGGTGCAATTCAGTTTTGCCCGGACAATCGCCACCAATCGCGTTGATGTGCACGCCGCTGCCGACCATGTTATCCGTCAAGATTGTGGCGTTCTGTTTGTCTGCTGTGCAGGTCGTGATGATCTCTGCGCCCTCCATCGCCTCTTGGCCCGAGGTGCAAGCCACCACGCTCAACCCGTGCCGTTTCAGGTTGGCCGCGCAACGCGCCGTTGCAGATGGATCAATGTCATACAGGCGCACGGTGTCGATCCCGCAGATTGCCTTGAACGCGAGGCACTGGAATTCTGACTGCGCACCATTGCCGATCATCGCCATGATGCGTGCATTTTTGGGGGCGAGGTGACGTGCTGCCAACGCCGAAGACGCGGCCGTGCGCAATGCGGTCAGCAAAGTCATTTCCGACAGCAGTTTCGGATAGCCCGTGTCTACATCCGCCAGTAGGCCAAACGCTGTGACGGTCTGCAACCCTTCCTTGGTGTTTTTGGGGTGCCCGTTCACGTATTTGAAACCGTACATCTCTCCATCTGATGTCGGCATCAATTCGATAACCCCGACTGAGGAATGGCTGGCAACGCGTGGTGTCTTGTCGAATAGCTCCCAGCGTTTGAAGTCGGCCTCAATAGCATCGGCAAGATCGCACAGGACCTTTTCGATTCCGATCTGGTGGACGAGGCCCATCATGTTTTCGACGGACACAAAGGGCACATAGGCGAGTTCAGACAGCAATGGGGGCATTTGCTTTTTCTTTCTGGCTGAGGGCCATCACGATGGCAGAGAGCAGGATCACAGCGATCCCCGCCCAGGCGAGTGGATTGGTTGCCGTGCCCCAGAGCAGAAACGCCCAGAGACTGGCAAAAATCAGGAACGAATATTCGAATACGGCGACCACGGCGGGGTTCCCGATACGGTAGGCTTGGGCAATCAGAGTTACCGCGATTACAGCGCCCACGGCTTGGAACAGGGTCAGCCACAAGAAGCGAGCGCTCGGCGCAGTCCAAGGCGCGGTGATGAAGGCATCGCCGGGCCAGATCGTTACGACTGCCAACATGATCAGCCCAGCCGCGCCGATGGTGGCAAATATCCCGATTGCCAAGGCAATTGCGCTTTCATCGCTGCACCAGTGACGCGTCAACATCATGCCCAAACCATAGAATAACCCGGCGGCCAGAGGCATCACAGACAGTAGGGTCAGGTTCGCAAAGTCGGGCTGCAGCAGCATCAAAGCGCCAGCGAAACCGATGACGACGGCGAAGGCCCCGATTGCGCCGATCCTGTGACGGAACAAAAGGGCGGACAACAATACCACCCAAAGCGGCGCGCTGAACAGACCAGCCCCCGCTTGTGACACGGGCAAGGTTCCCAGTGCGGCAAAGTAGATCAATAAACCGACCGACACCGCAAGGCTGCGCCCCGCCAGGCGTGGCAGGTTGACCGGGCGTATCTTACGCCCCGACATCCACGCTGCCACCAGCAACAACGGCACGGCAAACATGGTGCGAAACACCTGAAACTGCCACAGGCCTGCCTCTTGGCTAACCGGGGCAACGAAGTTGTCTATGAAGCTAAGGACCGCTGAGGCGGCCAGCGCGAGGCCGACCGCCATGAGCGTTTTATCAGGCAGCATCGGTTGCCGCGCTGGTTTGCATCGCGTCAAGCACTTCATCCAACGACCGCACTGCGCCGTGTTGCAGGTACTCTACCGCTTTGAGCGAGGCATCGTGCGCCTCATGACTTGAGCCTGCAACGCAATCTTCGATCACGCGGCAGAAGTAGTCACCCTGATGCGCATCAACAAAGGTGTAGTGTACGCATACATCGGTCAAGCCACCGACAAGGATCAGGGTCTCCGCCTTGAGACCCTTTAACAGGATTTCCAGATCGGTTCCGTAGAATGCGGAATAGCGGCGTTTGGAAATGCGATAATCATCCGGACGCATACCCAATTCTTCTTCTGCAAAGGCAGTCAGCGGGTTGCTATCAAGGCAATGCACGTCCTCGTCGCCATCGGTTTCGCGGCCCATATCGATCAGGTTGGCGCGGTGAATTTCCTGAATGAATACCACCGGAATACCGACCTCTCGCGCCTTGTCGATCGCCACTTTGGAACGCGACATGCGCTCTGCATAGTCCGGCATATGAGCGATGGCACGTTTGTCGTCGGGAATTGGCGCAAAGGTGGATTTCTGGATGTCGATGACGATCAGCGCTGCGCGCCCTTCGATCAAGTCTCGTTTTTTTGAAGTTGTCATTTCTTGCCTCTTACTTGGAGTGAGATGAGATTTTGTGGATCAAGGAGGGGGCTCCGCCGGTCATGCCGCCACTCTGGCGCTGCCTGGCGCAGGCGTTTCGCGCGGCCGCAAATGCCCAAGGAAGCGTTTTTCGGCCATCCGGAAAGCAAAGGTGATCAGGAAGACGATTGCCATGTAGAACACCATCGCCGTCAGAAATCCCTCGTAGGCCAGATAGTAGCGGCCGTTCAGCCAACGACCCACGCCCAACAGATCCTGCAAGGTGACAGTGCTGGCGATGACGGATCCGTGCAGCGTGAAGATGACCTCATTGGAATAGGCCGGCAGGGCGCGGCGGAACGCATTGGGCAAAACCACCAACCGCATCCTGGTGAACGGCGACATGCCACAAGCCTTGGCTGCTTCGACTTCACCATGGGGTGTCGCTTCAATCGCACCGCGCAGAAACTCGGTAGTATAGGCGGCGGTGTTCAGCGTGAAGGCGATAATCACGCACCACCACGGATTGCTGAGGATCGGATCCCATAGGAAGCTTTCCTGAACGGCGGTGAATTGTCCAAGACCGAAATAGAACAGATAGACCTGTACCAAGAGCGGCGTGCCACAAAAGATATAGGTATAGACGCGGATAGCTGGGCTCAGGAACGGCTTGCGATAGGCGCGCGCGATGGCCAGTGGTACAGCGATCGATCCGCCCACAAGCAGAGCGAGGAATGTCAATTGAAGCGTGACCAATGCACCATCAAAGAACCGCGGCAGGTTGTCGTAGATCAACACGAAATCAATCGGTGATCGCGTTTCGCTAAAGCTTTGGAGATATTCGTAGAAGCTGCGTTCGGATTCCATCGTCTTACGCCTTTCTCACGCCGGCGGCATATTTCCGGTCAATCGCTCGCAGAGCAAGGTCCGAGATGCCGGTGATGATCAGATAGACAACCATGACCGCGATCATGAAGCTGAAAAGCTGGTGTGTGGAGCGACCTGCTGAAAAGGCATTCCAAACCAGATCATGAAGGCCGATCACCGAAACAAGTGCTGTGGATTTGACCAAGACTAACCAGTTATTGGTAAAACTGGGCAGTGCGAAGCGAACCATTTGAGGCCATGTGACGATGCGGAAAATCTGGCCCGGTTTCATGCCCACAGCCATTGCCGCTTCGATTTGGCCGCGCGGAATGGCAAGAATTGCCCCCCGAAAGGTTTCCGACATATAGGCTCCGAAAATGAACCCGAGGGTTAACACCCCAGCGAGGAACTGGTTAATTTCAACGTAGCCCCAAAGCCCTGTTGAGTTGCCGATCTGGTTCACCAGTGTCTGACCGCCAAAAAATATGAGCATCATTAACACAAGGTCAGGCACGCTACGTACGAAAAGGGTATAGACACTTCCCGCACGGCGGATGCTTGGTTTGGCAGACAGTTTGGCAAAGGCGCCGATAAGGCCCATGATGATGGACAAAAGCAGCGACAGGACCGCGAGGGAGACTGTGACCAGGGTGCCCTCGATCAGGATCTGTCTGTATTCAAAGATCACGTCCATGCGCTGAACCCGTTAGATAAATGAAGGGGAGGTCAGGGAAACCAGATGGTCTCCCTGACTTTTGAGATTGATTGATCACTTGCCGTAAATATCAACGTCGAAATATTTATCGTTAATAGTCGCGTAGGTGCCATCGGCCCGGATAGCGGCGATCGCCTCACTCAACTCGGCGGCCAGCGGGTCGCCTTTGCGCACCGCAATGCCTGTGCCTTCGCCAAGACACTCAGGGTC
The DNA here is from genome assembly GCF_038900015.1 of Sulfitobacter sp. AS92. Lineage (NCBI taxonomy): Bacteria > Pseudomonadati > Pseudomonadota > Alphaproteobacteria > Rhodobacterales > Roseobacteraceae > Sulfitobacter > Sulfitobacter sp. AS92. The sequence continues at coordinate 45,479 of NZ_JBBMQL010000007.1, forward strand.
ATCCACGTCCTCGCCATAAAAGGCAAACCCATCCCCCTGCGGTGTGTTCAGAAAGCCGTCTATTGCACCCAACGTGTTGTTCAGTTGAAGGTCCAGCCGCCCAGTTGCGAGGTCAGCAAACACATCCTCTTGTGTATTGTAGAGGCGCAGATCAGCCTTCGGGAAAGCCTTCTCGACGTGGCATTGCAGGGTCGTTCCGCGCAGAACGCCAATCTTGACGCCTTCTGTGCCTTCTTCAGTCATCTCAAAGGAGGCTCCCTCTTTGGCGATAAACCGCGACGGGGTGAAATAGTATTTCTCCGAAAAATCTACCCGCTTCTTGCGGTCCTCGGTGATCGACAGAGAAGCGACAATGGCGTCGTATTTTCCAGCGATTAAGGCCGGGATCATGCCGTCCCACTCCTGCTCGACCAGCTCACATTCGCGCTCCAATTCTGCGCACAGGGCCATTGCCATATCAATGTCAAAGCCCGACAGCGTGCCATCAGCCCCTTTTTGCGAGAACGGTGGATAAGCGCCTTCAACCCCAATTCGCAGCGGATCTGCCGCGACCATTCCAGCCGCCAGTGCGACGGCGCCAACGGTGGTGGCAAGCAATGTGTTCTTCAATGTCATATTCGTACTCCCTTGGTTTCATTTATGTTTGTTCAGGCACTTGGAGCGCCCCGTAGATTACTGCCGCGTTGTCGACAGAAATTCTTTGAAACGCGCAGTTTCAGGGTCATTGAACATCTGTGCGGGGGCACCCTGCTCCTCGATCAGGCCTTGGTGCAGAAAAACAACCTGTGACGAGACATCCCGCGCAAAGGCCATTTCATGAGTGACAACAATCATCGTGCGGCCTTCCTCGGCCAGCGACCGGATCACCCTCAGCACCTCACCCACAAGCTCCGGATCAAGTGCGGAGGTCGGCTCATCAAACAACATCACTTCGGGTTTCATGGCCAACGCTCGGGCGATGGCTGCGCGTTGTTGCTGACCGCCCGAAATGTGGGCGGGGTAGTAGTCTCGGCGTTCATACATGCCAACGCGTTCCAGCACCTCTTTGGCGTGTTCAATCGCTTCGGCCCGCGGCTGTTTTAGAACATGGATCGGTCCTGCAATGACATTCTCCAAGACAGTCATATGCGACCACAGATTGAAGGATTGAAACACCATCGCCAGGCGAGCGCGAATACGTTCAACTTGTCTTGGATCAGTAGCCTGAGACGCGCCCTGGCGATCCTGTGACATCTTGATTTCTTCACCATGGACCGTGATCAAACCGGATGTAGGTGTCTCCAACAGATTGATGCAGCGTAGGAAGGTACTTTTGCCAGAACCGGATGAGCCCAACAGCGAAATCACATCGCCTTCACAAGCCTTTACGGAAACTCCTTTGAGGACTTCATGCGCCCCGAATGACTTGTGCAGATCTGTCACGCTTAACGAAACACTTGTATTATTTGCGGACGAGACAGCGACCATAGGATTTCCGTTCTGCGTTAGGGAGCAATTCGTTAAGGAAGCCTATCCGTCATCATCTCCAAACCTAAAGCGCGATTAACTTGCCCTCAGCGAAGGTTTTAACTACGGTGGCTCAATGAAGAACACGCTCCGTCATCTCAACGCGCTCAGGGTTTTTGAAGCTGCTGCAAGACATTGCAACTTTGCTAAGGCGGCAAGTGAGTTGAATGTCAGCCACAGCGTCGTCAGCCAACATATCAAGAATCTTGAGGCCTGGTTCGGGACCGATCTTTTCATCAGGCATCGCAACCGCGTCGAGCTTAGCGAAAACGGGCGAGACTTATTGCCGCAAATTGCGAGCGGACTTCAAACGCTTACCGACGCCAGTGAAGCACTTTTGCGCAAGACCCGCTCAGGTGCCGTCGTAGTCAGCGCAGAGCCTGCGATTGCGTCCCTGTGGCTGCGCAAACGTATTACTGAGTTTTGCAGCCTGTTTCCGCGGATCGAAGTGGACCTGAGACCAGCGTGGAGCCCTTCAAAGATTGGCGAAGGACATGCAGATATTGCTATTCACTTCGAAACCAGAATGCCTGGAAGCGGAATCACCAAAGACCGTCTATTTCCAATAGATGGTTATCCCGCAACGTCCCCACAACTTAATGCCCAACTTAGGCCCCAAAATGCCAGTGTGGACTGGAACAGACCAATTCTTATTCACGACAACGGCAAAGAGACGTGGCACAAATGGTATGCGACCCATGAACCGCAAAGCCTTGGCTGGAAATCCGGCAAGGTATATTCGGACCTCTCGCTCGCAATTGATGCCGCGATAGATGGTGAGGGCGTTATACTCGCCGATAATATCCTATGCGAGCGTGAACTATCTTCAGGCCAACTTGTCGCTATGGATCAGCGGACGATAAGATGTATCTGGTATGAAATTTGTCTGGACAAAAACACATCTGGATCATCCGCTCCGGCATTCTTCAAGAATTGGCTGTTGGAACAGACCAAACAGCTGCGGACCTGATTTAGAGCCGGCCGCCCTCGGTTACAAATTTTTAACGTCTACCTGACCTCGATCACGCGCGAAGGTAGGGGCGGTCCCATCCACAATAGTGACCAAAACCTTTTGATGGCCGGTTCAAACAGCAGCACCGTGCGGTTGCAGCTAAAGTCCGGAACCCGCCGATTCTGTGGAAAAACAGCGTGTTGCAGGCGCAGAAAGCCGGGCTTCAAACCAAGCGCGAGCGCCTTTCTCATCAGGCTTTGCTCATTTGCTGCGGTGCAGGAAAGATCTTGGCCAGTTTACGGAGGTTTTGGGCGGTTGCAGCGAGCAGGAATTCGTCATTTGCACCGCATGGTCCACGTAATCGGAGCCGCCCCAGACCAAGAATGCGTTTGAGGTGCGCAAAGAGCATCTCAACCTTCTTTCGCAACCGCATTGAGATTGCATATTGTTTGGTCTTGGAAATGTCGCGTGCAACCTGGCGAGCGTCTTCATGTTCTTCGCGGGTAATTTTGCGCGCATCGGCTTTGGGGCAGCATTTCATTTTTGATGGACAGGCTTGGCAGGTGTGTTTTAGCGCCTGATACTTGGCGACGCCCTTGCCGCTGGGGCCTCGGTTTGGATCGGAATAATTCCGTCGGAACTGCTTCAGTGGCTCACCCTCTGGGCAAATGTATTGGTTGTTCTCGGCGTCCCATTCGAAGTCAGCGCGGCTCCACGTGCCGTCGGTGCGACCCGCTTTATCAATCACCGGGATGTGCGGTGCGATCTTGCGGTCGACAAGCCAGCCGAGCATCGGGCCCGATCCATAGGCGGTGTCCGCGATGATCCGTTCGGGGTGCAAGTCGAACCTGTCTTTAACCCGATCCAGCATTGAACGCACAGACCCAACTTCTGCTTGCCGGATTGACCGTGTCGCCTCCACATCTACGATCACGGCGTGGTCGGTATCGATCAGGTAATTCGTCGAATAGGCAAAGAACGCTGGGCCTTTGCGCGCAGCAGTCCACTGGCTTGCAGGGTCAGAGTGGGATGTGAACTTAGGTTCCACCTCGGATGCTGCGCCGAAGGCGGCATCATCAAGAACGTCGAGATACTCTCGCACCGCACGCGGAGCATCCTGTGGCGTAATTGCTGATAAGTCCCAATCTTTCTTCGGTGTTGAGTTCTGTTTGTTGGCGTCGGCCTCAATCAAACTGGCGTCTGCCGCAAATCTTTGGCCACTCACGAGACCGTCTGCGATACAGCGCGCCACGGTCGTCTCGAACAAGTGGCGCAACAGATCACTGTCGCGGAAACGCCCATGTCGGTTCTTCGAAAAGGTCGAATGGTTCGGCACTGGGTCCGCAAGATCAAGGCGGCAGAACCAGCGATAAGCGAGGTTCAGATGAACCTCCTCGCAGAGCCTGCGTTCAGAACGGATACCAAGGCAATATCCAACCAACAGCATACGGATCAGCAGCTCTGGATCGATTGAGGGACGGCCAGTGTGGCTGTAAGATTCTGCAAGATGTGGACGGATGCCACTTAGATCCACAAACCGGTCAATCGACCGCAGCAAGTGGTCTTGAGGCACATGATCGTCGATGGAAAACTCATAAAAAAGCGCGCCTTGCGCCTCTTGCTTTGGTCCCAACATCGTCAATCCCCTTGCATTCACAAGCAAATTGAATCAGTGGCAGACCCCCAAATCAAGAAGAGTTTTTCAACAGAATTCGCCCTTACAACAAGACCTCTCGCTCCTGCGGAACAGATCGAGCGATTGCAGCGAACGGCAGGAAGGTCCGCATAGCTGACATAGACAAGCTCACGAAAATTGCTTCGGGAGCTTCACGTTGTCTGTAACCCTTGCAACATGACCGCACCACGCGATTTGCACCACTTACTGCAAAGGGCTGGGTTCTGGGCGACCTTGTTGTATCGACGGCCCGATAGCTCGTCGCTGAGCATCGAAAAATACCCCGAACAATAGTATCGTTCTCAGTATCTGACCAATCTGCCGTTGTCATAGGGCGAAGTTAATCGGCGTGGCTCGGCGTGTCAGGTTAAAAGCGCAGGAGTGCGTTTCAATCTTTGCGATAGCGCACGCTTGTCATGTTCGCGTTTTCCGAAGTAGCGTCAGAAGATAGTTTTTTCGTTTTTGATTTTGGCAGGATAATATGAACAAGCGGGGCCTAAGCGAGCGCGATATTTGCACTAAGTTCATTACACCATCCCTTGTTAAAGCAGGCTGGGATGTAAATAGCCAGATCCGCGAAGAGGTGAGTTTTACCAAAGGACGGATCATCGTCCGCGGGAAGATGGTCAGCCGCGGAGAAGGCAAGCGTGCTGATTACATCCTTTCAGCAAAGCCCAACATCCCCATCGCCATTATCGAAGCGAAAGACAACAAGCAGCCCGTCGGCGGGGGCATGCAGCAGGCACTCGGCTATGCGGAAACGCTGGATATCCCGTTCGTGTTTTCATCGAACGGCGATGGCTTCGTCTTTCACGATCGGACTGGATCATCATCTGATATCGAACAGTCGTTGAGCTTAGATGAATTTCCCAGCCCCCAAGATCTTTGGCAACGCTACAAAACATGGAAAGGGCTGTCCGATACTGAGGAAAAGATCGCTCTTGAGGACTACCACGATGACGGGTCGGGCAAGGAACCGCGCTACTATCAGGTGAATGCCATTAACAAAACCATGGAGGCGATAGCCAAGGGGCAGGATCGCGTCCTTCTGGTCATGGCGACGGGCACCGGCAAAACTTATACGGCTTTTCAGATCATCTGGCGCTTTCGGCAGGCGTTTCCCGGAAAACGCGTTCTGTTCTTGGCAGATCGAAATGTCCTTATCGACCAAACCATGGTCAACGATTTCCGTCCCTTCAGTGGCAAGATGGCGAAACTGTCGACCCAGTCAAAGACCATCGAGCGGCCAGACGGAACCAAGGAGAGCGTCACGCTTGCGATGGACAAGAAGCGTCGCATCGACTCCTCCTATGAAATTTACCTTGGGCTCTACCAAGCGATCACCGGGCCGAACGAAAGCCAGAAAATCTTCCGTGAGTTCTCCAAAGACTTCTTCGATCTGATCATCATCGACGAATGTCACCGGGGTAGCGCATCGGCGGACTCAGCTTGGCGGGAAATCCTCGACCACTTCTCTTCGGCGGTGCAGATCGGCCTAACGGCGACGCCCAAGGAAACGGAATACGCGTCGAACATCGACTACTTCGGGCCTCCGGTCTTCAGCTACACCCTAAAGCAAGGCATCCGCGACGGTTTCCTTGCGCCCTACAAAGTCATCAAAGTTCACGTCGACCGTGACGTCCAGGGGTATCGCCCGGAAAAAGGCCAGCTGGATCGGGATGGCGAAGAGGTCGAGGACCGCATCTACAATGCGAAGGATTTCGACCGCACGCTGGTTCTGGACGACCGCACCAAGCTCGTCGCGCGGAAGATAACCGAGTTCCTACACGAAAGCGGCGACCCGATGGCCAAGACCATCGTGTTCTGCGTGGATCAAGAGCATGCAGCGCGTATGCGCCAAGCGCTTATCAACGAAAATGCTGACCTGGTCGCAAAGAATGCGCGATACGTGATGCGGATCACTGGGAATGACAAAGACGGGATTGATCAGCTGGGGAATTTCATCGATCCGGAGGCTGCATACCCCGTGATCGTGACCACATCCAAACTTCTCTCTACCGGTGTCGACGCTCAGACCTGCCGCCTGATCGTGCTTGACCGCGAAGTCGGGTCCATGACGGAGTTCAAGCAGATCGTTGGGCGCGGCACACGGGTGCATGAAGATACGCGCAAGCTGTTCTTCACACTGATGGATTTCCGCGGCGCCTCAAGCCATTTTGCTGATCCAGACTTCGATGGTGAACCCGTCCAAATCTATCAGCCCGGTCCGGATGACCCTGTTACCCCGCCGGACGAAACGCCAGCCGAGACGGCGCATGGCGGTGGCGTATCGGGCAGTGAGAGTCCTGCGGAGAACGAGACCGTACTAATCGATCCGAACAACCAGAACCTCACCAGCAATACCAAGACCGGACCGCGCCCCAAGGTCTATATCGATGGCGTAGGCGCTGACATCGTCGCTGAGCGCGTCGAATACCTTGATGAGAACGGCAAGCTCGTGACCGAGTCACTCCGCGACTACACTCGGAAGGCCATGCGCCAACGCTTCACCAGCCTTGATGACTTCCTGAGAAGTTGGAAACAGACAGAGCGGAAACACGCGCTTGTCGAAGAGCTGGCCGAAGAGGGTTTGCCCCTCGACGTGATCGCCGACGAACTGGGGTTTGACCTCGACCCGTTTGACCTGATCTGCCATATCGCATTTGACGCCAAGCCGCTGACCCGAAAAGAGCGTGCCGACAATGTGCTCAAGCGAGATGTATTCACCAAATACGGCCCGCAGGCTCGCGCTGTTCTTGAAGCTTTGCTTGAGAAATACTCCGACGACGGCGTAATCAGTATCGACGACCCAAAGATCCTTAAGATCAATCCATTCTCCGGCATGGGCACCGAGGTCGAACTGATCCGCGCCTTCGGCAAAAAGAACGACTACATTCGCGCCGTGCATGAGATGCAAACAGCGCTCTACGAAGAAAGTGCTTAACCCATGTCCGTCCGTAATCTCGTCAAATCCATCCAAGACATCATGCGCAAGGACACCGGCGTCGACGGTGACGCGCAGCGAATGTCCCAGCTGGTCTGGATGTTCTTCCTCAAGATCATGGACGACCAGGACGAGGCACTGGAAATCACGCAAGATGACTACACATCGCCCATCCCCGAAGATCTGCAATGGCGGACCTGGGCGGCGGATCCCGAGGGGATTACCGGCGACACGCTGCTGGATTTTCTCAATGACGAGCTGTTCCCGCGCCTCAAACAACTCTCCCCGCAAAAAGGCCCCCGTGCCAAGGTTGTGCGCGATGTCTTTGAGGACGCCTACAACTACATGAAATCCGGCCAGCTTCTGCGGCAGGTGATCAACAAGATCAACGAAGTCGATTTTAACAACCTCACCGAGCGCCAGCACTTTGGCGACATCTACGAACAGCTGTTGAACGACCTTCAGAACGCGGGCAACGCCGGCGAATACTACACGCCCCGCGCCGTCACCGCCTTCATGGTACAGCAGATCGACCCGACGCCGGGCGAGGTGCTGTTTGACCCCGCCTGCGGCACCGGCGGCTTCCTGACCTGCGCCATGCGCCACATGCGCGACAAGCACATCAAGCGCCCCGAGGACGAGACGCTGATGCAGACCTCCCTGCGCGCAGTCGAGAAAAAGCCCCTGCCCCACATGCTCTGCGTCACCAACATGCTGCTGCATGGGGTGGAGGAGCCGTCCTGGGTGCGCCACGACAACACGCTCGCCCGCCCGCTGGTCAGCTGGGGACAGGCGGACAAGGTCGACATCGTCCTGTCCAACCCGCCCTTCGGCGGCAAGGAAGAGGACGGGATCGAGAACAACTTCCCCACCTTCCGCACCCGCGAAACGGCTGATCTGTTCCTCGCCCTCATCATCCGCCTGCTCAAAGACACCGGCCGCGCCGCCGTGGTTCTGCCCGATGGCTCGCTCTTTGGCGAAGGCATCAAAACCCGGCTGAAGGAACACCTGCTTGAGGAATGCAACCTGCACACCATCGTGCGGCTGCCGAACTCGGTCTTCAAACCCTACGCCTCCATCGGCACCAACCTGCTGTTCTTTGAAAAGGGCCAGCCCACGCAGGATATCTGGTATTGGGAACACCGCGTCCCCGAGACGCAGAAGGCCTATTCCATGACCAAGCCGATCCGGCTGGAGCATCTGGACGACTGCGCCGCATGGTGGGGCGGGCCGAACCGCGAGGGGCGGCAGGAAAGCGAGCGCGCCTGGAAAGTGTCGATCGACGAGATCCGCGAGCGCGGCTTCAACCTCGACATCAAGAACCCGCATGTCGTCGAAGAGGACTGGGGCGACCCCGAGACCCTGTTGAACGACCTGACCAAGGCCGAGGCCTCGGTCGACAGCCTGCGGGCCGAGCTGAAAGCCATCCTGACCGAGGCGCTGGCGCGATGAACGCGGAACGGTTGCTGGAGGTTTACGAGCAGATCAGCGAAGCGCCGGATGCCATCGCAAGGTTGCGGCGGTTTGTGCTGGATTTGGCGGTGCGTGGGAAGCTGGTGGAGCAGGATGCGGCGGATGAGCCTGCATCGCAACTGCTGGAGCAGATCGCGGTAGAAAAAGCCAAGCTGGTCAGCAGTGGCCATATAAAAGCACCTAAACCTCAAAAGACCAAGTCAGCTATCGAAGCCGAGTTTGCCATTCCATCGGGTTGGGTTTGGACGAGCCTGGGAACGGTGGCTGCGTGTCTGGACTTCATGCGAAAGCCGATTAACGGCACAGAGCGTGACAAGAGAATTGATGGTTTGCCGCAAGACAAGCTGTATCCATACTTTGGCGCAACACAGCAGCAAGGATGGATAGACGATTTCATCTTCGACGATGACTTGGTCCTGCTGGGAGAGGACGGGGTGCCGTTCCATGATCCCTTGCGCAACAAGGCTTACAAAATCAGTGGCAAGACGTGGGTGAACAACCACGCCCACGTTTTTAAGTGTATCCTTACTTCGATTGATTTCGTTGCCCATTATTTGAACGTCTTTGACTATTCTGGCCGCGTCGTTGGGGCTACTCGAGCAAAGCTGAACCAAGCTCGAGCGTTGACAATCCCTATCCCACTCCCCCCTCTCGCCGAGCAGCACCGGATCGTCGCCAAGGTCGATGAGCTCATGGCGCTTTGTGATCGGCTTGAGAAGGCCCGCAAGACGCGGGAGGAGCTGCGCGACAAGCTCACCGCCGCCAGCCTCGCCCGCCTGACCGCACCGGATACCACGGCACAAGCGGAGCCAGCAAAAGTGGGCACCGGTTTTGCGTCCGGCTCCGCGACCAGCGAAGACGACTTCCCCACCCACGCCGCCTTCGCCCTCGAGGCGCTCCCCGCCCTCACCACGCGCCCCAACCAGATCAAGATCCTCCGCCAAACCATCCTCAACCTCGCCGTCCGCGGCAAACTGGTGGAACAGGACCCGGCGGATGAACCGGCGTCAGCACTATTGGCAAAGATCAACTCTGTCAGGGAACCTAAGAAAACAGGGAACTCAGTAGGCTATGACCTTCCATTCCCAGTACCTTTGGGCTGGGCGCGTGCATCTGTACAGGACACTCTCCTGCCAAACCGAGAAATATCTTACGGCGTCATTAAGCTTGGAAACGAACCAAAGACCGGCGGCATTCCCACGCTGCGCTGTAGCGATGTGCGACCCGGCTATATCGAAACAAGAACAGTCCGAACTGTGCAAGAATCCATAGAAGAGCAATATATCCGAACTCGACTGGAAGGCGGCGAGGTGTTGATCAACATCCGTGGCACCTTAGGTGGCGTAGCCGAAGTTCCGAAGTCTTTGGCCGGCTACAATATTGCGCGCGAGGTAGCAGTCATCCCGGTGTCTGATAACATTTTGGCTCAGTATATTGTCTACTTGATGCTTTCACCGTTCTTCTGGGATCATATTCAGGGCAACCTGAGGGGTATCGCGTATAAAGGTGTGAATCTCGGGACATTAAGAGCGCTCCCAATTCCAATTCCGCCTCTCGCCGAACAACACCGCATCGTGGCCAAGGTCGACGCCCTCAAGGCCCTCTGCGACCGGCTGGAGGCCGCCCTGATCACCGCCGACACCACCCGCACCCGCCTCCTCGAAGCGCTCCTCCAGGAAGCGCTGGAGCCTGTATCCGAGACCATGGAAGCCGCTGAATGACACTTGCCCCTGCCGAGGCTGAACGCCTCCTTTTTGCCCGCTACGGTGATCCCGCGAAACCCGCCTCGAAATACGTAGTCGGCTTCCGAAATCCCGTGGGGCGTGTGCTGGCGATCCATCGTACCACTCAGGAAACCAGCATCTGGTTTCAACCACCCGCGCCGCCCCGAATTGATGGCGTCGAGCTGCAGGCCGAGCCAAACAACGGCAATTCCAACATCAACGGCCCGCTCGCCCCATTGCGGTCCGCAGACACACAGCGCGCCTTAATCGACAGCCCCACCGCGTTGCAGCGCTTCGTTGATTGGTATGACGGCGGCTCCGTCGCAGCCGCGCCTGCTCCGGACCTGCTGGAAGGCATCGACTTCGCCAGCGCCTTCGCCCGTTTCCAGTCCCTGATCACAGGCTATGACCAGCCCTTCACCCGGTTCGACGAAGGCCTCATCGCCGCTTGGGAAAGCTACAAACCCCGCGTGCGCGACGTTGCGCTGAGCCGTCTCAACGCAGACAGCTGGACAGAAGATCAGATCGGCTCCGGTGAGATCGTCGCCAAGGCAATCGACGCCATCGAGATCCAGGCCACCCACGGCGATCTGACCAACAACATGGTGTTCTGGCAGAACCGTTTCGGTCACGCCAACCGCGAGCACCGCGCCCTGATCGAAGCTGCGGCGACCGGAACCGGGCTGCAAACTCTCGAACGCCTGCTGTTTCAACTTTACCGCACGGACCGCGACGAGGGGGCTATCTTTGAGGAACTGAGCAAGGCCGTTGGCACGAAATACCCCCTAATCGCCTACCTGTTCTTCTTGAAGGACATGGATCGTTTCATGCCGATCCAGCCAACAGGATTTGATAGGGTATTCGGGGAAATCGGTTTGGAGTTCCGCACACTGCGTCACTGCACTTCGGACAACTATTTGCAGTTCAACGCGATCTTGGATGATCTTCGCACCCCGATCGCCAACCTGGCTGGCCTGGACGAGGTCCGCCTGATCGACGCGCATTCCCTGCTTTGGGTGTTTTCTACCTTGCTGCGCAAGGAGGCAAAGGGCGAACTCGCCAATGGCGCCAAGGCCAGCGAAAGACATCTTGGTGCACGTGAAAAATCAATCGCCGACATCAAGTACTCGGTCGGCCGTACGGTCTTCAATTCGAACGGCCAGGTTGTTCCTACGACGGTAAAGAACAAGGAACTTCAGATGACCGACGCCGAGTTGGACAAGCTGATCCGAGACCTGCTTAAGATCCAGGAAGACCGCTGCGCCATCACCGGGCTACTCTTCCAGTTTCGAGGCACCCAAACAGACGACAACATGCTGCCCTCCCTCGACCGGATCGACAGCAACGGCCACTACGCCCGAGATAATCTGCAGATCGTGTGCCGCTTCATCAATTTCTGGAAGCAGGCATCTGACGACACTGAGTTTCGACGGCTTGTCGAATTGGTCCGAGAAGTGGGAGAACCTGAAGCGCGATGAGGAAAGGATAATTCTGGTCATCGGATGCACAATGTGAATGGCCTCGCAAACACAATTTCGGCGTGCCCCAGGCAGCAGCATTCCCAACTCGAAGGGAGGATAGAAGACATTTTCTGCGCTGACATAACCAGCATCAAGCCACGCAAATACAGACACACTCCAACTAAAGTCGACCACGCAGTTTGCTTCGACTGGAATCGATAAAGTAGGCTACTTAAGGCAGCATGACGGATGTGCGTCGACTATAAGCTTAGGAACAAGAAAATAGATACTCTCTTACCATCTGAAATTAAGTTTCTGGATACCTTGTGCGATGGAACGACCGAAAGCGATCACTTGGAGCATCCAACTGAAATACGCCAGCTTGTCGTTCGCGGATCGTTTCTAAGAGAGTTACTTCTCGGCAACCTGGGGGAAAATCTTCTGCCCCCAAAAGGCCTTGTTGTTGAAGGGGTTCAAATCAATGGCAACGTCGACTTACGCGGTTGTAGTGTCGATTGTCCGGTTTCACTTCGAAAATGCAACATTTTCGGAGATTTGGATCTTACTGGCGCTACGATCATTGAACTGGTCCTTACTGGAACATTAGTCGGGCGAATCCACTTAAGTGAGATTAATTGTAAGGGAAGCATAATTCTTAGCTATGGTTTTCGAACACTTTATCCCGTAGTGGCGAGGGGGGCAAAAATCGGCGGCCAACTTGGATGTTCTGGAGGTGAATTCCTTGGCCATCCTCTGGCAATCTCTCTTGAAGCTGCAGAAATCCAAGAAGCATTCTTTTGGCGTCACGTTCAAAATCTGTGGGGGATCGTGGACCTCACGAATACAAGCGTCGGGTGCCTCGTTGACGATCCAGATAGCTGGCCATCAAAAGGCAAACTCAGACTTGCTGGCTTTACGTATGGTTCTGTTGAGAGCAACACCTCTACTATCTACTATGATAGACTTGATTGGCTTGAGAGGCAGTACGAACCCCACTTGACCGACGACTTTAGGCCGCAACCGTTCGAACAGTTGGTGAAAGTACTGCACGCTACTGGCCGAGAGAACGAAGCAAAGAAAGTGGCGATTAGAAAGCTAAATTATCAGCGAGATGCCGATTTTTTGCGCCGAAGCCGAAACGTTACAAAACTGGCTCACCAGATCAGAATGACCTCGAATCCGTTTGATCAGTTCGTGCTCAAGATGAAACTTGAGAATGAGCGAAAATGGAGCCCCGACAATTTCGCATTGTTTTTGATTGCGGGCTGGAGTTGGCTGGTTTCAACTATGTTTTGGGCATTCGCAGGGTACGGATATCGGCCTGCGAGATGTATCATTTGGTCCATTATCATGATTGCAATAGGTGGCTGGGTATTTTCCGGATTGTACGAGAATGGGAACATAGTTCAGGTAGCGCAAAATTCGATAAATGGGGCGTCTACCTATGGAGCGAATTCTCCAAGATTCTACCCAATAGCGTACGCAGCTGATGTGTTTATTCCCCTCATCGATCTCCGGCAGGCTTCAGATTGGGCTTTGCTTGAAAGGACCGCTGAGCCCATTCGCCCATTTCTAATATTTTATTGGGGCTACATTCTCATGGGTTGGTTCTCCGCAGCTGTTTTTGGCGCATCTGTAACCGGGCTTGTCAGAAAGTGAGTTCGAGTATTGATGAGGCTACGCTGTAGCTTATCAGGAGACATAAAGGTCCGGTTAGGCCCGATCACAACAACGACAGCCAGGGCGAATTCCAGTTCCTGCCTGCCAGACCAAGTTGTAAAAGCTCCACATCGGAAGCCGACATCTATTTTACTGCCGTCTCAGTACGCCACCTCCGCCGGTGTTATCTGCCTTTTGGACAATTTACCTGTCTGCTTAAGTAAACTAACTTCGCCTCAGGATTGTATGCGCAGGTGTAAGAAGTGAAAAACTATTGGGATGGCGAGCCGGTAGGCAAGAAGGAGTTGCTGCGCTTGTTGACACGGGATGGCAAGTGGCTGCGCTGGGAAGGTGAAAAAGAAGACCAAGACGATCCCACCAAGAAACCCAAGGCCGGATGCAAGGATCAGGTCGAAGAGGCCCTGTTGGCGGCGCTGCACTCAACTAATGTCGTCGTGCTCTTGGGGTCTGGGGCGTCTTTCTCGGCGACAAACGACGGTGGTCCAGACGCACCGGGAATGTGGCACCTTTGGGAGGCGGTCAAGAAAGGTTGCGGCGAAACCAATTTCAACGCCGTGGCGCAATCTGTAATTGGACATGTGCCCACGGAGGGCGAAGAGAACATTGAGGCCCTGCTGAGTTTGTGCAAGATGTCCATCGAGTTGCTGGAGGTTCGAGCTGAAAAAGATGCAGCATTTCCAGATCGTGCCAGATTGGTGCAACTGAAAGATTTTGTGGTCACCGCAGAGCGCGAAATTCTGGCTCAGGTCGGCTTCGTACGCAGCGACACGGATTTGCCTGCGCACACCGGGTTTCTGCGCAAATTCGCCCGCCGCTCACCAGAAAAGCCCAGGGTCAAGCTGTTCACCACGAATTACGATCTGTGCATTGAGACCGCGGGTCTCCGCCTTGGCGTCGTGCTGATCGACGGATTTTCTCATAGTGCGGAACAGCGGTTCAACCGCGATCACTTCGATCATGATATCGTGAGGCGGGCCGCTTCCAGCACGAAGGCCGACTACCTCGACGGGGTGTTCCACCTGTACAAGCTGCACGGTTCGGTGGACTGGCGGCGAAGGTCGGATGCTGTCGTCATTCGAAGCCTGGATGATCCCGGCGAAGACCGCGAGCCAGTCCTGATCTATCCTCGATCTTCGAAATATCAAGAAGCGTTCGAAAGCCCCTATCTCGACATGTTCGCCGCGTTGCAGGCCGCCCTGCGGGAACCGGATACAACGTTGATCGTCTCCGGCTTCGGTTTCGCAGACGACCATATCAGCGCCCCTATCTGGTCAGCTATAGAAACGAACCTGTCGCTGCGTCTTGTCCTTTGTGATCGTGGGTTCGTGGAGCATCACAAGCTCTTCGATGAAAGGGCACAAGAGATCGACCTCGACCTGTCGGAACAGCGTCCTTACCAGAGTAGGATCGCGCGACTTGTGCAGCAAGGCGATACGCGCATCACGATGTTGAATGGCCGCTTCGAAGACCTTGCCGACGCCTTGCCGATGATATCGGGCAAGACGGATCGCCAGCTCTTGCAGGATCGGCTTGAAAAGCTGCGCGAGGGTGACGGCGTATGAGCGAGCTTGCCTCCCTAATCGACCCGTCCAAGCGCATTGGAACGGTTACAAGAGTGACGGCAAGTTTCGTGGAACTCACCTTGCCAAATGCGCTTGCCGCCCTTGGTAGGCGAGGGCTGGCAAAAGGCTCTGTGGGCGATTTCGTGTTCGTCGATTGCGACCGGTCAGCGATCTTAGGGCGCGTTACGGAGGTGGGTATTCCAGATCGGCAACGAAACGTTCTTGAACACCAGATTGAAACCGATCCTACAGTAGAGCCGCAGGGCCGCGTCCAGTTGTTGGCGACAGTAAGCAAGACAACCCGGAAGGTAACGCGCGGCATTAGTACACAACCGAGGGTCGGTGATGGGGTGTATCTCGCGCACGGTGGGGCGCTGTCCAATTCCATCAAGGATGCCTTAGAAGGGGATGTAAGGGGAGACAATGAGCCATTGCTCGTCGAACTGGGGCACCTATCCGGGCTGGACGATGCTTCACTCAGCATTCCGCCTGAGAAACTGTTCGGGCGTCATTGCGGAGTATTTGGCGCTACTGGCGGTGGGAAGAGCTGGACGGTTTCCCGTCTCGTCAATGAGATCGTGCGTATCGGTGGGAAATGCATTCTGTTTGATCCTACCGGAGAATTCACAGGAAAGGTGGCTGGCGCATGGCAGTATTCGTTCAGCGAAACCGGCAATGAAGATCAGCCCTTGGTGCGGTTCCCGAGTGAGAACTTGTCGGAACTGGACCTACACGCACTTCTTACTCCAACCGGTCAAAGTCAGGGTCCAGCCCTACGGAGTGCAACGAAGAGCCTTCGAATGGCTCGGGTGTTGGTGGCTGATGCAGAACGTTTCCCCGTCGAGGAGAACGGCTCAAGGCGAAATGTGTTAATTCGCAGGGGCGATGCTCCGGTTGGGCATGTCGTTGTGGATGGGCAAGGAACCATTGAAAAAGCAAATCAGAGTCGCCTCGCATACAGCCAAGCTGAATTGATACTTGCAGACGAATTGGCAGTTGAAACCTGCCGATTTAGTTTCAGCGCACTATCTCGGCAGGTGCGAAATGAGTGCGTGCGGCCAGTGCATAACAGTGATGCATCGAGGTATGGTCAACTCGACACCAATGCCGTCGGATACTGTAACTCACTGATCATCCGCATTGAAACCTTTCTAACCTCCCCCGAATTGGCCTGCCTGTTCTCAGATAATGGCCTGGACATTTGTCGAGAAATTGATCGTTTCTTATCCGATGCAAATGCCAAAGCAATGGTGCTTTCCTTCGAGAAGGTGAGCTTCAAGCACAACACCAGAGAATTGCTTTTGAATGCACTGGGACGATACCTTCTCGGCCTTGCACGGCGGGGCCAGTTTCGCCAGAACCCGCTCGTTTGTTGTCTGGATGAAGCGCATCAATTTATCGGTCGATCTGTCGGCGATGACTCCAATAGCGTGAGCCTTGATGCATTTGGTCTAATTGCAAAGGAAGGCCGAAAGTATGGGCTTACCACAGTGATTGCGACTCAGCGGCCCAGAGATGTACCCCAAGATGTTCTAAGTCAGCTTGGAACCTTGTTTGTTCACAGGCTTACCAATGACCGAGACCGCGAGACCATCGAAAGAGCGTGCGGTGATCTGGATCGCAGCGCAGCTGCTTTCATCCCATCGCTGTCACAGGGCGAAGCGATCATCGTTGGGCCCGACCTGCCCGCACCTTTGCCGATCATGATGAGCAAACCCGAAAAAGGTCAGCAACCAGAAAGCCATGGTCCGAACTATCAGATGTTCTGGGGCCGTCAGCAAGTTGGCGACGTAATTGATGACTGACTTCACGATTGCTTCTCCTCCGGGAAGCTGCAAATTTTCCGCGCGCAGCGAATTACTGCTTCGGCGGGCCGGGCAGCCGCATCTGGGGCGTTGTATGAATGGCCGCGAAGGGCCGTTTGCCTCGTAACCTTAGACCTTGGAATTCGTGCGGGATACGGTGGGCTCAACGGGCCAAAGCTTACACCTACCGTTCGGTGTCATGCAGGAACGTTTTAATTGCTCAGTAGCCAGTTTTTTGGGGTGGGGGCGGACACTCTCGAGAGCGAGATCACTACGTTTCGTAGCACGTAATCAATCAGCTGAATCCAATGTGACTTAAATCAGACAAGCTGGCTGAAAATGCACGCAGCAACAACCGCCCCATTGGCCGCCTGATGCAGAACCATGCGGTGCCGCGAGGCAACCCGCCAAGCAACCTCCGACCACCGCGCGACACGCGCGTGTCCGTATCGGCAACCCAGGCCGCTCGGTCATAGTAAGCTGGAGCTCAAAGTAATCGGTTTTCCGCTGCATTTAGAACGAGCGCCACCGCGCTCGTTGTCGTCTCCCGTCGGTGGCCGGGAATTCGAAGGCCGCCAAAGTCAGCCTTCTTGACAGACGAAATGGGATGGCGTCTCGGATGCACGTCAAGGCTTCCACTCAAGTGAATGCCAACATCTCTGGGGAATGATCAGATCCCAGCAGCGCGCTGCGTCTTCAGTGATGTACAAATTTCATGAGCGCCCAGGTCATCTGGAATTTGTGCCTTCTCCTTTCTCTTCGCTCATCGTGCGGTCGTCGAGGGCATCTCCATGCCCGTCCGTCATACAGAGGAATTGGAATGGTCGCGGTTAGATGGAAGCATTTTTCTGGCCAAAACCCGAAAAACTTCAACATTCCAGCCTCGGGGCATCGCTGGATCCCCTCAGCCCCTAAAGCGAGGGTTCCAAATAAGGTCGGTGAGGATGACCTTCTGGGGACAGGCGACAGTGATAGCACTACGCCCGCTTAAATCGGGATGGCATGGTTCGGAATCTTCGGCGGCGAAATTTCAGAAAGATCGAAGTTTTTGCTTCGTGCTGGGGAAGGTTGGCCAATCTCCATGTCAAGAAGCAGAAACGAAGAGGCCTCCACGCAAACGCTAACCTTAGGACCACCCACAGGCTTGATGCTGCCTCGAACGGCAGACGCGCAACAAACAGGAGGACCATCATGCTGCGCACGCTCCCCACGAAGACCCTGTCCACAGAACCCCAGATTGCCATCGTCCGCACATTTTTCGCCGAGCACGGAACCGCCCTGTGTAACGCCGCGGGCCTGATCGCCGACGAGGCTGGAACAGCCCGCGTTCTGCGCCTCATGTCGATGCTGCGCGAGGCACCACGCCTTGACCGCACAATACGCCTCATGTTGGTCGATCTCCACCGCCTCCTTTCTTTGGACCCTGTCATTGAGGCATACGAACCCGATTTTTCGGCTTGGGTCTTCCTCGATCCCGCCAGCGAGGAAGTCGAAAACCACTGCCTGCTCACCGACCGGCTCTATGATCTTTTGATCGACATCAGCGATCTGGACGCGGAGTGGAGGAGAATGGCGCTCGATCTCCCGGCGCAGAAGGCAGCCTGACATGCGGAACCGGTCGCGTAGTGCGTGCGACCGGCGACACTCTTTTGGCGGCGCGGCGCAAGACGCCCAAGCGGAAAAGAACATCGTTTAAGAGGGGGCAGGAACAATAAATTGCTCCGCGCGGAAAATTTCTTCTTCGTCTCTCGAAAGAACAACCAATGTTCTCTTCACCAGCACCAGCACCAGCATCCGCAACCAACTGAAAGGAACATGCTCCCCGGATCTCCCGAAAGCAGCACACATGACGCCGATGAATAGGCACCACCAGCACCTTTCATGCATGCAAGGGAGACAGTCATGCTCAACACACACACCACGAATATCAGCCAAGCGCGCTTTGATGCGGTCGCCGCGACCGAAAGACATCTGCGCCGAAATGGTGCCAGTCTGTGCGATCTGCTCGACGCGCTTGACGATCCCGCGGGCTTCGAAGCGCTGTGCCGTCTGCATAGCGCCTTCAGCCATCCTTTTCCAGACGCGGATGCAGTCGAAGACGCGGTGCATGATATCACCCGCTTTCTTGCGGATCAGTCGCCATCCTCGCTCGACCGCATTGGGTCCGAGCGCAGCTTTCCCGCGTCCGATATGGCGCGATGGCATGGAGCCCGGATCAGCGAAATCCGCGGGAGGTTTCGCCATGCCGAATGATCTGCGTTGTGTGTTGCAGATCATCAAAGAAAAGCGTCTGAAAGATCACCCTGGCTCATTCGGGCCAGAGCAAGATATTTGCGATATCACGCTCTGGCTGAACCAAAAGTTCCCAAAATCGAAAGCGCTGCTGCTGGTTGATCGGCTTTACACTCAGCGCAGCCGCGAAATCGTAGGTCTTTCGGTCACCGGAATTACCTCTCAGTCCTTGTCGGTGACTACAATCGCTTTGGAGGCCTTCTTAGCTTTGGGATATTCGATCCAGAAGGGGAGCGGAGATAGCTTTCGATGCCCCTCTTGTTTTGGGCGTCATTCAAAGCATGACGCAATCAAAGCCTTCGCACGCATCGAAAGCGCGCTACGCGCTCAGCGTTCACGATAGAAACACTGAAAAACGATATGAAGGGGCGGCGCGAGCCGCCCTTTTCTCGTTGCAACACCTGGACTGGGTTCAGGTCTTAACTCAGAATATGGGTGATGTGCTGAAACGCCTCTGGATACTCGGGAGACTTTATCAAAGGTAGCCCAAGGATTGATCGGTCTGGCGTTGCGGCTGCACATTCGGATGGCTCTGGTGGACGGAAAAACAAGAATTTGTTTTTGGTGGCCACAACCCCGCCCCATATCCTCCCTGACAGGCTCGAACCCCCATTTAGCCCATAAGGGGGCCTGAAACGCGAAAATCGGGCGTTTCCGCCCGATTGACCTATTTTGCTTGCGAAATGGACATTTCAGCCCGGCCGATGGCTATTTATTGGTGGTCAGATCAGCCTCTCAAACCATCACCCCAATCAGCCACACTTACTATGACCGCAGCTCCCACAGGTCATGCAGCCTTCAACCATCCGCAGATCGAACTGTCCACAGGACGGGCACGACTTCCCGCGCGGCGCGTCAAGGCCGACAACCTTCGCTTGCGGGTCCGTCTTCAGCCCCATGCCTTCGCCCGCGATAAACCCGGTGGCGATCATGTGCTGCTCGATCACGCCGCCAATGGCTGCGAGGATGGACGGGATGTACTTGCCCTGCATCCAAGCCCCGCCGCGCGGGTCGAAGACGGCTTTCAGCTCCTCGACCACGAATGAGACATCGCCTCCGCGCCGGAACACCGCAGAGACCATCCGCGTCAGCGCCACGGTCCAAGCGAAATGCTCCATGTTCTTGGAGTTGATGAAGACCTCGAAAGGCCGACGGTGACCGTTCAACACGATGTCGTTCACCGTGATGTAAAGCGCGTGCTCACTGTCAGGCCATTTGACCTTGTAGGTATTGCCCTCGAGATCTGCCGGACGGTCGAGCGGGTCTGACATATAGACGATCTCGCCGCCTTCGCTGACCTGATCGGGGCTGTCGGCGGGGGCCTTGTCGGTCTTTTCCGACGTCACGCTCAGGACTGACCCGGTCACGTCGTTCGGACGGTAGGTGGTGCAGCCTTTGCAGCCCATATCCCACGCCTGCATGTAGACGTCCTTGAAGTCATCAAAGGAGATGTCTTCGGGGCAGTTGATGGTCTTGGAGATCGAACTGTCGATCCATTTTTGCGCGGCGGCCTGCATCTTGACGTGGTCGGCGGGCGGCAGGGTCTGGGCGTTGACGAAGTAGTCGGGCAGCGGTGTGTCGCCCTTCAGCTCACGCCACATTTGCACGGCGTAGTCGACGACCTCTTCTTCGGTCCGGCTGCCATCTTTTTGCAGCACCTTGCGGGTATAGGCATAGGCAAAGACCGGCTCGATCCCTGAAGACACGTTGCCCGCATAGAGGCTGATCGTGCCGGTGGGCGCGATGGAGGTCAGCAGGGCGTTGCGGATGCCGTGCTCGCGGATCGCGTCGCGCACATCGTCGTCCATCTGCTGCATGGTGCCGGAAGCGAGGAATTTCTCGGCGTCAAACAGCGGGAAAGCACCTTTCTCTTTGGCGAGGTCCACCGACGCCAGATAGGCAGCACGCGCGATGGCCTTCAGCCACGCTTCGGTCTGCGCCGCAGCCTCATCGCTGCCATAGCGTAGGCCGACCATCAGCAGCGCGTCGGCAAGGCCAGTAACACCAAGGCCAATGCGACGCTTGTTCTGCGCCTCATTCGCCTGTTCGGGCAGCGGGAAGTTCGACACGTCGACGACGTTGTCCATCATGCGCACGGCGGTGGCGACAAGCTCGCTCATCGCGTCTTGGTCAAGATGGGCGGCCTCATCGAAAGGCTGTGCCACAAGACGCGCGAGGTTGATCGAGCCCAAGAGGCACGCACCATAAGGCGGCAGCGGCTGCTCGCCACATGGGTTGGTCGCGGCGATGGTCTCGCAATAGTTCAGGTTGTTGGCCGCGTTGATGCGGTCAATGAAAATCACACCCGGCTCGGCGTAGGAATAGGTCGCCTGCATGATGTTGTTCCACAGGTCGCGCGCTTGCACGGTCTTGTAGACCTTGCCTCCGAAAACCAGATCCCACGAGCGGTCCGCTTTCACCGCTTCCATGAAGGGGTCGGTGACCAGCACGGACATGTTGAACATGCGCAGGCGCGCCGGGTCGGATTTGGCGGTGATGAAGTCTTCGACATCGGGGTGATCGCAGCGCATGGTCGCCATCATCGCGCCGCGGCGCGAACCGGCGGACATGATCGTGCGGCACATCGCATCCCAGACATCCATGAAGGACAGCGGGCCAGAAGCATCTGCCGAGACACCCAGCACATCCGCGCCGCGCGGCCGGATGGTGGAGAAGTCGTAGCCGATCCCCCCGCCCTGCTGCATGGTCAGCGCGGCCTCTTTCAGCATGTCAAAGATGCCCGACATGCTGTCAGGCACGGTGCCCATGACGAAGCAGTTAAACAGCGTCACACGGCGCGCGGTGCCCGCACCTGCGGTGATGCGACCGGCGGGGAGATATTTGAAATCCTCCAGCGCACCGAAGAACTTGTCTTCCCAAACATCGGGCTTTGATTCGACCTGCGCGAGGTCACGCGCGATGCGGCGCCAGGTGTCTTCCACCGTCGCGTCTTTGGCGGTGCCATCAGCCCCTTTAAAGCGGTATTTCATATCCCAGATTTGTTCGGCGATCGGGGCAGTAAAGCGGGACATGAGATAACTCCTGAGGTCAGTGGCAGGGGGTCTTTCTAACTAGGGTATGCCGGGAGGAAAATAGCAAAATCACCTTCCACCATACAAGAATTTGCATGTGATTGAAATCCAACTACCTTATATGGCGTAGATGAATGGAATCGCTGGGGGGCGATGTGACCGATAAAATCAACCTGATAAAACTCTCGGTCGGCACCGAGGGCATCGAGACCCTCGCCAAGTGGCAGGCGCGTAAAGACCTGCGGACCAAAGACGGTCTGCCGCGCCATGTGACCCGCATGTGGCCCAAGCGTGAAGCAGAGATTCTCAAGGGTGGGTCGATCTATTGGGTGATCAAAGGCGTGATCCAATGCCGCCAGCGGATCATCCGGCTCGACGAAATCACCCGCGCCGACGGCATACGCCGCTGCGCCATCGTGCTCGACCCCGAAATCGTCCGCACACAGAACAGCATCCGCCGCGCCTTCCAAGGCTGGCGCTACCTCAACCCCGATGACGCCCCGCCCGACCTGCCCGAGGGCCGCGAGGATGAGGCTGATCTGCCGGTGGAGTTGAACCGGGCGCTGGCTGAGATCGGTGTGCTCTGAGTCGGCTCAGCCGTACAGCGATTCAATCTCCCCGGCGTAGACCTCATAGACCTTGGCCCGGCGCACCTTCATCGTCGCGGTCACCTCGCCGTCGTCGTGGTCCAATTCCTTTCGCATCAGCCAGATTTTCTTGACCTGCTCAACTCGCGCCAGATCACGGTTGTGCTTGGCCACTTCGGCTTCGATCAAACCCTGCACCTCCGGGTGCTCTGCCAGCGAGCGGAAGGTAGTATAGGCGATCCCCTGCCCTTCGGCCCAGAGCCGCACCGTGTCCATGTCGATCTGCACCAGCGCCCCGACATAGGGCCGTTTGTCTGCAACGGCGATTACCTCCTTGATAAAGGGGCTGGCCTTGATCACGTTCTCAATATGCGCGGGGCTGAGGTTCTTGCCCGCTGCGTTGATCATGATGTCCTTCTTGCGGTCCACCAAGGTGATCGACCCGTCGGCCTCCTGCCGGCCCACGTCTCCGGTGTGCAGCCAGCCGTCCTGAATGGCCTCCGCAGTGGCCTTGGGGTTCTCGTAGTACCCTTTAAAGATAGTCCCGCCCGCGAAAAGCACCTCGCCATCCTCGGCGATCTTGGTGCGCACCCCGCTGACCGGGAAGCCGATGCGCCCATCGCATTGCCCCCACGCGCGCTGGATCGTGCCCACGCCCGAGGTTTCGGACATGCCCCAAGCCTCGCGGATGTTCACCCCGATCCCGCGCAGGAAGCCTAGCAATTCAGCGCTGATCGGGGCAGCGGCGGAAATGGCAAAAGTTGTGCGCCCCAGCCCCAGATAGCTGCGGATATGGCGATAGACGAGCGTATCCCAAAAGGCATGCGCCATCCGGTCCCCTGCGCTCCACTTTTCGCGTCGGATCATCCCGCGCCGCTGTGCGCCCTTCAGCGCCAGCAGCGTCATGGGCCGCCGCAAAGGACCGGCGGTTTGCGCCTGCACCAAGACCCCCGCCTGCATCTTCTCCCAAATGCGCGGCACACCAAAGAACACCTGCGGCGCGACCTCTCGCAAATCCAGCGTGATGGTGCGCAGGCTCTCGCCAAAATTCATCACGAACTGCTGCGCCAGCCCATTGATCACAGTGACCGCCTGCTCGGCAATATGACACAGCGGCAGATAGCTCAGCACATCAGTGCCGGGGGGATAGTCGCCAAAGACATCCCGCGCTACGGAAACGCCTGCGTGGATGTTGCCATAAGAAATCTCGGCGGCTTTCGGCAGTCCGGTGGAGCCGGAGGTAAAGACCATCATCGCCGTGTCATCCGGCTCGATCCCGGCCTGACGTGCGCGCAGATCGTCGGCCAGATCAGCAATCCGTGCCCGCCCCCGCGCCAGCAAATCGTCAAAGCTGATCAGCCCCAGCAGATCCTCGCCCCGCGTACCCTTAGGATTGAAGATCACCAACTGCCGCAACTGCGGCACGCGGCCCTGCAATTCCTTGATCTTGTCGAGCTGCTCCTGATCCTCAATGAACAACACAGTGGTATCCGAGGCATTCACCAGATGTTCCAGTTCCGCCGCCGGACTGGTGGGATACATGCCCACGACCACCCCTGCCGCCGCATTGATGCCAAACTGCGCCTGCACCCATTCACTGCGGTTTTCGCTCAGGATGCCGACATGGCCGCCCGGCGCCAGCCCCAGATCGACCAGCCCGGCGGCTGTGGCCTGCATGATCTCTTGCAGCCCCGCCCAGGTGATCTCATTCCAGATGCCGAATTCTTTCTGCCGCATCGCCACGCCCGTGGGCCGATTGCTGGCATGGTTGTGCACCATGCGCACCAGCGGTGCGAAATCGCCTTTGAACTCATCAAATGCCATCTGCGGCCTCCTTAGCTGAGCCAGCGTTTGCGGCGTTTGTAATGCTTCACATCGCGGAAGGACTGCCGCTCACCGCCCTCCTCCCCCATTCCGAGGTAGAAAGACTGGATATCCTTGTCGCCGCGCAGCTTGGCCACATCGCCCTCCATGACGATCTGACCGCTTTCCATGATGTAGCCGTAGTCCGCGACGGAAAAGGCCACGCCTGCGTTCTGTTCGACCAACAGGATCGCCGTGCCATCTTCGACGTTCAGCCGTTTAATCGTGTCGAAAATCTCGGCCACCACCTTGGGCGCAAGACCCAGCGATGGCTCATCCATCAAGATCAATTCAGGCCGCGCAATCATCGCTCGGCCAAAGGCCAGCATCTGCTGCTCTCCGCCCGACAGGTAGCCCGCGATCTGTTTCCGCCGTTCTTTTAGCCGGGGAAAGAACGCGTAAACCTTATCATAGTCGGGCTTCGCCTTGCGCTGGTCCAGCGCATAAGACGCGGCGATCAGGTTATCCTCAACCGTCATCTCGCTGAAAATCCGCCGCCCCTCGCGCACATGGAACAGCCCTTGCTGCACCAGACGGTCAGGCTGGATCGTCATGATCGACTGACCCTTGAACGAAATTCGTCCCTCGCCCACCTCACCATTCTCAAGTGCCAGCAGGTTGCTTGCCGCCTTAAGCGTCGTCGTCTTACCCGCGCCATTGGTGCCCAACAGCGTGACGATCTTGCCGTCCGGCACTTCCAAAGACAGCCCGCGCAGCGCTTGCACCGTGTGATGATAGGTCACTTCGATGTTCTCGATGGTCAGCACGGGCGCTTCCTTTTCCGGCCAAAACGGGGGAATCCGGGGGCCGTACCCCCGGACGTTTGTTTAAACGGTGAACCAATCCGACTTGGGCGTGAAAAGCCCATCCTCGGGGTTGTAGCCATAGACCCGGCCCGTCCCGATCGCGTTGTTCTCCATGCTCACCGGCCCACCGAAAAAGCCACCTGAATCCCAATCAGAGATATTCGCGAGGTTCTCAGCGATGTTGTCTGCCGTCAGTTCTTGGCCGGCTTCGGCGGTATCGCGGAAAGCCTTCATGGCAATCTCTAGCCCGCACATGGTCTGGATCGCCCAAGTCGACATGTAGTTCTCAAGCGGCGTGCCTGCGAACATCGTCTTGCTGAGCTCTGCGTACTGCTGGTAGCGCGGCGCCTCTTCGCGGTCATAAAAGTAGCGGTAGGGCATGACACCCTCGTAACCGGCAAGGAACGGCCCCGCCTCGGCGGTGATCCGGTCGGCAATTAGCTTTTCCATGCCCCAGAAAGTGCCTTTGAATTTCACCGGCAGACCAAACTGCCGCGCGCCGCCGATAAGTTGTGGCCAGACGCCGGTCACATAGCCCTGCAAGATGCAGTGATCCGCCCCCGACTGCGCCAGCTTGGTCACATGGGTCGGAATATCGGCCCCCTCGGCCTTGGTGCTTTCCTCCAACACGACTTCCAGCCCCAGCTCTTCGGCCCGTTTGCGGCCATGCTCGATCGGGTCGCGGCCAAATTCTGTGTTGGAGAAGATGAAGGCGACCTTCTGCCCGCCCTCGTTCTTGATGTTCTGCAGCAGGATATCAAACTGGCTCTGATAGGTCGGGCCGCTGAGATACTGGTAGGGATGCGTCGCGGGATCGGCCAACTCGGAGGCAAAAGAAGTCGACCCCATGATCCGCGCGTTCTCGCCCTTCAACTCAGGCGCAATCAGCTTCATCGCGCCGGTGCTGTCGGCGAAATAGCCGATCATGTTTTTACCTTCAGACGCCAGTGCGCGCTGATAGTTGTTCAGCGCGTTCTGCGGTACATAGCCGGAATCTTCGGTCACGAAACGAATGGGCGTCCCCGCGATGCCGCCCTCGTCGTTAAAGAGCTTCGCGGCCATGGCAAAGGCGGGCGCAACCAACTGGCCTGCTGTGGCAAAGGGGCCGGTGAGCGGCAGCGACGCCCCCAACACATATTCTTTCGGCTGCGCACGCAGGATCATCGGCATGCCAATGCCCGCTGTGGCAGCAGCAGTGGTAGCGAGGAAGGATCGGCGGTTCATTGTCATCTGTCTTCTCCCTAAAGTGGCCTGTTGTTGTTATCCGCGCGCAAAGGGCCATCTGTTTGCGGCGCGTAATATGCGGTCTACGATCTGGTTAATGCCGAGCGGTTCTTTCAGCAGGAACAGCACAAGCAGCACGCCAAAGGCGATTTGCTGCAATGGGGCGCGCAGTTGCCCGGCCCCGGCGCTGTCGCCGGCCAGCGCACCAAAGAGCACCTTGATCAGTTCTGGCACCATAACCACGATGATTACGCCAAAGACCGGCCCCATCGTGCGCCCCATGCCGCCGATAATCAGTGCAGCGACAAGGTTGAGCGACAGCGCAAGTTCAAACTGTTCAGGCAGAATGCGCGCGTAGAAGTAAGCGAATAGCGCCCCTGCCAGCCCGCAATAGGCGGCCGAGAGGGCAAAGCTCATCAACTTGTAGCGCAACAGCGAAATGCCGAGGATTTCGGCGGAGTAATCCCGGTCACGGATGGCGATGAAGGCGCGCCCGATGCGGGTGCGGATCAGGTTCTGCGCCGCTAACAACGACACCAGTCCCACGACGGCGATCAGCCCGAACATCTCGCGCTTGGTGTCCAACTCCCAGCCCAGCAAGTTCGGCACATTGGTATTGATCCCGACCATGCCGCCCGTCCAAGGCGCAAAGAGGTCTTCTTCGATCAGGAAAATCACGATGAAGTTCGCCGCCAGCGTTGCCACGGCGAGGTAGAGCCCTTTGACCCGCAAGCTCGGCAGCCCGACCAACACCCCCACCGCAGCGGCCAGTGCCACAGCCAGTGGCACTGAAATAAAGGGCATCAGCCCCGCAGGGATAACTCCGGCCCCGAGGTTGCCAAAGATCGTCACCGCATAGGCACCGATCGCGACGAAAGCGCCGTGGCCAAGAGAGACCAGCCCGGTATAGCCGGTCAGAATATTAATCCCCACCACCGCGATCAGCAGGATGCCCATCTGGCTGGCGATCAGGATTAAGTAGTCGTTGCCAAAGGCTGTAAACAGCGCCAGCGCCACAATCGTCGCATAGACAAATGCCTGCTTGTAGCGGTTGTTCAACACACGCTCATCGGCAGCGTAAGTTGATTTGAGGTTCGCGTTAATCATATCCGCTCAACCTCTTTTTGGCCCATTAACCCATGCGGCCGCCAAACCAGCACCACCAGCACGGTGACATAAGGCACGATCTCGGCCCAGCCTCCGCCCATCTTCCACTGGGTCATCGCCTCAAGCACGCCGACAACCATCGCGGCGATCAGCACGCCCACATAGCTATCAAGCCCGCCCATCAACACGATCGCCAGCACCGAAAAACCAAAAAGCCCGAGGCTGGGAGAAATGCCGTTGCGCGTGGCCAAAATCGCTCCAGCGATAGCGCCTGTCGTGCTGGCAAGAACCCACGCCCGCGAGAAGACTTTGGGCACCGAAATGCCCATCGAATAGGCGGTCGACTGATCCTCTGCCGTGGCGCGAATGGCGATGCCGCCTTTGGTGAATTTTACGAAAGCCACGATGCCGCCGAACAGCAGCAGTGCCACAAACATGTTTACCAAGTCGGTCCCAAAGAGGAAGATCATCGTCCCAAAAAGTTCAAACCGGATCGGCATATTGGGCGCAATATAGGGCACGCTCGCCGCATCCGCCGTCCAGATTAACTGCGCAGCACCCGAAAGGATCGAAATCAGCCCCACCGTCACCATAATCATCGCAAAGATCGACTGCCCCATCAGCGGGCGCATCAACACCCGCTCAATGATCCGCCCCAGAATGGCGTTGCAGATCAGCGCGCCCAGCAATCCCAGCACGATACGCGGGAGGTTCGCCACCCAGTCCAGCACCGCCGCCACGGGCGAGAACATCGGCAATTCGCCCCGCATCTCGACCATCCAGCCCGGTTGCCACGAGGCCAGCCATGCAGGCGCCCAAGGCTGTCCCGGCACAATCACCGCAAAGGTGAAATAGAAATAGGCCCCGAACATGATCAGGTAGCCGTGGGCGAAGTTGACCACCTTTGTGGCCTTGTAAACGCTGACGATCCCGACGGCGATCAGCGCATATATCGCCCCTGCCATCAGCCCGTTGATCGCAAATTGAACAAACTGCCCCATTAGAACGCCTCCCCGTGCCGGACTCCGGAATTTTCAAAAAATTCCGGCCCGATTTCTTTGAAAGAAATCGTCATGCCGCTGCCCCCAGATAGGCTTCGATCACTGCCGGGTCTTTGGAAACCTCTTCTGGCGTGCCACTGGCGATCTGCTGACCGAAGTTCAGCACCACGATGCGCGAGCAGATATCCATCACCATATGCATGTCATGTTCGACCAGTAGGATCGTGGTGCCGAACTGCTCCTGCACGTCGAGGATAAAACGCGCCATATCCGCTGTTTCTTCGCGATTCATGCCCGCCACCGGCTCATCCAGCAGCAAGACCTTCGGCCGCATCGCCAGCGCCCGGCCCAGCTCGACCCGCTTTTGCAGACCGTAGGGCAACATGGTGATCGGGTATTTGCGGATGTGGTCGATCTCAAGAAAGTCGATCACCTGCTCTTCGATCTCGCGGCGCAGCTCCAACTCGGCTTTCTGCGCGGCGCCGAAATAGCGCAGCGCCTGCCAGACACTGGTATTCAACCGCGTGTGGCCGCCCAGCTTGATGTTATCGAGCACAGTCATGCCGCGAAACAGCGCGATATTCTGGAAAGTCCGCGCCAGCCCAAGCCCCGCCCGTTTGTCGGGGCTGAGCGTGGTGATATCTTCCCCCTCGAAGGAAACACGCCCCCGGTCAGGTTTGTAAAACCCTGAAATCGCGTTGAAAAGTGAGGTCTTGCCCGCGCCGTTGGGGCCAATGACACCGGTGATCTCTCCGGCCCCGGCTTCGAAATTCACCCCCTGCAGCGCCTTGATGCCGCCAAAGGACAGATGCAAATCCTCAATCTTCAGCAATCGCCCACTCCCATGCGGCGACAGCTGCGGCCCCTCGCGAGGGGCGCGTGACATCCGATCATCGACGGATCCTCCCTATGTCCCGATCCCTGCTCCTTTTGGCGGCGCTTTCGGCATCGGGCCTGTTGACCCTTTCACCCTATCCAAGTCCCGCCATCCCGCAAGGGTCTTGATGATATGCACAGCGAAGTGCCCCTGAGCCGAACTGGCCCAGAGGGTGCAATGATCTGGAAACCAAAGGAAAATCGCGCAGTTGTGACGCTACGTCAGGTCAGTTGTGCGATCAGGGATTTCAGCGCTTTGCGGCTGTGGTCTTCCAGTGGCGCCATGCGTGAGCGCCAGAGCGTCGCCTGCGACTGCAAGATCAACCCGTCGCTGAGGATCTTCAGGTGGTTGGCGCGCAGGGTCTCACCGCTGGAGGTGATATCGGCAATCGCCTCGGCGGTTTCATTTAGCACCGTGCCTTCGGTCGCGCCTTGGCTGTCGACCAGCGCGTAGTCGGCAACACCGTGGGTACGCAGGAATTCCCGCACCAGCCGGTGATATTTCGTAGCGATGCGCAGCCGGAAGCCGTGTTCGGTGCGGAACGCTGCTGCGGCTGCGTCAAGGTCATCAAGTGTATCGACATCGACCCAAGACTGCGGCACAGCGATGATCAGGTCGGCATGACCAAAGTTCAGTTCCTCCAGCGGCTCGACCAGTTGATCCCACAGTGCCAGCTTCTCTTGCACCAGATCGGTGCCGGTCACGCCAAGGTGGATGCGCCCCGCCGACAGTTCGCGGGGGATTTCTCCGGCAGAGAGCAGCACCAGCGAGACATCCTCGATGCCCTCAACCTTACCCGCATACTCGCGGTCAGACCCGGTGCGCTGCAGGCGCACGCCGCGCGCGCCGAACCACTCAAAGGTCTTTTCCATCAGCCGCCCCTTGGACGGCACGCCAAGTTTCAGCGTCATTGCCCGGCCTCCAGTTCCAGCATCAGACCGGGGCGCATCACACCGCCCACCGCCGGGATTTCACCACCCTGCCCCAGCCGCCGGGTCAGCGCGTCATAGCGCCCACCGCTCGCGATACTGGGCAGATCAGGGCGCGCCTCGGCCTTAAAGGCAAAGACAAAACCGTCGTAATATTCCATCGAAGACCGCCCGTGGCTGGCCTCGAACAGCAGCGCATCGGTGTCGATCCCGCGCGCGCGCATCGCTTCGGCGCGGGCGGCAACGCGGGCCACTGCATCGCCGATGGCAGGCATGTCGACAGCCAGATCACGCAGACGGCTGAGCGCATTGGGCAGGGTTTCTTTGATCTCTAGCAGCGCTTCAAATAGATCGACTTGCTGGGCGGAAATCGGGGCTGTTGTGGCATCTTCACGCAGCGCCGCAACACGCGCTTCGATCTCTGCCTGCGACCGCAGACCGACCTTGGGGGCATCGCAGACCGCGTCGGCATTGGCGAGCAACGCCTTGCGCCCGGCAGGCACCGGGGTACGCCCGGCATAGCGGTCAAGCAATGCGCGAAAGCGGCGCGGGCGCCAGATGTGCCGCATCAACGCCTGTTTACGCGCGGGCGAAGTATCGAGCCCCTGCACCGCCGCCATCAGCACGCCGATATCGCCCGTCACGGGGCGCATCGGCAGCCCCTGCATCGCCTCGGCGATCAGAGCAAAAACCTCAGCATCTGCCGCCGCCGGGTCGGCGCGGTCGAAAACCTCGAAACCCACCTGAATGTATTCATTGGCACGGTTCGGGTCGTGTTCCTGACGGCGGAAAACCTCGCCGGAATAGGTGTAGCGCGCGGGCTCAGCCCCATGGGCCATATGCATCTGCACCACCGGTACCGTGAAATCGGGGCGCAGCATCTGCTCACCGCGCAGCGCGTCCGAAGTCACATAGGCGCGCGCGCGGATATCCTCGCCGTAAAGGTCCAGCAGCGTGTCGGCCGGTTGCAAGATCGGCGGCTCGACTAGCACGGCGCCCTGCGCCTCGAAAATCGCGCGCAGGGAAGCCGCGCGCGCCAGCGTTTCGGAACGTGTGGGCATCAGCTTGCCCGATCCAGAATATCGCAGACCGCTTTGATCAGATCGGGGCGGGGCACCTCATATTGGTTGGGGCGCTCTTTCCACTCATCATGGCTGGCCTCTTGCGCCAGTTGCGCGCCCAGCACCATGTCCTTGATCTGCACCACGCCGCGCGCCTGTTCGTCGCCGCCTTCGATGACGACGACCGGGCTCTGCCGCTTGTCGGCGTATTTCATCTGGTTGCCAAAGTTCTTTGGGTTGCCCAGATAGACCTCCGCCCGGATGCCCGCCTGCCGCAGTTCCGCGACCATTGCCTGATAATCGGCCATGCGGTCGCGGTCCATCACGGTGACAACGACGGGGCCAGTCGCCTCGGCCTCAAGCCGCCCCTTCGCAGCAAGCGCGGCCAGCAGCCGGTCAACGCCGATGGAGACGCCCGTGGCAGGCACTTCTTGCCCGGTAAACCGCTTGACCAGATCATCATAGCGCCCACCGCCCGCGACCGAGCCGAAGTTGCGCGCGCGGCCTTTTTCGTCTTTGATCTCGAAGGTGAGTTCGGCCTCGAACACCGGGCCGGTGTAATAGCCAAGGCCGCGGACCACCGACGGATCAATCTCAACCCGGTCAGGGCCATAGCCACCCGCCGCCAGAAGGTCAGAGATCAACTCAAGCTCATCCACACCTTGCACACCGACATCGGAGCCAGCGACCAACTCGCGCAGCCGCGCGACAGTCTCGGCACCTGTATCGCGTTTGGCCTGCATGAAGCCCATGACCACATCGGCCTGCGCGTCTTCCAACCCGGCGCCCTTGGTGAAATCGCCGCTGTCGTCTTTGCGGCCTTCGCCCAGCAGGGCCCGCACGCCCTCTGGCCCCAGCCGGTCCAACTTGTCGATGGCCCGCAGCACGATGCCGCGTTCGGTGTCTTTGTCGTCTCCGGCAAGGCCCGCAACTTCCAGCACACCGTTCAGCACCTTGCGGTTGTTCACCCGCACCACATAGTCGCCGCGTGCGATCCCGACTTCCTCAAGACAATCGGCCAGCATAGCGCAAATCTCGGCATCTGCCGCCACCGATGGCGCGCCCACGGTATCCGCATCACACTGATAAAATTGGCGAAACCGCCCCGGCCCCGGCTTTTCGTTGCGCCAGACCGGCCCCATCGCATAACGGCGGTAGGGCATCGGCAGATCGTTGCGGTGCTGAGCATAGACCCGCGCCAAGGGGGCCGTCAGATCATAGCGCAGCGCCAGCCAATCGCCGGGCTTGTCGCCTTCGGAATCTTCCTGCCACGCGAAAACACCTTCGTTCGGGCGGTCCACATCGGGGAGGAATTTGCCAAGCGCCTCAACCGTCTCCACGCCCGAGCTCTCTAGCGCGTCGAACCCATAGCGGTGATAGACGGCGGCGATCTTGCTGAGCATCTCGGCCCGATGGGTCACCTCGGTCCCGAAATAATCGCGGAACCCTTTCGGGGTCTGCGCCTTGGGACGGGGGGTTTTCTTGGGCTTTGCCATGGCAAGGATCCTCGGTGCATCAATTGGCCTCGCGTCTAGCCCAAGCCCCCCGCAAGAGCAAGCAACGCCGCGTGTTGCCCCTGTCCTGTGCCGCCCGCCCATGCTAAATCGCGCAAAAAGGACGCGCCCCCATGACAGATCAAGCCGCAGATCAGACACCAGACGAAACCGCAGACCGGATCAATCAACTTGAAGAGCAGATCGCCCATCTGACCCGTGCGGTCGACGATATGTCAGAGATCGTCACCCGTCAGGAGGATGAGATCGTCACCTTGAACCGCCGCGTGCATATGTTGATGCAGCGCGAAGGGGAACGGGATGCCTCAGGCGGCGGTGCTGTCGTCATGGGCGATGAGCGGCCCCCCCATTACTAAGCGGCGGTCCCGCTCAATCCGCTGATTTCATTGCCACGGCGGCCACGGCCCCGTCATGCACCAGCACCTCAGACCAACGCGCGGTCTGGCCCAACCGCTCATAAGCACTAACGAAAAACGCCGTATCATCGAGCGTGCCAATCCGCTTGCCGCAGGGTTTGCCCTTGCCCGCGCCGCAGACGCTGGCCTTGATTGCCTCATAGGCCGCGTCGGTCTCAGCAATGGGCAGGTTTTCCCCAGCCGGGCCATAGTGCAACTGTTCGTAGACCGACGGCGTGCCGAACAGCACATTGGCCGCCGTCAACTGGCGCGCGCAGTCATCCGCAAAACCGGTGATGTAGAAACTGCGCGGCCCCGCGCTGCCGGGTTGCGAATCGAACAGCCGATAGCCCCGCGCCACGGGTTCTTCGACCATCTTCCCCAAATCCTGCTCGCGCACATCACAGACGCGGGCGACCTCGCCAAACGGCAAGGCGGTGCCAAAGCCGACCTCCGCGACCTGAGGCGATGGTGCGGGGGGCGCCATGCCGCAGGCGGAGAGAAGCGCTGCCATGAATAAAAGGCTGATGCGTCGGTTCATGGTCTGCTCCCCTTTGGTTGTCAGGGAATTAGCGCAGCCATGGCTTGCCGTCCACTGACGGGCGGAAAAAGAGCCGGAGCTCCGCAAGATCCGGGGTTAGATTTCTTCGACTTCCATTACACCGTCTAGCGAGCGGATCGCGCCTTTGATCTGCGGTGTCACGGGGAACTCCCGGCCCAGATCGACCTCAACCTCGCCAGGCAGGCTTGGGTCCATGAGGCAGAACTGCACCGGCCCCTTGCCCGCCGCCTTGACCGCTTGACGTGCGCCGTCGAGCACATCGGCCACCGCCTGAATCGCCCCCGGCCCATCGATGAACACCCGCAACCCCATGCTGCCCGCATCCGCCACTGCCGCATCAATCGGCGCGACCGAACGGCCCAGCAGCTTGAGCTGGTCGCTCTCCATCGTCGCCTCAACCGTGATCACGATCTTTGAGCCGACCTCAAGATGCTCACGCGCCAATTCCAGCGTGTCGGAAAACAGCGTCACCTCATAGCCGCCCGTGGTGTCCGACAGCTGCGCAAAGGCAAAGCGGTTGCCCCGCGCCGATTTCCGCTCCTGCCGCCCCGCGACCACCCCCGCCAGCCGCGCGTTCATCGCGCCACGGGTGCTGACCTTCTCGGTCAACTCATCCAGCGTCAGGAAAGGCAGCCCAGTTTCCCGCGCCCATTTGCGCCGGAGCGGCACCATATAGTCGTCCAGCGGGTGACCGGACAGATAGAAGCCCACCGCCTTGAACTCCTCGGCCAGCCGCTCTGCCGATTGCCAGTCATCACAGGGCAACATGCGCGGCTCGGGCAGATCGTCGCCCGCCTCCCCAAAGAGCGAGACCTGATTGCTGGCCTTCTGCTCATGAATCGCCGCCGAATAGCTGACCAACCCGTCGAGCGATTGAAATACCCGCCGCCGGTTGCTGTCGAGCTGATCGAAAGCGCCCGAGCGCACCAGCATCTCCAAGGGTCGCTTGCCGACGCGCTTCAGGTCCACCCGCCGCGCGAGGTCATAAAGCGTGGCAAAAGGCCGATCGACCCCATCCACTTTGCGCCCCTCGGTCACCAGCTTCATCGCTTCCAGACCGACGTTCTTTAGAGCACCGAGCGCATATACCAGCGCCCCATCGACCACTTTGAACGTCGCATCCGAGCGGTTCACACAAGGCGGCACCCAAGGCAGTTCTAGCCGCTTGCGCACTTCCTCGAAGTAGACCGCCAGCTTGTCGGTCAGGTGGATATCGCAGTTCATGACCCCGGCCATGAACTCGACCGGGTGGTTCGCTTTCAGCCAAGCCGTCTGGTAGCTGACCACCGCATAGGCCGCCGCGTGGGATTTGTTGAAACCGTAGTTGGCGAATTTCTCCAGAAGGTCGAAAACCTCCGCCGCCTTCTTCTTATCGACCCCATTAGCCATCGCGCCCTTTTCGAACTTGGGGCGTTCCTTGGCCATTTCTTCGGCGATCTTTTTACCCATCGCACGGCGCAGCAGGTCAGCGCCGCCAAGCGAGTAGCCCGCCATGACCTGCGCGATCTGCATCACCTGTTCCTGATAGACGATGATGCCTTGGGTCTCTTCAAGGATGTAGTCGATTGACGGATGGACCGACTCCAATTCGCGCTGGCCGTTTTTCACCTCACAGTAGGTCGGAATATTCTCCATCGGGCCGGGACGGTAGAGCGCCACAAGCGCCACGATGTCTTCGATACAAGTCGGCTTCATGCGCTTGAGCGCATCCATCATGCCGCTGGATTCCACCTGAAAGACCGCGACAGTCTTGGCGCCGGAATAGAGCTTGTAGGTGGCTTTATCATCAAGCGGGATGGTGGCGATATCGTCGATATGCCCCTCTGGCGGCTGGTAGATTTCAGAACCATCAGCGGCAATATGTAGATGCCGCCCGCCCGCTTTGATCTGGTCCACCGCGTTTTGGATCACGGTCAGCGTTTTCAGACCCAGAAAGTCGAACTTCACCAGCCCCGCCTGTTCAACCCATTTCATGTTGAACTGCGTCGCAGGCATATCGGAGCGCGGATCTTGGTAGAGCGGCACCAGCTGATCGAGCGGTCGATCCCCGATCACCACCCCCGCCGCGTGGGTCGATGCGTTTCTCAGCAAGCCCTCGACCTGCTGGCCGTAGTTCAGCAGCCGCGCCACGACCTCTTCGTTCTTCGCCTCTTCGCGCAGGCGCGGCTCATCCGCCAGCGCCTTTTCGATGCTGACGGGCTTCACGCCTTCGACCGGGATCATCTTGGACAGGCGGTCCACCTGCCCGTAGGGCATCTGCAACACGCGCCCGATATCGCGCACCGCAGCTTTAGACAGCAGCGCACCGAAGGTGATGATCTGCCCCACTTTGTCGCGGCCATATTTCTCCTGCACATATCGGATCACCTCTTCACGGCGGTCCATGCAAAAGTCGATGTCGAAGTCGGGCATCGAAACACGTTCGGGATTGAGGAAGCGCTCAAACAGCAGCGAATAGCGCAGCGGATCAAGGTCCGTCACGGTCAGCGCATAGGCCACGAGCGAGCCCGCACCCGAGCCCCGGCCCGGCCCGACCGGAATATTATTATCCTTGGCCCATTGGATAAAGTCGGCAACGATCAGGAAGTAGCCGGGGAATCCCATGCCTTCGATGATGCCCAGCTCGAAATCGAGCCGCTTTTGGTAGTCCTCAACGCTGACCGCATGGGGGATCACGGCAAGGCGGGCTTGCAAGCCCTCATTGGCCATGCGGCGTAGTTCAGCAACCTCATCATCCGCAAACTTCGGCAGGATCGGGTCGCGGCGATAAGCCATAAAGGCGCAGCGTTTGGCGATCTCGACCGTGTTGCTCAGCGCTTCGGGCAGATCGGCGAACAGCGTCGCCATCTCGGCCTGCGATTTGAAGTAATGCTGCGCGGTCAGACGGCGGCGCGGCTGCTGCTGGTCAACATATGCGCCTTCCGAGATACAGATCAGCGCATCATGCGCCTCATACATGTCAGTTTTTGGGAAATAAACGTCGTTCGTCGCGACCAGCGGGATGTCCATCGCATAGGCCATCTCGACAAAGCCACGCTCGGTCAGCCGTTCAGGCTCTGGCTGGCCACCGTCCACGGGGTGGCGTTGCAACTCAACATAGAGCCGGTCGCCAAAGGCGTTCTTCAGCCGCGCCATCAGCGCCTCTGCCGCCGGACGCTGGCCGCCTTGCAACAGCATGCCCACCGGCCCCATCGGGCCACCGGTCAGGCAGATGATATCCGCGCTCAGCGCCTCTAACTCATCCAGTGTCACCTCGGCCACCGCCCCGCCCTTATCAAGGTAAAGGCAAGAATTCAGCTTCATCAGGTTTTCATAGCCCAATTCGCTCTGTGCCAGCAGGACCACCGGCGCGGGCGGGCGCGGCTTTTCACCCGGCTGCACCTCGACATAGGCCAGATCAACCTGACAGCCGATGATCGGCTGTACCCCCGCGCCCGCCATGGCGACAGAGAACTCAAGTGCTGCGAACATGTTGTTTGTGTCGGTCAGCGCCAGCGCGGGCATGCCCGCGTCACGGCACATGCCCGGCAGCTTTTTCAACCGCAGCGCGCCTTCCAACAAGGAATATTCGGAATGGCTACGCAGGTGAATGAATCGGGGATCATTTGACATGCCCGCAATTTACGCGACGCGCCCCGCAGGCACCAGCACCCGATCGCGCCCAGCGCATTTTTCCTTGCCAAAACGCACCCGGCCCCGCTAGCCTAACCTCTACCTCGCCCGCGCCCGGTTCTACGCCGCATCGAACCCGCGCAATGCTATGGGCCACTTTGTACCGCGGCGGATGTGAACCAATGGACATCACTTTTCTTCTCAACGGAGAAGTCGTGTCGCTCTCCAACGTTTCCCCGACGACGACACTGCTGGACTGGCTGCGCGAAGACCGTGGCCTGACGGGGACCAAAGAGGGCTGCAATGAGGGCGACTGCGGGGCTTGCTCGGTCATGATTACGGACGCGCAGGGCAGCCGGGCGCTCAATGGTTGCATCCTGTTCCTACCGCAGGTGAACGGCAAGGCGATCACCACGGTCGAGGGCATCGCAAACCCCGATGGCACGCTGCACCCGGTGCAAGAGACGATGGTCGAACATCACGGCAGCCAATGCGGGTTCTGTACGCCGGGCTTCATCGTTTCGATGGCCACGGCACATCTGAACGGCGCTACGGACCACGACGTGCAACTCGCGGGCAACCTCTGCCGCTGTACCGGCTACGCCCCTATCATCCGTGCCGCCGAGGCTGCCGAAGGCACGCCGGTGCCGGAGCATCTGCGCAACCTATCGGGCAAATTGGCCAAAGACATCCCTGCCGTCGCCAAGGCCGAGGGCGCACCCCATGTGCAGCCCGAAAGCAGCGACGCCCTCGCCGCTTGGTATCTCGATAATCCAGACGCCACGCTGATCGCCGGGGCCACCGATGTGGGCCTCTGGGTCACCAAAGGCTTCCGCGATCTCGGCGCAGTCGCCTTCCTCAACCGCTGCGCCGATCTGCGTGGAATCACCGAGGACGAAACCGGCCTGCGCATTGGCGCGATGACCACGCTTACGGAGGTTGAAGCGAAGCTCTCCCCGCTGCATCCAAGCCTCGGCACCATGCTGCGGCGCTATGGCTCTACACAGGTCCGCAATGCCGCGACTTTGGGCGGCAATATCGCCAATGGCTCCCCCATCGGAGACGGCCCACCCGCGCTGATCGCCCTTGGGGCCACGCTGCAACTGCGGCGCGGTGATACGCGGCGTGAGATTGCGCTGGAAGATTTCTTCCTCGACTACGGCAAACAAGACCGGGCGCCGGGCGAATTTGTCGAAGCCATCACCGTGCCGCGCCAGCACGACACGCTGCGCTGCTACAAACTGTCGAAGCGCTTTGACCAAGACATCTCTGCGGTCTGCGGCTGTATCTCGATCACCGGCAACGGGTCCGAAATCCTCACCGCCCGCATCGCCTTTGGCGGC
Organism: Sulfitobacter sp. AS92; assembly: GCF_038900015.1. NCBI lineage: Bacteria > Pseudomonadati > Pseudomonadota > Alphaproteobacteria > Rhodobacterales > Roseobacteraceae > Sulfitobacter > Sulfitobacter sp. AS92. The sequence goes on from NZ_JBBMQL010000007.1 coordinate 84,465, forward strand.
ATGGCCGCCACCCCCAAACGCGCCGCGGCGGCCGAAGCCGCCCTGGTCGGCCAACCGTGGCACGAAAACACCATCCGCCGCGCCATGACCGCCATGCAAGACGACTTCACCCCTCTCTCAGACATGCGCGCCTCTGCCGCCTACCGAATGGAGTCGGCCCAAAACATGCTGCTGCGTTACTTCCATGACGCCAACGGGCAGACCACCAATGTACAGGAGGTCTCGGCATGAGCGTTGCAAAACCCCTTCCCCATGATGCCGCAAAACTGCATGTCACAGGCGCCGCGCGCTATGTCGATGACATCCCCACCCCGCGCGGCACGCTGCATCTGGCCTTTGGCCTGAGCCCCGTCGCGGCGGGCGAATTGACGGCGCTTGACCTTGATGCCGTGCGGTCTGCGCCCGGCGTGGTCAAAGTGCTGAGCGCCGATGATCTCGTCCATGACTGCGACACCTCGCCGTCGAACCATGATGAGCCGCTCTTAGCGACGGGCGAAGTTCACTTCGCAGGCCAGCCGCTCTTTCTAGTTATCGCCACCAGCCACCTCGCCGCACGCCGTGCCGCACAGCTTGGCAAGCCGCAGATCACCCCACGCGACCCGATCCTGACGGTTGAAGAGGCGCTCGCTGCCAACAGCCGCTTTGAAGACGGACCGCGCATCTATCAAAAGGGCGACGCCGCCACCGCGCTCGACAAAGCCTCGCGCCGCCTGTCTGGTCAGATGGAGCTCGGCGGACAAGAGCACTTCTACCTCGAAGGCCAAGCCGCCCTCGCTCTGCCGCAAGACAATGGCGACATGCTGGTGCATTCCTCAACCCAGCACCCGACCGAAATTCAGCATAAGGTGGCCCATGCCATTGGCCGCCCGATGCATGCCGTCCGGGTGGAAACCCGGCGCATGGGCGGTGGTTTCGGTGGCAAGGAAAGCCAAGGCAACGCGCTGGCGATTGCCTGTTCGGTTGCGGCATCGCTGACCGGGAAGCCTTGCAAGATGCGCTATGACCGGGATGACGATATGATCATCACCGGCAAGCGGCATGATTTCCGCATCAGTTATGACGTGGGCTTTGACGAGGCGGGGCGCATCACCGCGCTGGACGTGACCCATTACACCCGCTGCGGCTGGTCGATGGACCTCAGCTTGCCCGTGGCCGATCGCGCCATGCTGCATGCCGACAACGCCTACCATCTGCACGACATCCGCATCACCTCGCACCGCCTGCGCACCAATACCGCCAGCGCCACAGCGTTTCGCGGTTTTGGCGGCCCGCAGGGGATCGTCGGCATCGAGCGCGTCATGGACCATATCGCATATGAGCTGAGCCTTGACCCGCTCGCCGTGCGCCGGGCGAATTACTACACCGATAACGCCCACCGCCCAACCGAGGTAGAGGCCACCGGCACCGCCATCGACAATCGCACCCCGCCGGAGGCCGAGGCCGATCTATCATCACGCGGCGCGCCCCCTGCGCCCACCGACAAACCTGCGATCCCGGCCACACCGTCGGATGTGCAAACGACGCCCTACCAGCAGCCGGTCACCGATTGCATCATCAATGCCCTGACCGACCGACTGGTCGAAAGCTGCGATTACGAGACCCGTCGCGCCGCCATCGCCGAATGGAACGCTACAAACCCGCTTCTGAAACGCGGCATTGCGATCACGCCGGTGAAATTCGGCATCTCCTTCACGCTCACGCACCTCAACCAAGCCGGGGCGCTGGTCCATGTCTATCAGGATGGCTCAATCCACCTGAACCACGGCGGGACCGAGATGGGGCAGGGGCTGTTCCAGAAGGTCGCGCAAGTCGCCGCTTCGCGCTTCGGCGTTTCGCCGGAACTGGTCAAGATCACTGCAACGGACACCGCCAAAGTGCCCAACACCTCGGCCACGGCGGCTTCTTCCGGCTCGGACCTCAACGGCATGGCGGCGCAAAACGCCTGCGACACGATCCGCGTCCGCATGGCCGAGCATCTGGCTGAACGCTACCAGACGACGCCAGATCAGGTGCGGTTCACCGACGGCATGGTGCGCATCGGCGGGGAAGAGATCACCTTCGCCGCTGCCGCCGCCTCGGCCTATGAAAACCGGGTCAGCCTCTCGTCCACTGGCTACTACAAAACGCCCGACATCGAATGGGACCGCATCGCCGGGCGCGGGCGGCCATTCTACTACTTCGCCTATGGTACCGCCTGCACCGAAGTGGTGATCGACACGCTGACCGGCGAAAACCGCATTCTGCGCACTGACATCCTGCATGACGCGGGCGCCTCGCTGAACCCCGCGCTGGACATCGGCCAGATTGAGGGAGGATACGTGCAAGGCGCGGGCTGGCTCACGACCGAGGAACTGGTCTGGGACGAAACCGGCACCCTGCGCACCCACGCGCCATCGACCTACAAGATCCCCGCCTGCTCCGACCGCCCGCCCGTGTTCAACGTGGCGCTCTGGGACCAGCCAAACCCGGCGCAGACGGTCTACCGCTCCAAGGCCGTGGGCGAGCCGCCCTTCATGTTGAGCATCTCGGCCTTCATGGCGCTGTCGGATGCGGTATCGGCCTGCGGCGACGGCTACGGCGACCTGCAAGCCCCCGCCACCGCCGAGGCCGTCCTTGCCGCCGTGGGACGGGCGCGGAAATGACCGCGATCTTCGTCGAGATCACCGCCACGCGCGGCTCGGCCCCGCGCGATGCGGGCACGGCGATGAAGGTCACGCCCGACACCATAGACGGGACCATCGGCGGCGGCGCGTTGGAGCACCAGGCGATTGCCCATGCCCGTCGCCTGCTGGCCGAAGGGCGGTATGAGGACAATCAGACCCTACCGCTCGGCCCCGGCCTGGGCCAATGCTGCGGCGGCGCGGTGAGCTTGCGCTACACGTCAGCGCCCCGCCCGCTCGACACCGCCACCCCGCTGCCGCTGAACACCGCTTTGAACAGTGACGTGCCACTTTGGCTCTGGGGGGCGGGGCATGTGGGCCGCGCGGTGGTGGCCGCCTGCCCAGCCAACGCTTTTGCCATCACATGGATCGACAGCGCGCCAGACCGTTTCCCCAAAGACGTGCCGCCCCATGTCGCCGCCACCCCCGCCGCTGACATGCCGCGCCTTGCCGCACACGCCCCGCAAAACGCGCATCACCTGATCTTCACCTATTCTCATGACATCGACCTCGCCCTCTGCGCGGCTTTGCTGAAACGCGGGGCGGAAACTGTCGGCCTGATCGGCTCTGACACAAAAAAATCACGCTTTTCCCGCCGCTTGCGCGACATGGGGCTGGATCCCTCTGGCATCATCTGCCCTATTGGCGATAAATCGCTGGGCAAGCTGCCTATGCAAATTGCCCATGGCGCGTTGATCGCTCTCATCGCCCGGACCCAGACAAAGGCTTCCGCATGACTGACAAACTTCTCGACCTCTCCGGGTTGACCAAGGCCTACCCCGGCGTCGTCGCGAACGATGACGTGTCCTTGCGGATCGCCCCGGGCGAGGTTCACGCCCTGCTGGGCGAAAATGGTGCGGGCAAGTCTACGCTGGTCAAGATGATCTACGGGCTGGTCAAACCTGACGCGGGCCAGATGCGGATGCGGGGCGAAAACTTCGCCCCCACCGATCCCCATGCCGCACGGCAGGCGGGCGTCGGCATGGTGTTTCAACATTTCTCGCTTTTCGACGCGCTCAGCGTGGCCGAGAACATCGCCCTCGGCATGGAAAACCCGCCGCGCATGCGCGAACTCAGCCAGCAAATCCGCGATGTCTCAGACACCTATGGCCTGCCGCTGGCCCCGGACCGTATCGTCGGCGATCTGTCGGCGGGGGAACGTCAGCGGGTTGAGATCATCCGCTGCCTGCTGCAAGAGCCGAAGCTGCTGATCATGGACGAGCCGACCTCGGTGCTGACTCCGCAAGAGGTTGAAATCCTTTTCAAAACCCTGCGCAAACTCAGCGCAGAGGGCACCGCGATCCTTTATATCTCGCACAAGCTCGAAGAAATCCGCAGCCTTTGCGACAGCGCCACGATCCTGCGTTTGGGCAAGGTCGTCGGCCATTGCACCCCGCGCGAGACCTCGGCGCGCGACATGGCTGAAATGATGGTCGGCTCGGCGCTGAAAACGCCCACGCGCGACAGCAAGGCGCCGGGCGAAGTGACGCTGACGCTCAACAAACTCTCGGCGCGGTCGCCCCATGCTTTCGGCATGCCGCTGCGCGAAATCTCGGTTGAGGTGCGACGCGGCGAGGTGTTAGGCATCGGCGGGGTCGCGGGGAATGGGCAGGACGAATTGCTCAACGCGCTCTCGGGTGAAACGCTGGTCGGGGCGGGCATGATCACCTTTGACGGGCGCGACATCGGCCTTCTGGGCCCCACCGCCCGCCGCGCGCTTGGGGTGTTGACCGCGCCCGAAGAACGGCTCGGGCACGCCGCCGTGCCGGATATGTCGCTAACTGAAAACGCGATGCTGACCGGTGCCGCCCGCGAAGGGCTGGAGCGCGGCGGTATGCTCGATTGGGGCAAGGCCCGCAGTTTTGCCGAGAAAATCATCAAGACGTTCGACGTGCGCACCCCCGGCCCCGGCAATGCGGCGCGCTCGCTGTCGGGTGGGAACCTGCAGAAATTCGTCATCGGACGCGAGGTGCTGCAACGGCCCGAACTGCTGGTGGTGAACCAGCCAACATGGGGGGTCGATGCCTCTGCTGCCGCCGCGATCCGGCAGGCGCTTTTGGACCTCGCCTCCGGCGGCACCGCTGTCATCGTCATCAGCCAAGACCTTGATGAGTTGATGGAGATTTCCGACAATTTCGCCGCGCTGAACGAAGGCCGCCTGTCGCCGACGCGCCCTGCGCAGGGGCTGACGGTCGACGAGATTGGCCTGATGATGGGCGGCGCACATGGCATGGAGGTGGCGCATGTTTGACGCAGACCTCGCAACTTTCACTTTGACCATTGGGGGTGATCTGTGATCCGCCTTGAAAAGCGCCCGCAGCCCAGTCGGGCCCTTTCCCTGTCGACGCCTATCATGGCGGTACTGGCCACTTTCGTCTTTGGCGGGCTCTTGTTCGCCGTGCTGGGCAAAGACCCGGTGGTGGCGCTGCAAACGATCTTTTGGCAGCCGATCTTTGGCGAATATGCCTTTTATTACCGCCCGCAACTGCTGATTAAAGGGGCACCCTTGGTACTGATCGCCATCGGCCTCAGCCTTGGATTCAAAGCGGGCATCTGGAACATCGGGGCCGAGGGGCAGTACATCATGGGCGCCATCTTTGGCGCGGCTGCGGGGCTGGCGTTCTACCCCGCAGAGGGCTGGTACATCTTCCCGCTGATGGTGGTCGCGGGTGCCTTTGGCGGATGGCTTTGGGCGATGATCCCGGCCATTCTCAAGGTGCGTTTTGGTACGAATGAAATCCTCGTCTCGCTGATGTTGGTCTATGTCGCCGAACAGTTCCTCGCCTCTATGTCATTGGGATTGCTTAAGAACCCAGAAGGCTACGGCTTTCCCGGGTCGCGCAACCTACAACAATATGCGCCCGCACATAACGCCGAACTCTTCGCCGGGTCCGGCATGCATTGGGGCGTGGTCGCGGCGCTGATCGCGGTGATCTTTTCCTATGTGCTGTTAACCAAACACCGTCTCGGCTTTGCCATCCGCGTCACCGGCGAAGCGCCCCGCGCCGCGCGCTTTTCGGGCGTGAACCCGGCACGGCTGGTGCTGTTTTGCCTTGGCACTTCGGGCCTTCTAGCCGGGCTTGCGGGGATGTTCGAAGTCTCCGGGCCGTCTGGTCAGATCACCATCGACTTCAATGTGGGCTACGGCTTCACCGCGATCATCGTGGCTTTCCTTGGCCGCCTTCATCCCATCGGCATCCTGCTCGCAGGTGGGTTGATGGCTCTCACCTACATTGGCGGTGACATCGCGCAATCCAACCTCGGCCTGCCCGCCGCCGCGATTCAAGTGTTTCAGGGGATGCTTCTGTTCTTCCTGCTCGCCTTGGACGTTCTCACCCATTACCGGCTGCGCATTGGCGCGGCGGAGGCTGTCTGATGGATCTTTCCGCAATCAACCCGCTTTTGTTCGTCGCAGGCTTTCTGGTCGCGGCCACGCCGCTGATTTTTGCCGCCATCGGTGAATTGGTGGTCGAAAAATCCGGGGTGCTGAACCTCGGTGTCGAGGGCATGATGATCACCGGCGCGATCTGTGGCTTTGCCACGGCGGTCGAGACCGGCTCGCCCCTCTTGGGCTTTGCCGCCGCTGCTGTCGGGGGCGCGGCGCTGAGCCTGCTCTTTGCCTTTCTCACCCAAGTCACGCTGGCCAATCAAGTCGCCTCGGGCCTGTCACTGACGCTTTTCGGCCTCGGCCTTTCGGCGCTGATCGGGCAAAGCTACGTCGGGATCAAACCGCCCCGGCTGGGCGATATCGACTTTGGCCCCTTGGCCGATATCCCCGTCATTGGGCCGATCCTCTTTACCCATGACATCATCCTCTATCTCGGCATCGCACTGGTCGCGGCTGTCTGGGCGGTGCTGAAATTCACCCGCGCCGGGCTGATCCTACGCGCCGTGGGCGAAAGCCACGATGCGGCCCATGCGCTTGGCTACAAGGTCAAGCGCATCCGCACGGCGGCAATTCTCTTCGGTGGCGCCTGCGCAGGTCTTGGCGGCGCCTACATCAGCCTGATCCGTGTGCCGCAATGGACCGAAGGCATGACCGCCGGGATCGGCTGGATCGCCCTCGCCCTCGTCGTCTTCGCCAGCTGGAAACCATGGCGCGCGCTGCTGGGTGCCTATCTTTTCGGCGGCATCACCCAGTTGCAACTGAACTTGCAGGGCGCGGGCGTTGCCATTCCTGTGGAGTATCTGGCAATGTCGCCGTATATCATCACCATCATCGTTCTGGTGGTGCTGTCGGCGGATAAAAGCGCCGCGCCGGCCTCACTGGGCCGAACCTTCCACGCCTCAAACTAGGGGCATCATATCTCGCGGTCTCGGCCGCACATCAAGCCCCGGCAAGGGGCACGCAAACAGGGGAAACCTCATGAAACTATCCACCCTTATGACCAGCGCGGCACTTGCGCTCGGCCTTGCTTCGGGCGCTGTTGCCCAAGACAAGACCAAGGTCGGCTTTGTCTTCGTCGGCCCCGTGGGCGACGGCGGCTGGACCTACGAGCATAACGAAGGCCGCTTGGCTGTCGAAGAAGAGTTCGGCGACAAGGTCGAAACCGTTTTCGTCGAAAGCGTTGCCGAAGGCCCCGACAGTGAGCGTGTGATGACGCAGATGGCGCTCGACGGTGCTGACCTGATCTTCACCACCTCCTTTGGCTACATGGACCCGACGATCAACGTCGCCAAGAAATTCTCCGACGTGAAGTTCGAGCACGCCACCGGCTACAAACGCGCCGACAACGTCTCGACCTATTCCGCGCGTTTCTACGAAGGCCGCGCCATTCAGGGCCACATCGCGGGCTCGATGACCGAAAGCAACATCATCGGCTACATCGGCTCTTTCCCGATCCCCGAAGTGATCCGCGGCATCAACTCTGCCTATATCCACGCCAAGAAAGTGAACCCCGACGTTCAGTTCAAAATCGTCTGGGCCTACACATGGTTTGACCCGGCCAAAGAAGCCGACGCCGCCAAGGTTCTAATCGAACAGGGTGCCGACGTGGTCCTGCAACACACAGATTCCACAGCACCCCAAGCCGCGGCACAGGAAGCGGGCAATGTGATCACCTTCGGTCAGGCCTCTGACATGGCGCAATACGGCCCCAAGCCGCGCGTCTCCTCGATCATCGACGACTGGGCACCCTACTACATCGAGCGGGTCAAAGCGGTCATGGATGGCACATGGGAATCCACCGACACGTGGGACGGCATTGGGCCGGGCATGGTCGGCATCGGCGAGATCTCTGACGCCGTTCCCGCCGACGTGAAAGCCGAAGCGTTGGAAATGAAAGACAAGATCGCATCCGGCGAATACCACCCCTTCACCGGGCCGATCAACAAGCAGGACGGCTCCGCTTGGCTGGCCGAAGGCGAGACCGCCGATGACGGCACGCTCGCGGGCATGAACTTCTATGTCGAAGGCATCGAAGGCACGATCCCGCAGTAAGCCGAACCGGCTCACAGATGACAGGGGCGTGCGGGCAACCGTGCGCCCCTTTTCCATTGCGGCCCGCGCCGGGGTTGCTAGGCTCGCTTTTCCCACTCCGTGAAAGGCCCTGCCATGATCACCGTGCACCACCTCAACCGCTCCCGCTCACAGCGCATCCTTTGGCTGCTGGAGGAGTTGGATCAGCCCTATGACGTCATCCGCTACCAGCGCGATGCCAAGACCAACCTCGCCCCGCCTGAGTTAAAATTAGTGCACCCTCTGGGCAAATCCCCGATGATCGAAATTGACGGCCAGTTGGTTGTCGAAAGCGCTGCCATCGTCGATCTACTCTGCACCCGCTTCGCCCCCGAAATGATCCCCGAGCGCGACACCCCCGCCTTCCTGCGCCATATGGAGCTGATGCATTTCGCCGAAGGCTCTGCCATGACGCCGATCCTGCTGAACCTCTATGTCTCGCGCTTGGGCGATGCCGCCGCGCCGCTGCACCCGCGTATCAGTTCCGAATTGGACAACCACTACAGCTATATGAACAGCCTCGTGCGCCCCTCCGGCCACTTCGTACAAGATACGCTTTCGGCAGCCGACATCATGCTGAGCTTCCCCGCCGAGGTTGCCATGCGCCAAGGCCGGGCTGCGGATTATCCGGCCCTCAAGGGCTTCATCGAGACGATCCAAAACCGCCCCGCCTACCAACGCGCGCTAGAAAAGGGCGAGCCACAGGACGCCTAGCGCCCCACCGCCTGCCCCGCGCCAAACCCATTGCGCGCGGGCAGCGCCCATGCCACCAATCGTGCATGAACCAGATGCTCACCAGCCTTGATGGCACCCCCGCCAGCCGCCTCGCCTTCGGCACCATGCAGTTTGGCGGCCGCGCCGATGCAGCAGCCTCTCGCGCGATGTTCGACGCCTGTATTGAAGCGGGGATCACCCATTTCGACACGGCCCACGTCTATACCGACGGGGCGTCCGAGACGCTGCTGGGCCAGTTCGTGCAAGACCGCCGCGACAGCCTGATCGTGGCCACCAAAGCCGCCTATATCGGCGGCGCAGGGCGCGCCAATATCCTCGCCTCTGCCGAGACGTCGCGCCAGCGGATGCAGCTTGATACGCTCGACGTGCTTTACCTGCACCGTTTCGACCCAGACACGCCGCTGACCGAAAGCTTCGCCACGCTGGCCGAGTTGAAAGACCTGGGCCACATCCGCCAAGTGGGCCTGTCCAACTTCGCCGCATGGCAGGTCGTCAAAGCGGCCCATATCGCCGCCGACTTCGGCCTAGAGATCGCCGTGATCCAACCGATGTACAACCTCGTCAAGCGCCAAGCCGAGGTGGAAATCCTCCCCATGGCCCATGACCTCGACATCCTCGTCGCGCCCTACTCTCCCCTGGGCGGCGGGCTGCTCACCGGGAAATATGCCACCGGAGGCACCGGTCGCCTCAGCGAAGATGACCGCTATGCCGCCCGCTACGGACAAGAGGTGATGCACGGCGCCGCTGCCGGCCTTGCCGCCCTCGCCCGCGATCTGGGCACCCATCCTGCGACCCTCGCCGTGGCATGGGCGGCGGCGCACCCAACGGCACCAACACCGATCATCTCCGCCCGTTCTCTGGCGCAGCTTGAACCCTCGCTGGCCGCGATGACCTATCAGATGACACCGCAAACCTACGCCGCCATCGCCGCGCTCTCGCCCACACCACCCCCGGCCACCGATCGGCTGGAAGAGCAATCATGAGCCGACTGCCCCCGAGTGCCAGCGTCGCCGAAGACGCAGGCGGCGACCGTCTTTTCGCCCCCGCCGCCGCACGCAATCTCGACGCGCTTTGCGATCTGCTGGCAACCCACGCTCCACAAAAAGGCCGCGCGCTGGAAGTCGCCAGCGGCACCGGCCAGCATGTGGTCGGCTTTGCCAAACGCCTGCCGGGCCTCGCATGGCTGCCCAGCGACATCGACACAGCCCGCCGCGCCAGCATCAACGCCCACGCGGCTGAGGCCGTTCTGCCCAATATCGCCCCGGCCCTACCGCTCGACGCCACCAGCCCCGGCTGGGCAGCCGAGCATGGCCCCTTCGATTTGATTATGCTGGCCAACCTGCTGCACCTCATCCCAACCGCCGCCACCCAGAGCCTGATCACCGAAGCCGCCACAGCCCTCGCCCCCGGCGGCACACTTATCCTCTACGGCCCCTTCAAGCGCGACGGCCAAACCACCTCCCCCGGCGACACCCGCTTTGACGCCGAACTCCGCGCCGCCGACCCAACGATCGGCTACAAAGACAACATCGACATGGCCCGCTGGCTTAGCGATGCGGGCCTTAGCCCGATCGACGAAGTGGACATGCCCGCCAACAACCTCGCATTCATCGCCAGAAAGCCCAGCCCATGATCCTCCGCCGCGCCTTGATCCTGTCGCTCCTTTCCCTCGCCGCCTGTGGCAGCCCAAGCACCCCGCCCCCCGCCGATCCCGGCACGCTCTTCCCGGCGCGTTTCGGCGACAGCGACTCGGTGGATTTCAACGGTCGCAACCCGCAATCCTATCCCGTCCACGGCATCGACGTGGCCCGTTTTCAAAACAACATCGACTGGAATACCGCCCGGCAAAACGGCGTGAACTTCGCCTTCATCAAAGCCACCGAGGGCGGCGACCTGAAAGACATCAACTTCGACACCCACTGGCAAGGCGCAGGCCAAGCCGCCGTCAAACGCGGCGCCTACCACTTCTATTACTTCTGCACCTCGCCCGAGGATCAGGCCCGCTGGTTCATCCGCAACGTCCCCCGCACCCCCGGCATGCTGCCCCCGGTGCTCGACATGGAATGGAACCCCTTCTCCCCCACCTGCGCCCATATCCGACCCCCAGCAGCCGAAGTCCGCGACCAGATGCGCCGCTGGCTCGCGGTGGTCGAGCGTCACTACGGCCAACGCCCCATCATCTACACCACGCCAGAATTCTACCGCCAAAACGGCCTAAACGGCTTTACAGGCTACGACTTCTGGCTGCGCACCACCGCCAAAGCCCCCGCCGAGGCCTACCCCGGCCAAACCTGGCGCTTCTGGCAATACAGCGCAACCGGCATCGTTCCCGGCATCGGCGGTGACGTAGACATCAACGCCTTCTCCGGCAGCCGCGTCGAGTGGCAAAACTGGGTCGCCACCCACGCCCTGCGCTAACGCCAAAGGGGGGAACGCATCCCCCCTCATTCATCCTTTCTTAAATACCGCTGCACACCACCCGGAATGCCCGCAACGTAGTTGTTGGCAATCAATCTCGCGCGTAATGCCGCGCGACGACAAACAGCCCGCCCACCAGCAACAGCGGCAGCAAGAATATCCGAAACACATGCACGCCCAACACCGCGAGCAAGGCGCCGATCAGCTCATCCGCCCGGCTCCAAAGATTGCTGGCAAGCTGCCGGTACTCGGTCAGACCCGGCTCTTCCTCGCCCAAAGCCCCACTGCCGCCGACACGGGCGGTGATCTCCTCGATCACCTCCATATTGCGCAGATAGACCGCCTCGGTAAGCTGGCCTGCCAGCGGCTCCGACACCACCAGCGCGAGAGGCAAAGCCAACCCTAAAAATCCACCATACCACGCCAACCGCCGCGGCAGCCCCGCATGGCCGCGTTTACTGACTGCCCAGACAGCCAATGCAACCGCCAGCAGCCCCATGCCGATGGCGCTTACCGGCCCCAAGGCCACGGCTATCACTCCGGTAGCCACCATCACGCCAAAAACCAGCCCCGCGATCCGCTCAACCGTGTCGTCAATCGGCTCCAACACCTTCAGGGGCCGCGCCGAGCCGGAGGCAATGAACGACAGCCCCACCTCGATCTCTTGCGCGGTCGATAAAAAGGCATTCAACGTGCGCAGCGTGACATAAGACGCCGCCGCCGTCGTCGCCACATCCGCCGCATAGCCCTGCGCCGCGCTGACAACCGGATTGTCCCGCAACAACGCTGCCGTCAGCGCCAGCGCACAGAAAAAAGCAAGCAGCGCCCGGCGGATCAACCGTCCGCCCGGATGCGCTGGTTCTTCGGATCATAGGGGCTGTCTTCGACCACCTCGGCCTCCCACAGTTGATCAAGCATCTTTACCTTCAGCTTCGTGCCTACCACCGCGTCTTCAACTTGCACATAGCCTATGCCAATGCTCTTGCCGAATGCGACGGAATAGCCACCCGAAGTCAGCCGCCCGGTCCGACGCTCGCCGTTGTAAAGCACCTCACGCCCCCACGGATCTGCGTCTTCTGGCCCATCAATCAGCAGCGTCACGCATTTCGCGCGGATGCCATGGTCGACCATCGCCTGCTTCCCGTGAAACTCTTTGCTCAGGTCCACGAAGCGCGGCAAATCAGCCTCCAACGGGGTCGCATCCCGGCCCAACTCATTGCCAAAGGCGCGGTAGCTTTTCTCCTGCCTGAGCCAGTTCTGCGCCCGTGCGCCCACCAGCTTCATCCCATGCGGCGCCCCCGCCTTCTCCAGCGCATCAAACAGATGGTTCTGCATCTCAATCGGGTGGTGCAATTCCCAACCCAACTCCCCGGTATAGGCCACCCGGATCGCCCGCACCGGCACCATCCCCAACTCAATGTTGCGCATGGTGAGCCAGGGGAACCGCTTGTTGCTCAGCACCGTTTCCGGCTCCGCATCGCGCACCAAATCCCGCAGCACATCACGCGATTTTGGCCCAGCAATCGCAAAAACGCCCCACTGCGTTGTCACGTCATGGCACTCAACATAGCCCACCTCGGGCATCTTGTCGGCAATCGCCTTGCGCAGATAATCGCTGTCATAGGCGGTCCACGCCCCGGCTGAGACCAGATAATATTCATCCTGCGCCAACCGCACGATGGTATATTCCGTCCGCGTCGTCCCCGCCCCGGTCAGGGCATATGTCAGATTGATCCGCCCCACCGAGGGCAGCTTGTTGCAGGTAAACCAATCCAGAAACGCCGTCGCCCCCGGCCCGCGTACCAGATGTTTGGTAAAGGCCGTCGCATCAATCAGCCCCACCCCCTCACGAATAGCCCGCGCTTCCTTCACCGCGTGCTGCCACCAGCCCCCGCGCCGGAACGAGCGGCTGTCATGATCACTAAACCCCTCAGTTGCGTAATAATTCGGCCGCTCCCAACCATTCACCTGTCCAAACTGCGCCCCCCGCACCGCCTGCCGATCGTAGGCCGGAGAGGTCCGCAGAGGCCGACACGCCGGGCGCTCCTCATCCGGGTGGTGCAAAATATAAACGTGATCGTAAGCTTCTTCGTTCTTCCGCGCGGCATATTCCGTGGTCATCCAATCGCCGTAGCGCTTGGGGTCAAGGCTCGCCATGTCGATCTCGGCCTCGCCCTCAACCATCATCTGCGCCAGATAATACCCCGTGCCCCCCGCCGCAGTGATCCCGAACGAAAACCCTTCCGCCAACCACATATTCCGCAACCCCGGCGCTGGTCCCACCAGCGGATTGCCATCCGGCGTATAACAAATCGGCCCGTTAAAATCGTCCTTCAACCCGCAATTCTCAGCCGAGGGGATACGGTGGTTCATCGCCATATACTGATCTTCGATCCGCTCCAGATCGAGCTGGAACAGATCGGCCCGGAAACTGTCCGGCACCCCATATTCAAACCGCGCCGGGGCGTTCTTCTCATAGACCCCAAGAATCCAGCCGCCCCGTTCCTCGCGCACATAGCTCTGCGCATCGGCATCGCGGATCACCGGATGCTCAACATTCCCCGCCGCGCGGTAATCAACCAGCGCCGGATCGCGGTCCATGACAATGAACTGATGTTCCACGGGAATCGCAGGCATCTTGATCCCCAGCATCCGCGCCGTGCGCTGCGCGTGGTTGCCGCTCGCGGTCACCACATGCTCAGCGGTAATGACGATCTGCTCATCACTGGCGACAAGGTTGCCGCCCTTCTCCACCATCTTCGTGCAGGTCACTTCCCAATGGGTGCCATTCCACTCAAACGCATCCGCCTGCCACTTGCGCTCAATCGCCACGCCCCGCTGCCGCGCCCCCTTCGCCATCGCCATCGTCACATCGGCGGGGTTAATATAGCCGTCCGTCTGATGATAAAGCGCGCCCTTCAAATCCGTCGTCTCGATCAGCGGCCACTTCGCCTTGATCTCATCGGGGGTAAGCCATTCATACGGCACACCGCAGGTCTCCGCGGTCGAAGCATAGAGCATATACTCATCCATCCGCGCGTCCGTCTGGGCCATCCGCAGATTACCCACCACGGCAAAACCGGCGTTCAACCCGGTCTCAGCCTCTAACGTTTTATAAAACTCGACCGAGTACTGATGGATATGCGTCGTCGCAAAAGACATGTTGAACAACGGCAGCAGCCCCGCCGCATGCCAAGTCGAGCCCGAAGTCAACTCGTCCCGCTCCAACAGCATCACATCATCCCAGCCCGCCTTCGCCAAATGATAGGCAATCGAGGTGCCAACCGCGCCGCCACCGACAACCAATGCTTTGACTTGCGTTTTCATGTGCCAATCCCTCTGCCCTAGGCTCCTCCCCGTTGTACGCAGCAAGGCAAGAGACCGCAGGCACCAGCCGACCCAACATGGCCAAAAACCGACCTCACCTCACCAAACGCACCAACCCCGCGTCAGTGCGCCGCCATCACATCTTCATCCTTTTCCAAATACCGTGCACCGTATTTCCCGCCGCACAACATCAGGGCAGGCTACCCCATCTCACCCCGGCAAGATCTTCCCCGGGTTCAGAATATTATCCGGATCCAGCGCCGCCTTAAGCGTCGCCATCACATCCACCGCAGCGCCCAACTCCTTGCTCAAATAGGCCCGTTTGCCCTGCCCGATCCCATGTTCGCCGGTACATGTGCCATCCATGGAAATCGCCAGTTCTGCCAGCCAACTCACGAAGGCTTCGCCCCGCGCCACTTCGTCGGCGTCGTCCATGTCGATCAGTAGCGACGCGTGAAAGTTCCCATCCCCCGCATGGCCCACGATGGGCGCGATGAGCTTCAACTCCTCGGCGCGGACCTGCGCGGCCACCACGGCATCGGCGAGGCGCGAGATCGGCACACAGACATCGGTAGCGACGGCCTTGCACCCCGGACGCAGCGCCAGCACCGCCCAATAGCCATCATGCCGCGCCTGCCAAAGCTTGTTGCGTTCTTCGGGCGTGGTGGTCGCCGCATAGCCGGTGCCGCCGAATTCCTCGGCCAGCATGCCAAAGGTCTCGGCCTGTTCGACAACCCCGGCGTCTGAGCCGTGGAATTCCAACAACAAAAGCGGGGTTTCGGGCAGGGTCAGCTTGGAATAGGCGTTCACGGCCTTCACCACATCGGCGTCCAAAAGCTCAATCCGGGCCACGGGGAGCCCATATTGGATCACCGCCATAACGGTCTCACAGGCCGTCTGCACCGTCGGGAAAGAACAGCGCGCCGAGGAGATTGCCTCGGGAATGCCCTGCAAACGCAGCGTGATCTCAGTGATGATCCCCAACGTCCCTTCCGAGCCCACCATCAGCCGCGTCAAATCATACCCCGCCGAAGATTTCCGCGCCCGGCCCCCGGTGCGGATCACCCGGCCATCGGCCATGACCACCTCAAGGCTCAGCACATTGTCTTTCATCGTGCCATAGCGCACCGCATTGGTGCCGCTGGCCCGTGTCGCGGTCATCCCACCGAGCGAGGCATTGGCACCGGGATCAATCGGGAAAAACAGCCCCTGATCGCGCAGATGGGTATTGAGCGCCTCGCGGGTCACGCCCGGCTGCACCCGACAATCTAGATCGCCAGCGTTGACCTCTAGCACTTGGTCCATCTGCATCACATCGATGCAGATGCCGCCAGCGGGGGCGTTCACATGACCTTCCAGCGAGGTGCCCGTACCGAAAGCAATGACCGGCACTTTATGCGCCGCACAGATGCGTACCGCCTGCGCCACATCGTCGGTGGAGGCCGCCATGACCACCCCGTCGGGTGCCTGCGTTTTGATCCATGTGGTGGTATGGCCGTGCTGCTCGCGAATGGCTTGGCCGGTCAGCAGATTGGGCCCAAAGGCTTGGCTCAATTCCTCTAGCGCGGCTGCAATGCCCGCCTCATTGCGCGGCAGTTCTGCGATCTTCGTCAATTTCCATCTCCAAACAGCGTCTGTGCGCCGCAGGAAGCCCTGCGGGCGCAACTTGCGAAATTACTTTTACCCAATAGCCGCCATATCGCCGCCGCCCGCGGGCTCATAGCATGGAGGGCACAACTTGATCAGGCGGACGGTGACCATCATCAAAGGTCTTAATATTGATCAAAACTTTCTCGCCCATCTCGATCCGACCTTCCAACGTGGCCGACCCCATATGAGGCAACAGCACGACGTTCTTCAGCTCTCGTAGGCGCGGATTGATCTCGCGGCCATGCTCGTAGACGTCCAGCCCCGCGCCTTTGATATCGCCAGCGCGCAGCATCCGCGTCAGGGCGTTCTCGTCGATCACCTCCCCGCGGGAGGTGTTTACGATCACCGCGTCACGCTTCATCAGCCCCAAGCGGCGCGCGTTCATCAGATGAAAGGTGCTCGGCGTATGGGGGCAGTTGATGCTGATCACGTCCATCCGGCTGACCATCTGATCAAGGCTGTCCCAATAGGTGGCCTCTAACGCGTTCTCGACCTCTTCGCGCAGGCGTTTGCGGTTGTGGTAATGCACCTGCATGCCAAAGGCCCGCGCGCGGCGCGCCACGGCCTGACCGATCCGGCCCATGCCCAAAATGCCCAGACGCCGCCCGCCGACCCGACCGCCCATCAAGGCCGTCGGAGCCCAGCCATCCCAATTGCCCGATTGCATCACCGCCATGCCTTCAGGCATGCGGCGGGTCACGGCCAAGATCAGCGCCATTGTCATATCAGCGGTATCGTCGGTCAGCACGCCGGGAGTGTTCGACACCAACACGCCGCGTTGGCGCGCGGTGGCCACATCAATGTGATCAACTCCCGCGCCATAGTTGGCGATCAGTTTCAGCCGCTCGCCCGCCTGCGTGATCAGCGGCGCGTCGATTTCATCTGTAATCGTTGGCACCAGCACATCAGCATGGCGCATCGCCACGCCCAATTCCTCGCGGGTCATGGGCCTGTCATCTTCGCGTAAGGTTACGTCAAACAGCTCTGACAGCCGTGTTTCCACCGCCTCTGGCAACCGTCGCGTCACTACAACACTCAACCGCTTCTTTGACATGCCTGCTCTCCCGGTCTTGGCGTCGCCTCGTTTCACAGGCATGGTGTCTCATGCAGCGACGAGGCACAAGAACTCGCGCCGGAAAAAGAGCAACAATAAACCGCAGATTTGCACAGCACCGACCCACAGCAGTGAACCGCATAGCAGGCAACTCCATGATAACCGCTTTTCTTCGCAGCACCCTTTTGGTGGGCGCGCTGCTTTTGGCACAGATGTCCCCCGGCGCTACAGAAGAGGCGCGCGGGCAGGTTACGAACCTCCCTCTCCCCCGTTTCGTTTCGCTCAAAGCCTCCGAGGGCAACGTGCGCCGTGGCCCGTCCCTGTCGCATCGCATCGACTGGGTATACAAACGCCGCGACCTGCCGCTTAGGATCACCGCCGAACACGGCCACTGGCGCCGGATCGAAGACCGCGACGGCATGGGCGGCTGGGTGCATTATTCGCTTCTGTCGGGCACGCGTACCGTGCTGGTTGAACAAGACATGCTGCAACTTCACGTCAACCCCGACCCAAAGGCCGCCGTCGTGGCGCGGTTGGAGCTGGGCGTGGTGGCCCGTTTGGGCGAATGCACGCTTGAATGGTGCGAGTTGCGTTCGGGCGGCTTTACCGGCTGGGCGCCGAAAGTGCGGCTCTGGGGTGTTGGCCCCAAGGAACTGCGCGAGTAGGTCTGCTTTTCACGCCAATTGCATGATCCCGGCGCTTGCGCCACTCTGCCGGCAAAATTCAAGCCGGAGAGAGCGCCATGCAAGCCATCACCTATGAAGAATTCGGAGCCGCCGCAGATGTGCTGCGGCTGACGGATATCGAAAGCCCCACGCCGCAACCCGGAGAGGTCTGCGTGGCGCTGAGCCATTCGGGCGTGAACCCCTCCGACGTTAAGGCCCGCGCAGGCACACGTCCCGGTGTCACCAAACCACCCTTCCCACAGGTCATCCCCCACAGCGACGGCGCGGGAGAGATCATCGCCGTCGGCGCGGGCGTCGATTCTGCCCGTGTGGGTCAAAAGGTCTGGGTCTGGAACGCCCAGTGGCAGCGCGCCTTTGGCACCGCCGCTCAGCAGATCACCCTGCCCGCACATCAAGCCGTGCCCCTGCCCAAAGGTGTTTCGACCGAGGTTGGTGCGCAGCTTGGCATTCCGGGGCTGACCGCCTGCCACGCTGTCTTCGGCGGCGGCGGGGTGGCTGGGGAGACGGTGCTCATTCAAGGCGGTGCAGGCACGGTGGGCTACCTTGCCGTGCAACTGGCGAAATGGGGCGGGGCCAAAGTGATCGCCACCTGCAGCCCGCGCGACAATGATCTGGTCCGTGACGCTGGCGCCGATGCGGTGCTGAACTACGCCGATCCCGATCTCGCCCGTGCCGTTCTGGACGCCAACGGCGGCAAGCCTGTCGAGACCATCGTCGAGACGGAGTTTGGCCTGAACCTCATCACCGACACCGAGGTCATCGCCCCCAATGGCCGCATCGCCGCCTATGGCTCGGCGGGGGAGATGTCGCCCACGCTGCCGTTCTACCCGCTGCTGTTCAAAGCGGTGACCATCGACATCATCCTGATCTACCTGCTGCCCACCGGCCCGCGCGAACAGGCGATCACCCGACTGCACCATGTGCTGGAAGACGGCGCGCTGCGCTGCCCAGTCGACACGGTCCTGCCGCTCGCTGAAGCCGCGAAAGCGCATGAGTTGGTCGAGGCCGGGCACCGCAACGGGGCGGTGCTGCTCGATTGTCAGGGGTAGCGCGCTAATTGACCAAGCCACCGCCCTCACGGAGGGGCGGTGGCCCTTTCCGTCGACGGAGACCCCCATGCGCCTGATTGCTGCCCTGCCCCGCCTGATCCTGTGCCTGCTGCTGCTCATCGCCCTGCCGCACGCCCCCGCCGTGGCGCAAACCAGCGACCAGCCAGAAGGGACCATCGCCGTCGAAGGGGACGCCACCGCAGATGCCGCCATCGCCAACCGCATCCGCACCATCCTGCGCGAGCTTGAGGGGTTTGAGAAGGTCGGCGTCTCCGTCTCGTCCGGCATCGTCACCCTGCGCGGCACCACACTCGACGCCGCCAGCGGCGAGCGGCTGAGCGAGTTGGCGGGACGTGTCGAAGGGGTGGTGGCGATCCGCAACGAGGTCCGCGAGAGCACCGATGTGTCTGAGCGGCTCAATCCCGCAGTGGACCGCTTCCGCGACCGGATGGAACAGGCCGTGGCCTTCCTGCCGCTGGCCTTGGTGGCGCTTGGTGTCTTTGCCCTGATCGTCGTGGCCGGGCTGGCGCTGGCGCGGCTGCGCAACCCGTGGGAGCGGCTGGCCCCCAACGCCTTTATCGCTGACATTTACCGCCAGATCATCCGGCTGGCCTTTATCATCGCAGCGCTGGTCGTGGCGCTTGATATCCTCGGGGCGACGGCGCTGCTGTCGGGCATTCTTGGGGCGGCGGGGATCGTCGGCCTCGCCATCGGTTTCGCGGTGCGTGACACTGTGGAGAATTTCATCGCCTCCGTCATGCTGTCGATCCGCCAGCCCTTTCGCCCCCACGACACTGTCGAGATTGACGGCGACACCGGCAAGGTGATCCGCCTGACCAGCCGCGCCACGATTTTGCTCAGCTATGACGGCAACCATGTGCGCATCCCGAACTCTACGGTCTTTAAAAGCCGCATCATCAACTACTCTCGCAACGCCGAGCGGCGGTTCACCTTTACCCTCTCGGTGGCCAGCGATGCCGATCTGGCCCGCGCCCGGGATCTGGCGCTAGAGGTGCTGAATGACCTGCATTTCGTCCTCCCCTCCCCCGAAGCCGCCGCCTGGGTGGAGGAGGTGGCCGATCACTGGATCAATATGCAATTCGCCGGTTGGATCAACCAAGAGACCACCGATCTGGCCGCCGCACGCGGCGAGGCGATTCGCCTGACATTATCGGCGTTCGATGCCGCTGGCCTCACCGCGCCGCCCCCGGCCTACCGGTTGATAACGCAAAGCGAATCGTCGGGCACTGCGCAAAGAGATTCGCCCCAAGCGCCGACGGAGAGCGCAAACCCCGCCCCCGTACAGACAGTTGAAGCGCAGGCCGACCGTGAATTGACCCGCATCGTCGCGCAGGAACGCGCCGAATTGCCCCGTGAAGACCTGCTCTCGGTTGATGCAGCCGAAGAATAGGCCAATTTATCAAAAACGGGTCTTGCACCCCGGGCCAGAGAACTCTAATTAGCGCCCTGTGTTGGGATGTAGCCAAGTGGTAAGGCAACTGTTTTTGGTACAGTGTACCGTAGGTTCGAATCCTACCATCCCAGCCAACACATCTGAAAAAGCGCATAGTTCATAACGGGATAGCCGTTTATAAAGCGGACAGCCTCCCGTCTCCACATCGTGGTGGCTCACAAACTGGTTCACATCGGCCGGGATGCAGGCCAAGTGACCCGCGAAGGAAGTGGGAACTTCATTTCGTGCGCGAAAGCGGGGCTTTCTACTTTCGAAGACGCTGGACGACGCCATTGTGAAAAAATGGTGCCCCAGAATTTTTGTCTGTCTCTCTTCGAACAAATATCCTCTCCGAAGCGGTAAAGCGGTCGGCTGACCTGCTTACCGCTGTGGAAGCAGGAGAACGAAACATGCTGATGAAACTTCAGTAGCCGCCAGTAAACCCGGGACGCATCGAGGTGATGCTGAAGGAGCTTGTGCGTCAGGCCTGTGTGTCGTGCGTGCCCGCGGCACGCTCCACAGTGTAGAGGCAATTCTCGAACAACTTTGAATCTTTGAATAATTGAGAGTTGGTGGGAGTGATGATGGCATCCCGCCTTTGAGTTGCACCTCGTTGCAAGGAGCCGCGACCTTGCCTATGCCCGCTTGCAAGTTATATCGCGCTGAGGAGGGGCATCAATGCTTTCAAATATGGACGAACGGCTGATGTTTCTCAAGGTCGGGGGCAAAGTTGCATCTTTGATCGAGACCCGTGCTTGGCATGGGCATCCGCTGGGCGCGCCTCAGGACTGGTCACAGAGCCTCAAGACAGCGCTTCAGATCATATTGGCATCCCCCTCGCCAACTTTTATTTGCTGGGGGCCTGAACAGTTCCTGTTCTATAACGACGCCTTTGCCCCCCTATTAGGCGCGGCACATCCGAAGGCTTTGGCGGAGCCTGCGATGCAGAGCTTGGAGGGCATGTGGCCTGACCTGCCTTCGGCCTTGGCACAGGTTGTAGATCAGGGTCAGGTACTCCGCCTGACAACGGCGACGCCCTGCACCTCCGATCACCAGTCCGCCGGGGGTGCGCTGTCTCTCAGTCCCTTGGCAGATGATCAGGGTCGGCCGAGGGCGGTGCTTTGCACTGTCCTCGACGCGCAACCAGAACCCTTCAGCGCGAATGGGTCCGACGACCTGCAAACATTGCAGCACAGGCTACTGGAGCTGACCCTTCAGGAGCGGCCGCTAAAGGTGATCCTCGACGAGTTGATGCGAGCGGTTCAAACGTTTATCGGCGAAGACTCTCCTTGTTCGATCCTTTTGACTGATAAGGAAGGCGTTAGGCTTTTCCACGGCGCTGCGATCGGGCTGGCTGAGGACTATACCGTCGCCATTGACGGGTTGGAAATTGGACCGGCGGCCGGATCTTGCGGGACGGCGGCACATCGCAAGTCGTCGGTCGCCGTGGCCGACATTGCCCAAGACAGTTTATGGATGGATTTTCGGGACTTGGCGCTCGCCTACGACCTGCGCGCTTGTTGGTCCCATCCCGTGGTCGGGACCGGGGGCAAGTTGCTGGGGACATTTGCAACTTACAGACGGGAACCCGGACTGCCAACTGCGCCCCAAGACGATTTTCTTGATCTGGTGGCTCAGATCACTGCTCTGGTCCTTGAACGCTATGCAGCCCAAGAAGCGCTAAACGATCAGAGCCGGCTGCTTGAAACCTTGAACCGCACCGGCGCTGGTGTTGCGGCCGAATTGGACCAAGAAGCACTGGTGCAGATGGTCACCGATGCCGGCGTCGAACTCACAGGCGCACAGTTCGGTGCCTTCTTCTACAATATCACCGATGGGTCGGGCGAAAGCTACATGCTCTATTCTCTGTCCGGCGTCGACAGGTCGGCTTTCAGCAAGTTCCCGATGCCGCGCAATACAAAGATTTTCGCACCAACTTTCGCCGGGGACGGCGTTGTTCGGTCTGACGACATCACAGCCGACCTGCGCTATGGCCAGAATGCGCCGCATCGGGGCATGCCAGAAGGGCATCTGCCCGTCCGCAGCTACTTAGCCGTTCCGGTGGTATCGCGGTCGGGTGAGGTGCTGGGTGGCTTGTTCTTCGGCCATGAAAAATCCAGACAGTTCTCGGTTCATCATGAAAGGCTCATGGATGGGCTCGCGGGTCAGGCATCTATCGCGCTGGACAACGCGCGTCTCTACCGCTCAGCGCATAACGAGATCGAAGTGCGGCGCCGAGCTGAGGAAGAACTGATCCAAATTAAGAGCGATTTGGAGCTGGCGCATGAACGGATCGATTTGGCCTTGGAGGCCGGTGCCATTATCGGCACTTGGATATGGAATATCCCGGAGGATATCGTCACCGCTGACGAGCGTTTTGCAAAGTCCTTTGGACTTTCAGTTGACCGCTGCCGTGAGGGGATGCCCATCGCCGATGTGGCCGCCTCCGTCCACCCCGAAGATTGGGAGCAGGTGCAAACCAAGATCGAGGAATCTGTTCGAGTTGGGGGCACCTACAGAGCTGAATACCGTTCAAAGCATGCGGATGGATGTTATCGCTGGGTAGAGGCCAGTGGACATTGCGAACATGATAGCGCGGGTCAGGCAATTCGGTTCCCTGGCGTGCTGATCGACATTCAACAACGCAGGCAGATTGAGAGCGATCTCAAGCGGCGCGAAGCCGATCTGGCGCTTTTGCTGGATGCCACTGCCGACGGCTTCTATGCGGTCGACAAGGGGGGGTATACGACCCGCTGCAACGCGGCCTTCCTCCGCATGCTGGGTTTCGACAAAGAAGAGGATGTTATTGGTAAACAGTTGCACGACATCATTCATCACTCGCACGTAGACGGCTCGCCCTACCCCCACAAAGATTGCCCGATCTACCATGTCGCCTCGACCGGTGAGATGGCTCATGTCGACGACGAGGTGTTCTATCGGACAGATGGCACGTCCTTCCCTGTGGAATACTGGGTTCGCCCCGTGATCTGGCAAGGGGAACTGCAGGGCGCGGTTTGCAACATACTTGATATCAGCGAACGCAAGCAGGCCGAAGAGGCACAGCAGCTGCTGATGCGCGAGTTGAACCACCGGGTGAAGAACCTGTTCTCAATTACGGCGGGCATGATCAAGATGACAGCCCGGCACGCGACCAACGTGGAGGAAATGTCGTCGTCATTGACTGGCCGCGTGATGGCACTCGCCCGCGCGCATGAGTTGATCAGCAGCTCAATCACCTCACGCCAGAACCACGAGGCCCCCAGCAGTCTCCATAGTCTGATTGAGGTGGTCTTGGAGCCGTATATCGAGGGGCGCCCTGGGGTGCTTGACCTCACGGGCCCCCCAGTGGAGCTTGGGCCCACATCTACAACAGGTTTCGCGCTTATCTTGCACGAGATGGCAACCAACGCGGCGAAATATGGTGCTCTTTCGGCTGCAAATGGGAAGCTGCGCGTAGCCTGGGACCTTGCGGAAGACGTGTTGACGCTGGATTGGACAGAAACGGGTGGCCCGGAGTTAGCAGGCCCCCCGCTGCAAACTGGCTTTGGAAGCCAGCTCGCACGGCTGAGCGCCACCGGACAATTGGGCGGTGGGATTGAACATGTCTGGCATCAAAGCGGGCTCGAGGTTCGCCTGACCGCTGCGTGTGATCGCCTCGCACAGTAGAATGAGGAGCAAAGTTATGCCCGGAACTGACCAGTATCTCGCCGGCCTCAAGGTTCTGATCGTTGAGGACGAACCGTTCATCGCGCTGGATCTTGCCTTCGGCGTTGAGGAGGCGGGGGGGGTCCCCTTGGGACCGGCTTCTTCTGTCGCTCAGGCCCTGAAGCTGATTGAGAACGAGTTGCCGGATGCAGCTATCGTCGATGTCGATCTACCTGATGGAAAAATAGGCCCGGTGCTTGCCGTGCTTCGTCCACGAGTGCCGGTTGTCGTGCATACCGGAGTGGGCTTGCCGCAGGCACTGCGTGAGGCCCATCCTGAATTGCAGGTATGCACCAAACCCACTGCCCCTTCCGAGTTGGCTCGACGGCTAAGCGTTGAGATTTCGCGGTCTCTCTAACTTACATGCTGTGTGTCGATTGGCTTTCGAAATATTTTTGGCCAGCGCACCCTTAGGGCAGCCGGGTGGCACCCGTCGGGCAGAACCTGGGTCAAGAAGCGGCGGATGAGTTCGGGGGTGGCCAGCCGCATGACCCTTTGGCAGTCGCCGGATTTGATGCGGTAATCCTTCTAACGGAAGGCATGGGTTTGGGCATCGGCGCTGACCAGGCGATGGTTCTAGATCGCCACCCGATGGGGATAGCGGCTCAAGCAAGCCCGCACGGTCTCGGGGCCGCCGAGGGGCGGTATGGCGTAAACCAGTAAATAGGGCTCACCGCGAACATTCACGCGGACGCTTGATAGGCCGCTCCGATGGTCTTTGCGTATTTGCAAAGGCGTGTGAGATGGCAGCGAACGACCGTATCAACTGGGTAATCCCTGGCATTCCAGACCAGATTAATCGCACCGAGCGGCTCGGTTCCTGCAACAATCGGCACGGCGATTGCATGCGGCAAAGCCCCGTAATCAACGGCCCTGCCCCAATGCCCGGCAGCCCTAACGGCAAATCCATGTGCGGAAATGGCCTTCATCATTTTCGGCAGTTGCGCAGAAACCAACGCATCTTGGCGCGGCAACCTCTCAGCCAAGTCCTTTACGGCCTGTAAACGGCTGTCGTTCGGCATGGCATGGAGATAGGCCAATCCCAGAGCCGAATGAAACGGGGAAGGACGAAAGCCGATTGTTTCCGGGTAAATGCCATGCTTACGGAAGGATCGCGTGGTATCAACGATTTCAACGCGACCTCCGCCTATGCTGGCAGCCAGATCAACGGCCAGCCCCGTCTTTTCGGACAGCTGCAAAATCTCTTCTTTGCTGACTGCAACAAGACGGTCGACCAGTTTTGGCCTGCCGTCAACACGCGGAAAGGCAGACCCGAGCCGATAGTAGCCGTCGCTGTTCCGGCGAATAAGCCAGCGCCGGGATTCCAGCGTGGCGCAGATGCGCAAAAGTGTCGGTTTGGGCAAATCGGTGCGCTCGGCAAGCATCGCAAGGGACAGCGCGCCCGAGGCATGGACAACCTCAAGAACGGCGAGACCGCGTTCGATAGATCGGTTAAGTTTGGTCATGTCAGTGCATTCCACCTGGTGAAATACCTATTCGACAGACGCAGACGGGCGCAATAAAAATATGCATGCGCCCCCTGCCTCGGACGGGAGACGAGGCAACCGCGGGTTGGCGCATCAGGGAGGACAACATGCTGCAAATCAAACCACAGGTGTATCTGTCGTACACAATTGTAGCACTTTCCCTAGCCATAATTTCCATTGTGCTTTGGGTGGCAGTTTTCGGGGTTTTTTCCGACTCCTACCTGCGTGTCGGTATGCTGCTTTTGGGCGGTTCGCTAATCATTCTTACAAAGATTGGACACACCGACAGCCTGGCTGATCGTGCTCTGCTGGCTGTTACGGGCATTGCCTTGGCCCTTGGTGTCTACCAGTATTTCCGAGCTGCCGAAGAAATCGAAACAGGGCTTTATTTCCTAAGCTCCGCAGACATCTGGATAGGCCTTCTGGGCCTATTCGCGGTGATCGAGATGACGCGGCGCTCGGTCGGTCTGGTCATGGCCGTGGTGGCTGGGGTCGTACTGGCCTACGGCGCGTTCGGGCATCTAGCACCGGGTTTTCTGCGCCATGCTGGGGTTTCCACCGAGGAACTGATGACGGTTCTGTGGTTTTCCTTTGATGGTGTCTTCGGACGCCCGATGGCCACGGTCGTATCCACCATTCTGATTTTCATTCTGTTCGGCGCGTTGCTTGAGCTTTTGGCAATCGATCTGGTGCTTGTGCGGCTTGCCATGGCGGCTACTGGGCGCATGCGCTCTGGCCCGGCAGCGGCTGCCACCGTGGCAAGCGGCCTGTTCGGGACCATTTCGGGCAGTGCTGTGGCAAATGTCGTCGGCACGGGGGTCATAACGATACCGCTGATCAAGAAACGCGGATTTTCGCCGCGTTTCGCAGCCGCTGTTGAATCAGCGGCATCTAGCGGGGGCCAGATCACACCACCGATCATGGGTGCCGTGGCCTTTATCATGGCGGACGTCACCAATGTGCCCTACCTGACCATCTGCGCCGCTGCCACCGTTCCCGCACTGCTATATTACGCCGGTCTTTTTGTCGCGATATCTAGCGCTGCGCGAAACATGGAGCTGACCGACGAAGTCCGCCCGAAAGTCTCTTTCAACTGGCGCGAGATGGCGCAGATGGGGGTATTCGTCCTCTCGCTTGCTGGCATCGTTGTGACCATGGTGGGCGGCGCGTCACCCGCCTATGCTGGGTTTGTGGGTGTAGCACTCGCTGCCCTCATGGGATTTGCAATTCGCCCGGACTTGTTGCTCAACGGGGCTGCGTGGCTCAAGTTTGCCCGTTCGGCGGGGCTCATCTCGGCGCAGCTTGTGGTCATCGTCGGCGCTGTCGGCATCGTGATCGGCGTGCTGAACCTCACCGGCGTCGGGCTGCGCTTTGCCTCACTTCTGTCGAGCCTTGCTGATGAGCAGTTGATCCTGTCGCTGATCCTTATGGCCTTTGCCTGTCTGCTCTTGGGCATGGGCATGCCGACCGTGCCCGCCTATCTTATCATCGTCTTGGTGATGGGACCGTCGTTGCAAAAGCTGGGCGTGCCGATTGTTCACACCCATATGTTCGTGCTCTATTTCGGCGTCCTGTCGGCAATCACACCACCCGTGGCACTGGCCGCCTTTGCAGCCGCGCCAATCGCAGGCTCAGGGCCGATGGGTACGGCGCTCGAAGCATCGCGTCTTGCGCTGCCGGGTTTCGTGATCCCCTTTGCCTTCATCTACAAACCGGCACTGCTGCTTGGAACCGGGTTTGGCTGGACCGAGTCCGCCCAGGCGATCCTGTTTGTTCTGCTTGCGACGATCCTGATTTCGCGGGCCTGCTACCCGCGTCGCGGCAAGGCTTACATGGTGCCGGTAGGACTGGGCCTTGCCGTCGCGCTGATCTTTTTCGGGCCGGTCGTTTCATGGATTGCCGCCTTTGCAGGCCTTGGGGTGATGTATGTTGACCGGCTGAACTTAACGTCCAAGACCCAAATTTCATGACCATAGGGAGGATCAAATCATGAAAGCCACTGATCTCAACCGCCGTACCGTTCTGGCGGGCGCCGCTGCCGCCGTGTCGGCGACAATGCTGCCGCGTGCCGCATTCGCAAAGGAGCTTCTGCGGATGTCGACACTTGGCCCCGGTACCAGCCCGAACCTTGTGATGACAACCTTCGCCAGCATCATAAACCGCGCATTGCCGGACTATGAAATTCAGGTCAATGCCACCGGTGCCGCTACCCGCCACGTGCTTGAAGTTGCGATGGGAAAAACCGCGTTTTGCATGTCTTCGCCGTCGGTGAATGCCCTGATGACCAATCAAAAGGCCATGTATGAGAAGATGGATCAAGCCCCGGAACTGGCCAAGAAACTGCGCGCAGTGTTGAACTTTCCAATGGGCGTCTATCACATTGCCGTCTACGAGTCGTCTGGCATCACGTCGCTTGACCAGATTGCTGGCAAACGCGTTTTCCTTGGCCCCCCGGGTGGTGCCGCCTATGCCACGATGGAGAGCTTGTTCAAATCCGTGACTGGTCTTGAAGCAGGCACTGACTATGAGGCGGTGAAACTCGGCTGGGATGCGGCAGCGGCGTCATTCCAAGATGGAAACCTCGACATCTACTGCAACCCCACCAACGCACCAAGCCCGGTGCTGACGCAGATCGCGGTGACCAACCCGATCCGTTTCTTGGGGATACCCGAGGACAAGATGGAAACCGAAGGCGTCAAGGCTCTGACCAGCCGCCCCGGTTTTGGCCCCGGCACCCTGCCCGCTGGTGCCTATGGCGACAATCAGATGAACGATAGCGATACCACCACGCTGCGTGTCACTGTCGGGATCGTCACCAACGAAGACGCCGAAGAACAGATGATCTACGACATGACCAAGACCTTCTTCGAAGGCGTGGCAGAGATGCAGGACAGCGCACCCTGGCTTAAAGCGGTCAATCCCGAAGGCGCTGTGGCTGACCTTAACATGGCGCTGCACCCCGGCGCTTTGCGCGCGCTTGAAGAACTGGGCGTCACGATACCCGCCGTCGGGCGCGGCTGAACGAAAACCGGCCGGGACATCACCGTCCCGGCCACAACTTGCAGGTAGTCTCGATTATGGCAAAGAACGTACTTTTCATCATGTGCGACCAACTCCGCTGGGACTATCTGTCCTGCACCGGGCATCCGCATCTGGATACCCCGCACATTGATCAGCTTGCCAAACGAGGCGTGTTGTTTGACCGCACCTATGTTCAGTCGCCAATTTGCGGACCATCACGCATGTCGTTCTATACCGGGCGCTATGTCAGCGCACATGGATCGACCTGGAACAATATCCCGCTCAAGGTGGGAGAGATGACCCTGGGCGATCACCTGCGCCCCTTAGGCGTGCGCACGGCCCTTTGCGGCAAGACCCATATGACCGCCGATGTCGAGGGCATGCGCAGGCTTGGCCTCGCACCCGATAGCGAGATCGGCGTGCTGGTCTCTCAATGTGGGTTTGAGCCTTACGAGCGTGAAGACGGGCTGCATCCTGACGGGCCGCGCTATCCCCGCAACAGCGCCTATGACAGCTTTATGAAAGACCGCGGCTGGCAGGACGAAAACCCTTGGCAGAGCGTCGCCAACAGCGCCGAAGACGACGATGGCAATATCCTAAGCGGCTGGTTCATGGACAATGCCGACAAGCCCGCCCGCGCCGCAGATGAAGAAAGCGAAACCCCCTATATCACCAGCCGTGCAATGGATTTCATCCGCGAAGCTGGCGACACGCCGTGGTGCCTGCACCTGAGCTATATCAAACCGCATTGGCCCTATATCGTCTCAGCACCCTACCACAACATGTATGGCAGCGAGACACATCTTGACCCAGTCCGCAGCGAAGCCGAGCGCGCCGATCCGCATCCGGTCTATGGCGCCTTCATGGAAGAACGCGTATCGAAAGCCTTCCGTGACGACGCCATGAGGGGCAAGGTTCTGACCGCCTACATGGGCCTCATTAAACAGATCGACGACCAGCTTGGGCGTCTGATGGCGTTTCTTGACGCTGAGGGGCTAACCGACGACACGATGATCGTCTTCACCTCGGATCACGGTGATTATCTAGGCGATCACTGGATGGGTGAGAAGGAGTTGTTCCATGACGCCTCTGCCCGCGTTCCGCTGATCGTGGTCGACCCCGGACCCGAAGCCGATGCAACGCGGGGCCTGCGGTCGGATGCTCTTGCTGAGGCGATCGACGTTGTTCCCACGATCCTTGAGTATTTCGGCGGCCAAGCCGTACCGCATATTATCGAAGGCCGTGCTTTGCAGCCAATCTTGCACGGCAAAACCGATGCGGTTCGCGAGGTGGCTATTTCTGAGTATGATTATTCGATGCGCGAAGTCCGGCGGCGGCTCGGGGTTGCGGTGAAGGACGCGAGGCTCACAATGCTGTTCGACGGGCGCTGGAAGTACATCTTTGCAGAGGGTTTTCGCCCGATGCTCTATGATCTCGAAGCTGATCCCGACGAACTGACCGATCTGGGTGCCGATCCGGCCTATGTCGATGAGATCGTGCGGCTGGAAAGACAGTTCTTTGACTGGACCCGCCGCATGGCGCAGCGCACGACCAAGTCGGATGAATGGATCGCCGCGCGGGATGCCACCCTCGGCGAAGCCAAGGCGGGCATTCTGATTGGCTACCGCAACGAGGCCGAACTGCGCGAGGTTCTTAGCACAGCCGAAGCTCAGAATAAGGTCGCCCGCAAGACGCAGTGACATGACGCTGCGGGCGAACAAGCTGCGGCACCGATTGTCGCCGCGCCCTTTGAGCGGTGCCGCAAGCCGTACGAATGCCTGTCTTGATGCGCGAGATACAGCACCCCGGCGTTCGTATCTTGGCCAGATATCCCCCGCTGAAGCCGTCTCTTCGGAAACGACCCATAACCTTTCCATGATATCCTTGTCGGAGGCCTGCGGATTGAATGTTCCCGTGCCTACCGGTTCAACTCGGCATCTTGCTCGAAGGCTTGGCGCGTCACTCCGATCCGCTCTTCGGGTCGCCAGATTACCACCTGGCACGGGCTAGCGCGATTACGGTACGATCGCCACTTCAACCAATCGGATAGTCGTGCTTCCGTTTAAATTATCAGTTGATCCGGTCCATGCAACATAAGCCCCCTCTGCCTTTCGGGCCATCCGGGGAAATCCGATAGATTCCCGACCTAAATTGATGTGTAACGTCTTTGGAGATGTGCATCCCGTCTTAGGTGAAACGCGGCACATGATGATCGCCTCCCCGCCCTGCGCGTATTCCATCCACAGTGCAAGTGCGGTTCCATCCAACAATTGCATGACGTCAACGCGCCCTCCGGGTGCGCCAAGATCAAGTGGCAGTGGTTCATCAAACTGGGCACCGCCATCACCGGAAAAGGCAATTTTAACGTTTGGGTCACCTTCGGCAGCGGTAAACCAGATAACGGCCACGTCCATTTCTAATGCATCAATTGCTGGACCATTGACCGGGCAACCGGCTAATTCCCACCCATCCGCATGGATATTCTCAGCCTTGCTCCAGACCTCTCCGTTCATCCTTACGACGGAGATATCACGGATTTCTTCTGCAG
This sequence comes from Sulfitobacter sp. AS92, assembly GCF_038900015.1. Lineage (NCBI taxonomy): Bacteria > Pseudomonadati > Pseudomonadota > Alphaproteobacteria > Rhodobacterales > Roseobacteraceae > Sulfitobacter > Sulfitobacter sp. AS92. The sequence continues at coordinate 115,716 of NZ_JBBMQL010000007.1, forward strand.
TTCGATCTCGGTAGACTGCAATGATATCGTCGGTATCGATGCGGACCGCAGATGTCTGGCAACAGGTACAAGCACGCTCATCAAGCAGGCTTTCGGGGCCCATTGTTCCATCAGGTGTTATGCGACGGGCACGGACCTGCATCGCGTTCTCAAAACTGTCGTCATCTGCCTGATCGTCATACGCCCGCCCATCAAGCCATAGCGCTGTCAGGCCACCGATTGCATCAGGAATAAGAGATACGAAACCATGCTCGCGCTGTGATCGGTCATCGTGAGGGAGGATTGGCGCGGTCCAGCTTCGCCCTTCATCAGACGAGAATGCAATATTGACGTCGTATTGATAGCTGCCTGGTCCATTAAGTTCGAGCCAATGCGCCGCCAAAGTGCCATCAGAGAGCGCCACCACAGAAGAGAAATCCGCCCAGTTCACGAACATCTTCTTTGATTGGTGAACTGTACGTGCAGGCGACCACTCCGAGTTTTCCAGCACCGCCATCCGCACCGCCGCATCGGCACCGTCAACTTCCGTCCAACTCATCACGATACGGTCATTCCCAAGAGCGGCCAGCGACGGTTCTCGGGCGTTCGGCCCTACTGGGGTGTCGATCGCGCGGATGCTGAATGGAGAGGCCTCTTCGGCATGGCCAAGACCGGCAACGCTGGCGCATATACCAAGCCCAATGAGCAGAAAGGCGCGCCAGACGCTGCGACCTAGATCAAGTTGCGCGCTGGTCTTGCGGTGATGCGCATGTTCATCTGTTGCTTGACGACGCTGCAAAGGTTGTCCTTTCGTCCAGATCAACCGTTCAGTTGATCCCGCTGGCGCGTTGCAATGCGCGCATGTATCCCCAATTGATAAATAACGTGCAGCGATTGGTCAATTTGGGCTTGTTCAAGTCTTTCTCTGCATCCGCGCTACCCGCCCACAACCGCCGATTGCTGAATGAATTTCCTGAAGTCGAAACTGGTGCAGTTGCAGCGAAATGGCGCTGTGTCCGCAACCCGGTCAAAGGCTCTTTTGAGGTTTCTGCGGATTACACGACTGGCCTCTGTGGATAGCGGCCGCAAACCTTGGCGAGCCTTGACGCCTGCTAAGGGTAACTTCGCAGAAAACGAAGATTGACGGCGTTCGGTCAGAACTCACGCGAGCGACAAGCGCCGCTCAGCCATTGTGACGAACCAGCTGCAACCTACGGGTATGACCTCGTCGTTGAACTCATAGTGCGGATTATGAAGGTCCGCGCTATCGCCGTTGCCAATGAAAAGATAAGCGCCGGGGCGCTCCAACAACATCTCTGAGAAATCCTCTCCGGCCATTATCGGATCCAGATCACGGTGCGCTACGCCCGCGATCACCTCGGCTACCTCGGCCGCCAAGTCTGCTTCCCGGGCGTGGTTGACCAGCGGGGGTGGCCCCGAAATGTGGGTGACTTCTGCGACCGCGCCATAACCAAGGGCTGTTGCGGTTGCCAGTGCGTCGATACGCGCACGCACCTGTTGCTGAACGTTCGGGTCGAACGTCCGAACTGTGCCGAGTAACTTTGCCGAGTCAGGGATCACATTGTAGGTGGCGGTTTCGGTGCGAAATCCGCAGACTGACACGACCACCCTGTCCATTGGGTCTATGTTCCGTGATACGATGGATTGCAGCGCGACAACGATCTGTGCGGCGACCAATGTCGTATCGACCCCCTTGTGGGGCATCGCGCCATGGCCCCCTGTGCCGCGCACGGTGATCTCGAACTTATCCGGCGAAGCCATCTGCGGCCCGGTGCGCACCGCGAACTCCCCGACCGCTATCCCCGGCATGTTGTGCATCCCATAGATTTCCTCAATGGCCCAGCGATCCATCAGGCCCGCCTCTATCATCGCACGTGCGCCGCCACCGCCCTCCTCGGCTGGCTGGAAGGCCACTACGATCCTCCCGTCAAAATTGCGCGTCTCAGCGAGGTATTTTGCCGCGCCCAGAAGCATCGATGTGTGTCCATCGTGGCCGCAGGCATGCATTTTTCCGGGAATGGTTGAGGCATGCGGCAGACCAGTCGCCTCTTGGATCGGCAGTGCATCCATATCCGCACGAAATCCGATGGTCTTGCCCGCGGTCCCGGACTTGCCGTTGATCACACCAACCACGCCAGTGCCGCCAAACCCGGTAAGTACCTCGTCGCAGCCAAATTCTTCCAGTTTTGCCGCAACAAACGCAGCAGTGCGATGCTCCTCAAAACGCAATTCGGGATGGGCATGGATATCGCGCCGCCACGCGGAAATTTCCGGCAGCATTTCGGCGAAGCGGTTTATGACAGGCATCAGGTCCCTCCAGACAGGTCTCCGCACAGCCTGCGTCGGGATTGCAGGACGGGCAAGAGACCAGCGTTAGAAATCACGTTCAGCCACGGCCTGAGATTAAACATTATGCGGCGTGTTGAGATACGTACCCCCCCCCGCATCAAATGGATGCTTGAAGGGCGACAAGATCGTCCGTCTAACATCCAGACGTCCGTAGATAAACATGCGCTTTTGCTGGTTGGCTCCATATCGTGCTTGGTCATCTTGGTCACTGCGACCTGTTCCATCGCCTTGCCGACACCGCTGAGATATTGCTGAGGCCCGCATCTACCGCTCGGTAGTAGAATGGACCGCTCAGGCAAAAATCCTGCAGCGTGTGACTTCTACAGATTTAGCATTCCAAAAGTTCAGATATAAAAATACCACTTCACATGTGATGTGATATTTTGCTACCAAAGCGACAGGGAACCCAACAGGAGAGAACAAATGACCACCGACAAGATCATCCCCGCCGCTTTGGCGCTGATGCTTTCGGCCACGGTCCTGTCTGCTCAGGACGCGATCCGAATTGCCTCGCCTAACAAGGTCACTGTGCTTGATCCGATCGTTTCGGCTGCCGGTGGCAATATCGAAGCTTATGGCCAGCTTTATGCGCGCCTGCTGCGTAAGGGCGCGGATGGCGCGCTTGAGCCGGGTCTGGCCGAAAGCTGGGAAGTCTCTGAAGACGGGCTGACATATACCTTCGAGATGCGCGATGCGAAATTTTCGGACGGCAGCCCCATCACCGCAGAGGACGCAGCCTTTAGCCTGACGCGGGTCGCCAAGGATGAGAAGTCTGCCTATCCAGCTGGTTTCGCGCCGATCAAGGAAGTTACCGCCGTTGACGAAGACACGCTGCAGATCACACTGGAACATGCCAGCGCGCCGATGTTGTCCAACCTCGAGATCTTTAACGCGGGCATCGTCAGTAAGGACGATGTCGAGGAACGTGGCGAAGAAGGGGCCTTTGCCTCTGATCCTGTCGCCTCTGGCCCCTATATGGTCAAAGAGTGGAAGCCGAACGACCGCATCACGCTGACCGCCAACCCGCATTATTGGCGCGAGGGGCTGCCTAAAATTAAGACCGTTGAGCTGATCGAGGTCAGCGACGACAATGCTCGCGCCACCATGGCAATGGCCGGAGAGATCGACGTGAACCGTTCCGTGCCTTGGGCGCAGGTGGAAGAGGTCAACAACTCCGACGGTGTGTCGGTCGCGCTGGAGCCGTCTACCGTGCTCTATCTGGTGTTGCCAAACCACGACAAGGCACCCTTCGACAATCTGAACGTCCGCAAGGCCGCCGCTATGGCGCTGGACCGGGCCGCGATCACCGATGCGGTAACACTGGGCAATGCGGAAGTGGCCAACAGCACCTTCTCCAACGCGCTGAACTTTCACGATGCCTCGCTGCAGCCCCCCGCATACGACCCCGCTGCGGCCCGCAAACTGCTTGAGGAGGAGGGTCTTGTCGGTGCCGAGATCACCATGATGATCACGCCTACTTTTGAACAGCTTGCCACCTTGCTGAAAGCGCAGTGGGATGCGGTTGGATTCAAAACCACAGTAGAGCGGGTCGATGCCGGCCTGTGGTGGTCGAACATGGCTAAGGGGGAGTATCAGGTCACGGTGAACTGGTATTACAACGAGACCGAAGACCCCGATTTGGCAGTCCGTTGGGCGCTTTGCGACACCTGTGGCAGCCAATCCTACTATACCAACTACCATAATGAAGAGCTGAACAAGCTGACCGATGAGGCGCTGCGCGAACGCGATGAGACCAAGCGCGCCGCGCTTTACAGCAAGATCCAGCAGATCTCGCTCGAGGAACTTGCGCAAATTCCGCTCTACTACGCGCCGTTCTCCATCGCCTATGCGGACCGTGTGAAGGGGCTGACCCTGACCCCGGCGCTGCAGTGGACGCTGGAAGACGCAGAACTGACCGCCAACTGAGCGGGGCCATTCCGGGCGGCTTGCATAACGCAGGCCGCCCGGACCAATCGCCTGCCCCTTGGCACCTCAAATTTTCGACTTAGGATAGCCTGTGAACACTCTGCGCTATATCGCCTTTCGACTGTTGCAGGCGATCCCCGTTCTGCTGGGCGTCAGCATCATCACCTTCACGCTGATGGCCGCCACCCCCGGCGATCCGGTGCGCTTGCTGGTGGGCGACCGTGCCAGCCCCGAGACCATCGCTCTGGTCCGCGACCGCTATGGGCTCGATGAACCAATCTTGATGCAATACTTCACCTATTTGAAGAATCTCGTCGTCGGCGATCTGGGCGCGTCCTTGCGCTACCGCGTGCCGGTGTCGCAACTCATCACGCAGCATTACCCGGTGACGCTATTTCTGGTCATCTATACCATCGTGCTGACCCTGCCGCCGGTGATCGTGCTGGCGGTCTGGTCGGCCAAGCGCCAAAACGGCCCGGCGGATCAGGTGATCCGCATGTTGGGTGTGCTTGGATTGGCGGTGCCGGTGTTCTGGCTGGCACTGCTTTTCGCGCGCTTCTTTGGCGTGACGCTGGGCTGGTTCCCCGTGAGCGGCTTTGGCGAGACGATCCCCGATCATTTCCGACATCTCTTCCTGCCCGCGCTGTCCACGGCGATCTGGGTGGTGCCGATCCTCGTGCGGACCCTGCGCGCGGCGCTGCTTGAGGAGATGAACCGCGATTATGTGGTGACTGGCCAATCCAAAGGCTTGGGGGATCGGCAGATTTTCCGCACCCATGTCTTCCCCAACTCCGTGCTGCCAACGCTGAACCTTTTTGCCGTGATCGTGGCCTATCTCTTGGGCGGCTCGGTCATTGTTGAGACGGTCTATGCCGTGCCGGGCATGGGCAAACTGATGGTCGATAGCATTCTGGCGCGGGACTACTTTGTGGTGCAGGGGGCAACGCTCGTTTTTGCCCTGACCACGATCCTAGTGATGCTGGCGGTTGATCTGCTGTCGGCGCTGATCGATCCGCGGGTGACACCATGAGACTCTCTCCGATGTTTGTAACTGGCGTGATGCTCGTGCTGATCTGGGGGCTGATTGCCGCCGCCGCCCCGCTGTTGGCGACCCATGACCCCTACGCCATCGACTTCGGCGCGCTCCTCAAACCGCCGGGAGAGGCGCATTGGTTCGGTACCGATAATGTCGGCCGCGACACCTACAGCCGGGTGGTTTATGGCGCGCGGTTAGCGCTCTATATCGGTCTGCTGGGCGTGATTGCGCCTTTGGTCATTGGCATGACAATCGGGCTGGTGGCGGGTTATTTCGGTGGTTGGGTCGATACTGTGGCGATGCGGGTGGTGGACATCACGGTGCCATTTCCGTTCTTCGTGCTGGTGCTGTCGATCGTGGCAGTGCTGGGCCCGGGTATTGAGAATTACTTTATCGCCTTGGCGCTGGTCGGCTGGGTGGGCTATGCGCGGCTGGCGCGGGCCGAGGCGCTGGTCCTGCGGCAATCTGAGTTCGTGCTGGCGGCGCGTACTATGGGGTTTTCCCACGGTTACATCCTGCTGCGCCATGTGCTGCCGAACGCGCTGTCGCCCGTCGTTGTCTACCTGATGACGGATGTGACGCTGGTGATCCTTTTTGGTGCGGCGCTTGGCTTTCTGGGCATGGGGGTGTCGCCGCCCGCTGCTGAATGGGGCATGATGATCGCTGAGGGGCAGACCTATATTTCTAGCGCTTGGTGGATCAGCTTTTTCCCCGGCCTAGCGATGGTGTTGATCGGCGTAGGCTTTGCGCTGATCGGCGACGGGCTGGCCCGGATGTTGAGGATTGAGCGATGAGCACTTTGCTGACAGTGCGCGACCTTTCGGTGCGCTTTGGCCAGACCACGGCGGTGGATGGCATCTCCTTTGACCTCGAGAAAGGCGCGTCGCTCGGCATCGTTGGCGAGAGCGGTTCGGGTAAATCTGTGACCTGCCGTGCGCTGATGCGGCTTCTGCCACCGGCGGCCAATATCAGCGGGACAGCTCAATATGATGGGCAAGACCTGCTAAAGATGCCGCTGCCCGCGTTGAACCAGATCCGGGGCAAGCGCATCGCGATGATATTTCAAAGCCCGGCCTCGCACCTTGATCCGCTGATGCAAATTGGCGATCAGGTGGCCGAGACCTTGCACAAGCATACCCAGATGCGCGGCCAAGCGGTGCGCGACGAGGTGTTGCGCCTGCTTGATTTGGTGCAAATCCCCGAGCCAGCCCGCTGGGCGCGGGCCTATCCGCATCAACTGTCTGGCGGCATGAAGCAGCGCGCGATGATTGCAGGCGCGCTGGCCTGCCAGCCGGATTTGCTGCTGGCGGATGAACCGACCACCGCGCTGGATGCCACGGTGCAGAAAAGCGTGCTCGACCTACTGGCCCAGCTCAGACGCGAGCAGAACCTGTCGATGATCTTTGTCAGTCACGACCTTGGGGCGGTGGCGCGGGTCTGTGATGATTTGCTGGTGATGCGGCGCTCGAAAATGGTGGAAAGCGGCCCGGTATCGCGGGTGATTGACACGCCGCAACATGATTATACGCGCAAGCTAATTGCCTCGCACCCCGATCGTCTGACCCTGCGCCCGGTCGCTGAAGCCAGCGCTGGCGCGCCGTTGATCGAAGGGAAAGGGCTACGCATCCGTTATGGCGGGCGCAGTCTGGCTGACCTGATCGCGCGGCGCGAGGGTGGGTTTGTTGCAGTTCAGAACGCCAACCTTTCGGTGCGGCCGGGGGAGACTTTGGGCATCGTTGGCGAGAGCGGCTCGGGCAAGAGCACGCTGGCGCGGTCGCTCGTGGGGCTGGTCAAACCGCAGCGCGGAACGGTGCATTTCGACGGAAAGTCTGTCGATCCCACGGGTCGGGACCGGGTGGCCTATCTGCGCGAGGTTCAGTTGATCTACCAACATCCCTATGAGGCGCTTAGCCCGCGGATGACGGTGGCACGCGCCATTGCCGAACCGCTACGCCGACACAAGCTCTGCCCGCCGGGCGAGGTGAAAGCAAAGGTCGCGGACCTGATGGAACAGGTCGGGATCCCCGACAAGCTGGCCGACCGCTATCCGCGGCAATTGTCAGGGGGCGAATGTCAGAGAGTTGCCATCGCCCGCGCGCTTGCCTTTGATCCGCGCGTATTGATCGCGGATGAGGTGACATCGGCACTGGATGTGACCCTGCAAGCCCAGGTCATGGACCTGCTGCTGAAGCTGCAAAAGGAAAGAGGGCTTTCGATGATTTTTATCAGCCATGACCTCGCCGTGATCCGGCGGCTGTGCAATTCGGTGATCGTGATGCGGCGCGGGCAGATCGTCGAAAGCGGGCCAACGGGGGCGGTTTTTGATAACCCAAAAGAGGCTTATACCCGGAAGTTGATCGAAGCTATTCCGCATTTGCACGTGGGGGCTGCATGAAGAAACTGAGCCATAGCCCCTCCGGCCCCGCCCGCGAGCGCGTCACGAATGCGCGCAACCTGTCCAAGGCGGAAAGCGAAGTGGCACTTTGGGTCGAGCGTAACTTCGACAATCTGCCGTTCGAAACCGCCGCCGATCTCGCCGTCGGTGCAGGCGTAAGCGAGATGACAGTGAGCCGTTTTGTGCGGCGCTTGGGCTACGAAAATTTCAAGGCCTTCAAGGCCGCGGTGAACGCCGAGTTCCGCAATAGCGACAGCGAAGAGGGCAGCCTACGTTCGCGCCGCATTGCCATTCCCGACGGCACCGGCTCAGAACTCGATGCCCAGTTGCAGTTGGAACTTGATGCCATCGTCGAAGTCTACCGCATGGCGGCCACCCCGCAGTGGGACGCGGCGCTCGACGTGGTGCAGAAGGCGCAGCACGTCAATATCACCGGCTTTCAGGGGGTGAAGGGCACGGCGATGGATTTCGCCACCCGGCTAAAATACGCTCGCCCCGGTGTGCGTTTTGCCGATGGGCGCAGCGGCAATTGGTCGGAGCTGTTCATTGAAGAGCCCCAGACGTCCTGTGTGATAATGGTCGAAGTGGTACCCTATGCGCATGAAGCAGTAAAAGTGGCCGAGCTTTGTCTGCGCCGTGATGTGCCGCTGATTATGGTCACAGATCAATACAGCGCTTGGCCCCGCAAATACACGCCGCATGTGCTCTCAGTCGCCACCTCGACCCGGACGTTTCTAGACAGCACCGCCGGGATCGCGGCGCTATTGGGCCTGTTTCTAAGTGGGATTACCGCCCGCGTGGGCGCACCAGCACAGGACCGTCTGCGCGAAATGCGCGAATTGGCGGCGCATTTTGATCCATTCTCTTATGAGCCGGGCAGCCAAATGCGCCCGATCTTGCCCAGTGACAGGAAGGATCAAAGCTGATGCCCCACCCTCCTCGCGCCCGCGATCTAGGCCTGCCGTTTAGCGGCACGTCCGGAACTTACAACGCAATCACTGATGTGCCCGGTGTCACCGTGGGCTTCTCCACTGTAATTGAAGAGGCGGTACCGGGGCGGCATCGCGGGCTCTGCACCGGGGTCAGCGCGATCCTCCCGCGCGGGGCCAGCGGAGAGATCACGCCGGTCTGGGCGGGGGTCCATTCGTTCAACGGCAACGGCGAATTGACCGGCGGCCATCACATCGCCGATCTAGGGTGGTTCATGGGGCCGGTGATGCTGACCAACAGCCACAGTGTCGGCATGGTCAGCCATGCCACGGTGGGCTGGATAATTGACCGCTATCCGCAGGTGTTTGAGCGCGATCACATGTGGTGTCTGCCCGTGGTGGGGGAGACCTATGACGGGGTGCTTAATGATATCAACGCACGGGGCGTAACCGAAGCTCACGCGCGGGCCGCGCTTGATCATGCCGCGCCCGGCCCTGTGGCCGAGGGCAACGTCGGCGGCGGGGCGGGGATGATCGCCTATGAGTTTAAGGGCGGGACTGGCACCGCCTCGCGCCGCATCACAGTGGCCGGGGCGGCGTATACGCTTGGTGTAATGGTGCAAGCCAATCACGGCACGCGCGCGGCCTTTGAGGTGGCAGGCGTGCCAGTGGGACGGGAGATGACCGAAGATTTGGTCTACCCGTCCGAGATGGGCTCGATCATCGTGGTAATTGCCACCGACGCGCCGTTGCTCCCGCATCAACTGAACCGGCTCGCCCGGCGCGGTGGCATCGGGATTGGACGCAACGGGACCGCGGGCGGGCATAACTCGGGCGATATCTTTCTCGCCTTCAGCACTGCCAATCCCCAAGAAAACCCTTGGCACACGCCGGATGTAATGACGTTGGCGGCGTTGAAGGACAGTCATCTTGATTACTTCTATACCGCCGCAGTGCAGGCGACTGAGGAAGCCGTGCTGAACGCGATGGTCGCCGCCGAGGACCGTGTGGCGGTGAAGCCTGCGGGCAAACTTGTGCGCGCTATCGACCATGAGAGGCTGCGCGCTGTCATGGTCGCCGCGCGGGGCATTTGAAAGGAACTTCCATGGAGATCATCGATTGCATCGGCAGTCCGCGAACCCGCGGCGAAGTCCACGGCGAGGCGTTGCGCAAACGGATCGCCTCGGCGCTGGAGAATTGGGAGGCTGCGACAATGGCGGGGCTGGGGCCGCGCGCGCCTGCGGATTTTGATGGCTACTGCGACGACTTCCTCTCCGGCACCGCCTTGCTGCAACGCGCTGAGGCGGTGACACCCGATTTGATGGCTGAGTTGCGCGGCATCGCGATCGGCGCTGGCCAAAGCTTTGCTCGGATGGCGGTCTATAACCTAATGGATGAGCAATGGTGGTATGACGCGGCACCGAAGGCACCGCCGCCGGGCTGCAGCCTCATCGCGCAGCGCGTGCCGGGTGGGCATGTGCTGGCTCAAAATATGGACCTCCCCGCGCATATGGAGGGCTCACAGGTGGCCCTGCGCCTTGGCGGGCCGGACATGCCGGAGACCGTGATGTTAAGCGCCGCCGGGATGATCGGGCTGACAGGTGTTAATTCCGCCGGGTTGGCGATTGGCGTGAACACCCTGCTGATGTTGGAACATGCCCCTGACGGCCTGCCGGTGGCCTTCGCCGTCCGACATGCTCTCGGCGCACGCAACAGGGCAACGGCACAAAGACGCTTGGCCGAGGTGGGCCACGCCAGCGGACAGCATTACGCGATCGCCACTCGGGAGGGGATCACATCGCTCGAATGTTCCGCAAGAACCTGTTCGGCGCTGCCCATACCGGACAACGGCAGGCTATTGCATACCAATCACCCCCTGATCAGTTCGGACATCGACACAACCGCACTGGCGCGCCTAGGTGCGACCGGCTTTACAAAAAGCTCGGCCAATCGCCTGAGTTGGTTGAAGACCCGGCAAGACGGGCTGTCAACCGCAGAGGAGGTTAGGACACTATTTGACGACGCGGACGCGCCGATCTGTATGCGTGCGAAAACCCATGGGGGGTCCAGTACCTTTGCCACCGTCCTTTACAGCATGACCGACAGCATCAATATCCGTATGCGTCAGGGCATAGCGGAAAGTGCGCCCTGGCAGGAGTTCAATTTTTTGGAAGGCGCGGGCGCATAACGGTCAGCCGCGTTTACGGCGCTCTGGGGAGGCGCTTCAATTATTCGAAGCGTCGAGGTTACCCGGGACGTGCTGGAAAACTTAGCCTTCCACTGGAAAAACTTAGGTATGCCTTACACCCTCAGTGCGTCCAAGCCCCACGTCGCCCGGTCGCAAAATTCTCACCATAGCCGCCGGCGCGGATGTTTGGCTTGCGCTTGTTCGGCAACTGCACCTGCGCATCGATGCCATGATCGCGGGCGTATTCTTCGGCGGCTTCACGGGTGTCGAACTCCAAGCGCACTTGGCTTTGCGTATCGTCCGACGAGGTCCAACCCATGAGAGGATCAACGCTGCGCGCTTCCGCTGGCGAAAACTCAAGCAGCCAGACACGGGTCTTGGCCGTGCCGGAGGACATCGCTGTACGGGCGGGTTGGAAGATACGTGCGCGCATTTCGGGACTCTCACTTCAGGAACCTCGCGCTTTATCTAATATTCCGCGCCAAGGGGCAAGGGAATGCAAGATAATGCAAATAAACTCTACCATGCTGCAGTGCAGAGACTACATGAGGATAACCCCATTGGAGCACTCCACATGAACCCCTTCGCCCTATTCGCCATGCAAAGCCAGCTTACCTCGCTGGCAGTTGAAACCCAGATCGTCATGTCATTGCGCATTCTGGCCATGGCCGGTGCGCTCCCCGCACGCCCCGGCGAGAATAACCGCATGGTCGCCGAAAAAGGCCCCGCCATGGCCAAGGCTTTCCACGCTGGTACGCAGGCGGCGATGTCGGGCAAAAGCCCTGACCAAATCATGAACGCCTCGCTCGCGCCCTTGGCCCGAAAAGTACGCCAGAACCGCAAACGGCTGATGAAGTAGAGGCAAAAGCGACCTTCGCGGCCCCCTGCCCCTTGAACCGAGCGTGAAAGAGGGCACCTATGGGGAGCCCGACGAAGGATACCTGCGATGCCCTATGCCCAGACCGATAAATCGGAAGGTATGCCGCTTTTGGCAAACCCCGCCCCCGATGTCCGCACCCGCCCCAAGCTGGAGGGCGGGCATAGCTTTAAATTGGTCACTGAGTTTGCCCCGGCAGGCGATCAGCCGACAGCGATCAAGGAACTGACCGAGGGCGTGAACTCGGGCGAACGCGATCAGGTGCTTTTGGGCGCGACCGGGACAGGTAAGACCTTTACCATGGCCAAGGTCATCGAAGAGACGCAGCGCCCGGCGATCATCCTTGCGCCGAACAAGACGCTCGCGGCCCAGCTTTACGGTGAGTTCAAAGGCTTCTTCCCCGACAACGCCGTGGAATATTTCGTCTCCTACTACGACTACTACCAGCCCGAGGCCTATGTGGCGCGGTCCGATACCTTTATCGAGAAGGAATCGCAGATCAACGAACAGATCGACCGGATGCGCCACTCCGCCACACGCGCGCTTTTGGAGCGTGACGACGTGATCATCGTGGCCTCGGTGTCGTGTATCTATGGTATCGGTAGCGTCGAGACCTACGGCGCGATGACCCAAGATCTGAAAGCCGGCGAGAGCTACGACCAGCGCAAAGTCATCGCCGATCTTGTCGCACAGCAGTACAAGCGCAACGATGCCGCCTTCCAGCGCGGCTCCTTCCGGGTACGCGGCGACAGTCTCGAAATCTTCCCCGCCCACCTTGATGACCGCGCGTGGCGGCTGTCCTTCTTTGGCGAAGAGTTGGAGAGCATCACCGAGTTCGACCCGCTCACGGGCGAAAAGACCGACACTTTCGACCAAATCCGCGTCTATGCGAACAGCCACTATGTGACGCCCAAGCCGACGATGTCTCAGGCGATCATCGGCATCAAGAAAGAGCTGCGCACGCGGCTTGATCAACTGGTTGCAGACGGCAAACTGCTGGAAGCGCAGCGGCTGGAACAGCGTACCAACTTCGATATCGAGATGTTGGAGGCCACCGGCGTCTGCAACGGGATCGAGAACTATTCGCGCTACCTCACGGGCCGCGCACCCGGTGAGCCGCCCCCCACCCTGTTCGAATTCATCCCGGACAACGCCATCGTTTTCGCGGATGAATCCCACGTTTCGGTCCCGCAGATCGGCGGCATGTACAAGGGCGACTATCGGCGCAAGTTCACGCTGGCCGAACACGGCTTCCGCCTGCCGTCCTGCATGGACAACCGCCCGCTGAAGTTCGAGGAATGGGACGCCATGCGCCCGCAATCGGTCTTTGTTTCGGCCACGCCCGCGGCGTGGGAAATCGAACAGACGGGGGGTGTGTTCACCGAACAGATCATTCGCCCGACCGGTCTGATCGACCCTCATATAGAAATTCGCCCCGTGGAAATGCAGGTCGACGACCTGCTTGATGAGGTGCGCAAAGTCGCCGCTGACGGCTACCGCACCCTTTGCACCGTGCTGACCAAGCGCATGGCCGAAGACCTCACCGAATACATGCACGAACAGGGCATCCGCGTGCGCTACATGCACTCGGACATTGACACGATCGAGCGGATCGAAATTCTGCGCGATCTCCGGCTGGGTGCATTCGACGTGCTGATCGGGATTAACCTCCTGCGCGAGGGGCTCGACATCCCCGAATGCGGGCTGGTCGCCATTCTGGATGCGGATAAAGAAGGCTTCCTGCGCTCGGAAACTTCGCTGATCCAGACCATTGGTCGTGCGGCGCGTAACGCCGATGGGCGCGTCATCATGTATGCCGACCGCATCACCGGCAGCATGGAACGGGCGATGGGCGAAACCGACCGCCGCCGCGTCAAGCAGATGGCCTATAACGAGGAACACGGTATCACGCCTGCAACGGTCAAGAAGAACGTCGATGACATTCTGGCCGGGCTTTATAAAGGCGATGTCGATATGAACCGCGTGACTGCCAAGGTCGATAATCCGCTGGCCGGGGGCAACCTTCAAACCGTGTTGGACGGACTTCGCACGGACATGCGCAAAGCGGCGGAAAACCTCGAGTTTGAGGAGGCCGCGAGGCTGCGAGATGAGGTTAAGCGGTTGGAAGCTGTTGACTTGGCGGTGGCCGATGACCCGATGGCCCGGCAGCAGGCTGTGGATCGGGCGGTCGATGCGGCGCAGAAAGCGTCGGGGCGCAGCACCTCTGGTCGTGGCGGGATGCGCGGCGGCAATGTGAAGCGCCGCAAGCGCTGAATGAGAAAGGGCCGCCCCTTAGGGGGTGGCCCTTGCATTCGGTATAGGGAACTAACCCAAACTATCGTCGCAGCGCGGCGACAAGGGCCAGTACCAGCCCCGCACCAATGGCGGCCACAACCAGCAGCAAAAGCAACCCTCCGGCGGCTACAACCGTAACACCAAGCGCGGCGAGGATAAACGGCAGGGCCACAGCGCCGACCACCCCCAGAATGAGGTAGAGCAGCTTGTTTCGGCCTGCTACGGCCCCGGCAATTGCCCCGGCAACAAGCCCGACCACCACAAGCGCAATCAGCGCCACTGCTCCAAGCGTATCGAGAAAGGCTTCCATCAAACGGGTCTCCTAGATTAATCAGATGAATGGCACAAACGGCACGTCACAACCCGCAAGGGTAAGCAGCAGGCCAAAAGCGATCAAACGGTACATCGGAAGTTTCCTTTCCAGTCACGGCCCAATCGCCGCGCCTTCTAAGAGACCCGATCCGCGCCGCAAAAACAATGGGCTGCGCAGGATATCGCCCGTCAAAAAGGGGAGGCGCTGCCGCCTCCCCTCGCGAATTCTTAGAATATCCGTCACAGCCAGTAGTAAGGCACCCCGTAGTGGTCAAAGGTACGCTCTTGCCACGCGCGGTCGCTGTCCCAGCGGTCGGTCCGCTCCGGTGCACCTTTCACCGTGGCTTCATCAATGTTTGTCATGAAACCATCGCGGGCCGGATCATAGTCGAGCGCGTTCCACGGCACGGGGTAGTGTTCCTCACCTATGCCTAAAAAACCTCCGAAACCCATAACGGCATAGGCAACTTTGCCGGATTTCTTGTCGATCATCAGGTGGTCGATATGGCCGATTTCGGTCCCATCCGCGCTGAAAACGGCAGTGCCGTTCACATTGTCAGAAGAAACCAGCGATGCGGGTGTTGTTTGGTCTGTCATGGCCTGTTCCTCTTGTAAGTGCTGTGACGGTAGAACCCGAAGCAAGGGTTGCCGGTTCCCGTATGACGGGCAGGATGGCAAGTTCTGGCTTATCCATATCGCGACACAGCCACGGGGAACCAAACGGATCGTCGTGGGGTTGAGCATCCAATAGGAAATGCACGCACCTTAAAGGAGACACACAATGGAATATGGACTTTTCGGGCTTATCGTCCTCATCGCCGACATCTATGCCATCTATCAGGTTTTCACCTCCAGCGCCTCTGGCGCGGCCAAGATTGCTTGGATTTTGGGCATTATCATCCTGCCGGTCTTGGGCTTCATCGTCTGGCTGATCGCGGGCCCGCGTGGCAACAAAGCTCACGTATAAACAGACTGACCTAGACGAAGACAAAAACCCGGTGCCCTTGGTGCCGGGTTTTTATTTACCATCCTTCCGACGAAACGATTTGTTAACCCAAATTAACCAAGATCGCGGCAGGAGCCTGCCATGCGATCTGCATTTTTTCTTACCCTACTAGCCTGCCAGCTCTGCGCAACAACTGGCCAAGCCGGGCCGTGGCTACGTGACAAAGGGACCAGCTTCGTCTCCTCGTCCTTCTCTGCCACCTACTTTTACGACCTCACTCAAAGCACGTACATTGAGTATGGCCTGCGCGAGAAGCTCACCTTAGGAGTTGACCTCAACACAGCGCAAAGCCGGTTTGGCCTGCAAAGCGGCAGCGCAACCGCGTTTCTGCGTTTCCCGTTGGGAGACCCAACCGATTGGGGCCGCTGGGCCTATGATCTTGGTGCCGGGGCAAGCTGGACAGATGCGTTCATCTCCCCCCATGTCAGGGCCGGGCTGTCATGGGGCCGTGGCTTTACCCTTGGCGCGCGGAACGGGTGGCTGACCGTCGATGCCGCTGCGCGATGGGAGTTTGGATTGTCGCAGGAGGTTATCAAGCTTGATGCCACTGCCGGATTCGACTTTACCGAAGCTGCCACCGGCATGGCGCAGATTTTCATCACCTACACCGAGGGCGAAACCTACGCTAATTTTGCGCCCTCCATCGTTCTCTCGCCCCGCTTCAGTAAATACCGTGTGCAGCTCGGCAGCGAAGTTCCCTTCGACGCGCCTGAAAACACTGCCCTTACCCTCAGCCTTTGGCGGGAGTTCTAATGCAAACAGCCCCACCGGATCATCGGCGGGGCCGTTCATTGCCACATCAATGAGTGGAGGGACTACCGGCTGTCCATCCGCACCATGACCGAGACTTTCCCCTTCACCGGCGTGGGCCAAACCAAATGGATCTGATCCCGAGCAGCCCCTTCAGCATGTGTCACGTAAGGCATGTCAAACTGCGCCACATTGTTGCTGTTGCGGATCGCGCCGTGGGCCACCACGGCATCGGTATTCAGCGCCTGCCCCTCAAACGGTAGGTGCCCGGAAGTATCAATGACCCAAGTCTCTGAAGGCGTGGACTGATTGAACTCAATCTCGGCCATATTTTCCACTTGCGTCGTAACAGCGTGAAAAGAATTGCCTTTCATCACCACGTTCTTGCAGCGCGACATATCGAGGTCAGCAAAAGTCGTGTCCACCCGCTCTGCCCGGTCGATACTGCCGTTCAAACTGCGGAAACGGTTGCTGGTAATGCTTACCCCGCTCAGGAAATGCCCCGCCCCATGCGGCTTCACCACGATATAACTGAACCATGGCGCAACCTCTCCTGATAGGAAGATATTGTCGCTAATGCTGAGCGCGCTGAACGAATAGCCCGAGGTGAAAGCCGGTGTCGGGTCTTGCTCATTCGTCCATTCGATAAAGCAATTGTCGACGTAATTGCCCGTCACCACCGCGCTGGTATGGGCCGAGGCGAGGATCAGACCCGCCGAACGCACGCCGTTGTCGACCTCATCCCCTTGGAAGAAGTGATTGCCCGTCACGATGCTATTGCCGCCCGCCAGCAGCGCGAAATGGCGGAACTTCGTCGCACGGCAATCGCGCAGCTTCACGTCGTTGGCGTTGGTGTTCAGCGCGATACTGCTGCGGTTCGGCACGGTCAGCGCATCTTCAGCCGACAGGAACTGACAGCGGTCAATCAACATGCCCTGACAGCCCCCACCGATTGAGGTAATGCCTCGGTCCTTGGGGCGGCTGACAAAACAATCGCGTAGGTGAAAGATCAGCCCCGCAGGCGCAAGATTGATCGCGCTGCACCGGTCGTTGCACTGAAATTCGACGTCCGCCATTACGAATTTTGACAGCGAGGCGAAACCGCTGAAGTCCACCATGTACTGAAACTTACGGAAGGTAAAATTCTGCGTCCCCGCCGCGTCATATAGCGGTGCATTCAGGGTAATCTCTTGCGTGGCCACGTTCTTGGAGCGCACATAAATCTCGCGCCCCACCCCAGTGCCTTCAACCAGCGCGCCCACGGGCACATTGGCGATATTGGTCACATTGGTCAGCTTGCGACTATCCGAGGTGGCATAGCTCGCCTGTGAAGTCACCACCACCGTGTCCCAGCTACTGCTCGATGCCGCTTCAAGCTGGCCATTGCGGATCACCCGGCGCGTGGCATAGCTGGATTTATCCGGCACCGCCGCCTGCATATCCAGTGGTTCGGTCACATTCACCTTGCGCCCACCCATATCAAGCGAGTCGTGGTCCGCGTTGTTCAGCAGCGCCTGAAAGGCCTTAAGGAAAGCAGTCTCTTCATTTTCAAACGCCTCAATATAGCTGGGCAGGTCGAAATTACGGCGCAGCAGCAGGACCGCCGCCACAGGCATGGTCACATGGCCCTCAAACTTAACCGGCGTGTCAAAAGTGACATCACCGTTCAACAGGTAGTTCCCCGCAGGCACCAGTACCGTGCGCCCATCGGCGGCAGTATTTGCAGCCTCGAACGCGGCGGTGTCGTCGGTCACGCCATTGCCCACCGCGCCAAAGTCGCGCACATCAACCTGCGCCAACATGTCCCGCAGGAACACCGCCGTGACATCTTCGACCTCAATATCGTCAATCCGCACCATGCCGCCCGTCGGCCCAGTCAGATCAAGCCCCAGATGCCCGTAAGCCGCCCCCGCGCCCCAAACCATATCGACCCCGCCGCGGGCGCCACTGCCGATGATCGCGCTGACCTCGACCACGTCGCCATAAGCGGTAAGGGTTGTGGCTGGACCGAACTCAGTCACGCCGCCTACCCTGCCCCCGCCTGATTGCGCCGGATACCCCGCGATGCGCACCGTTGGTAGATTGCCGCTGATGGCCTTCACTCGCGCCGTAACGCGCAGGTAACACCCCGGCAACAGCGTGGTCTGCCCCATATAGCGCAGCTGCTGCGTGGACTGTGTCTTGAGCAACTCCAGCGCCCCGCCGAAATCTTGATCCGCCGGGACAAAGGCCGCATTGGCCGCGTTTTCGTAGGTATCGGACCCCGGCGTGCCATCGCCGCTAGACCAGACATCCAGCCCCGCCGCAAAGGGCGTCGGCATAAGCACCAAACCGTCGGTAATCGCCTTGTTCATCGCATTTCCTTTCCCCGGCCCGCACCTCTCACCAAGGCGCGCCGCTCAACTGCTCTGGCTCGGAGATGCCGAACCGCGAGGTCAGGGAAATATCAACGATGTGTTAATCGCGACTGTGATCACCGCGCGTATGGGCTGCAACAGACGTCACACATTCGCCCCCGGCGCATCGAGGATTTGCACCGCGCCAATGCGCCAGCCGTCCTCGGTCTGCTCCATCAGATACCCCAGCAGATGCGTGAAGCCCTTGGGATCAACGACCTGCACCACTTGGAAAAACCGCGTGCCATCCGCGCGGCGATCCAGAAACCGCACCTCGGCGGGGTTCTGCACCATTGGGTAGCCATTGCTGACCATGCTGCGAAAATTTTCGGGGGTCTGGAAAAAGCGCTGCAAGTTCGGCGTGGCGAACTCCAAAGCAGCGGCGAAATCATCCGCGCGAAAGGCGTCAAACTGGCTGTTGATCGTCTCTTCGATCTCAGCCTGCTGCGCCGCTGCGCCAAAACTCAGGAGGGCCGAAAGCACCAGCCCTCCGAAAAATGTAAGTACCGCGTTGCGCATCACCTTTCCCCCTTACCCTTGCTGAATGATCTAAGTCACGCAGGGCAAGAGGCAAAAGTTTCACGCGGCGGTCAGCTTGCCCGCAAGCGCATCATCAATCAGCGCCACGGTCTCATCCACGCCGTAAAGCGCGATGAACCCGCCGAAACGCGGCCCTTGGCTGGCACCCAGCAGCACTTCGTAAAGCGCAGTAAACCAGTCGCGCAGCGGATCGAAACGCTCTTTGCCGACCGCAAAAACCATGCTTTGCAAGGCTTCGGCATCCAAGCCTCCATCCCAAACCTTCAACCGATCGCGCAGGTCTTCCAGTGCTTCACGCTCCAACTCAGTCGGCGCGCGGAACACCTTTTGCGGTTTCACGAAGTCATTGAAATAATGCACCGCATGGCCTGCGGCTTGATCCATCCCGGGGTTGGTCTCTGGCGTGGCCTCAGGGGCATAGCGCTGGATAAAGCCCCAAAGCTGCGATTTATCTTCGGCGCTCGACACGCTCGCGAGGTTCAGCAGCATCGAGAACGGCACAACCATATCCGATTTGGGCACATCGCCACCGTGAATATGCCAAACCGGGTTGTTCAGTCGCCCCTTAGCGTCCTGCGTCTCATAGGCCCGCAACTGCTGGTGGTACTCATCAACCGCCTTGGGGATCACGTCAAAATGCATGCGCTTGGCCGTCTTGGGCTTAAGGAACATGAAATACGACAGGCTCTCGGTGCTGGCATAGGTCAACCACTGATCGATCGAGATACCGTTGCCGCTGGATTTCGAAATCTTCTGCCCGTTTTCGTCGAGGAACAGTTCATAGCTGAAATGCTCGGGCTTCTTGCCGCCAAGAATCTCACAAATACGATCATAGATCGCCGTGTTCGTCGCGTGCTCCTTGCCGTACATCTCGAAATCGACATCCAACGCGGCCCAACGCGCGCCAAAGTCAGGCTTCCACTGTAGCTTTACATTGCCGCCAGTCACCGGGAGCGTCATCTCTGTGCCGTCTTTATCGTCAAAGGTGATCGTGCCGTCTTTGGCGTTGACCTCCTTCATCGGCACATACATCACGCGACCGGTTTCAGGGTGGATCGGCAGGAAGATCGAATAGGTCTGCGCCCGCTCTTCGCGCAGAGACTTCAGCATCACCGCCATGATCTCATCATACTTTTCGCAGGCGCGCAGCAGCACCTCGTCGAACTGGCCCGAGCGGTAGAACTCGCGGGCCGAGTAGAATTCATACTCAAAGCCAAAGGTATCAAGGAAGCGGCGCAGCATGGCGTTGTTGTGGTGACCAAAGCTTTCATGCGTGCCGAACGGGTCCGGCACCGAAGTCAGCGGGCGGTGCATATGCTCAGCCAGCATCTCCTGCTGCGGCACATTGCCCGGCACTTTGCGCATGCCATCAAGATCGTCCGAGAAACAGACCAGCTTAGTGGGAATGTCACTGATCTCCTCAAAGGCGCGCTTGATCATCGTGGTGCGCAGCACCTCGCCAAAGGTGCCAATATGCGGCAATCCAGAGGGGCCATAGCCCGTCTCAAACAGCACATAGCCCTTCTCTGGCGGTTTCTTGGCATAACGTTTGAGCACCCGGCGCGCTTCTTCAAAGGGCCATGCTTTGCTGCTAAGTGCCGCGTCTCGGGTCTCGGACATGTCGGATCATCCATCTTTTGGCGCCCCTGCGCCCAATGCGCACGGGGTCGTCCGTTCCTATTGCTTCGGACCCTGAGGGTCAATATTCTGCGCCGCAACATACCTGTTCAAAGGATTTCCCGATGCCCGACACATCTTCTCTCTCGCTCAGCGCCCAAGACAGCCTTGTCGCGCTTATGATCGCGGTCTCGGCCTCGGACGAAGACATTCGCACCGCCGAACTGGTGAAAATCGAATCCGCGCTGAACCTGCTTCCAGTATTTTCAGGCTACGACAACGACCGCGTCGCGACGATCAGCAAAACGGTCTTCGACCTGTTCGAACAAGAAGACGGGCTTGATGCCCTCTTTGGCCTGATCCGCGAAGCCCTGCCCGAGCGTTTGAATGAAACGGCCTACGCGCTGGCCTGTGACGTGGCCGCCGCCGATGGCACGCTCGACGAAGCCGAACTGCGCCTGCTCGAAGAAATCCGCTATGAGCTTAACATCGACCGGCTCCACGCCGCCGCGATCGAGCGCGGCGCGCGGGCGCGGCATCTGACCTAAACCGGCTTTAGGATTCTTCCATAACAGCTTCCGCTTCCGGCTGGGCTTCGGGCGTGGTGTCAGCCTCAGGCGCTGCCGCAGCTTCTGGCTCTGGTTCGACCGCCGCATTATAAAGCAGCCCCCAACGCTCCAGCAGGCCACGCTGCACACGTTTGGCCCGCCCATTCCACGTCCGGGCACCCGGCGGACGCTCACGCTCCGCACGGGGGATCTTGGCCCGCTGGTCCATATTTGCAGTCAAAATCGCAAAGGCCAGCACACGGTTTTCAGGCGTGGTGAGGAATCCCGCCAGCGCAGAAACAAAGTTCAGCGTCCCGGTTTTTGCGTCAATCTTTATCGGACCGTTGGTCTGAGGTCGGCCACGGTCATCACGCAGATACACAGGCTTTAAGATTGGCCGCAGCCCCGTGCCGTGGATGCGCGCCAGCCCCCCGGCCATGTCATGAACGGTCATCTTGCTGTCATCGCCAAGGCCAGAGTGGTCAACCATCGCCGGGTTTTCCATGCCCAGTTCTTCGACTGCCCATTTGTTCATTTCGGCCGCCGACGCGCGTAGACTTGCCACCGTCCCTAGCCGCTTAGAGCTGGCCGCCATACCGACCATCTCTGCCGTAAGGTTCGTAGAATATTCCAGCATATCTTTCAGGATCGGCTGCAGTTTCGCGCTGCGATGGGTAACGAGGGTCTCGCCCTCGGGCAGCGCTTCGGCCAACTCTGCATCGCCCAGTTTAATGCCGTGGCTGCGGGCAATCGTCGCGAAAAGGTCGCCCGCGTAAACGCCGGGCCGCCGGATTGGCAACCAACGCGCGCCACCGGTGCCCAAGGCACCCTTGGCCACGGTCCATACATCACGGTCCGATTGGTTTTCATACGTGTAGACTGGCCCGCTGCGGTCCACCACTTCCATCGTGGCGGCGCGCACCGCTGGCG
Organism: Sulfitobacter sp. AS92; assembly: GCF_038900015.1. Classification (NCBI taxonomy): domain Bacteria; kingdom Pseudomonadati; phylum Pseudomonadota; class Alphaproteobacteria; order Rhodobacterales; family Roseobacteraceae; genus Sulfitobacter; species Sulfitobacter sp. AS92. The sequence goes on from NZ_JBBMQL010000007.1 coordinate 137,810, forward strand.
CATACCGCCCCGCGCGGCCCTCCATTGTCACGTCATAGCCGTTACCGTCGCGCTTCCATTCGAAATGCACCCGGTTGTAGTTCAGCGCGATCCCCGAAACGCCGGGGTTATATCCCACATGATCTGGCTGTTCAGGATCAATCGCAAAGGTCGAAGGCAAAGACCCTTCATAGACTTTGAATTTGCCCTTCACCCCAATGATGCCCGCCGCTTTGAGGTCTTCGGCCATCTGGCCTAGATCATCACTGTCGAGCGTCGGATCGCCCCCACCGACAAGGATCAGATCGCCCTGCACTTCTCCATTGACCACGCCGCCGGTCGCCAGCAGCCGCGTTTTAAACACATGATCCGGCCCAAGTTGATCCAACGCATAAAGCGCGGTGATCGCCTTGATACTGCTCGCAGGGGGAATGCCATCGGTGGCGTTGGACGCCTCCAGCCAGATGCCGCTTTCGACATCGATCACGGCAAAGGCGACCGTGCCGGTGATCCCGCTATCCGCGATGATCTCGGACACATTCGGAATGGCCTGTTTATATAAATCGGCATCGCGCCCAATCGGGCGCAACGAAGTTGTCGGTGCCTCGGCCCAAGCGGAGACCGCTGCCATCGCAGCAGCAGCCGTTCCAAGGAATATGCGTCGTGTAAATCTCTGGCTCATAGGGCTGATATAAACCGCATGCGGCGTTCGGCCACAACCTGTCTGACGCCCTCCCCCCTTTCGCAGTTGCACAAAACCGCCGACCTGCTAACCCGTCGTCATGCAACGCGCTATTCCCATCATGTTTATTGCCATGTCACTGATCCCCGCCGGGGACAGCGCGGGCAAGATTTTGACCACCGGAATGGGCGTGGCACCAGTCTTCGTTGCGTGGTCGCGATTTGCCATCGGCGCGCTGATGGTCCTGCCGTTCCTGCCGCGCGGAACATGGGCATTGATGCGCGACTGGCGGCTTTGGCTGCGCGCGGCCACGCTGGCGTCGGGGATCACCTGCATTCAAACCGCGCTCCAGACAGAAGCCATCGCTAACGTCTTTGCCGCCTTCTTTATCGGGCCGATGATCAGCTACCTGTTGGCCGCGCTTTTCCTACGAGAGCGGATCACCCTGCTGCGCAGCGCGCTGATCCTGCTGGGGTTCTGCGGCGTGTTGCTGGTCGTGCGTCCTGGCATGGGCGGTGGCACAGGCGGGCCGGGTCTGCTCTTTGCTGTAGCGGCGGGTCTCTTCTATGGGGTTTTTCTTACCATGTCCCGCTGGCTGTCGGATTTGGCTGCCCCCTTGGCGCTGACCTTCACCCAACTGGCGATGAGCGCGGTGATGCTGCTGCCCTTGGGCCTAATGAACCTGCCAGACGCAACTCTGGCCGTGGCCGGGCTTGCCACCGCCAGCGCGCTGTTTTCCATGCTGGGCAATCTGCTGCTACTCTACGCCTATCGCCGTGCGCCCGCCACACGACTGGCGCCGCTGGTCTACTTCCAACTGATCGCGGCGGTGCTGCTGGGGCTCTTCCTCTTCAGCACCCTGCCCGATGCGCTGACATGGGCGGGGCTTGCGGTGATCATCGCCGCTGGCATCACCTCAGCCCGGCTACGCTGAGCGCCAGCCCCCCGCCGCTCGAAGCGCGGTTGACGACACATCGACCATCGGCACATTAACAAAACACCACGCAGGCGCTGTGGCATGGGACAGTAGTTGACTGTTCCGCCCCGCAATCCGGTAGGGCGCATACAGCGCCGCCGCCCGGCTCATCCGGGCCGAGATACGCTGCCCGGGCCGCGCGAGCACCCCCACCGGCACCGTCTCCATGATCTGCCGCCAGTCTTGCCACAGATGAAACTGCGCAAGGTTATCGGCCCCCATCAGCCAGACAAACCGCACACCAGGATAATGCCGCCGCAGGGCCGCAAGCGTCTCTGCCGTATAGCGCGTGCCAAGCTGCGCCTCGATGTCGGTGATCTCAACCCGCGGGTGATCCATCACCGCCCGCGCCCGCGCTTTGCGCTGCGCCATCGGGGCTGGTCCGTGCTCTTTAAGCGGGTTGCCGGGGCTCAGCAGCCACCAGACGCGATCCAGCCCGAACCGTTTCAACGCCTCGCGGGTGATATGCGCATGCCCCTCATGCGCCGGGTCAAACGACCCGCCCAGCAGGCCGATAACCTGCCCACTTGTGGCGAATGGCATGGTATTACGCAAAAAAATGGCCCCCGATCCGAAATCAGGGGCCAAAGGAGGGGCATTGCAGCCCTTTGTCAATGCAAGGCGCTTACTTGTGCTTCACGATCTCGCCCGAACGCAGCCGTGCAACATAGCTGTTCAGCTCGCGTTTCACGATCGGCATCAAGAAGTAGAGCGCGATGATGTTCACAATCGCCATCGAGAACAGCATCGCATCGCTGAAGTCGATCACCGGACCAAGGCTTGCTGCCGCACCAATCACGATGAAGACGCAGAAGATGATCTTAAAGATCAACTCCTTCACCGCCCCTTCGCCGAACAGGTAGGTCCAAGCCTTCAGGCCGTAGTAGGACCAGCTGATCATCGTCGAGAAGGCAAAGAGCACCACTGCGATCATCAGCAAGATCGGGAACCAAGAGAAAGCCCGCGCGTAGGCCGCCGAGGTCAGTGCCACGCCGCTCACACCACCTTCGGTCGCGATCCGGCCCGCTTCGGCGTTCCAGATATACAGACCGGTTTCTGGATCTTGGTTCAACACACCGCTGATGACGATCACAAGCGCGGTCATCGTGCAGATCACCACCGTATCGATGAACGGCTCCAGAAGTGCGACATAGCCTTCGGTCACCGGCTCTTTTGTCCGCACCGCAGAGTGGGCAATCGCAGCCGAACCGATGCCCGCCTCGTTGGAGAATGCCGCCCGGCGGAAGCCTTGGATCAACGCCCCGGTAAAGCCGCCAACGACACCCAGACCGGTGAAGGCCCCCATGAAGATCTGCCCAAAGGCCCAGCCGATCATATCCCAGTTAATGATCAGGATCAGCAGCGACACGAGCACATAGAAAACACCCATGAACGGCACGACCTTTTCAGTCACCCGCGCAATGGATTTCAGGCCACCCGCGATCACCGCAAAGGTAACACCCGCAAGAACGACGCCTGTGATCCAGCCCGGATAATCCCCCAGCACGCCCGCAAGCTGCGCATGCGCTTGGTTGGCTTGGAACATGTTGCCGCCGCCAAGTGCGCCCAGAATGGTGAAGATCGAAAACAGCACCGCCATGAACCCGCCCAGCGGCAGTCCGCGTTCGGCAAAGCCCTTAACGATGTAATACATCGGCCCGCCTGAGACGTGGCCGTCGGGGAACTCATTGCGGTATTTCACGCCCAGCGTACATTCGGTGAACTTGGTCGCCATGCCGAACAGACCTGCGACCACCATCCAGAATGTCGCACCCGGCCCGCCGATGCTGACGGCCACGGCCACGCCCGCGATGTTGCCCAGACCCACGGTGCCCGACAGCGCCGTCGCCAGCGCCTGAAAGTGGCTCACTTCGCCCGCATCGTCCGGGTCAGAATAATCGCCTCGCACCAGTTGGATCGAATGCCAAAACCCTTTGACCTGAATGGCACCGAAATAGACGGTAAAGACCACCGCCCCCACGACCAGCCACAGCGCGATCCATGAGAAATCCGTGCCGGGCAGCGGCGCGAAAATGAAGGAAACATACCAACCGGTGTAATCGGCAAAAATCTGGTTGATACGCTGGTCGACGCCGACAGCCTCTTGCGCAGCGGCAAGACCCGGCAGCAATGACGCAAAAATGGCCATCGCAAAGGTAAATAACTTATTCATGGCTTATCCTTTCAGGGAATAATCGTGACCGGCACGCTGGAGCCTGCGACCAACCGGCCCGTCACCCCACCAAAAAGCCGCTTAAGCCCGCGCTCACCGACCCGACCGACAACGATCTGGATCGCACCGCGCTTTTTGGCGACACCTTCAAGGATATCAGCCACATCACCGTGCCGCACGATCCCCTCGACCTCCACGCCCGAGGCTTTGGCCTCTGCCACCGCCGGATCAAGCACCACGTCATGGGCGCGCTGCAACTCCTGCTCGCGCCGCATATGGCGCTGCTCGTTCTCTTCCTTGGTCTGAAAGGTGAAAGGCGACCATTCGATCACAAAGCAAACCGTGATCGAACAATCCCCGATCTGTTTGGCCTGAGCCTGAGCGAAGGCCAAAGCACGCGCGCCGGCCTCCGATCCGTCCAGACCCACAACGATTGTGGATTTTGACATGAGTATTTCCCTGTTTTTATGACTGCCAGTCGATGCACCGCTAAGGGTGAGCACCGCTTTCAGCCTGCCTACTCCACGATGGCCGAAAATCGCCGCCCAATCGTAGATTGAAAGAATCCTAGCGCGAAAACCGCAGAAAAGTCGACTGAATTTAACTTGCTGGCTGTGCAGATCGCCTGCCAAACCATTGTAAAACCGCACAATCGCCCGCTGTCCTGCTTCATGGGCGCACCCACTGGGCAGATTCCGCAAGGCTCCGCCGGGCGACTGGCCCAAGATATACAGAGTGTTTGATATTGCCCCGCCCGGGCGATATGGCACTGCAAACCCCAAATCGCGTTTCGAGGATTCTCCAAATGGCTGCCTATCAATACGTCTATCACATGTCCGGCGTCTCCAAGACCTACCCCGGGGGCAAGAAGACATTCGAAAACATCCACCTGAACTTCCTGCCCGGCGTGAAGATCGGTGTCGTCGGCGTCAACGGCGCGGGTAAATCCACCCTGCTCAAGATCATGGCCGGGCTCGACAAGGATTTCACCGGCGAAGCATGGGCCGCTGAGGGGGCCAAAGTCGGCTACCTGCCGCAGGAGCCCAAACTCGACCCGACCAAGACAGTGCGCGAAAACGTCATGGAAGGCGTGGCCGGGAAAAAGGCTATCCTTGATCGCTATAACGAACTGGCGATGAACTACTCCGACGAGACCGCCGATGAGATGGCCAAGCTGCAAGACGACATCGACGCCCAAGACCTTTGGGATCTCGACAGCCAGATCGACGTATCGATGGAAGCGCTGCGCTGCCCGCCCGATGACGCGATGCCGGAAAACCTCTCGGGCGGTGAAGCGCGCCGCGTGGCGCTGTGCAAACTGCTGCTCGAAGCGCCCGATATGCTGCTGCTCGATGAACCGACCAACCACCTCGACGCGGAAACCATCGCTTGGCTGCAACAGCACTTGATCGACTACAAAGGCACGATCCTTGCCGTCACCCACGACCGTTATTTCCTTGATGACATCACCAGCTGGATTCTTGAGTTGGACCGTGGTCGCGGCATCCCTTACGAGGGCAACTACTCGGATTGGCTGGAGCAAAAAGCCAAGCGCCTGAGCCAAGAGGCCCGCGAGGACAAATCCAAGCAAAAGACGCTTGAGCGCGAACTTGAGTGGATGCGTCAGGGTGCCAAGGCACGTCAGGCCAAATCCAAGGCGCGTATTGCGGCCTATAACGAGATGGCCGAAACCTCCGAGCGCGAAAAACTTGCCCGCGCCCAGATCGTCATCCCCAACGGCCCGCGCCTTGGCAACAAGGTGATCGAGGTCGAAGGCCTGAAAAAGCACATGGGCGACAAGCAGCTGATTGATGGGCTGAATTTCAGCCTGCCACCCGGTGGTATCGTCGGTGTGATCGGCCCCAACGGCGCGGGTAAATCGACGCTGTTCAAGATGCTCACCGGACATGAAACGCCCGATGAAGGCACCATCGAATACGGCGACACGGTTGATTTGTCCTATGTCGATCAGTCCCGCGATGATCTGAACCATGACGACACTGTCTGGCAGGCGATCACCGGCGGGGCCGAGATCATCAAGCTGGGTGATGCCGAGGTGAACAGCCGCGCCTATTGCTCATCGTTTAACTTCAAGGGCGGCGACCAGCAGAAGAAAGTCGGCCTGCTGTCGGGCGGTGAACGCAACCGCGTACACATGGCGCGTCTGCTCAAAGAAGGCGGCAACGTGCTGCTGCTCGATGAACCGACCAACGATCTCGACGTCGAAACCCTCCGCGCGCTCGAAGACGCGCTGGTCGATTTCGCAGGCTGCGCCGTGGTCATCTCGCACGACCGTTTCTTCCTCGACCGTATCTGTACGCACATCATGGCCTTTGAAGGCGAAGCGCATGTGGAGTGGTTCGAGGGCAACTTTGAAGACTACGAAGAAGACAAGAAGCGCCGTCTGGGTGCCGATGCGCTGGAACCAAAGCGCCTGAAGCACAAGAAATTCGCACGGTAAGCTTTCTTAGTACCCAGCAAATAGAGGGCGGCGGATTTCCGTCGCCCTTTTTTTGTAGCCCTTCCGGCCAATCGCAATCCGCAAAACAAAACGTCCGCCTACCTTTCGGTAGGACGGACGCCTCGCACCCCCTGAGAACGAGCAGAGCCCTCAGCGTTCTTCGTCGATTGCGGTCTCTAATTGGGCAAACAGGTTGTCTTCGTCATGCCGGGCCAAACCGTGCAGCGGATCCCAGCCCTGCAGATATTCGCGCAGCTTATTGCTGGCAGAAAGCCCCGACCAGAGGCGCTGCTCGGTCACCGAATGGACCTGCAAAGACGGCGCCAGCCCGCCGTTCATGCCTTTTCCGTCCCAGTTCTCTTGCAGATGCGCGCGCATTCGCTCGGCCATCGACGCCGTGTTCAGCCGCGCGCGGCTCATGACCACACCGATAAAACGGCCACTGCCTGCATAGGCCAGATGAAAGCGCATCCCCTCCAGCGAATGCACGGAAGCACGGGCCACTTGTTCCATCTGACGGCGGAAGGCTGGCGCCTTGACCGCGCGATAGATGCCGCGGGCACCGTCGACCGAGATCGAAAAAAGGCTCATCGAGAAACAACCGCTCGGCAAGCGCAGCAGGTAATTCTCCAACGCTGACACGTCGCTACAGGCCGACACATCGAGGTCGAAATCCTCATCAAAGCGGATTTGCATCATCTGCGTCATCTCAGCCAGCGTATGCTGCGCCTCACGTTCCCGCAGGAGGGAGGCGTTGAGCATGCTAGCGGCATTGATCCGCGCGCTGAGCTCGACGCCGTCCAAAGGCTTGCACAAGAAATCAGTCGCCCCCGCATCAAAGGCCCGCTGCATCATTGCAGGCTCTTTGCTGGCGGTGATCATAATGATCGGCACCGCCCGGTAGTAAGGCACATCACGGATCATCTCACATAGGCTGATCCCGTTGATGCCCGGCATCATGATATCCAGTAGGAATGAATCAAAAGGCTGGTTCGACTCTTGCATGATATCAAGCGCCTCCTCCGAACTTTCACAGCAGGTCAGCTCGTAATTGTCATTTTCGGTCAGACAGCCGGTAAGAAGGTCGAGGATGACCGGGTCATCGTCTACAGCAAGGATACGCATCATGTCTCATTTCTCCGCATGAGGGGCGCGCTGGCAGGCGCACTTGGGGCTTTCTGGCAAGAAACCACCTATGCCGGGCAGCAATGAGACAGGTTTTAGACAAACTTGAGACAGCCAATTTGATGGTATTCCCTATGAATCAGAGGTTTTTGAGAATTTTATGGCAGTAATTTGCCGATAATCAGAGTAGCGGCACGGTCGTTGCGGCCTAATATGCGTTGCCCCTTGAACGAATCCCCTCCCAATGCAATATAGGCGCTGCAGACGTTATCTTTTTCGACCCACTGTCTCCCTCATACGGCGCTCAGTCTATCGATCCAGACCAACAACGCCGGGCCATCGCACTTAAGCGGATGGCATAAATATGGAGACTACGGATATGGCCACTGGCACCGTAAAATGGTTCAACACAACTAAAGGCTTCGGCTTCATTGCTCCCGATGGCGGCAGCAAAGACGTTTTCGTTCACATTTCCGCTGTTGAGCGCGCTGGCCTGACCGGCCTGGCCGACAACCAGAAAGTGACCTTCGACATCGAAGCAGGCCGTGACGGCCGCGAGTCCGCGACCAACATCGCGCTGGCCTAATGGCCGGGGGCTTCGGCCCTGACCCAAGAATTTTAACCGACCTGCTGGCAACGGCAGGTCGGTTTTTTTATGTCCAGCCTTGCTAAAATGTGCCGCCGTGGCACAATGCGCGGCAGAACACCGACATCAAGATGGAGCTCGCCATGCGCCGCCGTACCTTTCTGACCAGCACCGTGGCAGCCGCCGCCCTCCCCCTAATGGCGCAAGCCCGCACCGCTGCTTATGACCCCAAACCGCAGGCCGTGCCGGTGAAAGCACAATATGCGCCCGGTCAATTGCTCATCCTGCCGCGCAGTCACTACCTCTATCTGGTGACCGCCCCGGGCCAAGCGATGCGCTACGGCGTCGGCGTCGGCAAAGCGGGGCTGGAGTTCACCGGCACCGCGACCATCGACGTCAAAAAAGAATGGCCCACATGGCGCCCGACCAATGAGATGATTGAACGTGAGCCGCAGGCGTACCAACGCTTCATCGGCAATACCGACGCCCAGCCCGGCGGTCCCGGCAATCCCCTTGGCGCGCGGGCGCTTTACCTGTTCCAAAACGGGCGCGACACGTATTTCCGCATTCATGGCACGACCCAGCCGAACTCCATCGGGCGCTCGGTCTCTAACGGGTGCATCCGCATGCTGAACGAACATGTCGTCGATCTGTACCAACGCGTGCCGATTGGGACAAAGGTTACGGTGCTTTAAGCACCCATCTAAGGGTGAGCAAAAGCGAGGTTTAAACCCGGCCTTCTTTGATCAACCCACTAAGCGTCTACATCAGCTCCAGATGAGAGGGGCAGCGCCTGCCCGTGGGGTGGCGATTACAACAGAGTGCATTGCCACTTTATGGCGCAGCTTTGTTGTGCGCTAGCAAAAGCAAAGCCAGCCTCACCAAATCGCCTCCCCACCGGGACGGGCAGGCGATGGCCCGGCGCCTGCGGCTTGATTCCGGGCCAAGCGACTATCTCGACCTAGCACAAATAAAAAGGGGCCAGCGCAAAGCACCGGCCCCTCCCCTTTCATCGTCCTCAAACCTTACTGAAGCGCTTTATCCGTGATGTCGTGGGTCCACGCGCCCTCGGGCGCTTTGGTGATCATCCCACCTTCCATGGTGATTTCCGCGCTACGGTCAAACGCGGCCTCATCCAAACGGCCATCGCTGCCCATCGTCAGTTTGGCAATCTCGCCCATCATCCGGGTCTGGTGCTTTTCTGTCTGCGCACCGGTCTGGTCATTCTCCAGCACGATCTCAGCGGCTTCCTCGACGTTTTCCTCGGCGTATTTCCAGCCCTTCATCGAGGCCCGCACGAAACGTGCCAGCTTGTCGACCATCTCTGGGTCTTCAAGGTTCTCTTCGGTGGTATAAAGACCATCTTCTAGCGTCGAGATGCCCTCGTCCTCATATTTGAAGACCACCAGGTTCTCAGGCGTCAGCCCGGCGTCGATTACCTGCCAGTATTCATTGTAGGTCATGGTGGTGGCGCATTCGACCTGCTTTTGCAGCAGCGGATCAACGTTGAAGTTGATCTTTTGGATCGTCACGCCGCCTTCTGAGCCGTCCGTGGCATAGCCCAACTTGCCCATCCAGCTTAGCAGCGGAATTTCATTACCAAAGAACCATGTGCCCAGCGTGTTGCCGGGGAAGTCTTCGGGGCTCTCGATACCGTGCTCTTTAAGGCAGGTCAGCATCAGCCCGGATTTCGCGAAAGGCTGCGCGATGTTCACAATCGCCGCGCCCTTTTCCCGCGCAGCCAGCGCCGAGGGCAGCCAATCGACCATTACGTCAGCACCGCCGCCGAGCAGCACCTGCACCGGCGCGATATCGGGCCCGCCTGGCTTGATTGTGACGTTCAGCCCTTCTTCTTCGTAAAACCCTTTATCCTTGGCGACGTAATAGCCGCCGAACTGGGCTTGGGTCACCCATTTAAGCTGCAAGGTCAGGTCATCTGCCGCCTGCGCCATGCCGCCCCAAAGGCCCAAGGCGACCCCTGCGGTGATCTTCGTGATATTTTTCATTATTGTTCTCCCTGTTGGTTGGTCGTTGTTCAGTTTCGTTGACTGGGGTGCCAGAAGGTCACCCGGCCCTCGACCAGGGCCATAATACCATAGAACGCCGATCCGGCGATCGCCGCCACGACAATCTCGGCCCAGACGAGGTCTAGGGCAAGCTGTCCCACCGAAGTAGAGATGCGGAACCCCATGCCAAGCACCGGAGAGCCAAAGAATTCAGCAACGATGGCGCCAATGAGGGCCAAGGTGGTGCCAATCTTCAACCCGTTGAAGACAAATGGCATTGCTGCAGGCAGACGCAGTTTCAGCAACGTCCGCCAATAGCCCGCCGCATAGGTCCGCATAAGGTCGCGTTGCATGGAATCGCTGGCTTGCAACCCCTGCACCGTGTTCACCAGCATCGGGAAAAACACCATCACCACCACAATCGCCGCCTTGGACTGCCAGCCAAAGCCGAACCACATCACCATGATCGGCGCCATGCCGATGATCGGCAGCGCGGCCACGAAGTTGCCCACCGGCAGCAGCCCCCGTTGCAGAAACGGAAAACGGTCAATCGCCAGCGCCGTCAGGAACGCTGCGCCACAGCCGATGATATACCCGCTCAGCGCGCCCTTGATGACGGTCTGCACAAAGTCGACCCAGAGAATGTCCAGCGAGGTCGCAAACCGCGCAGCAATCACCGATGGCGCGGGCAGCAGCACTTGGTTGATGTCGAAACCGCGCACCACCCCTTCCCAAACGGCGATGAGCGTCAGACCGAAGACAATCGGCGAAGCGAGCGACGCCCAGCCGGACGGCTTTTGCCGCGCCAGCCAGACGTTAATCGACAGCCCGACCAGCCAAGCGACGATGGCGAAAACTACCCAGCCCATCATGCCATCCCCATCCGTTTCAGCGTGACCCGTTGGATCAACCCGATCAGCCCCACCATTGCTGCTGCCAATGCCGCCGCCATGAGAAGCGCGCTCCAAATCTGGACCGTTTGCCCATAGTAGCTTCCCGCCAACAGACGCGCGCCAAGGCCCGCAACCGCTCCGGTCGGCATTTCACCCACAATGGCCCCCACCAGCGAGGCCGCGACCCCGACCTTTAGCGAGGTAAAGAAATACGGCATCGACGAGGGCAACCGCAGTTTCCAAAACGTCTGCCACCCGCTCGCGTGCCACGTGCGCATCTGGTCTAGCTGCATCTGATCCGGGCTGCGCAGCCCTTTTACCATGCCCACGACCACCGGGAAAAACGACAGATACATGCTGATGATCGCCTTGGGCAGCAGGCCCGACAGGCCCACAGCATTCAAAACCACGATGATCATCGGCGCGATGGCCAAGATTGGGATGGTCTGGCTGGCGATCACCCAAGGCATCACGGACATGTCCATTGTGCGGTTGAACACGATCCCCACCGCCAGCAGCGTGCCAAGCGCAGTGCCCATGACAAAGCCAAGGAAGGTCGCGCTGAAGGTGACCCAGGTGTGATAGACCAGCGAACGTTTCGACGTGACCTTCTTCATCACCGTGGTCTCCCACAGTTCGGCCCCCACCTGATGCGGTGCGGGCAATTTGGGTTTATCTTGCGACCAGGTGTCGGCCACCAGTTCCGAGAATGTCAGCGTTTTGTCCGCCCGCGCCGCCACATCCCGCGCCCATTGCGCGTTCAGCCCGACGGCTGCGCCATACCAAACGACAATCAACAGACCCACGACCGTTAGAATGGGGAGAATGTTACGCATTAATCGTCCCCATGCCCGGCGCGGAGCCCTTCACGGACGCGATGCGCGATCTCAAGAAACTCCGGGCTTTCGCGTATTTCCAAAGGCCGTTCGCGTGGCAGCGGGCTTTCGATCACATCGGCGATCCTGCCGGGGCGCGGGCTCATCACAACGATCTTGGTCGACAGATACACCGCCTCAGGGATCGAGTGCGTGACGAAAGCGATGGTCTTTTCCGTCCGCGCCCAAAGCTTCAAAAGCTGCTCATTCAAGTGGTCGCGCACGATTTCGTCCAGCGCGCCAAAGGGTTCGTCCATCAGCAGGATATCGGCATCAAAAGACAGCGCCCGGGCGATAGATGCGCGCTGCTGCATCCCGCCCGAAAGCTGCCAAGGGAATTTCTTTTCAAACCCGCTGAGCTCAACCAGTTCCAGTACCCGCTGCACCCGTTCGGCCTGCTCAGCGCGGGGGATGCCCATGATCTCAAGCGGCAGACGGATGTTGCCGCCGATGGTGCGCCACGGGTACAGACCTGCGGCTTGAAACACATAGCCGTAAGCCCGCGATTTGCGCGCTTCTTCCGGCGAGACACCGTTGATAGTGACCCGCCCGCCGGTGGGCTGTTCAAGGTCGGCCATCACCCGCAGAAAGGTCGTCTTGCCACAGCCCGACGGGCCGATAAAGCTGACGAAATCCCCTTTATGGATATCAAGGTTCACGTCTTTCAACGCATGAACCGGCCCGTCGTTGGTTTGAAAGGTCAGATCTAGATTGCTGGCGCTGATCACGCTCTGGCTGTCATTCACTAATTTAACTTCCCTGTTGGTCGGCCGCTTTTAGCGCGGCGCTTTACCTGATTGTCGGCGTCGTTCTACATCCTTCAGATCCCTGCCGGAATGTTCAGCGGATCGCGCTTGATCATCTTGGGGCTGTTGAGCTCCTTCCACTTGCTGAGCGCGACATTGCCACTGGGGAAGGCTGGGCGCGGCACGAAACGCCCGCGTCCCGGTTGCGGCTGGCTGTTCTGACCCCAGGCCCAGATTACCTCACCGCGGCTGAGCGTATAGCGGCTTTGCGCCGTGACCTCGAACCCTTCAAAGACGTTGTAATCAAGGATCGAATGGTGGTTCGCCGTACTGATCGTCTTGGTGATCTTGGGATCCCAAACCACGATGTCGGCGTCCGCCCCTTCGACTATCGCGCCCTTCTGTGGGTAGATGTTGAGGATTTTAGCGATATTGGTCGAGGTCGCGGCGACGAACTCATTGGGCGTAAGCCGCCCCGTCTCCACCCCTTCGGTCCAAAGCACGGCAAGCCGTTCCTCCAACCCGTTCGAGCCGTTGGGAATGATCCGGAAATCATCGCGCCCCGCGCGCTTCTGCTCAGTGCTGAAGGCCGCGTGGTCCGTCGCCACCACCTGCAAGCTGCCCGCCTGCAACCCAGCCCAGAGGCTGTCCTGATGGTCTTTACTGCGGAAGGGCGGCGACATCACGCGGCGGGCGGCATGGTCCCAATCCTTGTTGAAATACTCGGACTCATCCAGCGTCAGGAATTGGATCAGCGGCTCGCCGTAAATCCGCATCCCCTTTTGCCGCGCCCGGCGGATCGCCTCATGGGTCTGCTCGCAGGAGACATGCACGATATACAGGGGCACGCCGGCGGTATCAGCGATGGTGATCGCACGGTTTGCCGCCTCACCTTCCAACTCCGGCGGGCGCGAATAGGCGTGGCCCTCAGGCCCGGTGATCCCCTGATCGAAATACTTCTGCTGCAACTCGGCAACCAGATCGCCATTCTCGGCATGGACCATCGGCAGCGCGCCCAACTCGGCACAGCGTTTGAACGACGCGAACATCTCGTCGTCTTCAATCATTAACGCGCCCTTGTAGGCCATGAAGTGCTTGAAGCTGTTCACCCCCATGTCGACGGCGTCTTTCATCTCGTTAAAGACGGTCTCATCCCAGCCGGTGATCGCCATGTGATAGCCGATGTCACTGCAAATCTGCGGCGCGGACTTGCGGTGCCACTCGTTGATCGCGTTCTTGATCGAGCCATCCGCACCCGGCAGACAGAAATCCACCACCATCGTGGTGCCGCCACAGGCCGCCGCCCAGGTGCCCGTCTCAAATGTCTCCGCCGCCGTGGTGCCCATGAAAGGCATCTCAAGATGCGTATGCGGATCGATCCCGCCGGGGATCACATAGGCGCCTTCCGCGTCGATATACTCGTCGCCTTTCAGGTTTTCGCCGATCTGCTTGATCTTCTCTCCCTCGATCAACACATCGGCTTTCCATGTGCGATCCGCCGTGCAGACTGTACCGCCTTTGATTACCTTGCTCATCTTATTCTCCCCATCCTTCTTTGGCTGATCATATCCGGGGGTCTGGGGCTTAGCCCCACACCGCCGCCCGAACGCTCAGCTTTCGATTTCTGCCGTTTCCAGCACCGCATGCAGCAGCACATCAGCCCCGGCTTTGGCCCAATCTTTGGTGATCTCTTCCGCCTCGTTATGGCTTAGCCCATCGACACAGGGGCACATCACCATTGCAGTCGGCGCCACGGCGTTAATCCAACAGGCGTCATGTCCGGCACCAGAGATCAGGTTCATATGGCTATAGCCGAGCCGTTCGGCTGCGTTGCGCACTGCCGTGACACAGCCCTCGTCGAAGGCCACGGGGTCAAAGCCGCCGACCTTTTCAAACTCGATCTGCAACTCCATATCATCGGCGATCTTCTGGCCCTCATCGCGCAGACGCTTTTCCATACCCTCGATCACCGACAAGTCGGGCGAACGGAAATCAACGGTAAAGACCGTCTTGCCCGGAATCACGTTGCGGCTGTTCGGATAGACTTCGATATGGCCCGCAGCACCCACCGCATGCGGCGCATGGCACCAGGCGATCTCGCTAACTTTTTCCAGCACCCGAGCCATGCCCAGCCCCGCATCGCGGCGCATTGGCATGGGGGTTGAGCCGGTGTGGCTGTCCTTGCCGGTGATCGTTACTTGCGTCCAGCTGAGGCCCTGCCCGTGGGTAACCACGCCGATGTCCTTGCCCTCGGCCTCCAGAATCGGCCCCTGTTCGATGTGCAATTCAAAGAAGGCATGCATCTTGCGTGCGCCGACCTCTTCTTCGCCGCGCCAGCCGATCCGCTTTAGCTCATCGCCAAAGCTTTTGCCTTCCGCATCGGTGCGCTCGTAAGCCCATTCTTGCGTGTGGATGCCAGCAAAAACCCCCGACGACAGCATCGCGGGGGCGTAACGGGTGCCTTCTTCGTTGGTGAAGTTGGTCACAACAATCGGGTGTTTGGTCTTGATGCCGAGATCATTCATGGTGCGCAGGATCTCAAGCCCTCCCAGCACGCCAAGGATGCCATCGTATTTCCCGCCCGTCGGCTGAGTGTCGAGGTGGCTGCCCACATAGACCGGCAGCGCCTCAGGGTCGGTGCCCTCGCGGTGGGCAAACATATTGCCCATCTGATCAAGACCCATGGTGCAGCCCGCCTCTTCGCACCACTTCTGGAACAGCGCGCGGCCTTCGGCATCTTCGTCGGTCAGCGTCTGACGGTTATTCCCCCCCGCGACGCCGGGGCCGATCTTGGCCATTTCCATCAAGGAATCCCACAGACGGTCAGGATCAATCTTGAGGTTCTCTCCGGGCGCGGGCATAGGTCACTCCTCTGTCATCGGCTTTGGCCGTGTTGTTTTTTTACCATTTGGTAAATCCACGATTGCGATTAGGTTAGGCTCTGTCAAGAACTGGTTTGAAACAACCCGCCGCCGATCCGGCAAACGCCTTTTTAAGCAGCACCAAGGATCATTGCCTTGCCCGAAAGTACCGCCAAAAAACCCAGCCGCATCCAGCAGCGCAACCGCCGGGTGATTCTAGATGCCGCGCTCGAAGTCTTCTCAAAGCACGGCTACCGCGGCGCCACGTTGGATCAAATCGCGGCCGAAGCTGGGCTGAGCAAACCGAATATTCTTTATTACTTCAATGGCAAAGAAGACATTCACGTCACTTTGTTGTCGCAGCTTATGGAGACATGGCTCGACCCCTTGGTGGAACTCGACCCCGACGGCGATCCGCGGCGCGAGATTTTGGACTATGTCGAACGCAAGCTAACCATGTCGCGCGAATTGCCGCGCGAAAGTCGGCTGTTCGCCAACGAAATTCTGCAGGGCGCCCCGCGGATTGAGCCAGAGCTGCACCGCCACCTCAAACCCCTATTCGACGAAAAATGCGCCGTGATCGCGGGCTGGGTGAGCGAGGGGAAGCTGCCCCCGCTGGACCCGCAACATCTGATTTTCTCGATCTGGGCCACGACGCAGCACTACGCGGATTTCGAGGCGCAGGCGCAAGTCCTGCTCGGGCCTGAGACCGATCCCCGCCCCCGCGCGCAGGCGCATCTTCAAGCGATGTTTGGCGCGCTTTTGGACCTTCCGGCGCAGTAAACGGGCCGTTAACCTTAACCTCCGAAACGGGCGCCGCTTAACGGCTTGTTAGCGCGTTTCGCGCAGTCTGCCCGTGGGTGTGGGCTCCTTAAGATGAAAAGGGGCAGTGATGAATGTAGGTTTTTTGAACGGCGCAAAGGCTGCGCAACAAACTAAGGGGTCTGATGAGGCGGCTATTGACAGAACCAGAAAGCACGACCAGATGGCACTCGATGCGGCCATGGCACTGCTTGCCGCGCGGCGTAATGTGGGAGAGATAAGCCTGCCACCGGCCACGCACACCACCGCCCCGACGCTCAGGAAATCCTGAACGCGGGGCGACGGCTCTCGCCTTACTCCGCTGGCTCAACTGTTTTGGCAGAAGGGTTATTGGGGTGCGTGGTCCAGTTGGCGTAGTCGGGCGTGACTGTCTTGCCAGTGCGCAGGTCAGTCGCGCCCGCGGCCAGTGGCTCCATCGAGATACAATCCTCGACCGGGCAGACATTGACGCAGAGGTTACAAGCCACGCATTCTTCGTCGATCACCGTGAATGTGCGGTCTTCGGACATGGCAATCGCTTGGTGGCTGGTGTCTTCGCAGGCGGCAAAACAGCGGCCACAAGAGATGCAAAGATCCTGATCGATCTTCGCCTTGGCGACGTAGTTCAGGTTCAGCTGGTTCCAGTCGGTAACATTCGGCACCGCGCGCCCCACAAGCTCTTCGACCGAGGTCATGCCCTTCTCGTCCATATACTCCGACAGGCCCGAGATCATCTCTTGGACAACCTTGAAGCCATAGGTCATGGCCGCCGTGCAGACCTGCACATTGCCCGCGCCAAGGGCCAGAAACTCCGCCGCGTCGCGCCATGTGGTGACGCCGCCAATGCCACTGATTGGCAGGCCGTGGGTTTCAGGATTGCGGGCAATCTCGGCCACCATGTTCAGCGCAATCGGCTTCACCGCAGGGCCGCAATAGCCGCCGTGGGTGCCTTTGCCGTCGATCATCGGCTCGGGCGCAAAAAGGTCCAGATCGACCGAGGTGATGGAGTTGATTGTGTTGATCAGGCTCACCGCATCCGCGCCACCGCGTTTGGCGGCCTCTGCGGGGTAGAGCACATTCGTGATGTTCGGCGTCAGTTTCACGATCACCGGCATGCGGGTGTACATCTTGCACCAGCGGGTGACCATTTCGATATATTCCGGCACCTGCCCCACGGCAGAGCCCATGCCACGCTCGGCCATCCCATGCGGGCAGCCGAAGTTCAGCTCGATCCCGTCGGCACCAGTTTCCTCCACATGCGGCAGGATCGCTTTCCAAGCTTCCTCCTCACAGGGCACCATGATCGACGCGATCAGCGCGCGGTCAGGGTAATCACGTTTGACCGCCTTCATCTCGCGCAGGTTCACCTCCAGCGGGCGGTCTGTGATCAACTCGATGTTGTTAAGCCCCAGCAACCGTCGGTCCGCGCCATAGATCGCGCCATACCGCGGGCCGTTTACGTTCACCACCGGCGGGCCTTCCATGCCGAGGGTCTTCCAGACCACTCCGCCCCAGCCCGCTTCATAGGCGCGGCGCACATTGTATTCCTTGTCCGTCGGCGGTGCGGAGGCCAGCCAGAACGGGTTGGGGGATTTGATCCCGATGAATTCGCTTCTCAGATCAGCCATGTTGTGTCTCCCTCTCAGCGCAGCCTTAGCCCGCCGCCCCCATCAATGTGGTGTGAATGTCGATCGCCGCATCGCGGCCCTCGGCCACGGCAGTCACGGTCAGGTCATCGCCGCCGCTGGCGCAATCGCCCCCGGCCCAGACCCGGTCAAGGCTGGTGCGTCCTGTGCCATCCACCTTGATCTTGCGCCCGTCGAGTTCCGGTAGCCCGTCGCCTAATAGCGTCTGACCGATGGCCTTAAACACTTGGTCGGCCTGCAAACGCAGGGTCTGCCCGGTGCCTTTCATGGCCTCATCGACATATTCAAACTCAATCTCCCGCACCGACCCGTTGCCATGCACCGCAATCGGCACCGCATGGGTCACGATCCGCACGCCCTTGGAGGCCGCAAGATCCTGCTCAAACACACTCGCGTTCATCCGATCCCGTCCACGGCGATAAACCAGCGTCACGTTCAGCGCGCCCAAAAGCTTAGCCTGAACCGCAGCATCCACCGCCGTCATGCCACCACCGATCACCACTACGTCGCGGCCAATCGGCACGCTGGACATGTCCCCCGACTGGCGCAGTTCCGAGATGAAATCGACCGCATTGGCGATCCCTGCCTTGTCCTCGCCATCGGCACCCAGAGCGTTCACGCCCACCAGCCCCATGCCGAGGAAGACCGCGTCATAGTCGTCCTTCAGCTCGGCCAAAGTGACATCGCGACCCACGGCTGTTTCATGGCGGAACGTGATGCCGCCGATCTGCATCAGCCAATCCACTTCAGCCTGCGCAAAACCGTTGGGTGTCTTATAGGCAGCAATGCCATATTCGTTCAGCCCGCCGGGCTTGGGCCGCGCATCGAGGATTTCAACGTCATGGCCCAGCATCGCCAAACGGTGCGCACAGGACAGACCCGCCGGGCCCGCGCCAACGACAGCAACACGTTTGCCGGTCACGGCAGCACGCTCAAATGGATGCACACCCTTCGCCTGCAAGTGGTCCGTCGCATAACGCTGCAACTGACCGATCAGCACTGGCTTGCCCTCGGCAACCTCCCGCACGCAGACCTCTTCGCAAAGCGTCTCTGTCGGACAAACACGGGCGCACATGCCGCCCAGAATGTTCTGGCTTAGGATCGTCTTGGCCGCAGCATCCGGCGTGCCGGTGGCGATCTGGCGGATGAACAGCGGAATGTCGATGTCGGTCGGACAGGCCGTCATGCAAGGCGCATCGTGGCAGAAGTAACAGCGGTCCGCCGCAACCAATGCCTCATGCTCATCCAAGGGCGGATGCAAATCCGAAAACCCCTCATCGTAGTTCTGCGGCGCCAGCCGCCCCGGTACGATCCCCGGCTCAAAGACATCACGTGCCATATCAAAATCCCTGTCGTTTTCTTGGTGTTTTGAAAATGCTCACACGGAATCATTTTTTTATCAACTGGTAAATTTTTGAAATACCTCAATGCTGGAAAAACCCGTGGCACCTGCCAGTTTTGTAACAGGGAGGTTATAATCATGGGCGTATCCTTGCCTGCTGGCCTTGCAGCAGGAAAAATCCTTGATTTTAAGATTAGAGATTCCAATATCGCAACTGCGACGCGAATACTTTTCGACCCGGCTGCCCCAAGGCTCCAGCGATCACGAATTCGACCGAGCCACGCTGCCGCATGTTGCGGGCAGATCTGACAAAAGGGAGACAGGGGTCATGGCTACTGGCACTGTAAAATGGTTCAACACGACTAAAGGCTTCGGGTTCATCGCGCCGGACACCGGCGGCAAGGACATCTTTGTTCATATTTCTGCGGTAGAGCGCGCCGGCCTGACCGGGCTGGCCGATAATCAGAAAGTGACGTTCGATGTCGAAGCGGGCCGCGATGGCCGCGAAAGCGCGAGCAACATCGCGCTAGCCTGATCTGGCCAATTCATAGGTTTGAAACGGACGCTGCGGCGTCCGTTTTCGTTTAGCGGCCTTGGTCTTTGACCTGCGCCGCCAATGCGGCCACCGAGGGGCCGATATCCCCAACAATCAACGACACTCCTTCCGCATTCGGATGAATGCCATCGCCCTGAAAATAGCGCTGTATCGTCTCGCTCCGCGCCGTGGCCGCGCCCTCTTCCTCGGCCAGCAGACCGGTGAAGAAGTCGGGGTAGAAAAGCGTTTCATATTGCTCTGCCAAAGCAGGATAGAGCCCTTCAAAATCAGCCTTGTAGCTGGCTCCGTAATTGCCCGGTGCCGACATGCCGACCAGCAGTACATCCACCTTGGCCTGCTTTGACGCCGCCAAAATACCATCAATGTTGCCCCGCGCCTGCGCCGGGTCCAGCCCGCGCAGCATGTCATTGCCGCCCAGCGTTACGATCATCGCGTCCACCTCAGGCGTCAGCGTCCAATCGACCCGCGCGAGACCACCCGCAGTCGTGTCACCCGAAACACCCGCGTTCACGACCGTTGCTTCGACACCTTCGGCGTCCAGCCATGCCTGCAACTGCGGTACGAAACCTTCTTCAGCGGGCAAGCCGTAGCCTTGGGTCAGGCTGTCGCCCAAAGCCGCGATCACCACCTCTTCGGCCTGTGCGGTGCTGCCTAAAATAAAGGCAAAACAGATCAATACCTTGCGCATCCTTCACGGACCTCCATATCCAACTGATACCCTGAACAAAGGCGGCCCGATGAGCGACCCTGTCTATGACCTTCAAGATGTCACGCTAAGCCTCAAGGGCAATGCCGGAACCGTCGATATTCTGCGCGGCATTTCGCTGCAGGTCCAGCAGGGGGAGAGCATCGCGCTGACCGGGGCGTCAGGATCGGGCAAATCGTCTCTCCTGATGGTCATGGGCGGGCTAGAGCGTGCGACAGGCGGCACGGTGATGGCGCTTGGCCATGATCTAAGTGCGCTGCGCGAAGACGGGCTGGCACAGTTTCGGCAGGGGCGCATGGGCATCGTCTTTCAATCCTTCCACCTCATCCCCACGATGACCGCGCTCGAAAATGTCGCCACGCCGTTGGAACTTTCGGGGGCCGATGACGCCTTTGACCGCGCGCGGGCCGAGCTGGAGGCCGTGGGCCTTGGCCATCGCATTAACCAATATCCTGCGCAAATGTCGGGTGGAGAACAGCAGCGTGTGGCCCTCGCCCGCGCCGCTGCACCGCGTCCGGCGATCCTGCTGGCGGATGAGCCGACAGGGAGCCTCGACAGCCGCAACGGGGCCGCGATCATGGATCTGCTGTTTGAGTTGCGCGACCGCCATGGTGCGACGCTGGTGCTGGTCACCCATGCCGATGAGCTGGCCCAACGCTGCGACCGGGTAGTCGAACTTCGCGACGGACGTCTCGCATGAGCTTGACCCTCGCGGCCCGCTTCGCCCGCCGCGAAATGCGCGGTGGCCTGCGTAGTTTCCGCCTGCTGCTGGCCTGCCTCTCGCTTGGCGTCGCGGCCTTGGCCGCTGTCGGCTCTGTCCGCGCGGCGATTGAAGCAGGGTTGGAATCCGAAGGTGCAGCGCTTTTGGGCGGCGATGCCGAGCTTGATTTCACCTATCGTTTCGCAAACGCGGATGAACGTGATTGGATGACCGCCCGCGCGACGCGGGTCTCAGAGATCGTCGAATTCCGCTCTATGGCTGTGACAGGCCAAGGCGATACATCCGAGCGCGCGCTGACGCAGGTCAAAGCGGTTGATGATCTCTATCCGCTGATCGGGCAGATGGTACTGGACCCCGCCATGCCGCTGGCCGACGCCCTTGTGCCTGACACCACAGGCCAGCCCGGCGCGGTGATGGAGCGTGCTTTGGCGGATCGTCTCGCGCTCACCCCCGGTGATACCTTTGCCCTTGGTGAGGCTGAATTCACCCTCTCTGCCCTGATCCAACGCGAACCGGATTCCGCCGCGAGCGGCTTTTCTCTCGGTCCGCGCACGCTGGTTTTGCGCGAAGCGCTAGAAGGCTCAGGCCTGCTGGCCTCTGGCACGCTGTTCAACAGCAAATACCGGCTAGAATTGCCCGAGGGCACCGCCCTTGATCCGCTTGAAGCCGAGGCGAAAGAGCGTTTTTCCGATGCCGGGATGCGCTGGACCGATGCCCGCAACGGCGCGCCCGGTGTGGCGCGTTTCGTCGAACGGCTCAGCGCGTTTTTGGTACTTGTGGGGCTTTCGGGGCTGGCGGTTGGCGGAGTCGGTGTGGCGGCTGCCGTGCGCGCCTATCTGCAACGGAAAACCGCCGTGATCGCCACTTTCCGCGCGATGGGAGCTTCGCGGGCGACGATCTTTCAAACCTATTTTATCCAAGTGGGCATACTGGCCGTCATGGGCGTGGCGCTTGGCTTGCTTATCGGCGCAGGACTGCCGCTGCTGCTGTCGCCGTTGATCGAGGCCAGCTTGCCCCTGCCCGCCCGCTTTGCCGTCTACCCTATGCCCCTGTTCGAGGCCGCGCTTTACGGTCTGCTAACCGCCGCGCTCTTCACTCTTTGGCCGCTGGCGCGTTGCGCCGATGTGCGTGCGGCGACCCTGTTTCGCGATGACTGGCAGCGCCAATCCCCTTGGCCTGCTGCGCCCTATGTCGTCGCGATGGCGCTGTTGTTGGCAGTCTTGCTGGCGCTTGCGGGCTGGTTCAACGGTTCGTGGTCGCTCACCCTCTGGACGCTGGGCGGGCTGGCCGCGACTTTGGGCGTTCTGGCGTTGGCAGCGACCTTTCTGCGCTTAATCGCTCGCGCGGCGGCACGGCGCGCGCGGGGACATCCGCGTCTAAGGTGGGCACTTGCCGCCATCGGCGGACCGGGCGAAGGCGCTACGGCAGTGGTGCTGGCGCTTGGGCTGGGGCTGTCAGTGCTCGCCGCCGTAGGCCAGATCGACGGCAACCTGCGCCGCGCGATTTCGGGCAACCTGCCAGATGTCGCGCCATCTTACTTTTTCGTCGATATCCAAAAGGATCAGATGCCGGGCTATACCGCGCGGCTGGAAAGCGATCCGGCTGTGTCTCGCATCGAAAGCGCGCCGATGCTGCGCGGCGTGATTACCGAGATCAATGGCCGCCCCGCCCGTGAAGTTGCAGGCGATCATTGGGTGGTACGCGGGGACAGGGGCGTCACCTATGCCGCCTCGCCGGGCGAAGACACCCGGATCACCGCAGGCGAATGGTGGCCCGAAAACTACAGCGGCGATCCACAAATCAGCTTTGCCGCCGAAGAGGCCGAAGAGATCGGGCTCGAACTAGGCGATACGCTCAGCGTCAACATCTTGGGGCGTGACATCACTGGTACGATCACCAGCTTCCGGGAAGTTGATTTTTCCACCGCCGGGATCGGCTTTGTCCTCACGATGAACCCCGCCGCCCTGTCGGGCGCGCCGCATAGTTTCATCTCAACCGTCTATGCCGAGCCCGAAGCCGAATCCGCGATCCTGCGCGACCTTGCCGGAGAGTACCCCAACATCACCGCAATCCGCGTGCGGGACGCCATCGACCGTGTGGCGGCGGTGCTGGCGGGGCTGGCGTCGGCGATTTCGTTCGGCGCATTGGCCACGCTGGCAACCGGCTTCATGGTGCTGATCGGCGCGGCAGCGGCAGGCACCGGGGCGCGCAGCTATGAGGCGGCGCTGCTGAAAACCATGGGCGCCTCGCGCCGGGCCATCGCCACCAGCTTTGTTCTGCGCGCCGCCTTGCTCGGCCTCTTTGCCGGAGCCGTGGCGCTGCTTGCGGGGATCACTGGGGGCTGGGCGGTCAGTCATTATGTCATGGAAACCGATTTCGCCGTGGTCTGGACGAATGCGCTGATGATTATCGCGGGCGGGGTGGTGGCCACGGTTATGGCGGGTTTGGCCTTTGCCGTTAAAGCGCTAAACGCACGGCCTGCGGATATGCTAAGGGCGCAGGAATAATCCCGCGCCCTTTGGCCGTCTATGCTCGGTCCTGATTACTCAGCCGCTTCGGCGTAGTCTTCCAGCGGTGGGCAGGTGCAGATCAGGTTACGATCGCCATGCACGTTGTCGACGCGGTTGACCGGCGGCCAGTATTTGTCGACGCGGAAAGCACCCGGAGGGAAGCAGCCCTGCTCGCGGCTGTAGGGGCGGTCGCCCCATTCCACGACCAGGTCTTCCACTGTATGCGGCGCGTTCTTGAGCGGGTTGTTGGCGCGGTCCATCCGGCCTTCCTCGATCTCGCGGATCTCTTCGCGGATCGCCAGCATCGCGTCACAGAAGCGGTCCAACTCAGCCTTGGTCTCAGACTCAGTCGGCTCAACCATCAGCGTACCCGCCACCGGCCATGACATCGTCGGCGCGTGGAAGCCGCAATCGACCAGACGTTTGGCCACATCTTCGTTGGTCACGCCTGCGGTCTCCTCATAGGGGCGCACGTCGATGATGCACTCATGCGCCACCCGGCCTGTGGGGCCTTTGTAGAGCACGTCGTAAGCCCCCTCGAGGCGCTTGGCGATGTAATTGGCATTCAGGATCGCAACCCGTGTGGCCTGTGTCAGCCCGTCGCCACCCATCATTAGGCAGTAGGACCAAGAGATCGGCAGCAAGGAGGGCGAGCCATAGGGCGCCGCCGACACTGCTGTGCCTTCCTCATTCGGGTGCCCCGGCAGATGCGGGATCAAGTGCGACTTGACGCCGATGGGGCCCATGCCGGGGCCACCCCCGCCATGCGGGATGCAGAAGGTCTTGTGCAGGTTCAGGTGGCTCACGTCGCCGCCCAGATCACCGGGGCGCGACAGGCCCACCATGGCGTTCATGTTTGCGCCGTCGATATAGACCTGACCGCCGTGATCATGGGTGATTTTGGTGACCTCATGCACGGTTTCCTCAAACACCCCGTGCGTCGAGGGATAGGTGATCATACAACCGGCGAGGTTCTCGCTGTGCTGCTCCGCCTTGGCGCGGAAATCGTCGAGGTCGATGTCACCGTTGGAGGCGGTCTTGATGACCACAACCTTCCATCCCACCATCTGCGCCGAGGCCGGGTTGGTGCCATGCGCGCTCATCGGGATGAGGCAGATGTTGCGATGCCCCTGCCCCTGCTCGCGGTGGTACGCGGCGATGGTCAGCAGCCCCGCATATTCCCCCTGCGCGCCAGAGTTCGGCTGCATTGAGATCGCGTCATAGCCGGTGATATCGCAGAGCTTGACGCTTAGATCGTCGATCATTTCCTGATACCCAAGCGCCTGATCGGCGGGGACGAAGGGGTGAATGAGCGAAAACTCCCGCCACGTCACCGGCATCATTTCCGCCGCCGAGTTCAGCTTCATGGTACAGGAGCCGAGCGGGATCATCGCCCGGTCAAGCGCCAGATCACGGTCCGCAAGGCGGCGCATGTAGCGCATCATTTCAGTCTCGGCCCGGTTCATGTGGAAGATCGGGTGGGTCAGGTACGCGCTGGTGCGGACCATGGCGTCGGGCAAGCGGTACTCCGGCTCGAAATTGTCATCGGCCTGACGGATGCCGAATGCGCGCCAAACGGCTTCGATGGTATCGGGGCGCGTGCGCTCGTCCAGCGAGATGCCGACGCGGGTTTCACCGACGCGGCGCAGGTTGATCCCCTCGTCTACGGCAGATTTCATCACCGCAGCCTGCAACGGGCCAACGTCAACGGTGATCGTGTCGAAATAGGCTTTGGGATCTACCTTAAAACCCGCCGCTTCCAACCCCTTAGCAAGACGCACGGTTTTACGGTGGATGCGCTGCGCGATGGCCTTCAGCCCTTCGGGACCGTGGAACACGGCATACATCGACGCCATAACCGCCAGCAAAGCCTGCGCGGTGCAAACGTTCGACGTGGCCTTCTCGCGGCGGATGTGCTGCTCGCGGGTTTGCAGGGACAGGCGGTAGGCGCGGTTGCCGTGCGTGTCGATCGACACGCCGACAATCCGACCCGGCATGGTGCGTTTCATCGCGTCGCGGCAGGCCATATAAGCGGCATGCGGGCCACCGTAGCCTTCGGGCACGCCGAACCGCTGGGTCGAACCGACAGCAATGTCAGCGCCCATCGCGCCCGGCTCTTTCAACAGCGTCAGCGCCAGCGGGTCGGCAGTAACAATGCCGATGGCCTTGGCCTCATGCAGCGCGGTCATGTGGTCGGTGAAGTCGCGCACATGGCCATAGGTGCCGGGGTATTGGAAGATCGCGCCAAAGACCTTGTCGGCCTCCATCTTATCGGGGTCACCAACGATCACCTCAATGCCCAGTGGCTCGGCGCGGGTCTTCATCACGGCGATGTTCTGCGGATGACAGTCGCGGTCCACGAAGAAGGCCATCGCCTTGGACTTTGAGCCGCGCAGCGCCATGGTCATCGCTTCCGCACAAGCCGTCGCTTCATCGAGCAGCGAGGCGTTGGCAATCTCCAACCCGGTCAGGTCGCTCACCATTGTCTGGAAGTTCAACAGCGCTTCCAAACGGCCCTGCGAAATCTCAGGCTGGTAGGGCGTATAGGCCGTGTACCACGCCGGGTTTTCAAGAATGTTGCGTTGGATCGCCGGGGGCGTCACCGTTCCGTGGTAGCCCTGCCCGATCAGGCTGGTAAGCACCTTGTTCTTGCCCGCGATGGTGCGCATGTGCTCCAGAACTTCGCGCTCGCTCATCGCTTTGCCGAAATCGAGCGGCTCTTTGGCGCGGATCGCCTTCGGCATCGTGTCGTCAATCAACGCGTCGAGGCTTCCGGCCCCCACTGTTTTAAGCATCTGCGACATCTCGGAAGGGGACGGGCCAATGTGACGCCGGTTGGCGAAATCATAAGGCAAATAGTCGGTGGGCTTAAAGCTCATGTCAGGTTCCTCGTCACGGCGCGGCGGCGGCGCCCCCTGTTTGTGGCGCGCCGCCCAAAGCGGGCGACGCAGATGATCAGCATCATGCCGGTCCCCCGGCACGCGCGGCGGTTTAGCCGATGAATTTCTGGTAAGCGGCTTCGTCCATGAAGTCGTCCATCTGGCTAGCGTCAGTGAACTTTATCTTAAAGAACCACGCCTCGCCCTGCGGGTCGTCGTTGACCATGCTGGGGTTGTCGGTCAGCGTGCTGTTCACCTCGGTGATTTCTCCGTCGATGGGCGCAAGGATGTCCGACGCCGCCTTGACAGATTCGATCACGACGACTTCGTCATCCTTGCTGACGGTGGTGCCTTCATCGGGCAGTTCGACAAAGACCACGTCGCCCAGCTGCTCAGCCGCGTGACTGGTAATGCCCACAACCACTTCGTCACCCTCGACGCGCAGCCATTCATGCTCTTCGGTAAATTTCATTTTGGATATCCCTGTATAGATTCAGCGTTTGAAGTTCGCCGCGACGAACGGCATTTTCGTGACAGTCAGTGGCAAGCGCTTGCCGCGTACCTCGCCCCAAAGCGGCGTATCGACCTTCGCATGCTCGGCAGTGACATAGCCCATGGCAACCGGGCCGCCAACCGTCGGACCAAAGCCGCCAGAGGTCACGGTGCCGACTTCATTGCCCGCCTCAGCGGCATCAAAGATCGCCACGCCTTCGCGCATCGGCGCACGGCCTTCGGGCAGCAGCCCCACGCGTTTGCGCGGCGCACCATCGGCCAGTTGTTGCAAGATCACCCCGGCTCCGGGAAAACCGCCCGCCCGCTCACCATCGTTGCGGCGTACCTTCTGGATCGCCCAGTTCAGCGCCGCCTCAACAGGCGTAGTGGTGGTGTCGATGTCATGGCCATACAGACAAAGCCCGCCCTCAAGCCGCAAGCTGTCGCGCGCGCCAAGACCAATCGGTTCGACCTCCTCCAACGCCAGAAACTTGCGCGCCAGCGCTTCGGCGTCGGCATTGGCGACCGAAATCTCATAGCCGTCTTCGCCGGTATAACCCGAGCGCGACAGGGTGACGGTGATCCCGTCGATGTCGATATCTTTGGCCACGTCCATAAACTTCATATCCGCAACCGAGGGCTGCAACCGCGCCAGCGCCGCTTCGGCTTTCGGTCCCTGAAGGGCCAGCAGCGCACGGTCATCCAAGACTTCGATCTCACAACGATCCGACAGCGCCTCTTTCATCAGAGCGATGTCATCATCCTTACAACCAGCATTCACGACGACAAACAGATGATCGCCCAGATTGGCCAGCATCAAATCATCCAAAATACCACCGTTGGGATCGGTGAACATCGCATAGCGCTGGCGCATTTCACCCAGACCCAGCACATCAACCGGCACCAGCGTCTCCATCGCCAAGGCTGCATCCTCATAGCTGCCCGACGTCGCACGCACGACGACCTGCCCCATGTGGCTCACATCAAACAACCCGGCGGCGGCGCGGGTGTGCAGATGTTCTTTCATCACGCCGAGGGGATATTGCACGGGCATCGCATAGCCCGCAAAGGGCACCATCTTGGCCCCCAGTTCCACATGCAAATCATGCAATGCCGTCTGCTTGAGATCGCTCATCCGGTTCGCCTTTCCTGTCGCTTCCGGATGACCTTTTGACCATGCCGGCACCTCTGCGCAGCGTCTGCCGCGCATGATGCCCCCTCTGTCCTTCCGCCTGAGATCGTTATCCCTTCGGCGTGCGCATCCGCGCATCTCTCCAGAGTTTTTGGTCACGTCACGGTCCTGGGGCCTGAGAGTTTCCGGGGCGGTTGCTCCTTCGGCATCGGTATTAACCGATTCTCCCGTGACGATTGCGCCTTTCGTATGCTGCGGCATACCTCTGCGTCAAGCATGCTTGTAGCCGGATACGACACATGTTTTGGTGCGCGCGACAAATACAGGACCCTTCGCGCATGACACCCTATTTTTTCGGCTACGGCAGCCTTGTGAACCGCAATACCCACACCTACCCCGACGCCCGGCCCGCGCGCCTCGACGGATGGCGGCGCAAATGGGTCCGCGCCGAAGGGCGCGACATCGTATATCTCAGCGTTGTTCAGGATCAAAGCACCCGCATCGACGGGCTTATCGCCGCCGTGCCGGGCGCGGATTGGGCGGCGCTGGACCGGCGTGAGTATAGCTACGAACGCCATGCCTCAGGCGGTGCCGTGGTCCATGATATCGTCCCCGCGCCCGACATCGCCCATTACGCGATCCCGCTTGAAATCGCGGTCGACCACGGCGATCACGTGATCCTGCTCAGCTATCTCGATGTCGTGGTCCAAGGCTTCTTGCGCGAGTTCGGCACCGATGGCGCCACACGCTTCTTTGACACTACCGAAGGCTGGGACACGCCCATTTTGGACGACCGCGCAGCGCCCCTTTATCCGCGCCACCAGACCCTAACGCCAGAAGAAACAGGGGTGGTCGATCACCACATAGACCGCTTGTCGCTACAGGTGAAATCACGCGACGAAGTCCCCTTCACAAAGAAGAACTTCTAACCGCTTCATTCATCCTTTTTCAAATACCCGCGGGGGTCCGGGGGCAGCGCCCCCGCCTGCACTCGGCCCGCCTCAGCCGCGTGCTTTGACGGTCTGCAAGAGCGGCATAACCTGCGCCATCTCCGGCCCGTGTTCTTGCCCCGTCAGCGCCAAACGCAAAGGCCGGAACAACCCGCGCCCTTTGCGGCCCGTGGCTTCCTTGACCTGCGCGGTCCAGCTTGACCATGTGCTCTCGTCAAAGGGCATGTCGGGCAGCAGCAGCATGGCCTGGGCCACAAACTCGCGGTCTTCCTCGGCGATGACCGGCTCGGCACCGTCGCGGAACATGGTCCACCAAGGACCCAAATCTTTCAACGTCGAGATATTTTCTCGCGTGACGGCCCAGAACTGCCCCGCCTGATCTTCAGGCACGCCAATGGCTGTGATGTCGTCCTTCACGGCCTCAAGGGGCAGCTGCTGCAAATAGCGCCCTGTCAGTGGGAAAAGATCTTGAACGTCAAACTTCGTAGGGGCCGACCCAAAGCGGTTGATGTCGAACCCGTCGATCAACTGCGCCATCTCCGTACGCAGCTCCACCGGATCGGACGATCCCAACCGCGCCATGAGGCTTAGCAGCGCAAAAGGCTGAACCCCCTGCTCACGCAGATCACGTAGGGCCAATGTGCCCAAGCGTTTGCTCAGTGCTTCGCCCTGCGGGCCGGTCAACAGCGAGTGATGCGCAAAGGACGGAACAGCGCCGTTGCCCAGCGCCTGCATGATCTGGATCTGCGTCGCGGTATTGGTCACATGGTCCGAGCCGCGCACCACATGGGTCACGCCCATGTCGGTGTCGTCGACAACACTCGCCAGCGTATACAAAATCTGCCCATCGCCGCGG
Source organism: Sulfitobacter sp. AS92 (assembly GCF_038900015.1). Classification (NCBI taxonomy): domain Bacteria; kingdom Pseudomonadati; phylum Pseudomonadota; class Alphaproteobacteria; order Rhodobacterales; family Roseobacteraceae; genus Sulfitobacter; species Sulfitobacter sp. AS92. Next base: position 167,764 of record NZ_JBBMQL010000007.1, read on the forward strand.
ATCAACACCGGGTCACTGACCGATGCCGCGTCGATAGAGATGTCGCCCAGAATACCGTCGTCCCATTCGATCCGCTGCTGATCCAGCTTGAAACGCCAGACACCCTCGCCGCGCTCCGCGCGCAGGGCGGCTTTCTCGTCGTCGCTGAGGTTCAGCGCGGCGCGGTCATAGACCGGCGGCTTGCCCATGTTAAGCTGCTTCTTGCGCTTGAGGTCCAGCTCCGTCGGCGTCTCGAACGCTTCATAGAAACGGTCCTTGGCGCGCAGGTCTTCGGCCGCGGCGTGGTAGCGGTCCAACCGTTCGGACTGGCGCTCAACCCGGTCCCATTCCAAGCCCAACCATTCGAGGTCTTGCTTGATGCCGTCGACATATTCTTCGCGGCTGCGCTCGGGGTCAGTGTCGTCGATGCGCAGAATGAACGTGCCGCCTGCCTTGCGCGCGATGAGGTAGTTCATCAGCGCGGTGCGCAGGTTGCCCACGTGGATATAGCCAGTGGGGGACGGGGCGAAACGGGTGATCGTAGGGTTGGACATCTGGCGTACTCCTGTTGCGCGCGGGCTTGCCACAGGGCGCGGGCGTTGTCCAGTAATGGCGGGGGTCAGCCGCCGTCTGCTGTGGCGCCACTCGGGGCTGGGACAACCTCTGAAGTGTCCTCTTCAACGCTTTGTTCTTCAGGGCCATCTTCGGCGGCATTCTCTTCTGCGTCATCCGCTGGCGGTGCCTGATCCGCAGGCAGTGCCTCGCCCTCAGGCGCTTCGGCTTCGGCTTCGGCTTCGGGTGTCGCCGCAGTGGTGCCGTCGTTCAAAGCGCCATTCGCCCAATCGCCCGTGGCTTCTTCGCCACTGGCATAGCGCATCGTACCGTTGCCCTGACGTTTGCCCGCTTTGAAGGTGCCCTCATAGACATCGCCATTGGCGTAGGTTGCCACGCCTTGGCCCTCAATCTCGCCATCGGTCCAGTCGCCCTCATAGACAAATCCGCTGGCCATGGTGATCTTGCCCTGACCGTGGCGCTGGCCGTCAGCGAATGCGCCCTCGTAAACCGTGCCGTCGGGATAGGTCGCTTTGCCCTGCCCGTCCCGCTGACCGTCTTGCCAGCCGCCTTCATAGCGGTAGCCATCAGCATAGGTCATCACGCCCTGGCCGTGGTTGCGGGCGTCCTTGAATTCGCCCTCATAAACGACGCCATTGGTATAGGTGGCAACACCTTCACCTTCGATGACGCCTGCGGCCCATGCGCCCTCATAGGTCGATCCATCGGGGTAGGTGATCTTGCCCGTGCCGTCAGCCAGATCGCTGCGGAACGTGCCGACATAGACCGACCCGTCGGGGTAGGTCACCTGACCTTCGCCCTCAATCTGCCCTGCGACCCATGACCCGGTATAGACATAGCCATCGGTGCCAGTGAACGTCCCCTGCCCGTCGCGGCGGTCATCTTTGAAGTCACCCTCATAGGTATCGCCATTCTCGTAGGTGACCGTGCCCTTGCCCTCGCGACGGCCCGCCACCAGCGTGCCTTCGTAGACATCGCCGTTGGGCTGGGTCAGCGTGCCGGTCCCGTCGATCTGGCCGTCTTTCCACAGCCCCACATAGACCAACCCATCGGGCATGGTCAGCGTGCCTTGGCCGCTGCGCTTGCCGCCTTGGATCTCGCCTTCATAGACGGCCCCATCGGGGTAGGTGATCGTGCCGACGCCCTGTTTGACGCCATCGACCCAGTCGCCTTTGTACTCATAACCGCCGGGGCTTTGCATCACGCCCTTGCCGTGGTGCTTGGCATTGCGAAACGCGCCCTCATACCGCACGCCATTGGCATAGATCGCGACGCCTTGGCCCATGATCGCGCCAGCTTCCCATTCACCCTCATAGGTGCCGCCATCAGCAAAGGTGATCTTGCCCAAACCTTCGGGCTTGCCCTTGGCGAAATTGCCCTCATAGACCGAACCATTGGGGAAACGCGCGACACCCTCGCCCTTGATCTCACCCTCGACCCATTCACCGGAATACTCATAGCCATTGGGCAACTTATAGGTGCCGGTGCCATGCTGAAGACCGCCCTGAAAGGTGCCTTCATAGATGCCGCCGTCGTCGTATTCCTTGGTCAGCACCTGTCCGTCTTGCGCCGCGAGCGGGGTGGCAAGAAGGGCAATCAGACAGAGGGGCAGGCTGCGGTGCAACATGGGCGGAAATTCCCGATCTCGTTAAGTGTCATTCGGCCTGAGGTTAAGGGCGATAGACAGCAGAGGCAACGTGTTTGCAGGTAACGCACGCCGGTTTCGGCCGATGCAGCGCAGCGCGGCACTTCGGACCGCAGGCCTGTGGGGTTTCGCTATGGCTTTGATCTGCTACATCGAACAAACGCCAGCCAGCCCGGAGCCTTGCCATGTCAGACCGCTTTCGCCTCACCCTCGGGCAGTTGAACCCCACGGTCGGCGATCTGCCCGGCAATGCCGCACAGGCGCGCAAGGCATGGGAAGCTGGCCGCGACGCCGGGGCGCAGATGGTCGCCCTACCTGAGATGTTTCTTACCGGTCATGATGCGAAAGCGTTGCTGCGAAAGCCTGCGTTCCAACGCGATGTCTTGACCCATCTGGAGGCGCTCGCCGCCCATTGTGCCGATGGCCCCGCACTGGCGCTTGGCGCACCGTGGGTCGAAGGCACGCAGGTCTATAACGCCTATCTGGTCCTTATCGAGGGAAAGATCGCCCATCGGGTGCTCCAACACAGCCTCGAACGGGGCTCTGACTTTGATGCTGCCCCAATCAGCGGCCCCTTTGCGGTCGCAGGGCTGCGCATCGGCGCGCCTATCGGTGCCGATGGTTGGACAGGCGATGTCGCCGAAACACAGGCCGAGACTGGGGCTGAACTTCTGCTCGTACCCAATGCCGCGGCGCACCAGCGAGGGGCGATGGATCGGCGGCTAAACCATATGGTCGCGCGGGTGATTGAGACGGAACTGCCGCTGATTTACCTCAACATGACCGGTGGGCAGGACGAAAGGGTATACGACGGCGGCTCTTTCGCGCTGAACCCCGGAGGCAAGCTGGCGCTGCATCTGCCTGCCTTCGACGATGCCATCGCCCATATGGATCTGGCGCGTGGGGCTGAGGGCTGGCAGATCGTGGCCGGAGACCTCGCGCCACAACCAGACGCCCTTGAGCGGGACTACCGCGCCATGGTCGTGGGGCTGCGGGACTATGTGACCAAGATGGGGTTCACTCAGGTGCTTATCGAACAAGCCGAGGGAAATGATACCGCCCTGACAGCGGCGCTTGCGCTGGATGCCTTGGGGCCTGAGAATGTCCGTCAGATTGCGCCCCCTGCGAAAGGCGCGGCACATTCCGCACTGCGCGACAGTCTGGCGGAGCTGGGCACACGGGTGAGTGACGATAGCCTTGCCCCCCATCTGCGCGGCCTGATGCTGCGCGTCTCAGCAGATGCCGCGGGAGAGATGTTGCTTACTGCGCAGAACAAATCCGCCGCTGCGGTTGGGCAGGCGGCGATACCGGGTGACTTCAATCCCATTAAAGACCTTTATCAGACTGAGGTTGGTGATCTCTGCCGCTGGCGAAACGATGCCCGCCGGAATTGGATGCTGGGGCCTGGAGATGTGACGCCTGCCCCGGCGAAATATTCTCCAGAAGATAGCGCTTTGGACGGCATCCTGCGTATCCTGCTCGACGAGAATGGCACCGTCGGGGATTGTGTCGCGGCTGGCTATGACCAGCGGACCGCACGAGAGGTAGCGGAACAGATCTCGGTCAGCCAACCTCAAAATCACCGATCCGCTCCCGGCCCGCAACTTACCTCCATGCGCGCTCCTTACCCCACAGCCGCCCGCTGGCGCGATGCCTCATAACTCACAACCTATCACTTGGGTTTCCGACTACTTACACGGGTCGTACGAGCGAGCGCCTCTCCGCCACCTGCAGGCGGAGTGTTGCCTAAACAGTTGAAGTTATGTTAAAAAATCTGCGCACCATACAAATAGCCCGGAACGAACTCGTCCCTCCACAGTTGTCCAGACACGACCAACAACGGCGCCGGATTTCCCGCAGGGCACTCCCCGCCGAACAGAAAGGGTTATGAGATGAATATCGTTAAACTTGGAATGGTATCTGCCATCGCTTTGAGTGCTGCTGCACCTGTCTATGCACAATCGGCCGAGGCCTATGCCGCAACCGATCTTAACATCCGTTCGGGCCCCGGCCCGCAGTTCGACATTGTCGGTGTCATCCCCGGTGGCGAAGCCGCAATGGTCGAAGGCTGCCTTGACGGCCAATCTTGGTGCCAGGTGAAATTCGGCGACGCAATGGGCTGGTCCTCTTCTGATTACCTCGCCGTTGGCGTCGAAGAGCAGGCCGTGGCCTTGACCACCCGCCCTGCAAGTGTCGAAGTCGGCACCGTGACCTACGAAAACCCCGAAGGTACCGCTGAAAATGAGACCGCAGGCGCGACTGCTGGCGCCACACTGGGTGCCCTGACAGCCTATGCCGTTGGCGGCCCGATCGGTGGCATCATTGCCGGTGGCATTATCGGTGGCGCAGCGGGTTCCGCCGCAGCCGAGCCGGAAGAGAAAACCATCACTTATGTCCGCGAGAACCCAGTTGAGACCGTCTACCTTGACGGCGAAGTTGTGGTCGGCGCAGGCATCCCAAAGACCGTAACAACATTCGAAGTGCCGGAATCGGACTACCGTTATGTCAACATTAACGGCGCAACTGTGCTGGTCGACAATGAGACAAACCTGATCGTCGACGTTGTGCGCTAAGCCGCGATAGATTTGACAATGAAAGGCCCGGAGGGTGATCTCCGGGCCTTTTCTTTATCCGAAAACTCGGGCTAGCATAGGGCAGCAACCGCGCGGAGCCACCATGATCGCTGTCATCTTCGAAGTCTTCCCCCACCCCGACCGCCGCGAGGAATACCTCGACATCGCAGCCAAGATGCGCCCGCTTCTGGATGAAATCGACGGCTTCATTTCAGTCGAGCGCTTCCAAAGCCTGACCAACCCTGAAAAGCTGCTGTCGCTCTCCTTCTTTCGCGATGAAGAGGCGGTGCAGAATTGGCGTAAGCTGACCGCGCATCGCGGCGCGCAGGCAGCGGGGCGTGAGGGGATCTTTACCGACTACCACCTCCGCATTGCCCATGTGATCCGTGACTATGGCATGTTCGACCGCGCCGAGGCTCCGCAGGACAGTCAGGATATTCATCCTGTACAGTCTGCACCCAAGGACTAGCTGCGGCCTAAACGATCTCGCCCGCTTCCAACCGCTGCAACCAGTTCCCGGCATCACGCAAGACCGCCTCTCGGCGATCCGCATCCATCCGGTCCCATGTCGCGTATATGTTTCTCATGCGCGCATTCCCCTGAAACCGCTCGCGGTGACGATCCAGGAAGTGCCAGTAGAGCAGGTTAAACGGGCAAGCCTTCCTCCCCGTCTTGGCGCTGACGCTATAGCTGCACCCTTTGCAATAGTCCGACATGCGGTTGATGTAAGCGCCGGACGATACATAGGGTTTTGAAGCAATGACCCCGCCATCGGCGAACTGGCTCATGCCAACGGTATTGGGCGCTTCGACCCATTCATAGGCATCGGCATAGACCTCAAGATACCATTCATGGACCTGATGCGGGTCGATTCCGGCCAGCAGGGCAAAATTGCCCGTCACCATCAGCCGTTGGATGTGATGCGCATAGGCGTATTTGCGGGTCTGAGCGACAGTCTGGCGCACGCAGTTCATTTGCGTTTCAGCACCCCAGTAAAAGGCAGGCAAATCGCGGTCGTGTTGTAGCACGTTGCGCGCGGTATACTCCGGCCCCTCAAGGAAATAGATGCCCCGGACGTATTCCCGCCAGCCGAGGATTTGCCGGATAAACCCTTCGGCGGCGTTGATTGGGACCGCACCTTCCTGCCATGCTTTTTCAGCAGCGCGGCACACCTCCATCGGCCCCAGCAGTCCGAGGTTAAGGTAAGGAGAGATCAGCGCGTGAAAGAGATAGGGCTGATCCTGCATCATCGCGTCTTGGTAATCGCCAAAACGCGGCAGGGCCTGGGCGATGAAATATGCCAAGACCTGCAACGCTTCCTCGCGCGTTGTAGCAAAATCAAACGGTTCCAAATCGCCGAAGTTATCGCCGTAGCGCGTGCCCACAAGGTCCAGCACCGCTTGGGTCTCGGCATCCGGTGCAAAGCTGAGCGGCGCGGGAAACTCTAACCCCTCCTTGGGCGGCTTGCGATTGTCATGGTCAAAATTCCACTTACCGCCCGCGGGATCATCGCCCTCCATCAGCAGTCCGGTTTCGCGGCGCATCTCGCGATAGAAATACTCCATCCGCAGCGCCTTGCGCCCCTCGGCCCAGTCCTCAAACCGTTTGCGGCTGGCGATAAAGCGGTCATCCGGCAAGAGATGCGTCGGGATCGGCGCATCGGTCAGCGTGTTAATCAGGCGCCACTCCCCCGGCTCTGTGACGACCACCTCGCTCGCGCCCGTCTCTTCTGCCCGGCGCAGCAACTCGCCGACGAGTGAGCCCGCGTTCTCAGGATCGTCCAACCGGGTGTAGCGCAGGGCCCAGCCGTCCTCCTCCAACGCACGCGCAAACTTGCGCATGGCCGCAAAGACCAGCGCGATTTTCTTGGGATGATGGCGCACATATTCCGCCTCTTGCGCCACTTCGGCCATGACCACCACATCACGCGCTTTGTTGGCCGCGCGCAGCGACGACAGGTTCAGGGAGAGTTGATCCCCCAAAATCAAAACCAGACGGGTCACCATGCCACCGCCTTTCCGCCCCAGTCGAAGAACCCGCCACTATCCGCAGGGGTCAGCCCGTCTATCACAGTCAGCAGATTGTCCGCAGCTTCTGAGGCCGGAACGGCTGAATGGCGGCCAACATATTTCTTGGTGAAAGCGGTTTCCACAGTGCCGGGATGCAGAGCCACGCAGATGCTCTGCGGATGGCTGCGCCTAAGCTCAATAGCAGCGGTATGCACGATCTGGTTCACCGCCGCCTTGGCGCTGCGGTAGCTGATCCAGCCGCCCAAACGGTTATCCCCGATAGAGCCGACCCGCGCCGACAATACGGCAAAGACTGCACGCTTGTCGCGCGGGAGGAGCTTCTCCGCGTGGCGCAAGACCAATGCGGGGCCGACAGCGTTTAAGGCAAACTGGTTCATCATGGCCTTTTGGGTAACCGCTTTGATCGTTTTCTCTGGAGTTGCGCCGTCGATCTCTAAAGCGCCAGTGGCGACAATCACCGCATCGAACGGGCCGGCAAGCCTCTCCAATCCGGTGCGAACCGAAGCTTCATCCGTCACGTCAAACCCATCAGCCGAGCGCGACAGCGTGGTCACCGCATCGCCCCGCGACCGACCGGCCGCCGCCAGTGCTGCACCGATGCCACCACTTGCACCGATGACAAGCACCCGCGCGCTCATCCCTGTCCCCACTGCGTTTGGTTTTGTGGTCGATGCATTTCCATGACGCCCTCCGCTTCAGAGAAGATAGGCGGCGCTGACGCAGGGGCAAACAAAACCCGCAACACCCCCTTTCCATTTGAAAACGGCTGCGTATAACTACTCCTATGACACAGGCCGTCCATATCCCGACCCTGCCGCGCCGCTGCGCGGGCCTGCTGCGTGCCAACTTGCTGCACCTAATTCGCCTCTGAGCGTGCCCTTCGGCGCGCCCGCTCAGAGGGATGTGTCGCGCGCCAAGGATACCAGCAAAGAAAGAACCCAGGATGACAGATATGACGAAACAGGACCGTGTGCTGATCTTTGACACAACCTTGCGGGATGGCGAACAATCCCCCGGGGCGACGATGACCCACGCTGAGAAGCTGGAGATCGCGCAGCTTTTGGATGAGATGGGCGTCGACATCATCGAAGCAGGCTTCCCCATCGCTTCGGAAGGCGACTTTAACGCGGTGAGCGAGATTGCCCGCCAAAGCCAGAACGCCGTGATCTGCGGCCTTGCCCGCGCCCAATTGGGCGACATCGACCGCTGCTGGGAGGCCGTGAAACATGCCCGTAAGCCGCGCATTCACACCTTCATCGGCACCTCGCCCCTGCACCGCGCTATTCCGAACCTGACCCAAGACGAGATGGCCGACCGCATCCATGAAACCGTGACCCATGCGCGCAATCTGTGTGACAATGTGCAATGGTCGCCAATGGATGCCACACGGACGGAACTTGATTACCTCTACCGCGTCGTCGAGATCGCTATCAAAGCCGGGGCCACCACGATCAACATCCCCGACACCGTGGGCTACACCGCCCCGCGCGAAAGCGCCGATCTGATCACCAAACTGCTCGAAAACGTGCCGGGCGCGGATGAGATCATCTTTGCCACGCACTGCCACAACGATCTGGGTATGGCGACGGCCAACAGCCTTGCCGCTGTCGAGGCCGGTGCACGGCAGGTGGAATGCACCATCAACGGTTTGGGCGAACGCGCAGGCAATACCGCCCTCGAAGAGGTCGTCATGGCGCTGAAGGTGCGCAATGACATCATGCCGTATCAAACGCGTATCGACAGCACCAAGATCATGAACATCTCGCGCCGGGTTGCCGCCGTTTCGGGCTTTGCGGTGCAGTTCAACAAAGCGATCGTCGGCAAAAACGCCTTCGCGCATGAGTCAGGCATCCACCAAGATGGCATGCTCAAGAACGCCGAGACGTTTGAGATCATGCGCCCTGAGGATGTGGGTCTGACCGAGACCAATATCGTCATGGGCAAACACTCGGGCCGCGCGGCGCTGCGGTCCAAGCTGGAAGACCTCGGGTTTGAGTTGGGCGACAACCAGCTCAAGGATGTCTTTGTGCGGTTCAAGGAATTGGCCGACCGCAAAAAGGAAATCTACGAGGACGATCTGATCGCGCTGATGCGCACCGCGACCGACCCCGAGGAAGACCGCATTCGCCTCAAGTCCCTTAAAGTGGTTTGCGGCACCGATGGCCCGCAGACTGCTGACATGGTACTTGAAGTGGACGGTGCTGAGCAGTTCACCAATCAAACGGGCGATGGCCCCGTTGATGCTGCGTTCAATTGCATCAAAGCGCTGGTGCCGCATACCGCGCGCTTGCAGCTGTATCAGGTGCATGCCGTGACCGAAGGCACCGACGCACAAGCAACGGTTTCCGTGCGGATGGAGGAAGAGGGCCGTATCGTGACCGGGCAATCTGCCGATACCGATACCGTGGTGGCGAGCGTGCGGGCCTATATTCACGCGCTGAACCGTCTTTTGGTGCGGCGCGAGAAGGGCGGCACGGACAAGCGTGAGATTAACTACAAAGATGTGAGCTGAACGGCGGGGCGGGGGTAAGACCCCGCCCCTTTTTACGTGTGCAGTATGGAAGTAGGGCATCGCCTGCCCGCGGGGTGGCGAACCAAACCTTAGTTCATACCACTTTATTGATCAGCCATGGCGTACCCTCAAAGTGGCATACCCAGCGTCAACAAATCGCCTCCCCGTCCGGGCGGGCAGGCGATGCCCGGCGCCTGCGGCTTGATTCCGGTCCAGGGTGGCACACTCACCCTCAATAAGGGTTCTTCGCCCCGCGATCTTCGCTCAGCGACGCCTGCCCCCGCTCCACAATCTTGACCACCGCATCCGCCAAATGCTGCCGCTGGATATGATCATCCCCCGCCGCAACGCGCAGCTTATGCGCCTCCAGCATCACCTCAGCATGGCTTGACCCGCGCGGCGGGATGAAAGTGTAGCAGGCCAGTTCAATCAACTGCCCCAGCGGATCCTTAAAATAGATCGAATGCATGAAGCCCCGGTCTTTCACCCCCGAATGCCCGATACCCCGTGCCTCTAACCGCTCGGGGATTTGGTCAAACATCGCGCGGTCCACCTCGAACGCCAAATGATGCACGCAGCCCGGATCCATCGGCGTGCGGTTGTGCACCCGCTTGCGGGTCTCATTGGTAAAGATCGTGATCAGCCGCCCGTCGCCGGGATCAAAATAGAGATGCCCCTCATCCGGGTCATCCAAATTGGGCTGGTCAAAGATGAAAGGCATCCCCAAAACGCCTTCCCAGAAGTCGATCGAGCTTTGCCGATCCGCCCCGGTGAGGGTGATGTGATGCACCCCAAGTGTCTGGATCTTTTGCATGGTATCGTTGACCTCCGCCTTAAATATACCGCTCTATGATAGCGCGGCGGCAATATCGCGCCACCTTTGCGGTCTTGCCCCTTTCGCCCTGCCCCTGTGCGCCCTATAAGAGCCAGTAGCCCGCGCGTGGTCCCATGCAGGCGGGCCTGTCCGAATATTTGCAAGGCTCCGCTACTGTTATGTCCATCCTCGATCAATTCCGCGGCCTGTTCTCCTCCGATATGGCGATCGACCTCGGCACCGCGAACACGCTGGTATACGTCAAGGGCAAGGGCATCGTGTTAAGCGAGCCTTCGGTGGTAGCCTATCACGTTAAAGACGGCGTTAAGAAAGTGCTGGCCGTGGGCGAAGACGCCAAGCTGATGCTGGGCCGGACGCCGGGCAGCATCGAGGCGATCCGCCCGATGCGCGAAGGGGTCATTGCCGACTTCGACACCGCCGAAGAAATGATCAAGCACTTCATCCGCAAGGTGCACAAGCGCTCGACCTTCTCTAAGCCCAAGATCATCGTCTGCGTTCCGCATGGCGCGACCCCAGTGGAAAAACGCGCAATCCGCCAGTCGGTGCTTTCCGCTGGTGCACGCCGCGCCGGGCTGATTGCAGAACCCATCGCAGCCGCCATCGGTGCAGGCATGCCGATTACTGATCCGACGGGCAACATGGTCGTCGACATCGGCGGCGGTACCACAGAAGTCGCGGTGCTTTCTCTGGGTGACATCGTCTATGCACGCTCTGTCCGCGTCGGCGGTGACCGTATGGATGAGGGCATCATCAGCTACCTGCGCCGCCAGCAAAACCTGCTGATCGGGGAGACGACAGCCGAGCGGGTGAAAACCTCTATCGGTACGGCGCGCATGCCCGATGACGGGCGCGGCACCTCGATGCAGATCCGGGGCCGTGACCTGTTGAATGGCGTGCCCAAGGAAATCGAAGTGACCCAAGCGCAGATCGCCGAAGCGCTGGCCGAACCGGTGCAGCAGATTTGCGAAGCCGTCATGACCGCGCTGGAAACCACCCCGCCCGATCTTGCCGCTGACATCGTCGACCGTGGCGTGATGCTGACAGGCGGCGGTGCGCTGCTGGGCGATCTTGATCTGGCGCTGCGTGAGCAGACCGGCCTTGCGATCTCGGTCGCGGATGAGCCGCTCAATTGCGTGGCGCTCGGCACTGGCAAGGCGCTGGAGTACGAGAAACAGCTGCGCCACGCGATCGACTACGACAGTTAACACTGGCAAGTTAGCCAGACCCGGCACGCGGCGACAACGCCCCGCCTGACCGGGCGGGAGTTTCAGCACAGATGCCCAAAGACCGCTCCAGTTCCAGTGATTTCACCGGCCCTTTGCGCCGGTTGTTGCTGGCTGTGCTGGTGCTGGCGCTGACCGGGGTCTTCTTGCTATGGCGCATTGACAGCCCCCGCGTCGAGCGTTTCCGCGCGCAGGTGACCGACCATTTCGTGCCCAACCTCGACTGGGCCATGGCCCCGGTGACCGGCACCATCAACCTGCTGCGCGATTTCCAAAGCTACCAACGCCTCAGCGAACAGAACCGCGAGCTGCGCTCGGAACTGCGCCAGATGCAGGCATGGAAAGAAGCGGCCTTGCAGCTAGAGCAAGAGAACGCTCGACTGCTGGACCTCAACAACGTCCGGCTCGATCCGCGCCTTACCTTCATCACTGGCACGGTGCTGGCCGACAGCGGCTCGCCCTATCGCCAATCGGTGCTCTTGAACGTCGGCGCGCGCGATGGGCTGGTCGAGGGTTGGGCGACGATGGACGGCATCGGGCTGGTGGGGCGCATTGCAGGTGTGGGCAAAAACACGGCGCGCGTGATCCTGCTGACCGACGCTTCCAGCCGCATTCCGGCAACAATCCAACCCTCGGGCCAACGCGCGATGGTCGCAGGCGACAACAGCGCCGCGCCGCCGCTCGATTTCATCGAAAACCGCGAGTTGGTTCGCCCCGGTGACCGTGTCATCAGCTCAGGCGATGGCGGAGTTTTCCCTGCGGGCATCCTTATCGGCCAAGTCGCCGCCGATCCGGGTGGGCGCCTTCGGGTACGCTTGGCAGCGGATTACGAGCGGTTGGAGTTCCTCCGCGTGTTACGCAACCACGGCAATGAAAAAGTACCAGACACCGCGCATGTCATCACTTCGGATGGCCCCTTGGCCGAACCGGCAGCCCCGGTTGGGGTGAACCAATGACCGATCTGTCGCGCAGCCGGTTGTGGGTCATGCGCCTGAGCTTTGTGGCGCTGGCGCTGGTGATCCTGTTTTTCCACCTTCTACCACTTGAGACGACCCCGCGCAGCTGGGCAGGCCCCGATCTGCTGCTGGGCTTCGCCTGCGCGTGGGGGTTGCGGCGGCCGGAATATGTGCCCGCCATTTTCCTGGCGTTGATCTTTTTGCTTTCAGACTTGTTGCTGCAACGCCCTCCCGGACTTTGGGCAGTGCTGGCGCTGCTCGGGGTGGAGAACCTTAAATCCCGAGGGCGGCACCTGCGCGATGCAAGCTTTGCTGCCGAATGGCTTACCGTGTCCGTGATCCTGACCATGGTGATCTTTGCCAACCGCATTCTGCTGAGCTTTGCGCTGGTGCCCACGCCCTCGATGTCGCTGAACCTCACGGAATTGGCACTGACCACGCTCGCTTATCCGCTGATTGTGGCCGTGACCCATGGTATTATGGGGGTGCGCAAGACCGCGCCGGGCGATCTGGATGCGCTTGGTAAACGGGTATGATCGGGGATCGATAAGATGAGACGTAGCCGCGCCGACAACGATGCCAACCACATGCGCCTGACCCGCCGCGCCGCGCTTCTGGGCGGGGCGCAGCTGTTGTTCATGGGCGGTCTGGCCGCGCGGATGCGCTATTTGCAAGTTGATCAAGCCGATCAATTTCGCCTGCTGGCCGAAGAGAACCGGATCAACATCCGGTTGATCCCGCCCTCCCGTGGCGAAATTTTCGACCGCAACGGCGTGCAGCTGGCCGACAACGTGCCCTCTTACCGGATCGTCATGGTGCGCGAAGATGCGGGCGACATCGACGCGGTGATGGAGCGTTTGGCGCAGGTCATTGAGATCGACGAGGAAACCCGCGCGCGCGCCATGGCCGAGATGGCCCGCTCTGCCCCGTTCTTGCCCGTCACCATCGTCGATGACGTCAGTTGGGAGGTCGTGAGCAAGGTCAGCGTCAACGCCCCTGCCCTGCCCGGCGTGACACCCGAAGTGGGTCTAACCCGCGTCTACCCGCGCGGCGCGGATTTTGCGCATGTGGTGGGCCGCGTGGGCCGGGTAAGCCAAGCCGACCTAGATGCCCTAGAAGACCCAGATCAGGTGCTGCGCATTCCCCGTTTCCAAATTGGCAAAATCAACGTTGAGGCCCGCGCCGAAAGCCTGCTGCGCGGCTCTGCTGGCACCAAACACGTCGAGGTGAACGCCACCGGTCGGGTGATGCGCGAACTTGAGCGGCGCGAAGGTCAGGCCGGGGCGGATCTGCAATTGACCGTCGACGCCAATCTGCAACGCTATGTGCAGGCCCGTCTGGGAGACGAAAGCGCCGCCGTGGTCATTATTGACTGCGAGAATGGCGATCTGGCCGCATTGGCCTCTTCGCCCAGTTATGACCCGAACCTCTTTATCGGCGGCATCTCCTCGGCGGATTATAATCCGCTGTTGAATTCCAAATACCGACCCTTGGTGAACAAGCCGGTACAGGGCACCTACCCGCCCGGCTCAACCTTCAAGATGATCGTCGCACTCGCCGCTATCGAAGAGGGCATCGTCGGCCCCGAAGAGACGGTATATTGCCCTGGCCATCTGGAAGTCGCGGGGCGGCGGTTCCACTGCTGGAAACGCGCGGGCCACGGATGGGTTAACCTTCAAGATTCTCTCAAACAATCTTGCGACGTCTATTATTACGACCTCGCCGTGAAGGTGGGCATCGAAAAGATCACCGCCATGTCGAACCGCTTTGGCCTTGGGATCAAACACGAACTGGCACTTTCCTCAGTCGCGGGCGGGCTTGCACCGACCAAACAGTGGAAACGCTCGGCCCGGGGCGAGGATTGGGTTGTCGGCGACACGGTCAACGCCTCTATCGGGCAGGGTTTCACCCTGTCCTCCCCGCTGCAACTGGCAGTGATGAGCGCCCGGATCGCCACCGGGCGGGTGGTGACACCACGGTTGATCAAATCCATCGACGGTGTGGAGCAGCCCAGCGGTGCGGGCGAGCCGATGGGCCTGAACGAGAACAACCTGCGCCAGTTGCGCAAGGCGATGTACGACGTTGTCAACGATCGACGCGGCACCGGCTATCGCAGCCGCATCATTGACGAGACGATGCGCATGGCCGGCAAGACCGGCACCAGTCAGGTCCGTAACATCACCGCTGCCGAGCGCGCGCGTGGGGTGACCAGCAACGCGGATCTGCCGTGGGAACGGCGCGACCATGCGCTTTTTGTGTGTTTTGCCCCTTTCGACAAGCCGAAGTACGCGGCCTGCGTATTGGTGGAACACGGCGGAGGCGGCTCGACCGCGGCGGCACCGATTGCCCGCGATGTGATGTTGCAGGCGATGGCCGGGGGCGAACCGCCGCTGGAAGCCTACCCCAAGTCTGACCGGGGCCGCATTGCCACCCAACAAGAAGAACTGCGTAATACCGCCCCCGAAACCGCCGCCAGCGCGGAGGGGGACGATCAGGCATGAGCTATCTCGAACATACGGTCAAATCAGTCCCCACCGGCCTGCGCAAAATACTGTTTATGAACTGGCCTCTGGCGATCCTGTTGGCCAGTGTCGCGGGCGTTGGTTTTTTGATGCTCTACTCAGTCGCGGGCGGTTCCTTCAATCCTTGGGCTGAGCCGCAGATGAAGCGGTTTGGCATTGGCATGGCAATCATGTTCACCGTGGCGATGGTGCCGATCTGGCTCTGGCGCAACCTCTCGGGCGTGGCCTATGGGGCGACGCTGGTGCTGTTGGTCGCGGTGGAATTATTCGGCTCTGTCGGCATGGGCGCGCAGCGCTGGATCGACATCGGCTTCATGCGGCTGCAACCGTCGGAGTTGATGAAGATCACGCTGGTGGTGTTTCTGGCCGCCTATTACGACTGGCTGCCGGTCAAAAAGGTCTCGCGCCCGTTCTGGGTGCTGTTGCCGATCCTGATCATCGTGGTTCCCACTGCGTTGGTGTTGAAGCAGCCCGATCTGGGCACCTCGATCCTGCTGCTTACGGCGGGGGGCGGGCTGATGTTCCTTGCCGGGGTCCACTGGGCCTATTTTGCTGCCGTCATCGCCGCTGCCATCGGGCTGGTTACTGCGGTTTTCCAATCGCGCGGCACGCCGTGGCAGTTGCTCAAGGATTATCAGTACCGACGCATTGATACTTTCCTTGATCCCAGTCAGGATCCCTTGGGCGCAGGCTATCACATCACGCAATCCAAGATCGCGCTCGGCTCGGGTGGATGGTCGGGGCGCGGCTATATGCAGGGCACCCAGTCGCGGTTGAACTTCTTGCCTGAGAAACACACCGACTTCATCTTCACCACGCTGGCCGAAGAATTCGGCTTTGTTGGCGGCCTGTCGCTCTTGTGCCTCTATGCGCTGATTATCCTGTTCTGTGTGGTGTCGGCAGTGAAGAACAAGGATCGGTTTTCCAGCCTGCTGACTTTGGGTATTGCGCTAAACTTCTTTCTCTTTTTCGCTGTGAACATGTCGATGGTCATGGGGCTGGCCCCGGTGGTGGGTGTGCCGCTGCCAATGGTGAGCTACGGCGGCTCGGCCATGCTGGTGCTGCTTTTGGCCTTCGGCTTTGTTCAATCGGCGCATGTTCATAGACCGAGGTAATTTATGACGATCAATATTCTTTTCGCTGCCAAAGCCGAACGTTGGACTGGCTATGAAAAGCCGCTGAACAAGGCGCTCACAAACGCGCTGGCGGGGCGGGAATTCAAACTCGCAACCGAGTTTCCACCAGAAGATGTTGACTACATTGTCTATGCGCCGAATAGCGACCTACAGGATTTCACGCCCTACACCCGCGCCAAAGCGGTGCTAAACCTCTGGGCCGGGGTGGAGAACATCACCGGCAATGAGACGCTCAAGATCCCCCTGACCCGGATGGTCGATTTCGGCCTGACACATGGCATGGTGGAATGGGTCACGGGCCATGTGTTGCGCTATCATCTGGGGCTGGATATCGACATCACGCGCCAAGATGCCAAGTGGGTGCCGCGCGATCAACCGCTCGCCCGCGAACGCAGCGTGGCGATCCTCGGGCTTGGCGCCCTTGGACAGGCGGTGGCCAAGGCGCTGGTTGGGCTTGGCTTTAACGTCAGCGGCTGGTCGCGAAGCGCAAAGTCCGTCGAAGGCGTGCGTTGCCTGCATGGTGATGATGGTTTGACCGAGGCACTAAAGAGCGCCGAGATCGCCGTGCTGCTGATGCCCGACACCCCCGCCACCCAAAACGTACTGAATGCAGAGACACTGGCGCAGATGCCCAGGGGGGCTTTCATCATCAACCCCGGTCGCGGGCCGCTGATTGACGATGACGCCTTGCTTGCAGCGCTTGATAGCGGCCAGATCGCCCATGCGACGCTTGATGTCTTCCGGGTAGAGCCGCTCCCCGAAGACCACCCCTATTGGGCGCATCCGCATGTTACCGTGACCCCGCATATTGCTGCCGCGACGCGCAATGATACGGCCTCGGAGGTGATTGCCGAGAACATCCGCCGCAGCGAGGCTGGTGAGCCTCTGCTGCATGTCGTGGATCGCAACCGGGGGTACTGACCCCCGGCCTCGGCTATCGGCCTAGGCGGCCAACCCACGCCCTTTGAGCAGCGCTTCGACCCCCGGCAAACGCCCCCGGAACGCCGTGTAAAGTTCCGCTGGATCGCGGCTGCCGCCGGTTGAGAGAATGTGGGCTTCCAACGCCTCAGCCCGCTCGGTATCGAAAGCGCCACCCGCTTCCTCGAAAGCGGCGAAAGCGTCGGCGTCCATCACTTCAGACCACATGTAGCTGTAGTAGGCGCTGGAATAGCCGTCTCCGGCGAACACATGCGCGAACTGCGGCGTGGCGTGGCGCATCCGGATCGCCTGAGGCATGCCGATGCTGCTGAGCACCTCAGCCTGTCGCGCCATCGGATCAGCCGGGGCCGCACCGTCGTGAAACTCCAGATCGACCAGCGCCGAGGCGATATATTCCACCGTCTGGAACCCCATGTCGAATGTCGCGGCGGCCAACACCTTCTCCAGCATCTCACGCGGCATCGCCTCGCCCGTGCGGGCGTGGGTGGCGAATTTTTCCAGCACTTCAGGCTGGTCTAGCCAATGCTCGTAAAGCTGGCTTGGCAGTTCAACAAAGTCGCGCGCGACAGAGGTGCCGCTGACGCTTTCATAGGTCACGTCCGACAACATCTGGTGCAGCGCGTGGCCGAACTCGTGGAACAACGTCCGCGCGTCGTCATATGACAGCAGCGCCGGATCGCCTTTGGCGAAGTTGCAGACGTTAATGACCACCGGTGCCTGCACCTGCGGGAACTTCGCCTGAGCCCGCATCGCCGAACACCACGCGCCAGAGCGTTTCGAGCCGCGCGCGAAATAATCTCCAATGAAAACCGCCACATGCTTGCCCTCGCGCGTCACCTCCCACGCCCGGCAATCGGGGTGGTAGAGCGGCACGTCGAGCGGTGCAAACTCAAGACCAAAAAGCCGGTTGGCACAGTCGAAGGATGCGTCGATCATCCGGTCGAGCTGGAAATAGGGTTTTAGCGCCGCCTCATCGAGATCATGCTCCGCTGTGCGGCGTTTCTCGGCGTAGTAGCGCCAGTCCCACGGCTCCAGCGGCCCGTTCACACCGTCGTCTTGCATCAGCGCGGTCAAGACCTGCGCATCGGCGTCTGCCTGCGCCTTGGCGGGCTTCCAGACCGACATCAGCAGATCGCGCACTGCCGCTGGGGTCTTGGCCATTTCCGTTTCCAGCTTATAGGCCGCAAAATTGTCGTAGCCGAGCAAGGCCGCGCGTTCTTCGCGCAGCGCCAAGGTCTCAGCCGCAATGGCGCGGTTGTCGGTCTCACCACCGTTGGCCCCGCGCGCCTCCCAAGCGCGAAACGCCTTCTCGCGCAGATCACGCCGGTCAGAGAACTGTAGGAAAGGCACAATTAGCGAGCGGGAGAGCGTGACCACCGGGCCATCTGCGCCCTTTTCCTCCCCCGCCGCGCGGGCTGTGTCGATCACAAAGTCCGGCAGGCCGGTGAGGTCGCCCTCCTCCAGCGGCATGAACCATGCGCGCTCATCGGCCAGCAGGTTCTGGGTGAACTGCGTGCCCAATACCGCAAGTCGCGCCTTGATCTCTTTCATCCGCTTGGCCGCATCGCCCGCCAGTGCCGCACCGGCGCGAACGAAACCACGGTGGGACAGCATCAAGACCCGCGCCTGTTCTCCGGTCAGGTCCAGCTTGTCTCGCGCCTCCCAGACCGCCGCGATCCGCGCGAACAGCGCCTCATTGCCGGAGATGGCAGATTGATGCGCTGCCAGTTCGGGCGAGAAGTCGCGCTGCAAAGCCTCGCGCGCCGGGTTGCTATCGGCACCTGCGACGGTGAAGAACACACTCAGCACCTTGTCGAGCGCTTGGCCCGAGGCCTCTAGCGCCTCAACCGTATTGGCGAAGGTGGGCGCGTCGGAGGTGCTGGCAATGGCGTCGATCTCGGCGCGGTGGGCGGCCAGCGCCTCCTGCAGGGCGGGGGCGAAATCGTCGTCGGAAATACGGTCGAAGGGGGCGATGCCAAATGGCGTGTCCCACTCGGCGAGCAGCGGATTTGTCATGAAAGTCTCCTTTGCCCCAAGATGGGGCCGGGCAGGAAGACTTGCAATCACCCGCCGCAGGTTTCGCAGCCCCCGCGCCGGGTAATCTTGATCTGGCGGTTCTCACCATAAAGCCCGTCATAGATCATCATCTGACCGCGCAGCACGCTGCCTGCCCCGGTGATCAGCTTGACCGCCTCTAGCGCCATCATCGTGCCGATCACACCCGGCAGCGGACCGATGACACCTGCCTCGGCGCACGACGGCGCAAGGCCCGCCGCCGGCGCTTCGGGGAAGATGCAGCGATAACAGGGCGCGCCGCGTTCCGGATCAAAGACACTAAGCTGTCCTTCCCATTGGCTCAGTGCGCCTGAGATCAATGGCACGCCTGCCGCGACACAAGCGGCGTTGACGCGGTAGCGGGCGTCGAAATTGTCAGTGCCGTCGAGCACGAGATCATAGTCAGCGACCAGGTCGGCGGCGATGTCGTCAGTCAAACGGCGGTGGTAGGGGCGCACAGTGATATGGGGGTTTTGGGCCAGCATCTCAGCCTGGGCTGAGAAGACCTTGGGCGTGCCGATGGCCGCGTCCTTGTGGATCACCTGCCGTTGCAGGTTGGCGTTTTCCACTTCGTCATCATCGATCACCCCGATGGTGCCAACCCCCGCCGCCGCAAGATATTGCAGCGCAGGTGCACCAAGCCCGCCCGCGCCGACAACCAGTACCTTGGCATTTTTAAGCGCCTTTTGACCGGCCCCGCCAACTTCGCGCAGCACGATGTGGCGGGCGTAGCGGTTGAGTTCACTGTCCGAGAAACTGCCCGATGCCGTGGTCTCGTCGGGCGGTGTGGCCCGCACGCGTAGAGTTTTCAGCCCCTGCCGGTAAAGCACGACCAGCATCACAAAGCCCCCCAGAAGCAACCAAGGGGCAGCGCTGCCGCCGGTGGCAAGGCGCAGCGGGTGATCATCCGGAAAGACAAGATGCAGCCCCACCAGCGCCAGATACATCACCGCAATCAGCCCCGCGCGCAGCCCGCGCGGCAGGCCGAGAAACCCACCGCCGAACCAGAGCGCTGCGGCAATAATCAAAACCGCCAGCATCAGGTCGCCCCCGTGGAGCCAAAACCGCTCGCCCCGCGCGCCGTGTCATCGAGGCTATCGACCAGATTAAACCCCGCCTGCACCACGGGCGCCACGACCATCTGTGCGATGCGCATGCCGTGTTCTACCGTAAACGCCTCTTGGCCCGTATTACCGAGGATGACCCCAACCACGCCGCGATAATCGCTGTCGATGGTCCCAGGGCTGTTGATCAGCGTGAGCCCATGTTTCAGCGCCAGCCCAGAGCGGGGGCGAACCTGTACCTCAAACCCATGCGGGATCGCCATATGCAGGCCGGTGGAGATCAGCGCCCGCGCACCGGGCGCTAGCGTGACTGCGCCCTCGGGCAGGTTGGCGCGCAGGTCGGCCCCCGCAGCACCAGCACTTTCATAGGCGGGCAGCGGCAAGGTTTGGTCCGTGCTCTCGGCCCAGCGGAGTTTGATTGTGGTCATAGTGCCTCCTCAGGCCAGCGCGGCGGCGATGCGGGTCGCAAGCCGGGTGGCCACGGCGTCTTTGCTCATGCGCGGCCATTCTTCGGTGGCGTCTTCGGTGATCAGGGTCACTGCATTCTCGCTGCCGCCCATGATTCCAGTGACGGGAGAGACATCATTGGCCACGATCCAGTCGCAGCCCTTGCGCGCGCGTTTGGCTGTGGCATGGGCCAGCACGTCGTTGGTCTCAGCGGCGAAGCCGACCACAAGTCTAGGACGGCCCTCGCTGCGCTGGCTGATGGTTTTGAGGATATCGGGATTTTCGGCGAAAGAGAGCGTCGGCAAACCGTCTTTAGATTTCTTCAGCTTGCGGTCCCCGGCCCCTTCAACATGCCAGTCGGCCACTGCCGCTGCAAAGACACCGGCGTCGGCAGGCAACGCTTGCTCGACCGCCGCCAGCATTTCCTTGGCGGTCTGGACTGCCACCACTTCGACCCCGTACGGCGGAGGCACGTCGGCGGGACCGGTAACAAAGACCACCTCGGCCCCCATCGCCGCCAGCGCCCGTGCAATTGCTGTGCCCTGCGCGCCGGAAGAGCGGTTGGCGATGTAGCGCACCGGGTCAATCGGTTCATGGGTCGGACCAGAGGTCACCAGAATGCGTTTGCCCTTAAGCGGCCCCTCGCCAAGCTGCGCCTCTGCAGCGGCAACAATCTCAAGCGGCTCTGCCATGCGCCCCGGTCCGAATTCACCGCAGGCCATGTCGCCGTCGTTGGGGCCGACCATCGCAATGCCATCGCCGCGCAGCGTGGCGATGTTGCGCTGTGTCGCGGGGTGCTGCCACATGCGTACATTCATCGCGGGCGCAAGCAGAACGGGCGTGTCGGTGGCAAGAAGAAGCGTGGAGGCCAGATCATTCGCCGCCCCCTGCGCCATCTTCGCCATCAGATCGGCAGTGGCCGGGGCCACCACCAGCAAATCGGCAGCGCGGCTCAGTTGGATATGGCCCATCTCAGCTTCATCGCCGAGATCAAAGAGATCGCGGAACACCTTCACGCCGGTCAGCGCGGATACGGAAAGTGGGGTTACAAATTCCTCGCCCGCGCGGGTGAGCACCGGGGTCACGCGCGCGCCGCGCTCTCGCAGGCGGCGGATCAGATCGAGGGACTTATAGGCGGCGATACCGCCCCCGATAATCAGCAGAATATGTTTGCCCGACAGCATAAAGGCCCCCCGATTGCATTCGGGAGACCTTAATCCGGGCCGCAGAAATCTGCCAGCCCCAGCGGGTATTGGTGCTATTGGTTAGGCCAAGAAAGCAAAGACCTCACGCGATTGCATCTCAAGCGACTTGCGCATCTTGCCGAAGGCTGCGGCCTCAAGCTGGCGAACCCGCTCTTTGCTAAGGCTCAGCTCATCGCCAAGGCTTTCCAATGTGCGCGATGGATCACGCAATTTGCGTTCGCGAACGATGAACTGCTCACGATCCGAAAGCCCCTGCATCGCCGTCAGCAGCCAATTGCGCAGTTGAGCAGTATCATGCTGCTCCTCCACCCGCTCGGCAGCTTGGGCGCTTTCATCGGCCAGCGCTTCGATCCACTCACGGCCCTCGTCTTCGGCAGACTGTGTGGCGTTAAGCGAATAATCAGAGCCGGAAAGACGGCCTTCCATCATTTCAACGTCATGCAATGGCACACCAATCTCGGTCGAGATCATCTGGCGCAGCTGGTGCTTATCGAGTGTCTCACCCACTGCAGAGGCTTCGCGCTCCAGACGGGCCTGTACCCGACGCATGTTGAAAAACAGGGATTTCTGCGAAGACGTGGACCCGGTACGCACCATCGACCAGTTACGCATTACATGGTCCTGAATGCTCGCTTTGATCCACCAAACCGCATAGGTCGAGAACCGCACCCCGCGATCGGGGTCAAACTTATCGGCGGCTTTCATGAGGCCCAAACCGGCCTCTTGGATCAGATCGTTCATCGGTGCGCCGTAGCGCTTGAACTTGCCGGCCATGGAAATCGCCAAACGCATGTAGGCGGTGATCAAACGGTGCAGCGCTGCCTCGTCTCGTTGATCACGCCACGCATAGGCCAGTTTCAATTCGGTATCGGCGTCGAGCAACTCTGCCTTCATAGCGGTGCGGGTGAGTGAAAATTCGCGTGCGGTCTGCAATGACATCTAGGATATCCCCCTTGAAGCGTGGCTCGGCTTGTTATGCGCCGTTGAGAGAGATACGCAGAGCTATGCCAATTGGTTCAAATATTTGGTGAGAAGATGTTGCCAAGAAATACCTTTGCCCTAGGCGGGGCAGCCTCAGGCAAGTCGGAATGGGCGGAAGCGCTCGTAAATTCCAGTGGGATGCCAAAGACTTACCTTGCTACCGGGCGGATTTGGGACGATGAAGTTCAAGAACGTGTGAACAAACATCAAGCGAGACGCGATGCTGGGTGGCGCACCGTCGAATGCCCGCTAGATTTGTCTGCGCCTTTGTCAAAATTGCCCGCTGGCGAAATCGTGCTGATCGATTGCGCGACCATGTGGCTGAGCAATCATTTGATGGAAGGTAGCGATTTGGCCGGGGCGCAGGCGGCGCTTTTGGACGCCCTGCGCGGCTGTGCGGCGCAGTGGATTATTGTGTCAAACGAAGTCGGTCAGGGCATCGTGCCCGACAACGCTATGGCGCGCCAATTCCGCGAGGCGCAGGGACGGCTGAACATCGCTCTGGCCGCCGAGGCGGAAACCGTGGTGCAGGTTGTTGTCGGCCTGCCCCAACTGCTGAAAGGCGAAATGCCATGACCACATGGCACTGGGTGCGCCACGGCCCAACACACGAAAAGAACTTCGTCGGCTGGCGCGATGTGCCCGCCGACCTTTCCGATGCACCACGTTTGGCACGGCTGAACCTACATCTGCCTGATGACGCGCTTCTGATCTCCTCTGATCTGATCCGCGCGGTGCATACTGCTGATGCTCTGGCCCTGCCAACCCGCCGCCGCCTGCCCCATGATCCCGATCTGCGCGAATTGCATTTCGGCGCATGGGACGGGATGCATTTTTCCGACGTTGCCGCGCGCGATCCAGATCTCAGCCGTGCCTATTGGGAAACGCCCGGCGATGTGGTGGCGCCCGGCGGCGAGAGCTGGAACCAGACCAAAGCGCGGGTTGATAGGGTTGTGGCGCGGATCAACGAAGCGCACCCGCAAGCGCATGTAATCGCCGTGGCGCATTTCGGGGTGATCCTGACACAAGTCCAACAGGCCCAAGGCGGCGGCCCGCTGGAGGCGATGGCCCATAAGATCGACAATCTATCGGTTACACATTTGGCGCATGAAAGCGGCACTTGGCGGATCAACGAAATTAATCGCACGCCCTAGCACCCTCTGCCGCATAAAGGGCTTTGCTTGGCTGCCGTCTTCTGCCTAATTTCGCCTATGACATATGATCTTTATATCGGCGATCGTACCTTCTCCAGCTGGTCCCTCCGGGGCTGGTTAATGCTTGAGAAGTTTGATCTTCCTTACCGCGCACATCTCGTGGGGCTCTACAACGGCACCATGGCCGAAGATCTTGCGCATCTCGCCCCGGCGCGGCTGGTACCTGCCCTACGCCTGCCCGATGGAACTGTCGTGGGCGAAAGCCTCGCCATGGCAGAAACATTGGCCGAACGGCACCCCGAGGCCGGGCTCTGGCCCACCGATCCTGCCGCCCGCGCAACCGCTCGCTGGTTATGCGCCGCGATGGCTTCCGGCTTCGGCGCGCTGCGCGGCGCCTGTCCAATGCAGTTGCAACATGTGTGGGACGGGTTCGATCCAGATGCCGAAACCCGAAAAGATTTAGAACGCATCGAAGAGTTGTGGCGTCATGCCCGCAGCCAGCCGCGCAGTGCGGGGCCGTGGCTTTTTGGGGCCTATTCCCTCGCCGATGTTTTCTATGCGCCGGTCGCTGCACGAATCATTGGCTATGACTTGCCTGTTTCAACCGAGGCGCGGGCATATTGCGAGGCCACCATCAATGATCCGGCCTTCAAGGCATGGCGCGCCGCAGGGCTTGAGACGATCTATGCTCCTTTCCCCTATGAGCTGGGCCTGCCCAAGCGCGACTGGCCAGCCAACTAGGGCAACGTTAACCATTCCTAAACCCGCCTTGCCTACCGATTAACCATAGCAAGGCGGGAGAATGGGCGATGGTGTCGCGGGCCTATACGGTCGCATTTCAGGGGGTCGAGGCGCGTATTGTCGAGGTGCAATGCGCGGTCACGGCGGGCTTGCCCGGCTTTTCCATCGTCGGACTGGCGGACAAGGCAGTGTCCGAAGCACGCGACCGGGTGCGGACGGCCCTTAGCGCCATGGCCATTGCGCTGCCGTCGAAACGCATCACCGTAAACCTTTCCCCGGCGGACCTGCCAAAAGAAGGCAGCCATTTCGATCTGCCCATCGCACTGGCACTTCTGTCGGCGCTCGACATCCTGCCGGAGGACATCACGCAAAATGTCGTGGCCTTGGGGGAGCTTTCACTCGACGGAACACTCATGCCGGTGGTCGGCGCCCTGCCCGCCGCCATGGCCGCCGCCACCCACGACCGCAGCCTTCTTTGCCCCGCGGGCTCGGGGGCAGAAGCCGCTTGGGTCGGCAAAACGCAGGTCATTGCCGCCGCCACCTTAGGCGATGTGGTGCGCCACTATACAGGCCAAGTACCGATTAATCCCGCAGAGCCGGGTGAGGTGCCTCTCAACGCAGCGGGCCGCGATCTGCGCGAAGTCAAAGGCCAAGAACGCGCCAAACGCGCCTTGGAAATCGCGGCAGCGGGCAGGCATCACCTGATGTTGGTCGGCACGCCCGGCTCAGGCAAATCCATGCTGGCCGCCCGGCTGCCCGGCATCCTTCCCCCGCTCACTGCGACCGAGGCGCTTGAGACCTCGATGATCCACTCCCTCGCTGGACTGCTCGACGAAGGCGGCATTTCCCGCAGCCGCCCCTTTCGCGAGCCGCATCACACGGCTTCCATGGCCGCGATCATCGGCGGCGGGCGCCAAGCGCGGCCAGGAGAAGCATCCCTTGCGCATAATGGCGTGCTTTTCATGGATGAATTTCCTGAGTTCAACCGCACAGTTCTCGAAACCCTGCGCCAGCCGATTGAGACCGGCGAGGTGATGATCGCGCGCGCGAATGCCCATGTGAAATACCCCTGCCGGTTTATGCTGGTCGCTGCGGCGAACCCTTGCAAATGCGGCTATCTACCTGATCCAGCCCGCGCTTGCGCCCGCGTTCCGGCCTGCGGAGAAGACTACATAGGTCGCATCTCTGGCCCGCTAATGGACCGTTTCGATCTGCGCGTTGATGTGCCTCCGGTTAGCTATACCGATCTCAACCTGCCACCCAGCAGCGAAGGTTCTGTCGAGGTGGCCGCAAGGGTCGCCGCTGCCCGAACATTACAGCTGACACGCTATGCAGGGCATGACGGGATGTCGGCCAATGCCGATGCGGCGGGTGAGCTGCTTGAAACTGTCGTCAGCCCGGACGCAGAGGCGCGCGACCTACTGATCCGTGCGGCAGAACGCTTTCGTCTTTCTGCGCGTGGCTATCACCGGGTGATGCGCGTGGCGCGCACCATCGCCGATTTGGAGGGCGCAGCCGAAGTGCGCCGCCCGCAAATGGCCGAAGCGATCAGCTTTCGCCTGCCTGACCCGGCGGCAGGGCGTTGATCCAGTTAGCAAGGGCGCTAAGAGTCGCCCGCGCTTCGGGCAGATGGTTCTGGAAAAGCGGCCAAACATGCGGCAGGTCATGGGCTTCTTCAAAAGTGACGGCCACGCCCGCATCGCGCAACCGCGCGGCGAAACGGCGGCTATCATCACGCAGGATTTCGCTGTCGCTCACAGTAAGCCAGATTGGCGGGGCACCTTCAAAATCAGCGAAAATTGGGCTTGCGCGCGGATGTCTGGCGCTCTGACCTTGAAGATACAGGTCCGCCATCTCAGCCGCGCGTGCCGCGGGCAAGAGCACATCGCATTTCGTATTTTCAGCGAAACTGCTACCGGAAAAGGTCATATCCAACAGCGGCGACAACCCAAACACACCTGCAGGCAATGCCGCCCCTTCACGACATAGCTGCGCCAATAGGTCAAAGACTAAGGCGCCTCCGGCGCTATCGCCGCCTATCACGATATCCTGTGCTAAAATGCCCGTCTGTCGCAGCGCGTCCCAAGCGGCCCGAACGTCTTGCGCCGGCTTAGGGAACGCCGCCTCCGGCACCCGGTCATAGCGCGGCAGAACCGCCCGCGCACCGGTCAATAGGGCCAACCGCGCGACCATAGCGCGGTGGGTCTCTGGACTGCCAAAGGCAAAACCACCGCCATGGATGTAAAGGATAACGCGGGTTTTACAAAGGTGCTTGGGCGTAAGCCAAAGCGCAGCCCCCGCCCCCGGCAAATCACACCAGTCTGAGCGCACACCGCGCGGCCCTCTAAAAAAGAGCCGAGCTTGCATCTCCATCGTAGCCCTCAAAAGCTGCGGGTTTCCCCACGCCAAAAGCGGTTTTTCAGTCAGGCGGAGGCAGCGGTTCAACAGGTGCTGACGCAGGCTCACCCGCGGCGGGCCTCGATTGCCTCCCAGATTTTGCCAGCGATGTTCACGCCGTCAAACCGTTCCAATTCCTGTATGCCGGTAGGCGAGGTCACGTTGATTTCGGTCAGATAGTCACCGATCACGTCAATGCCGACGAAAATCTGACCTTTCTCTTTCAACAATGGGCCAATGGCCGCGCAGATTTCAAGATCGCGCTCGGTCAGACCGACCTTTTCGGGCCGCCCACCGACATGCATATTCGACCGTGTCTCACCTTCTGCCGGAACGCGGTTGATTGCGCCCACGGCTTCACCATCCACAAGGATAACCCTCTTGTCGCCCTTTGACACGGCAGGCAAGAATTTTTGAACGATCAACGGCTCTCGCGAGAACCCTGTGAACAACTCATGCAGTGAGGTGAGATTGCGGTCATTGGCATCAAGCCGGAACACGCCAGCGCCGCCATTGCCGTAAAGCGGTTTAAGAATAACATCGCCATGTTTGGCCTTGAACGCCTTGATCGTAGAGAGGTCGCGCGCAATCGTCGTGGGCGGCGTCAAATCTGGAAAATCGAGAACCATGAGTTTTTCAGGATAATTGCGCACCCAGAAGGGATCGTTGACCACCAAGGTGGTTTCTTTCAACCGATCCAGCAAATGTGTAGAAGTGATGTAATGCATGTCGAACGGCGGGTCTTGGCGCAACCACACCACGTCGAAATCTGCCAAATCGACCTCTCGTTCCTCCCCGAACTGGGCGTGATCCCCCTGCACGCGCTTTACGGTGAAGTCATACCCCCGTGCCGTGATCCGCCCCTCTTGGTAAGCTAAGTGGTCGGGCGTGTAGAAAAACAGTTCATGCCCGCGCGCCTGCGCCTCTTCAGCCAGTCGAAAGCTGCTGTCGGCATTGATATTCACGTCCCCGATCGGGTCCATTTGAAAGGCGATCTTCATCGGAGTCTCCCTGCTGCTTACCTTGGTCGTGACCCGACCCAGACCGACGGTGCAGGCTTGAGGGATCGTTTCCTAGATGGCGCAGCAGGGGCCTATGCGCAATGGGTCAGCCATGGCCAAAGGCGTTTTCGATGATTTCCGTCGCGCCCTGCCCGTCGACAAGTGCCACATCAAACCGCACTTCGGTCAGGCTGCCTGCGGGTTCGCCAGCAAGAAATTCTTCGGCAGATCGGTAAATACGCTGCATCTGTCGCGATGAGAGGCTTTCTGCTGCACGCGCGAAGCTCCGGCTTTGCTTTACTTCGACAAAAATCAGGGCAGCCCCATCACGAAGAATGAGATCGATCTCTCCAGCGCGGCCACGCCAGCGGCGGCGCGCGATAGCAAATCCGCGTCTTTCGTAATCTTGCGCGATCCTATTCTCGGCGGCGATCCCGGCATGGTAGGCCATGCGCCCCCGCTGGCGTTTAGCCGCAGATCGTGCCGTAACTGTATCACCCTGCGCCATATTTACTGCTCCGACAAATGCCTACTCTTTGCCGAGCGCCAGTGCTGCCTGATAGACCTGTCGACGGGGCAGACCATGAGCCTGCGCCACCAAATCGACAGCGTCGCGCATCGACAGTTCCTTAAGCGCCCGTTGCAAATCAGTTTCTAGGTCAACTTGTTTAATAGAATCTGAACGTCCCCGATCGATTAGCACGACCACTTCGCCCTTTGGCGCTTGCGCCTGATAGACCTCTGCGAGGTTTTCGAGCGTATCGCGCTGAACTTCTTCAAACTTCTTGGTCAATTCCCGGCACATTGCCGCCTGTCGCTCTGCGCCCAGCGCGGTCGCAGCATCCCGAAGCATTGCCCCCAGCCGTTTTGGCGATTCGTAAAATACCAGCGTTCCCGGCACATCGCGCAATTTTTCCAACGCGGCAATACGCGCGGATTTGCTATTGGGCAGGAAACCCGCAAAGAAAAAAGCGTCTGTGGGCAAACCGCCCAGCGCCAGCGCAGTCAACACGGCGGACGGGCCCGGAGCGCAGGTCAGCATCACCCCGGCTGCGGCGGCCGCACGGCTCAGTTCAAAGCCCGGGTCGGCGATCAGTGGCATCCCCGCCTCAGACGCGTAGGCGACCGATTTACCCTCTCGGATTGCCGCGATAAGCCGCTCTTGCACGGATGTGCCGCTGTGGTCGTGCAGGGCGATCACCTTTCGCCCGGCAAGCGGGACACCGTGGATCTCCATAAGCCGACGCAGGCTGCGGGTATCTTCTGCCGCGAGCACATCTGCCGCGGCAAGTGTGTCAAGCGCGCGCAGCGTAATGTCGCGCGCCGTTCCGATTGGGACACCCACAAAGTAAAGTCCCGGGGCTAGATCTGTCTTGATGAATTTCAACGCTGGACCCGCCTTTCGCAGTGACTATGATCGCGGCCATGTTCCGGCGACCTTCGTCGTCTTGCCACCACCGGGGAGTGAATACAAATGATTGCCTGTTTCCGAGCCTTCCGCAAGAAGATGCAGCTGCTTTTGCTGCCACTCTTCGCGGTCATTCTGGCGGCGTGTCAGCCCGTTGCCATCGGCGGCGCCAATTCTGGCGGCCCGAGCATTGACACCTCTGCGCCTGTTCCTGTGGCGCTTTTGGTGCCGCGTGGCGGCTCTGCTAGTGATGAGTTGCTGGCCAAAAACCTTGAGAATGCAGCGCGTCTTGCCATGCGTGATCTGGGTGGCGTCCAGATTGACCTGCGGGTTTATGGCACCGCTGGCAATGCCAGCAAAGCAGCCTCCGTTGCCGCGCAGGCAGTGAATGAAGGGGCTAAGATCATCCTCGGACCGGTCTACGGTGAGGCGGCCAACGCCGCTGGCGTGGCCGTGGCCTCCTCAGGCGTTAATGTAATCTCTTTCTCGAATAACCCGACTATTGCAGGCGGCAACGTCTTCGTGCTTGGCCCGACCTTTGCCAACACCGCAAACCGTTTGGTGAGCTTTGCCAAACGCAATGGCAAAGACAAAGTGGTTGTGCTGCATGGCCAAGACCTTGCCGGCCAGCTGGGCCGCGATGCGATCGTGCAAGCGATCAGCGCCAATGGCGCGACACTGGCGGGCACCGTCGACTATGCGCTAAGCCAAGAGTCGGTTGTGGCAGCTGTGCCGCGGGTCAAAGCAGCAATTGAAGGCAGCGGTGCGAATGCGCTGTTCCTCACCACCTCTTCGGCCAGTGCCCTGCCGCTTTTTGCAGAGCTTCTTCCCGAGGCGGGCATTCAGTCTGCAACCACACAATATCTGGGTCTGACCCGATGGGATATTCCGCAGCAAACACTGGCCCTTCCCGGCGTGCAGGGCGGTTGGTTTGCCCTTCCTGATACAACAGCAACCGGCGCTTTCTCCAACCGCTACAAAGCCGCATATGGCAGCGAGCCACACCCGCTGGCCGGGCTGGCGTTTGACGGGATCGCGGCGATTGGGTCGTTGGTAAAGGGCGGCAAGTCCAATGCGCTCACCGGCGCGGCGCTGACCCAAGGGGCGGGCTTCCAAGGGGCCAGCGGCATCTTCCGCCTGCG
Organism: Sulfitobacter sp. AS92; assembly: GCF_038900015.1. NCBI lineage: Bacteria > Pseudomonadati > Pseudomonadota > Alphaproteobacteria > Rhodobacterales > Roseobacteraceae > Sulfitobacter > Sulfitobacter sp. AS92. The sequence continues at coordinate 198,282 of NZ_JBBMQL010000007.1, forward strand.
CCGCGACGGGACCAATGAACGCGCACTGTCCGTGGCCACCATCCGCAACAGCCGCGTCGTCGTCTTGGACCCGGCGCCACGTGGTTTTGGCGGGGCTGGTTTCTGAGTTGGACTTAGCGAAACCGACAACAACATCAGGCGCTCGTCGACACCCGCGCCTGATCTGCGCGCCCGAGCAAATCTTTGACGATGCCGCCATCTGGCAAGCGCTTTCCCAACTCGACAGCACGCTGGAAGGCGCCGCTTTGCGGGCTGAGATCGTGCCCTTGATCCAAGACGCGCAGCAAGCCGGTCGCAAGGCCATTGCTGCGGGTTTTGCTGAATCGCCTTTTGACGCGCGGGCGATGACCTCCTCCTATACCTATCTCACCGACCAATTGCTGCGCTGCGTTTTGCAGATCGCAACGCAAGTGCTGCATCCCAACCCGAACCCGACCGACGGTGAACGGCTCGCTATGATCGGCGTGGGAGGCTATGGTCGGGGCGAGATGGCGCCGCATTCGGACGTCGATCTACTGTTCTTAATTCCCTACAAGGCAACCGCTTGGTCAGAGAGCGTCATTGAATCGATGCTCTATATCCTGTGGGACCTGAAGCTGAAGGTGGGCCATGCCACGCGCACGATTGAGGACTGTCTGCGCCTTGGCGCCGATGACTATACAATTCAGACCGCACTTTTAGAGAACCGTTTTATCGATGGCGACATCACCCTTGCCCAAGAGCTTTCACAGCGGCTGAAAAGCGATCTCTTCTCCGGGGCGGGGAAAGACTTTATCGAAGCCAAACTGGAGGAGCGCGACAACCGCCACCTGAAGCAAGGGGAGCGCTATGTGGTCGAGCCCAATGTCAAAGAGGGCAAAGGTGGTCTGCGCGATCTGCAGTCGCTGTTCTGGATTGCCAAGTTCATTCACGACGTCGACCGGGTCGCCGATCTGGTTGATCTGGGTGTTTTCCGTGCCGATGAATATGACACCTTCCGCGAGGCCGAAGCGTTTCTCTGGTCGGTGCGCGGGCACCTTCACCTGCTCGCCGGTCGCGCGACGGAACAGCTAACCTTTGACATGCAGGTGCAGGTGGCACAGACGATGGGCTATCAGGACATCGGCGGACGCCGGGGCGTCGAGATCTTCATGCAGGCCTATTTCCGCCATGCCACGGCGGTGGGCGATCTGACCCGCATCTTCGTCAGCGGTTTGGAAGCCTCACATATGAAGGCCGAACCGCTGCTGGAGCGCATCTTTCGCCGCCGTCCCAAGATGCGCGAAGGGTTTCAGGTGGTACACAACCGCATCGCCGTGAAAGACGACCGAGAGTTTTTGCAAGATAAGCTGAACTTGCTGCGCATATTCGAAGAGGCGCTGCGCACGGGGATGTTGATCCACCCCGACGCCATGCGATTGATCAAAGCCAATCTTGCGCTGATCGACGACGACATGCGCCGCACCCCCGAAGCACGGCGCATCTTCCTTGATCTGCTGCTCAAACACGGCAATCCCGAACGCGCCCTGCGACGGATGAATGAATTGGGCGTCTTGGGCGCCTTCATCCCTGAGTTTGAGCCCATCGTGGCGATGATGCAGTTCAACATGTACCACTCCTACACCGTGGACGAACATATCATCCAATGCATTGCCAACCTCGCTCGGATCGAAAAGGGCGAGTTGGAAGAGGAACTGCCCGTCGCCTCGTCGATCCTGAAACGCGGGGTCAATCGCAAGGTGCTTTACGTCGCACTGCTGCTGCATGACATCGGCAAAGGGCGGCCTGAGGATCACTCAATCATCGGGGCCAAACTCGCGCGGCGCATCGGCCCACGGCTGGGGTTGAAACGCGATGAGGTCGACACCGTGGAATGGCTGGTGCGCTATCACCTGCTGATGTCCGACATGGCCCAGAAACGTGACATCGCCGATCCGCGTACGGTGCGCGACTTTGCCAAGGCGGTGCAGACGGTCAAACGGCTCGACCTGCTTTATGTGCTGACGGTCTGCGACATTCGCGGCGTCGGGCCGAACACGTGGAACAACTGGAAAGCAGTGCTGATCCGGGCACTCTACCGCCAGACCGAACGGGCACTTGAAACCGGGCTTGAAGACCTCAACCGTGAGAACCGGGGGGCAGAGGCCAAGAAAGCCTTGCGGGCCGCGCTCTCCGACTGGCCGCGCAAGCTTTTGCAACAAGAGACAGCCCGCCACTACCCGCCCTATTGGCAGGGTCTGCACGTCACCGCTCATGTCGCCTTTGCAGAACTGCTGCGCGACATCGGTAATGACGATATCCGCATTGATCTACACCCCGACGAAGACCGTGGCGCCACGCGCGCCAGCTTTGTCATGGCGGATCACCCGGGCATCTTTGCACGGCTCGCAGGGGCATTGGCGCTGGTCGGGGCCAATATCGTCGACGCACGCAGCTATACCACCAAAGACGGTTTCGTGACCGATGCCTTTTGGATCCAAGACAGCGAAGGCAACGCCTATGAAGCCTCGCGCCTACCCCGCCTGCGCGACACGATCGAAAAAACCCTGCGGGGAGAGATCGTCGCCCGCGATGCGTTGAAATCCCGCGACAAAGTCAAAAAGCGTGAACGTGCGTTCAAGGTGCCGACCCATATCACTTTCGACAACGAAGGCTCGGAGATTTATACGATCATCGAAGTCGATACCCGCGACCGGCCCGGCCTTCTTTATGATCTGACCCGCACCTTGGCTGGCTCAAACGTCTATATTGCCAACGCCGTAATCGCGACCTTTGGCGAACAGGTGGTCGACACCTTCTACGTCAAAGACATGTTCGGGCTGAAATATTATACCGAAGCCAAACAGCGGACCTTGGAAAAACGTCTGCGCGAAGCGATTGTCGCCGGGGTACAGCGGGCCGAGGGCTAGGTTCCACGGAGCCAGCCTTACCGGCAGATTCTCGCCACCCGGAATCTCCGCGCTTTGCTTTTCATGTCGGATCCTCAAAATCCCATGCAACCCGGCAGCAGCGCGGGATTTCGTAGTTGAGGGACATATGAGCGTTACACGTGCAGCACTGCCGAACCGGAGCCTCATGGCTCTTTGCGCCACACTTCTATTGACAGCAGCCTGCGCCAAAGCGCCTGACGTGCCCGAAAGCTTTGATTTTGGTGGCTTGAACCCCCAGCGCCACTTCATGGCCGTGCAAACCGCCCAGGACATGCGCGCCAAGGGCCAACGCGTTTGGTGCGTGCCCTTTGCCCGCAATGTCAGCGGCATCCAGATTCGCGGCAACGCGGAAACGTGGTGGGACAAGGCCAAGGGGCTTTATCCGCGCGGAGATGAACCGGTGGTTGGCGCGGTTATGGCCTTTAGCGGAACCAGCTCCCTGCCCATGGGGCATATCGCCGTCGTCTCTGATGTCGTTTCGCCGCGCGAAATCAAGGTGGACCACGCCAATTGGAAGCGCAACCAAGTCTCGCTGAAAATGGCCGTCATCGACGTGTCGGACAGCAACGACTGGTCCGCCGTACGGGTCGAAAGCCAGCCCGGCGCCTTTGGCAGCACCTATCCTGTTAACGGCTTTATCTACCCGACCGGCGGATAAGCGTTGTACCGCCAAAGCGGGGTAAGCGACCCATCAGGGCCAATTACCCCGCATTGCACCGGATGAGCCGCCGCGCTAGGGATCACCCAGCGCAACCTAAGGCTCCCCCAATGAAACCTATTCGTCTTATGTCCGGCTTCTTTACCGTTGGGGTCTGGACCCTGCTAAGCCGTGTGCTTGGCTTCCTGCGTGAAGTGCTGCTTTTGTCGCTCATTGGCCCCGGCCCGGTGATGGACGCTTTTGTTGCCGCCTTCCGCCTACCCAATATGTTCCGCCGGTTTTTTGCCGAGGGCGCGTTCAACGCCGCTTTCGTGCCGATGTTCGCGAAAAAGCTAGAGGGCGAGGAAGGGGCCGGGAAATTTGCCCGCGATGCCTTCAACGGGCTGTCGCTGGTGGTGCTCGCGCTGACCGCCTTGGGCATGATCTTTATGCCCGGTCTGGTCTGGTTGACCGCCGAAGGTTTTGTCGGAGACCCCCGGTTTGACATGACGGTCGCCTTTGGCCGCATCGCCTTTCCCTATATCCTATGCATGTCGCTTTCGGCGCTGTTCTCGGGCATCCTCAACGCCACCGGGCGCTTTGCCGTGGCCGCGGCCGCGCCGGTGCTGCTGAATATCTTCGTCATCGCCGCTATGACCTTTGCCGCCCTCACAGGGGGCGACGTGGCGCTTTGGCTGATCTGGTCGATCCCGCTGGCCGGTGTCGCGCAACTGGCGCTGACATGGCGCGCCGCGGCTAAGGCGGGCTATCCGCTGCGGCCTACGCGCCCACGCTGGACGCCAGATATGCGGGCGATGATCGTCATCGCCCTGCCCGCTGCGCTTGCCTCTGGCGTCATGCAGATCAATCTCGTGGTCGGGCAGCTGGTCGCCAGCCAATATGACAAGGCCGTCTCATGGCTCTTTGCCGCTGACCGCCTCTATCAACTGCCCTTGGGCGTCGTGGGCATCGCCGTGGGGATCGTGCTGCTGCCCGACCTGTCGCGCCGCCTGCGCGCCGGGGACAACGACGGCGCGCAGACCGCGCTCAGCCGTGCGGCTGAAATCTCACTGGCCTTGACCATTCCCTCGGCAGTGGCCCTGATGGTCATCCCCTTCGCGCTGGTCACTGTGTTGTTTGAGCGCGGCGCCTCGGGCGTTGATGACACCGCAGCGATTGCAACGGCGGTGATGATCTACGGTCTCGGCCTGCCGTCCTTCGTGTTGCAAAAGATTCTGCAACCGGTCTATTTCGCGCGCGAAGACACCCGCCGCCCCTTCTACTACGCCGTGGTCGCCATGGTGGTGAATGCAGCCCTCGCCGTTGGTCTTGCGCCCTTCATTGGATGGATCGCCCCGGCCGTTGCGACCACGCTGGCCGGTTGGACGATGTTTGCCTGCCTTGCCATCGGTGCGCGCCGATTTGGCGGTGCGGCCAAGTTCGACGCGCGCTTCCATAAACGCATCTGGCGCATCCTTATCGCCTCTGCGGCGATGGGCGTGGCCCTCTGGCTGGGCAACGCGGCTCTGCAACCGATGCTGGGCCTGCCATGGTGGCGCGGGCTGGCACTGGTGATGCTTCTTGCAATTGCCGCGATCAGCTACTTCGGCATCGGCCAATTGATCGGCGCCTTCCGCCTGTCCGAGTTCAAAGGCGCAATGCGGCGCGGTTAACGCTGCTGCAACCGCGCCCTCAGTCGCGCCCATTCACCGGGCGCGACCAAAAAGCTCAGGCCAAAACCACAAAAGAACCCGGCCAGTTCTGCGACCCACAAAAATCCGGTCTCAAAGAAGATGCCCCAGAACAGCTGTAGCCCCATCAGCAGAGCGATCAATGTGAACGCCTGATACTGCGGCCCGCCCGAGCCAAGCAGCCGCCGCCACATTACAAAACTATAGCCGCCAATCAGCCCATAGACACTGGGATAAGACCCAGCCAGCCAGACCGGGTCGTTCAACAACGCCCCATAAACCAGCGCGCCGCCAATGCCCGACAAGACAAAGATCACCACAAAGGCTAGCTGCCCCATCGCCTCGGCCACCAACTTACCCAAGGCCAGCAGCAGCACCACGGCAAAGATCGCATGGGTAAAGCCCAGATGGATGAACGGATAAGTTACAAAGCGCCAGATATGCTCAACCGGGAACTGCCCCGCGCCGATCATCGCGTCAAAGATCAGCCCGGAAAAGCCATAGTCGCGCACCAGCCCTAGCCGCCAACCCACGGCACCGGGGCCGCCAACCAGCCCGGCCTCGGCCAAAGACAACACCACCTCAACCCCGGCGATGGCTAAAAACAGCACAACAACCGCAGGCGGCAGCGGGTTCACGGGGGGTTGGAAATCAGGGTCTTGCATGGGCGCTCCTTGACGGGGTTCGCGGCCAGAAGTAAGCCTGCCGCGCAAGACTTTCCAGCCCAGAGGTACGTTCCATGTCCGAGAACCAGTTCACCCCGCGCGTGTTTTCCGGCATTCAGCCCTCGGGCGATCTACATCTGGGCAACTATCTTGGCGCGCTCAAACGCTTTGCCGATGCACAAGATCAGGGTGTTCAGTCGATCTACTGCATGGTCGATCTGCACGCGATCACCGTCCCGCAGAAACCCGAAGACCTCAAGAAAAGCACCCGTGAGCTTTGCGCCGGCTTCATCGCCTCGGGCATCGACCCCGAGAAATCCATCCTGATCAACCAAAGCCAAGTGCCCGAACACGCGCAGCTTGCATGGGTCTTCAACTGCGTCGCGCGCATGGGCTGGATGGGCCGTATGACCCAGTGGAAGGACAAGGCCGGCAAGAATGCCGAGGCCGCGTCGCTCGGACTTTTCGCCTACCCTGCCCTGATGGCCGCCGATATCCTGATCTACCACGCCACCCATGTGCCGGTGGGCGAAGACCAGAAACAGCACCTCGAACTCACCCGCGACATCGCGGCGAAGTTTAACCACGACTATGGCGTTGATTTCTTCCCCCTGACCGAGCCGGTCATCGAAGGCGCGGCCACCCGCGTTATGTCTCTGCGCGACGGGTCCAAGAAAATGTCGAAGTCCGATCCCTCCCCTGCCAGCCGCATCAACCTGACCGATGACGCAGACACGATCGCCAAGAAATTTCGCAAGGCGAAAACCGATCCCGACGCCCTGCCGTCCGAGGCCGAGGGCCTGAAAGATCGCCCCGAAGCGCGCAACCTCGTCAACATCTACGCCGCCCTCAGCGATCAATCTATCGATCAAGTCTTGGCCGACGTCGGTGGCCAGCAATTCGGCACCTTCAAACCCGCGCTGGCGGATCTGGCCGTCTCCAAACTGGGCCCGATCACCGCCGAGATGCAGCGCCTAATGGCCGACACGAGCGAGATCGACCGCATCCTCGCCCGCGGCGCGGAACAGGCGCGTGAGATCACCGCCCCGATCCTCAAGCGCACCTATGAGATCGTCGGCATGGTCGGCTGAACGTCCGGGGCTGCGCGCAAAGCCGCACAGCCCCTCTGCTTTTCTGTGCAATTGCCGCTGCCCCTTTTCGCGGCCATTTTGGCGCAAAGCGAAAGGACAAAGCGATGAACCACCCCACCATCGGCCATGTGCATCTCAAGGTCGCCGACCTTGACCGCGCCATTCACTTCTACAGCGATCTTTTGGGCTTTGCCGTGACCCAGCGCTACGGCGATCAAGCAGCCTTTCTGGGCGCGGGCGGCTATCACCACCACATTGGTCTGAACACCTGGGAAAGCGCTGGCGCCACACAGCCGCCACCGGGCCATACGGGCCTTTATCACAGCGCATTTCTCTACCCCGACCGACAGCAATTGGCGCGCGCCCTGCGCCGAGTACTTGATGCAGGCATCAAACTCGATGGCGCCGCCGATCACGGCGTCAGCGAAGCGGTCTACCTGCGTGACCCAGACAGCAACGGGGTCGAACTTTACCGCGACCGGCCACAAACCGATTGGCCGGTCGATGAACAAGGCAGCTTAAAAATGGTCAACAGTCCGCTTGATGTCGCCGCCCTGCTGGCCGAGGCAAACTAACAGCCCTCCTTCATCCTTTTAAAAATACCGAATCCCACCTCCACAACTTGACGGACCACCAGCGTTCATCCCCGCCACGATGGACAATTCCCCCTCACTGCGACAGGTTCGCTTTAAAAGGGAGAAACATGATGACGACGGGCTTTTTCTGGGATGAACGCTGCTTCTGGCATGCAGGTGGCAACTACGCTTTCACCATGCCGGTGGGCGGGCTGGTGCAGCCCTTAGCCGCTGGCGGCCTGCCGGAAAATCCCGAGACCAAGCGCCGGATGAAAAACCTCATGGAGGTGACGGGGCTTTTCGCCGAACTCGACACCCGCAGCGCCGCCCCGGCCAGCCGTGAAGCGCTGGCACGGGTGCATCCCGAAACCTACCTTGATGAATTCAAGCGCCTCTCGGATGCCGGTGGCGGGGAATTGGGCCATGCGGTCCCCTTTGCCCGTGGCGGCTATGAACTCGCGACGCTGTCGGCCGGGCTGGCCATAGAAGCGGTGGATGCCGTGGCGCGCGGCGATCTCGACAATGCCTATGCGCTCAGCCGCCCGCCGGGGCATCACTGCTTGCCCGATCTGCCCAACGGTTTTTGCCTCTTGGCCAATATCGCCATCGCCATTGAGGCGGCGCAGGCCAAGGGACTGGCCAAACGTGTCGTCGTGCTGGATTGGGATGTCCACCACGGCAATGGGACAGAGGCGATCTATTACGACCGCGACGACGTGCTGACGATCTCTCTGCATCAAGAGGGGAACTACCCGATCGACACGGGCGGCCTCGCGGATCGCGGGCGCGGGCCGGGAGAAGGCTACAACATCAACCTACCGATGCATGCGGGCTCGGGCCATACCGCCTATCTACACGCGATGGACCGCGTGGTGATCCCCGCGATTGAGGCATTCGCCCCCGACATGATCATCGTTGCCTGCGGCTATGACGCGGCAATCGTCGATCCGCTGGCGCGCATGCAGGCCACCGCCGCGACTTTTGCCGAGATGACCAAGCGCATCCGTGACACCGCTGAGAAGGTCTGCGATGGCAAACTGGTCCTCGTGCACGAAGGCGGCTATTCCGAAGCCTATGTCCCCTTCTGCGGCCATGCCACGATCGCCACTTTGGCGAGCAGCAAGATCGATGCCCCCGATCCAATGGCCCGCGCCCTGCACGCCCGCCAACCCTCGCCCGCCTTTGACGCCTTCCTGCGCCAGTCGATTGACGATATGGCGCGGCAACTGGACCTGTAAGAGACCCAAATGCCCGTAGCTGACCCTTCCGCCCTCGCCTTTCTGCAAAACCGCCGCTCGCGCCCCGCCAAGACCCTCGGCTTGCCGGTCCCGGACGCCGACGCCCTGCGCCTTCTCCTGACCGCCGCCGCGCGCACGCCGGATCATGGCAAGCTGGAGCCTTGGCGCTTCGTGGCCATCGACCGCACAGCAATGGCGCGATTGGCCGAGGTGGCTGAGCAACGCAGCGCGGCCCTTGGCCTCGCGCCAGAGGACATCGCCAAGGGGCGCGGCCAGTTTGACCAAGGCAACCTCGCCGTGGCGGTGATTGAGGTACAAAAACCCTCACCCAAAATCCCCCCGCTAGAACAGACCTATTCCGCCGGGGCCGTCTGCCTTGCGCTGCTCAACGCGGCGCTTGCCGCAGGCTGGGGGGCGAATTGGCTGAGCGGTTGGCCCAGCCATGACCGGGGCTTTATGGAGGAAGGCTTTGCCCTCGCCCCGCATGAGCGCATCGCGGGTATTATCCACATCGGCACTGAAACCACCGCCCCGCCCGAGCGTCCGCGCCCGAATATCGACGAGATCACCACATGGCTGTAAGCGCAATCCTGCGGTCATTTAGCCGCGCGCTTAGCCAATTGGGCGATTCGCGCTTTCGCAAGGTGGTTCTACTGGGCGTCGGGCTGTCGCTGGCGCTGCTGATCGCGGCTACAGCGGGCTTTGCCTATCTGGTGGACTGGGTCACGCCCGACGACGTATGGCTGCCCGTGCTGGGCGAGGTAAACTGGCTCGACGATCTGCTCAGCTGGAGCGCCCTGATCTTACTGATGGTCCTCTCGGTCTTCCTGATGGTGCCCGTCGCTTCGGCGATTACGTCGATATTTCTGGATGATGTGGCCGATGCGGTGGAAGAGGTACATTACCCGCATCTGCCCCCGGCCCACCGCGTCAGCATCGGCGACGCGATCCGCGATACGGTTAACTTTATGGGCGTGCTGGTAGGGGCAAACCTGCTGGCGCTGGTGCTTTACCTGCTGTTCGCCCCAGCGGCCCTGTTCATCTTCTGGGGGCTGAATGGCTTTTTGCTGGGGCGGGAATATTTCACCCTCGCCGCGCTGCGCCGACATGGGCGGGACGAGGCGAAACGCCTGCGCCGCCGCCATGCGGGCACGATCTGGATGGCCGGGGTGCTGATGGCAGTGCCGCTCTCGGTGCCGCTGCTGAACCTGCTGATCCCGATCCTAGGGGCGGCGACCTTTACCCACCTGTACCATGTGTTGGTGCCGCATTCGGATGCAGCCAGCCTTCGATATCCGCCACGCTGATCCAGCCCGACAGGATAATCGTGGCGCAGATCGCCCAGATGATTGCAGCCACCAATGTCGTCCAAAGCGCCTTACGCCCTAGGTAATGCTGCGCCGGGGCGCCTGCATGGGTGCCGGGAACAACTTCGCCCGCGTCGCCCTGGGTCTGCACCCGGATCGGCAGGGCAACCATAAAGGTCATCGACCAGATTACGGCAAAGAGCACGAGGCCCGAAACGATCCCCATGTTCAGACCTCCTCAAGCTCGACAAGCGCGCCATTGAAGTCTTTGGGATGCAGGAACAACACCGGCTTGCCATGGGCGCCGATCTTTGGTTCCCCTGTGCCCAAGACCCGTGCGCCGGTAGATTTCAAATGGTCCCGCGCCGCGATGATGTCCTCGACCTCATAGCAGATATGATGGATGCCCCCCGCCGGGTTCTTTTCCAAAAAGCCTTTGATCGGGCTGTGGTCGCCCAGCGGGTGCAGCAGTTCAATCTTAGTGTTAGGCAGTTCGATAAAGATCACGGTCACCCCGTGATCCGGTTCGGCCTGCGGCGCGCCGACCTTGGCGCCAAGCGCGTGGCGATACTGATCCGCCGCCGCATCGAGATCCGGCACGGCGATGGCCACATGGTTAAGACGTCCGATCATCCTGAATGCTCCTCGTGTTTCGCCGGCTTTATGCCCGCCGATCCGCTGAACAACAATGCGTCACGTTAACGCGTCGTTAGCCAACGCGGCGTAACGATTGTGCAGGAGATGCTGTTGGAGGCGATCATGGACGATACCGACCCCTTTGCGAAAACGACCCTTGCACCCACGGCGGAACGACCGCTCTTGGGGCTAACTGTTCTTGTGGTGGAGGATAGCCGCTTTGCCTGTGAAGCGATGCGCCTGCTCTGCCTGCGTTCCGGTGCGCGGATCAGGCGTGCGGATAGTTTGCGCTCTGCCCGGCGCCATTTGCAGGTCTACCGCCCCTCCGTGGCACTGGTAGACCTTGGCCTGCCGGACGGCAGCGGGCTGGACCTGATCGCCGAGCTTACCCAAAGCACACCGCGGGTTGAAACGATCATCGCCATCTCGGGCGACAGCCATATGGAGCCTGATGCCCGCGCTGCCGGAGTCGATGGATTTATCGCGAAACCGATTACGTCGCTGTCATCCTTTCAGCAGGCCATTCTCAAGACCCTCCCCGAAGAACGCCGCCCCGTGGGGCTGCGCGTCCTCCCGGATGAAGATGTCACCCCGGACCAAATAGGGTTTCAAGATGACATCGCCCATATCGCCGGCGTACTCGGCGGAGAGCCGGATGAACTCACGCTCGATTATGTCGCGCAATTTCTCTGCGGTGTTGCCCGTTCGGCGAATGACCTGCGGCTAGAGGAAGCGGCGAGGGCTTTAGCGCATAAACGCGCATTGGGTAAACCGGCGGGTCCAGAGGCCGCAACCATTGCCGGAATGATTCAGATCCGGCTCTCTGAAAAGATTGCGATTTAACGGGGCCAGCAGACTGGCCCCCTAAACAGGGCACCTAAAGGGTCGGGTCATTTGCCACGCGGACGAGGCGGGTGAGATCACCAAGCCGTTCCTTCTGTTGTCCCTGCTCGTCAAAATTACTGGGGGCAAGCCACGCCTCAAACGCCTCTTTCAACGCAGGCCACTCTGCATCAATCGCGGCGAACCAAGCGGTGTCGCGGTTGCGCCCCTTTACGATCGTGGCCTGCCGAAAGACCCCCTCATAGCTCAACCCCAACCGCTGCGCCGCGCGGCGCGAAGGGTGGTTCAGCGCATCACACTTCCATTCAAACCGCCGGTAGCCTACTTCAAAGGCCCATTTCATCATCAGAAATATCGCCTCTGTCGCCGCTGGGGTGCGCTGTAGGGCGGGACTGAAGTTGATATGGCCGACCTCGATACTGCCCGCCTCGGGCTTGATCCGCAGAAAGCTTGCGACGCCCACCCATTGATCCTGTGCAAGGTCTTTGACCGCAAGAAAATAGGGATCGGCTTTCCCCTCACTGTCACGCACCCAGCGGTGATACTGCGATGCCGACGAGAATGGCCCATAGGGCAAATAGTCCCAAACATGATCTTCGCCTACATAGGCACGGTAGAGCAATGCTGCGTGGCGCTCCGCTGAGAGCGGCTCCAACGTCACATAGCGCCCCGCGAAAACCTCACCGTCGGGCCGTGGGGGCTGCGCCCAATTCTTAATAGCGGGCCCAACAGGGCGTTCGGCTGATCTGTTGCTCATAGGCAAAGTTATGCACCGCCCCCCGCGGCCCGCAAGATGAATATCCTTAATTTAATCGCCATTGATCCCAGTCTCGGCATTCGAGCTACACATTCATGCCACATTCAACCTTCAGCATCATGCTAAGACCAAACCGTGCCCCGGGAGGGTGAGATGAGCCGGAACCAAGCCAAAGACATCGCAGGGGTAGAAACGCCAGTCGACTGGATTGTCGTGGGCGCAAATGTTCTTGGGTTGGTAATCGTCATTTTTGCGGCGTTTAACGCCCAAGCCGGTGGGCTGTTTCAACAAGTCGCCAGCCAAGCGGCCACAGGCACAGTCTTTTAAGCCGGGAACCCGCCCGTCCCTGCGGCGTTACCCACAGGTAACACCAAAGGAGTTCCCCATGCCCTCCATTTATGATGCGATCAAAGAAGATCACGATGAACACCGTACGCTGCTCAACACCATTGCCGATACCGAAGGCGACAGCGCCGAGCGACGGGATGCTTGGGATCGTTTTTATCACGATGTAAAATCCCATGCTGCGGCAGAGGAAGAGACCTTCTATTCCAAGCTGATGTCGGAAACTTGGGGCCAAGATCACGCGCGCCACTCGGTCCATGAGCACCAGCAACTTGATGACCTAATGGAAGAGCTGCGCGAAACTGACATGTCGTCTTCTGCTTGGCTGACTCGCTTCAAAAAGCTTAAGCATGATTACGAACATCACATGGACGAGGAAGAAGACGAGCTTTTCACCCGCGCCAAGAAGGTAATCGGCGAGGAGCAAAACGACGAATTTGGCGACAAGTTCCTGATGCGGAAGGAAAAGGAAGCCAAGCTCATCGAAGAAAAGCGCGAAGACAGTCTTGAGGATTGACCCAAGCCGGTCGCGCCTGCTAGATGTGTTCCCTTAACGTTCTTGTGGATATCCAGCCCCTATGGGCAGGTTGCGGTTGCAAGAAAGCGCAGGGAAACGCAATATATTGGATATGAGCGATAATCCATCACAAGACCTACGCGACTTCCTGGGCAAAGACCGGTTTGGCTGCGTCATGGCGGACCCGCCGTGGCGCTTCACCAACCGCACCGGCAAGGTCGCCCCCGAGCATAAGCGCTTGGCCCGTTATCCCACGATGACGGTGGATGACATCTGCGCCCTGCCGGTTGCCGACCACCTTGAAGACCGCGCGCATTGCTACATGTGGGTGCCCAACGCGCTGCTGCCCGAAGGGTTGCAGGTGCTTAAGGCGTGGGGGTTTGAGTATAAATCCAACATCATTTGGCACAAAATCCGCAAAGATGGCGGCAGTGATGGGCGTGGTGTGGGGTTTTATTTCCGCAACGTGACCGAGATTCTGCTTTTTGGCGTGCGCGGAAAGAACGTGCGTACATTGGATGCAGGACGTCGCCAAGTGAACATGATGCAAACCCGCAAACGTGAACATTCGCGCAAACCGGATGAGCAATATGATCTGATCGAAAGCTGCTCTTGGGGCCCCTACCTCGAACTGTTCGGGCGCGGTGTGCGCGATGGTTGGACCGTTTGGGGCAATCAGGCCGAGGCGGACTACAAGCCCGATTGGAAGACCTACAGCTACAATTCCAGTGTCGCGGCTGAGTAATCTGGCGCGGCGCATCGACGATGCAGTATTCGACAATGAGAGGCTCGTCGAAGATCTGCTGCCTGCCGATCTGCGCGACCGCTATTCCGTCACCAGTTACCGCAGCGCCGCCGCCGTACTGCAACAGCGCGCGCCGGAAGAACTGGCCGCGATCATCCGCGTGCTGCGTCAGTTCACCATCAGCCGCAGCGAAATCCGCGCGCCCGGTGGCAACCGCATGTCAGCGACGACCCGCTTCGCGGAGTATGCCGCGGCAGAGAATTTTCACGAGGAAGTGCGGATCAAGGCCGACCTACTGGTGCAACTGACCGCCGGAAAAGGCGACAACGCACCCGAGGTCGATCGCATCATCCGCGAGGATTTCATTCACAACCACATGGTCGATTTCTGGCGCGCGCGCGTGGCCTTTGACTATGAATGGAACAGCAAAGACCAGACCTACGACCGCGATCTCTATGCCTTTCGCAGTTTTTTCGAGGCTGGTGTAATCGATGTGGGTGTGATCGTGACACGCGAATTGTCGAACGATTTCTTCAAATCTCTCGGCAATTGTCTCGATAAGTTCGGGAATGAGACCGACAAGACTGTGAGCGCGAAGTTTGGGGCCAGCACCACTGGCACCCATAAACTCATCAGTCGCATTGCCGCCGGTCGCAGTGGCGGCTGCCCGGTTCTGGTGCTGGGCATCCTACCGGGCAATATCACCCCCGAGTAACCCGGGGGTGGCGTTTCATTTAGACAGGATCACTCCTGCGGGATAACCCGCAGGCCCAATTCCATCAGCTGATCGCTTGTGGGCTCGCTAGGCGCATTCATCATCAGGTCTTCTGCGCGCTGGTTCATCGGAAAGAGGATGACCTCGCGGATGTTCGCCTCTTCGGCCAACAGCATGACGATCCGGTCAATGCCCGCAGCACAGCCACCGTGGGGCGGCGCGCCGTATTGGAAGGCGTTAACCATGCCGCCAAAACGCTTGCGCACCTCATCTTCGCCATAGCCAGCGATCTCAAACGCTTTGAACATGATCTCAGGCTTGTGGTTTCGGATAGCACCCGACACCAACTCGTAACCGTTGCACGCAAGGTCATACTGATACCCCAGCACCTTGAGCGGATCATCCAGCAGCGCGTCCATCCCGCCTTGCGGCATGGAGAATGGGTTGTGCTCAAAGTCGATCTTGCCGGTCTCTTCATCCTTTTCGTAGATCGGAAAATCGACGATCCACGCAAAGGCAAAACGGTTTTCGTCGGTGAGGTTCAGCTCTTCGCCGATGACGTTGCGGGCACGCCCCGCGACTGCTTCAAACGACTTCGGCTTGCCGCCAAGGAAGAAGGCCGCGTCGCCAACATCGAGCCCCAATTGCTGACGGATCGCTTCGGTGCGCTCGGGACCGATATTTTTGGCCAGTGGTCCGGCCGCTTCCATCCCGTTGCCCTGATCGCGCCAGAAGATATAGCCCATGCCGGGCAGACCTTCTTTTTGCGCAAAGGCGTTCATGCGGTCACAGAACTTGCGGCTGCCACCTTTGGGCGCGGGGATCGCGCGGATTTCGGTGCCATCCTGCTCCAAAAGTTTCGCAAAAATCGCGAACCCGGAATCGCGGAAATGCTCGGACACCACCTGCATTTTAATTGGGTTCCGCAAGTCAGGCTTGTCAGAACCATACCACAGAGCGGCGTCCTTGTAGGAGATCTGCTCCCACGTCTCATCGACCTTCTTGCCGCCGCCGAACTCTTCGAAGATGCCCGCAATCACCGGCTGGATCGTGTCAAAGACGTCCTGCTGGGTGACAAAGGACATCTCCATGTCGAGCTGGTAGAAATCGGTGGGCGAACGGTCAGCGCGCGGGTCTTCGTCGCGGAAGCAAGGCGCGATCTGGAAGTATTTGTCGAACCCCGAGACCATCAGAAGCTGTTTGAACTGCTGCGGCGCCTGCGGCAGCGCATAAAACTTGCCTGGATGCAGACGCGACGGCACGAGGAAGTCGCGCGCGCCTTCGGGGGAGGATGCCGTGATGATCGGTGTCTGGAACTCGCGGAAGTTCTGATCCCACATACGTTTGCGGATGGATGTCACCACATCAGACCGCAGAGTCATGTTCTTCTGCATCTTCTCGCGGCGCAGGTCGAGGTAACGATACCGCAGACGCGTTTCTTCGGGGTATTCTTGATCGCCAAAAACCTGCAGTGGCAGTTCGGCGGCAGAACCCAGCACTTCGATTTCACGCGCGTAGACTTCGATCGCGCCTGTGGGCAGCTTGGGGTTAACCAAGCTTTCATCCCGCGCCTTTACGGTGCCATCGATACGCACGCACCATTCTGCGCGAACCTTCTCCATTTCGGCGAAAGCAGGGCTGTCGGGGTCGCAGATCACCTGGGTGATGCCATAGTGGTCGCGCAGGTCGAGGAACAGCACACCGCCGTGATCCCGCACCCGGTGTACCCAGCCGGACAGGCGCACATTATCACCCTTGTTCTCAAGGCTCAGATCGGCACAGGTGTGACTACGATAGGCGTGCATGATGGTCCCTTCCTAGGGCTAATTCAGGTTTCGCGCAGGTACACCGTTTGACGGTCGGGAAGTCAAGAGTTTGCTTCCAATAAGGTCTAATCAAACGGTAGTTGCCTTGCCTTCACAGTGGACTGAGCGGCGCATTGAGCGCCAGCGTATCGTAGTAAAGTGAGGCGAAAAGGTCTAAGTTGCGGCCGACGCAGAGACCGCATCCGGCAAAACAAAAAGCGCCGCAAACCCATTCAGGTGCGGCGCTTTTGTTTTTGGTTGCGGGAGTAGGATTTGAACCTACGACCTTCAGGTTATGAGCCTGACGAGCTACCGGGCTGCTCCATCCCGCGCCAATGCCCTCCGTTTAACCTTATCGCAGATTGGCTGCAAGGGCATTCGTGCAGAAAATTCAGTTTTTTCTTGAGATTTTTCCCTGTGCCTTTAACTTTCGCAATGCGAAATTTTTGAGGTAAAGCCACCGCCTGAAACGCAAAACCGCCGCTGCATGTTCTGCAGCGGCGGTTTTGTATTTGTGTCATCGTTGAGAGATACTGATGTGAGGAACTTATTAGGTTTGGCGATGACCTACTCTCCCACGTCTTAAGACGCAGTACCATCGGCGCTACGGCACTTAACGGCTGGGTTCGGGATGGGACCAGGTGTTTTGCTCGCGCTATGATCACCAAACCAAATAAATTCCTCACGCGCTTTGCGCGGGTGCGCAAAGCGTGTTCCAAGTCATGTACAACTGATTGTATGTGTATGCTTTTGATTGATAAGTTGAAGTCTTGCTTC
>NZ_JBBMQL010000008.1:0-193849 GCF_038900015.1 Sulfitobacter sp. AS92
GCGGCGGGGCTTTCTCGCTGTGCCCGGTCAATACGATGGAGACTTTGCTTACGCCATCGACCTGCGCCAATGCCGCTTCGGCCAGCGCTTTGGCTTCCTCATACGCTTTGGCCTGCGCGGGCGGGATTTCCATGACAAAACGCACCGCGCCCGCGTCGTCCACATTCAACGCGCGCATCACGCCGCTGGCCACAATATCGGTGCCCGTGGCCGGATCGGTCACGGTCTTCAAGGCGGTTAGAACCGCTTCTCTGCTGGCTGTCACGTCGTTTATGCCTCGCCCTTATCCGCGCCGGCAATGGTGCCGTCGATCTCATGCTCCAACCCAAGCTCGGGGATTGAGATCACAGCCTTGACCGGGAAAGTCTTACCGGCGGTGTCACCTTCGCGCATGGCCTTTTCGATGGCCTGCTGCGAGGTCACGCCGACCTGTTTGAGAAACTTACGCATCGACATGTTGAATTCTTCGCTCATGGGGGGCTCCTATTCTGAAAAGGCGGCCTAGTGGTCGCGCCGTTTGGAGAGGTAATCGTCGGTGGTCCGGGGGCGGGGGCGTTCGTTCCCCGTCATCGGGTTGTTGGTGCTGTGATACTGCGCATTGATCCGGCAGTCATCGCACATCTGGATCATCCGCAGTTTGGATTCATCTGCGAACATAGAATGACTACGCAGCTTGTCGGTGATTTTCTCTACGGTGGATTTCACGCCGAAGAGGCTGCCGCATTCGACGCAGGGAAAGGGTTCTTCTTCGTTTAGGATCCGCTGGCTTAGTGCCGCATCGGTCAGATCAAGCTGCGGCGCAAGGGTGATCGCGTCTTCAGGGCAGATATGTTCGCAAAGACCGCATTGCAGGCAAGCGTCCTCCTGAAAGCGCAGCTGCGGCAGGTCCGGGTTGTCGCCAAGCGCGCCCGACGGGCAGAGCGAGACACAGGACAGACACAGCGTGCAGGCGTCCTTATCTACCAAAACCGCGCCATAGGGCGCACCTTGGGGCAGGGGAAGCACCTCCGCGTCGGGCTGCAATGCGCGGGCCGCTTGCCGAGCGATCTGCCGGCGGCTGCCCATAGGACGCACCGGCTGGGTGACGGGGGCAGGGGCGGTGCCGTCATAGAGCAGGTCTGTCAGCGCCTCAGGATCGGGCGTGTCGATGAGTGTCATACGAGCCTCGCCCGCAATGGCGCGCGCAAGAGCAGTCTGAGTTTCAATCGCATCGCGGTCGGCTTTGGGGCCAAGCAGAAGTGAGACATGGGCGAAACCAGCGGCCAGCGCGGCCAACGCCTCGGCATGGCCGAAGGCCGCGAGTGCGGGCAGGTCCATCGGGATCACATCGGCAGGCAAGCCGCGACCGTGACGCGCAGCAAGACAGATCATCTCGGCGCCGTGGTCGTCATGCACCAACAGGCGGGGCGCATCGCCTCCGGCCTCAAGATAGGCGCGGGCAAGGGTCTGCACCCGGCGCATGGTAAAATCGACAGGCGGCGCGTCATAGCTGATCGCACCGGAAGGACAGGCCGATGAACACGCACCGCAGCCCGCGCAGATCATCGGGTCAACGGTCACATGATCACCGTCCGGTACAATCGCACCGGTGGGGCATAGATCAAGGCAGGCCGTACAGCCGGTCTGCCCCGCGCGACTGTGCGCACAAAGAAGCGGCTCGGTGCGCACATAAAGCGGCTGCTCGAAGGTGCCGACCAAGTGCGACGCGGCCAGCACGGCGGCGGCAACAGCAGGCGGATGCGCAGGATCGGCGCGCAGATAGCCTTCGCGCTTTTCATGGGCCGGGAACAGGGGTGTGTCGCCCCGCAGGTCGATGATCACGTCACATTGACTTTTCGCCCCGTCGCGCGGCTCGGTCCAGGTCAGCGGGCCACGGCCCCGCGGGTCAACTTGCCGCAACGCGTCGATCACGACTTCGAATTGGCCAAGTGCCCCTTTGGCGCGACGCAGCTTGCCGGAGATGAGATCAAAGTCGCGGACTTCGGGCAGATTGTCCTCAGCCTGCGTGACCGCGTCGTCCATCAGCAGCGTGACGCTAAGGTGGTCCTTGAGTTGCGCCGCTGCCTCAAGTGCTGCCGGTCCACGCCCAAGGATCAAACACAGCCCTTCGGAGGCGACGTCGATGGTTTTTTCTGCCGGGGCGTCTAAAAGCGCCTCTGTCGCTAGGGCGGACATTTTGGGCATTTTATCCCGGGGGTCATCGGACCATCCGGCCCGGTCGCGCAGGTCGAGGAGGGGGGCAGGGGGCAAACCTAATTCCTCCGCCAACTCGGTAAATATGCGCCCCTCTTGGGTGCAGCATAAAATCGCGTCGCCAGTGGTCAGTGCCTTGGCCGCGCGGTCGATCTGCGTGGTGCAAAGGGCCGAACAGGGCGGTGCGACGGTCAAACCGGTGCTTTCGGCCAGCGCATCAGAATCGATACGCTGCGACCCTGCGCAATCGCATGTTATCAATGTCTTGGCCATGAATTTTTCCTTGTTCCGCGCGCCAAACCGCCGCCCTCTTGGGCGCAGTTGAGGCCCCAAGCTAGACGGGATTTAGCACCGCCCACAACCGGAAACGGAAAGGCGAGAGCCATGGTCCACCAACGCAACACCGCCGTTTAAGCGTCAGGATCGGCATGGTGATTCGAAATGTGAAAAATTCTGATATTCCTAGGAAAATACTCAAGTTAGACAAAACGTCCGAAGCGTCATTGACGGCGCGGGGTCGCGGGTCATCTTGTCTGGAAAGTCGGGTTTTTAGAGACATCGCGCGGATTTATGCTTCCCCCCAGTGGGGGTTTGAGGTGAAGGTCATAGTAACGGAGGAGCCAGTTGATTAATAATCCGAAAATGTATCGGACGATGCCCTTGGGTATCGTACTGCAGCGCGTGCCGGGTGTGACCCGGTGGGCCAAGTGGAGCTGGAAAGCGACCGCTGTGCTGCCCGGTGCCGGGGATGCGGATTGGCGCGAGCTGCGCCGCGAGGGTGATATCGTCGAGTATCACGCCGCCACGCTTCAGATTGAATTACACGGTGCCGAGACGGAAGCCTATGTTCATGGGCTGGGGGCCGACGTGCCCTGCGTCTATGTGGTGATGCGCCCCATTCCCGGTGCGACCGAGCGGCCTTTCAAATTGGCGCTGGTCACCGCCTCTCCTTATGAGGCGCAGGATTATTGCGACAGCGCTGAAGAAGTGGTTGAGAAAATCGCGATGACGCCCGGTTTGCTGGCGTGGGTGCAAGAGTTCGTCGAAGAGTTCCACCAAGAAGAAGAGTTCGTGAAGCGGCGGCGTGATCGCCTGCGGACAGACTGCCACCAAGATGGCATCGGCGACCCGCGCATTGAGAAGCCGGCAGACATCTACGCCTCGCCGACGTTGAAACGAAAGCGTCTGGCATGAGCAACTTTTGGCAAAAACGCCGCGCCGCAGTGGCAGCAGAGGCTGAGGCCGAAGTGCGCGTCCAAGAGGCCCGCGTGGCCGAGGCCGAAGAGGCCACACTGGCCGAACGGAGCGATGACGACTTGCTGGCCGAGTTTGATCTGCCCGCACCCGAAGAACTGGTGAGCGGCGAACAGCTCCGCGCTTTCCTCAAGGCGCAGTTGCCGCAGCGCCTCAAGACCCGCGCGCTGCGCAGCTTCTGGCGGACCAATCCGGTGCTCGCCTGTCTTGACGGTTTGAATGATTACGACGACGATTACACAGCCGCGGCGACCGCTGGCAAGCCTGTGAACACGCTCTATCAAGTGGGCCGCGGCATGGTGGCAAAGATCGAAGAGGTACTGACCGCCGAAGGGGATACGCCCGAAGCGGCTGAGGAACACGCGCCCGAATTGGCACCAACCCATGATGTCGCTGTGCCAGCGCCTCGGCGCACCGAAACCGCATTGGCAGAGCGTGCGCCTTCTCAGGTGTACGCCGCGCCAGTAGAAAAAGAGGCCGAGCAATCCGCACCGACCCATCGCCGGATGCGTTTTCAATTCGCCGGCGATCCGGCCGCCGACATGGAAGGTAGCAGCGCATGAGCCAACTGGCCGCGACACCCCTGCCCGAAGAGGACCGCATGCGCGCGGACCTATACAACTTCATGGGGCTTATTCTTTCCGGTCCACCCGATCAGATGCTGCTTGATCAATGCGCTGCATTAAGCGGTGATGAATCTGACTTGGGGCAGGGGTTTGCTACTTTGTCAAAGCTGGCGTCCAAGACCAGACCGACCGGAGCAGAGAGCGAATTTAACCGGCTTTTTATCGGACTGGGCCGGGGCGAGTTGCTGCCCTATGCAAGCTTTTACCTCACCGGGTTCCTGAACGAAAAGCCGCTTGCTGCCCTGCGCCAAGACATGGTGGCACGTGGGCTTGAGCGGGCGCCAAATGTGTTTGAGCCTGAGGACAACATCGCCTCGCTTATGGAGATGATGGGCGCAATGATTGCGGGCCGTTTTTCGGCACCGGCCACGCTGACGCAGCAAAAGACATTCTTTAACCGGCATGTCGCCCCATGGGCCGGGCATTTCTTTGCCGACCTCGAAGGGGCTAAGAATTCGGTTTTCTACGCCCCTGTGGGCAAAATAGGCCGCGCCTTTATGCAGATCGAAGCTGAGGCGTTTCGCCTGAGCAAAGACAATTAAGACGTGACGAGACAGCTGGGGCGCCCCGCCCTTGAACAAAAGACGTAACAGGAGAGACAACATGACACGCAAGCCAGAGGGTTCCACCAACGCACCCGTTCGCAAGGACCGGCGCGATTTCCTGAAATTCGCGGGCACCGCTGCCCCATTGGCCGCCGTTGCCGTGGCCACCACCGGGTCAGAGGTCCAAGCGGCCCAAGCCCCTGACCTGTCGTCGGATCGCATCCAAGACACCGAACACACGCGCGCCTACTACGCCGCGGCTCGGTTCTAATCAGATACGAAGAGGCGCTGCCTCTTAAATTTGGCAGGGCGGGAAACGCCCGCCGTTCAATAGCCACCTCAGGCGGGGACCAGCCCGCGCACAGGGAGTGAAGATATGTTGAGGAAAAAGACCAATGGGGTCGCGCGGTCTGCGCAGCGGACAGGCATCATGTCCGATGTGGCACGCAGCGGTATGGACCGGCGTGCATTTCTGCGCGGATCAGGCCTTGCCATCGGTGGGCTGAGCGCCATCGCCGCAACCGCAGGCAGCGTGCAGCAGGCATCAGCCGCCACGGCAGCCGTCAGCGGTAAGATGGAAATCAAGAAATCCGTCTGCACCCATTGTTCGGTCGGCTGTACGGTCATTGCCGAAGTGTCCGACGGTGTTTGGCTGGGTCAAGAACCCGGCTGGGACAGCCCCTTCAACCTTGGTGCCCACTGTGCCAAAGGGGCCTCGGTGCGTGAGCACGCCCACGGCGAGCGCCGCCTGAAATACCCGATGAAGAAAGTCGGCGGCGAATGGCAGCGGATTTCCTGGGAGCAGGCGATCAACGAGATCGGCGACCAGATGACCACCATCCGTGACTCTTCCGGTCCGGATTCGGTCTACTGGCTCGGCTCGGCGAAACATTCCAACGAACAGGCCTATCTGTTCCGCAAGTTTGCCGCCTATTGGGGCACCAACAACGTCGACCACCAGGCGCGGATTTGCCACTCCACCACCGTGGCGGGCGTAGCAAACACATGGGGCTACGGCGCCATGACCAACAGCTATAACGACATCCACAAGTCCAAGGCGATCTTCATCATCGGTGGCAACCCCGCCGAGGCGCACCCGGTCTCGCTGCAGCACGTGTTGAAGGCGAAAGAAGAAAACAACGCGCCGCTGATCGTCTGCGACCCGCGTTTCACCCGCACCGCGGCCCATGCCGATGAATATGTACGCTTCCGACCGGGGTCGGACGTGGCACTGGTTTGGGGCATCCTCTACCACATCTTCGAGAACGGTTGGGAAGATCAGGAATTCATCCGCACCCGCGTTTGGGGCATGGATGAGATCCGCAAGGAAGTTGCCAACTGGACACCTGATGAAGTTGAGCGCGTCACCGGCGTGCCGGGCGAACAGCTTCAGCGCGTCGCGCGCACGCTGGCCAACCACCGTCCCGGCACCGTGATCTGGTGCATGGGTGGCACGCAGCACACCAATGGTAACAACAACACCCGCGCTTACTGCATCTTGCAGCTGGCCTTGGGCAACATGGGCACCGCCGGTGGCGGCACCAACATCTTCCGCGGCCATGACAACGTGCAAGGCGCGACCGATCTTGGCGTTCTCGCTGATACGCTGCCGGGCTACTACGGCCTGTCCGATGGCTCTTGGGCGCATTGGGCACGGGTCTGGGGTGAGGATCTGGAATGGATCCAAAGCCGTTTCGCCTCGTGGACCGATGGCGCGGGCGAAGAGCAGAAGATGATCAACCTTACCGGCATTCCGGTATCGCGTTGGATCGACGGTGTGCTGGAAGCCCGCGAAAACCTTGAGCAGCCCGACAACACCAAGGCGATGGTGCTCTGGGGCCACGCGCCGAACTCGCAGACACGTCAAAAAGAAATGAAGACGGCGATGGAAAAGCTCGACCTGCTGGTCGTGGTCGATCCTTACCCAACCGTTTCCGCCGTTCTGCACGACCGGACAGACAACACCTATCTGCTGCCGGCCTGTACCCAGTTCGAAACCTCTGGCTCTGTTACCGCCTCGAACCGGTCGCTCCAGTGGCGCGAAAAGGTTGTCGAGCCGCTGTTTGAAAGCCTGCCGGACCACACGATCCTTTATAAGTTCGCCAAGAAGTTCGGCTTTGAAGATCGCATGTTCCGCAACATCGAAGTGAACGGTGAAGAGCCGCTGGTCGAAGATCTGACACGCGAGTTCAACAAAGGCATGTGGACTATCGGCTATACCGGGCAGTCGCCCGAGCGGATGAAAATGCACATGCAGAACCAGCATACTTTCGACAAAACCACCCTGCGCGCCAATGGCGGCCCAGCAGATGGCGATACATATGGCCTGCCATGGCCCTGCTGGGGCACGCCCGAGATGAACCACCCCGGCACGGCGAACCTGTACGACATGTCGATGCCGGTGGCCGAAGGTGGTCTGACTTTCCGCGCCCGCTTCGGCGTCGAGCGTGACGGTGACAATCTACTGGCCGAAGGCGTCTATTCCAAAGGGTCCGAGATCAAGGACGGCTATCCCGAGTTCACGATGCAGATGCTGATGGATCTGGGCTGGGACGGCGATCTGACGGCGGAAGAACGGCAGAGCATCGAAGCTGTCGCAGGCTATCAAGCGCCTGAGAATGCGGACGATGGTCAAGAGGAAGTCGGCGAAACCTCGCAACAAGGCGAGATGGAGTCGGATTACGTGGCCCAAGTTGGCGGCATCAACTGGAAGACCGACCTTTCGGGCGGCATCCAGCGGGTGGCGATTGAGCATGGTTGCGCCCCCTTCGGCAACGCCAAGGCCCGTTGCGTGGTCTGGACCTTCCCCGATCCGGTGCCAAAACACCGCGAGCCGCTTTATTCGAACCGGCGTGATCTGGTGGCGGATTATCCGACCTATGAAGACAAGACCTTCTGGCGGGTGCCGACGCTTTATGCATCGATCCAAAAGAACGACTTTTCCGAAGAGTTCCCGATCATCCTCACCTCGGGCCGCTTGGTCGAATATGAGGGCGGCGGCGACGAGACCCGGTCGAACCCATGGCTGGCTGAGTTGCAGCAGAACATGTTCATCGAGATCAACACACGTGACGCCAACAATCTGGGCGTACGTGACGGGGCCGATGTCTGGGTCGAAGGTCCAGAGGGCGGCAAGATCAAGGTGATGGCCATGGTCACAGAACGGGTGGGCGAAGGCGTGGCCTTCATGCCCTTCCACTTCGGCGGTCATATGGAGGGTGTCAGCCTGCGGGACAAATACCCGGATGGCGCTGATCCGATCGTGCTGGGCGAAAGCACCAACACGGTTCAGACCTACGGCTACGATTCAGTCACACAAATGCAGGAGACGAAATGTACTCTCTGCAAGATTATGCCAGCGTAAGGAGACAAGAGAATGGCAAGAGCAAAGTTTCTCTGCGATGCCGAGCGCTGCATTGAATGCAACGCATGTGTAACGGCTTGTAAGAACGAACACGAAGTACCTTGGGGCATCAACCGCCGCCGCGTGGTGACCATTCAGGACGGCCAGCCGGGCGAACGCTCGATCTCTGTCGCCTGTATGCACTGCTCGGACGCGCCTTGTATGGCAGTCTGTCCGGTAGATTGTTTCTACCAGACAGATGACGGCATCGTCCTGCACTCCAAAGACCTCTGCATTGGTTGCGGTTACTGCTTCTACGCCTGCCCGTTTGGCGCGCCGCAGTATCCGCAGGCTGGCAACTTTGGGTCGCGCGGCAAGATGGACAAATGCACCTTCTGCGCCGGTGGCCCAGAAGAGAACCACAGCCAAGCTGAGTTCCAGAAGTACGGCCGCAATCGGATCGCAGAAGGCAAATTGCCGATCTGCGCCGAGATGTGCTCGACCAAGGCGCTTCTGGCGGGTGACGGTGACATGGTCTCCGACATCTACCGCGAGCGTGTTGTCGCACGCGGCTTTGGCTCCGGCGCTTGGGGCTGGGGCACGGCTTACGAGCAAAAGGGCCAGTAACGGCTTTCGGGGTGGCCCTGCCGGGGCCGCTCCTTTTCTCCATATCTGTCTAGCCGGGGGATTTCCCATGCTGCGCCACCTAATGGCTCTTTTCATTCTCGCGCTGGTCGCGCTGCCGCTTGGCGCCACGGCGCAGGACATCCGCCTGCCCGAAAACGCGACCCCTTCGGCCATTGACCGCAATAGCACCGGGGGGGCGCAGAACCTCGCGGATATTGAACGGCGTCAGAACGGCGCTGAGATCGACGATGGGTTCCGCCGCAACAACCTCGGTGGCGATGCATCTACCGTACCGGGGCTTGGGCCGCTTGGCGGCCGCTCGGACCCTGAGCTATGGCGGGGCATCCGCTATAACGAATTGCCGGTGCGCACCTCGACCTTGAACAAGACCGGCCGCGTGTTGGTTCAAGACAATGGTATGTGGTGGCTGAACTTCCGCGAAGGGCCGCTGGCGACCTATGGCATCTGGCTCTTGGCCGGGATGCTGATCCTGCTCGCCGTGTTCTACCTGCTGCGCGGGCGCATTCGCATCGAAGGCGGTAAGGTGGGCCGTACCGTCACGCGGTTCAAGGCGATCGAACGCTTTGCCCATTGGATGCTCGCAGGGTCTTTCATCTTGCTGGCTCTTACCGGGCTGGCCACGCTGTTTGGCCGCAAGGTTGTGATCCCTCTACTGGGACATGAGTTCAACTCGGTCCTGCTGACGGGGTCGAAGTTCATCCACAACAACGTGTCTTGGGCCTTTATGATCGCGCTGGTCATGGTCTTTGTCATGTGGGTCTATCACAACCTTCCTGATCGTACGGACTGGACTTGGATCAAGCAGGCTGGCGGTTTTATCGGCAACAACCACCCCCCCGCCAAGAAGTTCAACTTCGGCCAAAAGATCGTCTTCTGGGGCGTCATCCTTTTGGGCTTCTCGGTATCGCTGTCTGGCCTGTCACTGTTGTTTCCCTTCGAGGTTCAGCTCTTTGGTCATACCTTTGGGATCATCAACGACATTGGCATGGCCGAAGCGGCAGGTCTGGGCCCATTGCAGAGCGATCTAACGCCCCACGCAGAGATGCAATATGCACAACTATGGCATGCGATCATCGGCTTTTTGATGATGGCGTTGATCCTCGGCCACATCTATATCGGCACGCTCGGTATGGAAGGCGCTTATGACGCTATGGGCAGCGGCGAAGTGGATGAACGCTGGGCTGAACAGCACCACTCCATCTGGCTGGATGAGGTCAAGCACGACAATCGCCAGACCCCCGCTGAATGATGGGCAAGGTCGTACAGGTAAAAGGATTCGCGCAATGAAAGCCATGTTGGCAGGGTTTCTGGGCGTCGCAGTGATTGGCGTTGTGGCTTATTTCGGACTGCATGAGATAGGCTTTTCCTCGCAAGAGGTCTATTCGAGTGACAACGTCCGGGTGGACTGACACGCGAGTAGGCAACATATGGCAAGCGATGAATATGGCGGCACGCTGGAAGGCGCGTCGGTTCTGGTGATTGATGACGAACCCGGGATGCGTCATTTTCTCACCAAGATCCTTGAGCCGCGGGTCAAGCGCGTCGCACAGGCGGCGTCACCTGCAGAGGCGACCACGCTGTTGGATGAGGCGCATTTCGATGTGGTCGTCCTGGACAATGTCATGCCCGGCAAAACCGGTCTGGAATGGGTGGTCGAGCAGCGCCGCAAAGGGTTCTACGCCGACACGATCCTCATCACCGCCTATGCCGATCTGGAAACCGCCATTGCCGCGTTGCGGGCCGGGGTCAGTGATTTCGTGCTGAAACCTTTCCGAGCGAACCAAATCTTGGGCGCTGTCTCGCGCACGCTTGATCGCAAAAACCTGCGCCGTGAAAACACCTTGCTCAGGCGCGAGCTGCAGGGCGGATCTGCGGTCCAGATGCTTGGCAAATCCGAGGCATTGGCCAAGGTGCGCGGCATGCTGAACCGTCTCGCTCCTGTGCCGACCCCGGTGCTGTTCACAGGTGCCAGCGGCACAGGCAAAGAACTGGCGGCGCGACAATTGCACCAGATGTCAGACCGTGCCGACCATCCCTTCGTTGCTGTGAACTGCGCCGCAATCACCCAAGATCGGATCGTGCCCGAACTCTTTGGCGCGGTAGAAGGGAACGAAACTCTGCAACCGGGACTGTTCCTCTTGGCCGATGGCGGCACGCTGTTCCTTGATGAAGTGGCCCAAATGCCGGAGCCGTTGCAGGCCGCCCTTTTGCGGGTGCTCGAAGATCAGCGCATCCGGCCAGAGGGGGCCGAACGGGAAATTCCGCTGAACCTGCGCTTTCTCTTTGCCACCAATGCCGATCTGCCGAAGGCCGTCGAAGAGGGGCGTTTCCGCGCAGACCTTTATCACCGCATGAACGTGGTCGAGGTTGCGATGCCACCGCTGAAGGACCGTTCGGAGGATATCGTCGAACTGGCAGCGATGTTCATGCAGCAATTCTCGACCGCGCTTGGCATGCCCGCGCTTCGCTTGGACGCAGAAACGTTGCTAAAGCTGCGGCGCTACGACTGGCCCGGCAATGTCCGCGAGTTGCGAAACCTGATCGAACGCTCGGTCATCCTCGGCAGTCTGCCCGAAGCCTTTGCGGGCCACGGCACCGTGGATGGGCCGAGGGCGATTGAGGATCTCGAACTCGTAACGCAGCGCCACATGCTGCATATTCTTGACTTGTGCAAAGGCAACCGGGCAGAAGCTGCGCGGCGTTTGGGTGTGTCGCGCAAGACGGTTGATCGCAAACTGGCCGCTTGGGTGGCTGAGGGGCTCGATATCAGCGTAATCTGACGACTTAGGGAGCCGCGTTTCTCACTGATCTGTCCCCCGTTCGCTGGTTTTTCCCACTCAGGGCGGGATATAATTCTTTCCATCGGTAGATTTTTAGAACGATTTCCACAACCATCTCGTAGTCCCAGACACCATTCCATCTGAACCAATCCGGCCCGGCAAACGTTCCTGTTTTAGCGATGGTGTTGAAGCGGGCGGCCTCCGATGACATCTGATGCTCAAGCGTTACAGGAGTAAATTCAATGCTGAAACAGATTGTTGCCGCCACCGCCCTCGCCGCAGTATCCGGCACCGCAGCCTTTGCCCAAGACAATGACACGCTTCGCGTTGGCATGTCGGGCGGCTATTTCCCCTTCACTTTCGTTAAGCTGGATGAGCTGCAGGGCTTTGAAGTCGACGTGATGAACGCCGTCGGCGAAGAAACTGGCCTTGAAGTCGAATTCGAAACGATGGCCTTTTCGGGTCTGATCGGCGCGCTGGACGCTGGCCGCATCGACACGATCGCCAACCAGATCACCATCACGCCAGAGCGCGAAGAAAAGTTTGCCTTCACTGCTCCTTACGTCTTTGACGGTGCACAGGTTGTTACCAAGATTGGCAACGAAGAGATCGGCAGCGTCGAGGATTTGCGGGGCAAGACTGTCGCGGTGAACCTTGGCTCGAATTTCGAGCAACTACTGAATGGGTTGGATTTCGCAGACGAGATTGAGATCAAGACCTACGAATCCAACATCGCCCAAGACACAGCGCTAGGCCGAGTGGATGCATTTGTGATGGACCGGGTGTCCTCCGCACAGCTTATTCAGGAAAGCCCGCTGCCGTTGCAACTGGCTGGCAAACCCTTCTCTGAAATTCGCAACGCCTTGCCGTTCCAAAACAATGACGAAGGCCGTGCCTTGCGGGACCGTGTCGATACGGCGCTGGCCTCTCTGCGCGAAGACGGTACACTCGCCGAGATTTCGGACAAGTGGTTCGGAACTGATATCACGAAAGCGGAGTAACCCATGCGGGCGCTAGACCTCGACTATATGCTGGGGCTGGTGCCCGTTATCCTGGGCTATGTGCCGCTAACACTTTTTATGGCGGTGGCGGGGATGGTGTTCGCACTGATCCTCGCCTCACTACTGGCGGTCGAGCGCGTGGCAAAAGTGCCGGTGCTCGATTGGTTTGTGGTGCTGTTCATCAGTTTCTTTCGCGGCACGCCGCTGCTGGTGCAACTGTTTCTCTTTTACTTCGGCCTGCCGCAGGTGCTGTCGTTCCTCACCCAGATTGACGGGGTGACAGCGGCGATTATGGGGCTGACGCTGCATTTTTCGGCCTATATGGCCGAGAGTATTCGCGCAGCAATCATGGGGGTGGACCGCAGCCAGTGGGAGGCCGCGCAGTCGATCGGCATGACCCAAGGTCAGTTAATGTGGCGGATCATTCTGCCCCAAGCTGCACGGATCGCCGCACCGACCTTGGTGAACTACTTTATCGACATGATCAAAGGCACCTCGCTGGCGTTTACCCTTGGCGTGACCGAGATGATGGGCGCGGCACAGAAAGAAGCAGCGGGAAGTTTCCTTTACTTCGAAGCCTTCCTTGTCGTGGCGGTGATGTATTGGGTCATCGTCGAAGTCCTGAGCCAAGGTCAGAAGCGGCTTGAAACCTATCTCAACAAGGCGTTTGTACGATGATTGATATTACGGGTCTCACGAAACATTTCGGCGGCGCGCCTGTGCTGGACGGGATCGACCTGCAGATTGCTGATGGTGAACGCGTGGTTGTGATTGGCCCTTCAGGCACAGGTAAATCGACCTTGTTACGCTGCCTCAATTTTCTCGATGTGCCGCAGGCCGGGCAGATTACCGTTGGTGATGTGACTGTTAATGCTGCGAAAGCGCGCAAGGCAGATGTGCTGGCGCTGCGGCGGCGCACGGCGATGGTGTTCCAGAACTACGCGCTATTTGCTAATAAGACCGCGAAGCAAAACATCATGGAAGCGCTTGTAACGGTGCAAAAACGCTCAAAGGCTGAAGCCGAGGAGCGCGCACTGTCTGTGCTGGCCGAGACCGGGCTCGCCGATAAAGCTGACAGCTATCCGGCGGCGCTTTCGGGTGGGCAGCAGCAGCGGGTTGGCATTGGCCGGGCCATGGCGCTCGGGGCCGAGTTGATGCTGTTTGATGAGCCGACTTCGGCGCTTGACCCGGAATGGGTGGGCGAAGTTTTGGACCTGATGCGCGCGGTGGCTGAGCGCAAACAGACGATGTTGATCGTCACCCATGAGATGCAATTCGCCCGCGAGATCGCGGATCGGGTGATCTTCATGGATGGTGGCAAGATCGTGGAGAGCGGCCCACCGTCGCAGATATTTGGTACGCCGCAGGATCCACGTCTACAAAAATTCCTGAAACGTGTGGAAGGCTAGCAGCCTCCGAGCCTCTCGCAGAAGGATTATATCGCTTTTTCGGTTCTCAAGCGGTATGCTGCGGTGCAGAGAACCCATTGAAGGCTTGGTAAATGAACGCCCGAATTATCTGTGTGGCCCAGCAAAAGGGCGGGGCCGGTAAGACAACACTCGTTTCTAATTTGGCAATTGCCTATCTGGCGGAAGGCAAAAGCGTTGCGCTGCTAGATACCGACCCTCAAGGCAGTCTTGGCAAATGGCTTGATGTCCGTGAAGAGTTGCTGGGGGTAAACCCGAACCTCCGATTTGCGACTGCGACCGCCTATGGAATTTCCCGAGCGATCAGGTCGGTGAGCGGCGAGGTCGATGTCATTCTTGTCGACACGCCCCCGAAAGCGGACAGTGATGTGCGATGGGTCTTGCGTGAGTCTGACCTGGTGCTCGTGCCTGTCTCGGCGAGTCAGGCCGATGTCTGGGCAACCCACGATGTTCTTGATTTGGCGGAACGGGCGCAGAAGCCCACCCATATTGTGATGAACCGCACGCGTTCGGGCACCCGTGTCGGTGACGACGTTGCGCGATCCGTGGCCGAGCTTGGCGTCGGGCGACTGGACACATCTTTGGCAAATAGGGTGATCTACGCCGACGCGCTCGGGCGCGGTTTAGGAGCGGTAGAGGCCAAAAAATCCGGCCCCGCAGCGAATGAGGTTCGCGCACTTGCGCAAGAGGTCGCGGCCATTCTGGATTTTTAATCCGCCGCAGAGCTACTTCCTCGCTTAGCACGCAAAAAGGCCCGCCATTGGCGGGCCTTCTCATTACAACCTAGCGCTCAGATTATTCTGCGCAGGCGCGGATTTTTTCGATGTCCGGGCCATTCGGTGTGCGGCCCAGGTTGAAGGGGGCCGAAGCATCACGCCATTTGGCGTAGTCTGCCAAATACTCAAGCTGGCTGAGGTAAACCTTGGCGGAATCGGGGTTCTCGCAAGCGGTCTCCTCGATTGTTTCGTTCGCCATTTCCTGAACGGTGGCCAGCATTTCGTCGTCATAGCGGTTGATCTCGATGCCCGCGTCGATGAACTGCTGGTAGGCTTCGGTTGCACGTTTTTCGGTGAAGGACAGCGACCAGATCAGGTTGGCCTGTGCCGCGACTTCAAGCGACTCGCGGGTTTCGTCTGACAACGCATCCCATGCGCCCTTGTTGATCATCACACCAAAAATCGACGCCGACTGGTGCCAGCCCGGTGTTGCCCAGAACTTAGTAACCTGCTGGAAACCGCCCGAGAAGTCGACGTTGGGGGTCGAGAACTCAGCACCGTCAATCACGCCGCGCTCAAGCGACTGATAGATTTCACCACCGGCCATTGAAACCTGAGACCCGCCCAGTTTTTCCAACAGACGACCCTGCTCAAGACCCGACAACCGCAGACGTTTGCCCTTAAGATCTTCCAACGTAACGATCTGCTCATTGGTGCGGAAACCGGATTCGTTGTTGGTCACGCCGTAGGGCAGATAGACCATGCCGAACTTGCCGTAGATTTCGTTATAGAGTTCTCTACCGCCCCATTGTTCGATCCAGTTGACGTAGTCGATTGCGTTGAAAAGGCTTGCCGTGGTTGCCAGCGGCGAGAAAGCCGAGTTGCGGCCTGCCCAGTAACCGGGCCAATCTGCGCCGGCCTGCACGGTGTTGGATTCTACCGCGCCAAACACTTCGCCAGCAGGCACGAGCGAGCCGCCTTCGAAGAATTCGATGGTCAGGTCATCGCCAGTCAGCTTGTTGGCCAGTTCGACGAAGTGCTTGTCGATCTCGATCAGTTCAAGCGATGTGGGCCATGTGGTGGTCATGGTCCAGTTGTCCTGGGCTGCCGCCTGCGTGGCAAAGCCCGCGCAGAGTGCCAGACCGGCAAGGGTTGATTTCATTTTCATTATTATTCTCCTCCGTTGGTTTACTTGGTATAAAGCGTTTCCGGCAGCCAGGTGACCAGCTGTGGGAACAGGGCGATGGCCACGCACATCATCAGGATCAACCCGATGAACGGCAGCACACCGACGATGATATGCGACGTCTTCACCTCACGCGGGGCAATGGCGCGCAAGTAGAACAACGCATATCCAAAAGGCGGCGTCAGGAAGGACGTCTGCAGGACCACCGACATCAGGACGACGAACCACAAAAGGCTCACGTCCATTTCCTGCACGATCGGCAGGAAGATCGGGAAGGACAGCAGCACAATGCCCGTCCAGTCAAGGAAAGCGCCGAGGATGAAGACGATAAACATCATCATCGCGATCAAGAGCCACGGGGCCATGTCGAGGTTGCGGATGATCTCTTGCGTCGCGCGCAGACCACCGGTGATGTTGAACACACCGGTAAAGGCTGTGGCACCGATGACGATGAAGAGGATCATCGCCGAAGTGCGGGCCGTCTCTAGCATCGCACCATAAAAACTGGCCCAAGTGAACTTGCGGCGCAGGATTACGATCAGCAGGGCAAGCGCCGCGCCAATGGCCGAGGCTTCGGTCGCCGTGGCGATACCAGCAAGCAATGAGCCGAGGATGCCAAGGATCAGCACCAGCGGCGGCACCGCTTCGATCAGCAGCATCCGCACCAGAGCAGGTTTAGAGATTTTCTCATCCGGCTCGACAGCGGGGGCCATGTCGGGCCGCACCACGGCAACGATAAAGACCCAAACCGCGTAGAGCAGGCCTAGCACAACGCCCGGCACCATCGCCCCAGCGAAAAGCTCACCCACCGAAAGTGGTGAGTAGGATGCCATAAGGATCAACATGATCGACGGTGGGATCAAAATACCAAGGCAGCCAGAGGCCGCGATGACGCCGGTCGTTAACGTCGGGCTATAGCCATATTGCAGCATTGGACGAAGTGCCATCACACCCATAACAGTGATCGACGCGCCGATAATGCCCGTCGTTGCCGCCAGCAGGATCGAGATAAAGACCACCGCAAGCGCCAGTCCACCGCGGACGTTCGACATCAAAAGCCGCAACGATTCGAACATCTTATCGGTCACGCCCGAATCAGACAGGAACCTTGCCATTAGGATGAACAACGGAATGGCGATCAGGGTAAAGTTATCCAATACATCGCCGAAGATGCGGTTGATAACGATGCCAAGCACCATCGGTTTGCCAGCGATAATAGCGCCCAGAACAGCGGTGCCGCCCAGAACAAAAGCCAGCGGGTGACCCATGAAAAGGCCCAGCAAAAGCAGGCCAAACATGGCGAGTGCGATAAGTTCAGGCGTCACGTGGCAGTTCCTGACGGTTAAGTACGAGTTTCAAAAATTCCGACACACCTTGCAGCAACAGTAGGCCCGCGGCGAGGGCCATGGCCATCTTAAGCGGATAGACCGGCAGCTGCACGGAGCCGTAGGTCGTCTCACCCTGAGCATATGAGCGCATGGCGAATTCATAGGAGCGGGTGGTGAAGATCCACGCGAAGGGGAAGAAGAAGATCACATAGCCCGCCGCCTCGACCCAACGTCTGACGTGGTGGGACAGGGTTTCTGTAATCAGGTCGACGCGCACATGGGCCTGGTGGCGCAGCGCGTAGCCGCCCAACATGACGAAATAAAAGCCATAAAGCTGTTTTGTGACGTCAAACGCCCAGCGGGTCGGATCATTCAGCGCGTAGCGCATGAAAACGTCATAGATGATGATCGCGGCAAAAATGACGGCAACCACCGACACAATGCGCCCGACGATTTCGTTCATCTGGTCGATGAATTTTATCAAGATCTGAGCCCTCCCTGGCAGCTCGCACATTATTCGCCTTTCCTCCGAAAACAAGGCAAAAGACCATTAATAATGCTGCTTTAAGTAGCACTACGTATGCGCCGCACGGGAAGATTGTCCAGTCAGAGGCAGCTTCTATTCGCGTAGGCCATGGACATTTTCGAAAAGCGACGATTATCTGCTTCGCACAGCTCTCTGCGCAAATGGCGGAGGATGCTTAACAATTATCCGTTTGGGAGGAAAACATGGATCGTCGTTCATTTATTCGCAAAGCCGGTGTGCTGGGGGCGGGCGCTGCTGCCACGACCCTCGCGGCCCCAGCCGTCGCACAAGGCAATATCACCTGGCGCATGGTGACCACATGGCCCAAGAACTTCCCCGGTCTGGGTGTCGGCGCGCAGCGTCTGGCCGACCGTATCACCGCCGCTTCCGGTGGCGAACTGACGATCCAGGTCTTCTCTGCCGGTGAGATGGTTCCGCCGCTGCAGTCGCTGGATGCTGTGATCGACGGCACCGCCGAAATGAGCCACGGCGCCGCCTACTACTGGCAGAACAAATCGCCCGCGCTTTCGTTCTTCACTGGCGTGCCTTACGGCATGACAACGCCTGAGCTGACCGCATGGGTCCGCTATATGGGCGGTCAGGAAATTTGGGACGAAATCTATGACCAGTTCGGCGTTCAGGGCTTCCTGTCGGGCAACACCGGCACCCAGACCGGCGGTTGGTTCCGCGATGAGCTGAAGAGCCTTGATGACGTTAAAGGCGTGCGCTTCCGGACGCCGGGCCTTGGTGGTCGCGTATGGGAGAAGCTGGGCGCAACCGTGACCAACATGGCAGCAGGCGAGATCTTCCAAGCGCTGCAGTCAGGTACGCTTGACGCGGCTGAATTCGTTGGCCCCTACAACGATCTGGCGCTCGGCTTCCACCAGGTTGCCAAGAACTACTACATGCCGTCCTTCGTGGAATCGGGTCTGGCGACCGAGCTTGTCGTCGACAAGAAGAAGTACCAGGAGCTTCCTGAGAATCTTCAGGCCATCGTGCGGGATGTCTGTCAGGCGGAATACGATCAGGTCGCGGCGGACTTCTATGCCAACGACCCACGCGCGCTGAAGACGTTGGTCGAAGAGCATGGCGTGACTGTGCGCAACTTCCCCGACGACATCATGGAAGCGGGCGCGAAAGCGTCGGTCGAAGTGGTCGAAGAACTGCGCAACAGCGACGATCCACTGGTCAAGAAGACCGCCGAGAGCTTTGTCGAGGCGCTGAACCTTGTCCGCACCCGGACCGAGAACATCGACAGCCCCTATGTTCAGGCGCGTCAGAAGTTCCTGAAGTACTAAGCTTCGCGCTGATCAAGATGGAAAGGCCCGGTGGAAACGCCGGGCCTTTTTATTTGAGCCCGGTCTGCCGCCGGGCGGGACAGGTTTAGGGTCTC
Source organism: Sulfitobacter sp. AS92 (assembly GCF_038900015.1). Lineage (NCBI taxonomy): Bacteria > Pseudomonadati > Pseudomonadota > Alphaproteobacteria > Rhodobacterales > Roseobacteraceae > Sulfitobacter > Sulfitobacter sp. AS92. The sequence continues at coordinate 18,967 of NZ_JBBMQL010000008.1, forward strand.
TCGCAGAATGCAAAAAAGGCCCGGCGTTGCCACCGAGCCTTTGAACTAGAATAGGGAAGTCTTACCCCGAGATGACCTTTGGCAACCAAGTCACGATCTGCGGGAAGGCGAACAGGATCGCAATCGCCACAACCTGCAACAGCACAAACGGCAGGATGCCCTTGTAGATCGCACTGGTCGGCAGGTCTGCGGGGGCCACCCCACGCAGATAGAACAGCGCAAAGCCAAAGGGCGGCGTGAGGAAGGACGTTTGCAGGTTCACCCCAACCAAAACACCCAGCCAGATCGGATCGATATCCAGCATCAAAAGGACAGGCGCTGTAATCGGGATCACGATGAAGATGATCTCGAATGTATCAAGGATGAACCCAAGGAAGAACATGATTACCATTACAACTGCCACCGCCGCCAAAGGGCCGCCGGGCAGGTTGCTCAGGAACTCATGTACCAGATTGTCGCCACCCATCATGCGGAACACAATGGAAAAGACCGAAGCCCCCAACAGAATGATAAAGACCATGCTGGTGATCGTCGCTGTCGCAATCATCGTCTCGCGCAGGATGCGGAAGGACAGGCGCCAGCGCAATGCTGCCAACACCATCGCACCCACGGCCCCGACCGAAGCTGCCTCTGTCGGGGTGGCAATACCGCCGAGGATTGAGCCCAAAACAGCAAGGATCAGTAAAAGCGGCGGCACCAAAGCGACGAAAAAGTCGCGGAGCAACTGGCCCTTCTCGTCTGCAGGCACCGGCGTCGCGGGGCAGGAGGCCGGCGCGGTCACGGCCTTGAACAGGACATAGCCCATGTAAAGCGACACCAGCAGGATGCCCGGCAATAGCGCCCCGGCAAAGAGATCGCCGACGGACACAGGGGAGGGCGCAAAGTTGCCCTTGGCCATCTGCACCTGAGAGTTGATGCCGGCCAGCATATCGCCCATGAAAATCAAAACGGTCGACGGTGGAATGATCTGGCCCAATGTCCCGCTTGCACAGATCACGCCGGTCGCAAGTTTGGGGTCATAGCCCGCGCGCAGCATCGCAGGCAGTGAGATCAGCCCCATCGTCACAACAGTCGCGCCCACCACACCGGTCGAGGCGGCAAGCATCGCGCCCACGATCACGACCGAAAAGCCAAGTCCGCCGCGCATATTGCCAAAGAGTTTGCCCATGGTCATCAGCAGTTGCTCAGCAATCTGACTGCGTTCCAGCATCACCCCCATGAAGATAAATAGCGGTACAGCCACCAAGACTTCGTTGGTCATAAAGCCGATATAGCGGTTTGGTAGGGAACCGAAGTTAGATGGATCGAAAACCCCAAAGCCAATGCCGACCAAGCCAAAGAGCAGCGACACACCGGCGAGCGTGAAGGCGACCGGAAAGCCCAATAGCAAAAAACCAATCACGCCAAAAAACATGAGCGCGGCGAGCATCTCGCCGATTAAAATCGGATCCATCAAACGGCTCCCTGCGGATGGTCTGCAGGGATTTGATCCCGGCTGTATTGCATGGATTTGGGCACAAGCGCAGCATTGCCGCTGAGCACCAGAATGGAGCGGATGATCCAGGCGATGCCCTGAAGGGCGATAAGAACGGCAAAGCCGATAATAAAGGCTTTGAGAATATAGAGGCCTGGCATCCCACCCACGTTGGCCGATCCTTCTTGGTAGCCCCAAGCGCGCTGCACGAAGGGCATCGAATAGGCATAAACCACCCAACAGAAGGGCAATAGAAAGACAACGACGCCGATCAAATCAATCAGCGCGCGGCGCGCCATAGTGGCGGGGCGGTAGAAGATATCGACCCGCACATGGTCATCGCGCAACAGGGCAAAGCCCGCCACAGCCGTAAACATCGCGCCGTTAAGCCAGATATAGAGGTCTTGCATCCAGACGAAGCTGACAGCGAAAACATAGCGCTGCACGACCACGGTGAAACACACCAACACGATGCCGAGTGAGAGCCAAGAAAACAGATTGCCGATGATTAAATTCACCGCGCAAATGACTTTGGCAATTCCTGCTAAAAAACGCACCCTGTCCCCTCTTCCCGTCAAGTTCGTTTGCACGTCAATCAGAGGGAGGGGGCAAAATGTCAAGATTTAGATGTTAAGCGGCCTTCAAGAGCTGCAATTGTAAACGCGCAGTGGCAGGGGGGCCACCGTGTAACTCCATGCTTTTTCGCAAGCCATACGGCGGGTCATTCGGACATCGCGTAGAGCATGGCGCTTCGATTGCCGTCCCGGCCCAGAGTGCGGGCAGGGGCGAATTTGTGCGCTGCACAGGCAAGTTGGCGGTCTTGTCTGGCAGTAGGCAGGGAGCATCGGTGCGACCATCCTCGATTTCAGCGTGGCCGGCGTTTGTATTCTGAGTGCCTATCCCGCCTATCTGAGAAGCAAACTTCGCGCATCGGTAGGGACGGGGGGCCGCAGTGGTCGCCCATTATACTTCAGCTGACCACTCGGTGCAGAATCTGCCGCCCCGGTGTCAGCCCCTCGACCTTCTCAACAATCGACCGCGCGTCAATGCCGAAATGTTGGTAAAGGTCCGCGATGGTGCCGGTCTGGCCAAAATGCTCCACCCCGAGCGGCACCGTCTGATGCCCCACGACCGAGCCCAGCCACGACAACGTTGCCGGATGTCCATCGATCACCGTCACCATTTTACAGTCGCGCGGCAGATCGGCCAGCAGGCTCTCAATATGGCTTTCCGCCTCTGCATTGCCCCGCGCCCGCGCACGCTGTGCCGCTGTCCAACCCGCGTTGAGACGATCCGCGGAGGTGACGGCCAGCACGCCCACATCACGCCGACCTTCGGCAATCATCCCCGCCGCCTTGATGGCCTCGGGAGCCACGGCACCTTGATAGGCAATCACCACATCGCAATTTGGCCCCGGCTTGCGCAACCAATAGGCACCATCGATGGCCCCTTGGCGGAAGTCTTCGTCGACCCGTTTGCCGGGCTGTTCAATTGGGTTCGTGGTCAGCCGTAGATAGACCGAGCCGCCCGTCTCGTCGCGCAGCCAGGTTCGTTCATCCGGGTCGCCTTCTCCGTCCTTCTGCAGGTAGTCGAAAGCCCACTGCATGATCACCGCCAACTCGTCGGCAAAGGCGGGTTCAAAACTGGCCAGACCGTCTTGGCTCATGCCGATGAGCGGTGTGCCGATGGACTGATGCGCGCCGCCTTCGGGGGCGAGCGTCACGCCCGATGGCGTGCCGACGATCATAAATCGCGCATCTTGATAGCAGGCATAGTTCAGCGCGTCCAAGCCACGGGCGACGAAGGGGTCGTAAACCGTGCCGATGGGAATGACCCGCTTGCCAAAGAGCGAATGCGAGAGGCCCGCAGCGCCCAGCAGCAGGAAAAGGTTCATCTCGGCGATGCCCAGCTCGATATGCTGGCCCTTGGGGGTGAACTCCCATTTCGCGGTGGAGGGGATTTTCTCGTTGATGAAGGTATCGGCCTGTTCGCTGCGCGCGAACAACTTGCGCCGGTTCACCCACGGCCCGAGGTTGGTCGTACCGGTCACATCGGGCGACATGGTCACGATGCGCTCGGCCAGATCGCTGTCGCCTTTTGACAGATCATCCAGAATTTTGCCGAAGGCCATCTGTGTCGAAATCTCGCGGTCGCTGGAGAGTTCGATCTGCGGCACCGGCAGGGTCATGTCATCGTAACGGCGGCGGCCCTTGGCGAAAAACGGCACTTTGTCGAGGGCGGCTTGGAGGGTCTCCGGGTCACTGACGGTGGTGAACTTCTCCCATTCTTCGCCCTCGGCCACGCCCATATGTTTCTGCCACTCAGCCATCTGGCTTTTGTTCATCAGCCCGCCGTGGTTGTCTTTGTGCCCCGCAATCGGCGTGCCCCAGCCTTTGATCGTATAGGCAAGGAAACAGACCGGGCGGTCGTGGTCGATGGCGGCGAAGGTCTCGGCCATGGTCTGCACGCAGTTGCCGCCGAGGTTCTCCATCAAGTCGGCCAGCTCGCCGTCACTGCGCGCTTCGATCAGCGCGGTCACATCGCCCTGATCGCCAAGCGCGTCCATCAGCCGCTGCCGCCAGACCGCCCCTCCCATGAAGGTCAGCGCCGAGTAAAGTTGGTTCGGACAGTTGTCGATCCAGTCGCGCAGCTTCTCGCCGCCCGGCTCCTCAAAGGCCGCCCGTTGCAGAGCGCCGTATTTCACCTTCACCACGTCCCAGCCGAAGGCGTCGAAAATCTGCTCGATCCGCTTGAACAAACCCTCGCGGACGACCCCGTCAAGCGACTGGCGGTTGTAGTCGATGATCCACCACGTGTTGCGCAGGTCGTTCTTCCAGCCCTCTTGCAAGGCCTCGTAGATGTTGCCCTCGTCCAGCTCGGCATCGCCAACGAGCGCCACCATGCGACCTAGGTTCACATCCTCCCCCCACGCCTTCGCGGTAATGTAGTCCTGCACCAGCGAGGCGAAGGAGGTCACAGCGACGCCAAGACCCACGGACCCGGTAGAGAAATCCACATCGTCGATATCTTTGGTCCGGCTCGGGTAGCTCTGCACACCGTGGAACCCGCGAAAATTCTCCATCTTCTCACGTGTCTGGTTGCCCATGAGGTACTGCATCGCATGAAAGACCGGCGAAGCATGGGGCTTCACCGCCACCCGGTCCTCAGGCCGCAGCGCGCTGAAATAGAGCGCCGTCATGATCGACACCATGGAGGCCGAGGACGCCTGATGCCCACCCACCTTGATCCCGTCCACCTTGGGCCGGATGTGATTGGCGTTGTGGATCATCCAATGTGACAGCCACAAAAGACGCTGTTCGATGGTCTTGAGTTGGTCTGGGGCGAGAGCGGTCATGGCAGGTCTTTCAGATTGGTGACATCGCGGGCGCGCGGCATGGCGCACCCGTTGAAGGGGCCGGATTAGGCCGCCTGCATGTTATGCGCCCCAAGCGCGGCGTAAAGGTCATCTATGATGTCATCTGCGCTTTCGAGCCCGACCGACAAACGCACGAGACCTTCGGCGATGCCGTGCTCGGCGCGTTCCTCTTGGGAATAGGTCGAATGGGTCATGCTGGCCGGGTGCTGGATCAGGCTTTCCGCATCGCCAAGGCTCACGGCGCGCTGGATCAGGTTCAACCGGTTCATAAAGGCGATGCCGCCCGGTTTGCCGCCCTTCACCTCAAAGGGGATCATGCCGCCGAAATCCGACATCTGGCGCCGCGCAAGATCGGCCTGCGGGAAGCTGCTCAAACCGGGGTAGGCGACATGCAGCACTGCCGGATGCGCTTCCAGCGCCTCGGCGACTTTGCGCGCGGTGGCGCAGTGGCGCTCCATCCGCAGTTCCAACGTTTTGATCCCGCGCAACAGCAACATGGCGGTCAGCGGAGACATCACAGCACCCGTCATGTCCTTAAGGCCGACAAGCCGCACCTGCGTCATATCCTCTTTGCTGCCGACGACGAGGCCCGCAACGACGTCGCCGTGACCGGAAATGAACTTCGTCGCCGAATGGACCACCATGTCCGCGCCATGTTCAATCGGGCGGGTAAGGACTGGCGTGGCATAGGTGTTGTCGACCACCACCTTGGCCCCGGCGCGATGCGCGATGGCGGAGATGGCAGCGATGTCGACCAGACGGTTGTTGGGGTTCGCGGGGGTCTCGAAATAGACGATCTTGGTTTGCGCGCTGATCGCCGCTTCGAGGTTCGCGGGCTCAGTCATATCTACCAGCGTCACCTTCACGCCAAAGCGCGGCAGGCCGTGGGTCATGAATGCAAAGGTGCAGCCATAGAGCGTTTTGTCGATGATGATCTCATCCCCCGCCTCAAGGAAAGACCACAGCGTCGAGGTGATCGCCCCCATGCCAGATGCCGTGGCGAGGCCTGCTTCGGCCCCTTCAAGGTTGGCAATCCGCTTTTCCAAATGGTCAAGCGTGGGGTTGGAAATGCGGGTGTAGAAATGCCCCTCGCGTTCACCGGCAAACATGTCGCCGCCTGCCTCTGCCGTCTCAAAGGTGAAAGTCGAGCTCATGTAAACCGGCGGGTTCAACGCGCCCTGTTCGCTTTGCGCGTCATAGCCGTGATGGATCGCGCGTGTGGCAAAGGATTTCTGCGAATTGTTCATGGAATGCCCCTTAAAGTTGTTGAGGCATTATCTGATGGTCGCATTGGCATTTGGTTGCTATTATATCCACTAGATTTAGGAGGTTTGGCATATTATGCCCCAGATACCCCAATTGGACGCCACAGATCGCAAGATCATTCGCGCCCTTCAGCGCAATGGTCGGATGACCAACCTCGACCTCGCGGAGGAGGTGCACCTCTCGCCCTCGCCCTGCCTCCGGCGGTTGCGCGCTTTGGAAAAGAACGGCGCGATCCGAGGCTATAGTGTGGAGGTCGACGCCAAGGCCTACGGGCTGCCGGTCACGGTGATGGTGCGTGTCACGCTTGACGGCCATGACGAGGCGACGGTGCAGCGCTTCGAGAGCCAAATCAAAGCGATCCCCGAGGTGTTGGAATGCTTCGTGATGAGTGGGCTGTCGGATTATCTGCTGCGGGTCGTGGTCAGCGATCTTGAGGATTACGAACGCTTTGTCCGCGCAAGGTTGCATCCTATCGGCGGGATTGGCTCGATCGACACCAGCTTTGTCTATGGCGTGGTCAAACGCAGTCAGGTCTTTCCCATTATAACCAGGTAAACCCCTGAACGACGCGGTCTTTGCGGTTTACAATCCCCGCCCCCTTGGAAAGAGTTCGCCGCAACTCGAGGAGAGCCATATGACCTTCGCCGCCACCCCCGCCTTGCAGGCCGTTGTTGATCACGCCCTTGCCCATGAGACCGCGTGGCCGCGGGAGATGTACTACCCCGATGGTGCCTATGTCGGGAACCGGGAGTGGAATGAGAGCGGCCCTTGGACCGAGATCGTCGGCCCCGTCGCACCGCGCGGCGGGCCTGCAGGGGTGATCATGCACCGCGGCGAACGGGTGGCCGACTGGGGCGATACCACGCGAACTGACATGACGTTCTCAATTGCCAAAAGCTATCTTTCGGTGCTGGCCGGATTGGCGGTGAAGGACGGGCTGATTGATGACCTCGACACGCCGGTGGGGGAAAGTGTTTCCGACCCACATTTCGCGGGCGATCACAACGGGCGCATCACGTGGCGGCACATGCTGCAGATGAACAGCGAATGGCGTGGTGAGATTTTTGGCAAGGACGATCAGGTCGACCACTATCGCCAAATTGGCGTTGGCGCGGACAACAGCCGCAAGGGGCAGTTGCGCGAGGTCGGCGCGCCGGGGAGCTACTACGAATACAACGACGTGCGGGTGAACGCGCTGGCCTATGCACTGCTGTGCCGTTTTGGCCGACCCTTGCCTGAGGTGCTGCGCGAACGGGTCATGGACCCGATTGGCGCGTCCGGCGACTGGCGGTGGGAAGGCTATTCGACCTCTTGGGTCGAGATCGATGGCACGCGCGTTCAGTCGGTCACCGGCGGCGGACACTGGGGCGGCGGGCTTTTCATCGGGGCCGAGGATCATGCGAAATTCGGCCAGTTCATCTGTCAGAACGGCCAATGGGACGGCGCGCAGATCCTGCCCGAAGACTGGATGCGGCGGTCCCTAACGCCCACACCGACCCTCGACAAATACGGCTTTCTATGGTGGCTGAACCGGGGGCAGGACGCCAATCCGGCGCTGCCTGCGACTGCTTTTAGCGCGCAGGGCGCGGGCGGGCATACGATCTGGATCGCACCGGAGCAGGAGATTGTGGCCGTCATGCGCTGGCTCGCCCCGCCGCAGGCACCCAAGTTTCTGGAACTGCTAATGGCGGCATTGAGCGGCCCGGCACGGAGCTGATAATCGAGAGGACTACACGATGGACATAAAAACCTTCGGCGTTGAAATGTGGATGAACGAATTCGAGAACCACTGCCGCTACAACCTTGCCGAAACCTGCGTGGAGTCGATCACTTTGGGCGATTTGATCGACATGGCGGGCGTCGACAACAGTGTCTTGGGCGAACTGCGCGAGATGCGGATGGGATACGGCGCGATTGAGGGGTCCGACCGGCTACGCGACGCGGTGGCGGGGCTTTACGAGGCTCAAGCCCGCAATAATGTGCTGACAACCCACGGCACCATCGGTGCGAATTCGCTGGTGCATCAGACGCTTGTGAGCCGCGGTGATCATATCATCGCTATCGTGCCGACCTATCAGCAGCATTACTCCATCCCCGAAAGCATCGGCGCCGAAGTTGAGCTGTTACACCTGCGCGAAGAGAACGGCTTCCTCCCCGACTTTAACGAATTGCGCGCCATGATGCGCCACGATACGCGGATGATCGCGACCAACAACCCCAATAACCCAACCGGCGCGTTGATGAACCGTCAGATGCTCTCTGAGATTGCGGAGATTGCGCGCGGCAGTGATGCTTGGGTGCTTTGCGATGAGGTTTATCGCGGGACGGATCAGGAGGGCGACGGCTATACCGCGTCGATCTGCGACCTCTATGAGAAGGGCATCAGCACGGCGGGGATGTCCAAAGCCTATTCGCTGGCCGGGCTCCGCGTCGGTTGGGTCGCAGGCCCGCGCGATTTGCTGGAGCGCATCATGATCCACCGCGATTATAACACCATTTCTGTCGGTCGGATTGATGAGTATTTCTCGGCCCTCGCGCTGGAAAACCGCGAGAAAATCCTTGAGCGTTCACATCGCATCACCCGCGAGAACCTCGCGATCCTGTCTGACTGGGTTGAGGCTGAGCCGTTGATTTCTTGGGTCAGGCCCAAGTCCGGCACGACCGCGCTGGTAAAATACGACCTGCCGCTGCCGTCGCGCGATTTCTGCACCCGGTTGCTGGAGGAGGAGGGCGTGCTCTTCACCCCCGGCAGCGCGATGGACATGGAGGGCTGGCTGCGCATCGGATATGCCAACCCCACGGCGGATCTGCGCGCCGGATTGGTACGCGTCTCGGCGTTCCTTGCGCGGCAAGGCGTCGGCTCAGCGGAGACTGTCGATCAGCTTTGACAGAAAATCGGCCCCACGGCGCAGCTCATCAGCGGTGATATATTCATCCGCTTGATGGGCTTGCGTGATGCTGCCCGGTCCGCACACCACAGTGGCATAGCCCGCGCCCTGAAAATGCCCGGCCTCGGTCTGATAGGCGACGAGGGTGTCGGAGTTGTCGCCGGTCAGCCGCCGTGCCAATTCTTCGGCGGCATTGCCGGGCTCGGGGGCCAGTGCCGGGGCGATGTCGATATCGCTCAGCGTTACGCTGGCCTCAGGGTGGCGGGCCTGCATCGCAGCTTCGACCTTGGCAGCCTCGGCCCGGTAGGCCGCGATCCAATCGTCAGCGGTCTGGGGCGGCACATAGCGGATGTCGCTCTCAAAGACGCACACGTCGGGCACGGTATTCAGGGCCGTTCCGCCGTGCAGAGTGCCCACCTGAAGCGTCGTAAAGGCGGGGTCGAACCCGCTCGGCCTTGTGTTCGCTGCCTCCTGCATCATCTGCCGCTCATGCCAGTCGATCAGCGGCAGCGCATGAGCGATGGCCGAGACCCCGCGCCCGGGGTTCGAGCTATGCGCCGCCAACCCGCGCAGGGTGGTTTTGATACCGATCCCGCCCTTATGACCGGTCACCACTTTCATCTGCGTCGGCTCGCCCACGATGACGCTTTCAGCGCGCGGGTAATGCCGTGCCAACGAGTCGATCAAGGGCAGGGTGCCAAGGCAGCCGGGTTCCTCGTCATAGGAAAACGCCAATTGGATGGGGCGGGCCAATGGCTGCGCCAACATCTGTGGGACGGCTGCAAGAACCAGCGCCACGAAGCCTTTCATGTCACAGGTGCCGCGCCCGAAATAACGCCCGTCCTCCAGCGTCAGGCTCCACGGGTCGTGCCGCCACGATTGACCCTCGGTCGGCACAACATCGGTATGGCCCGACAGGATCACCGCGCCTTCGACCTGCGGCCCGATATGGGCGATCAGCCCTTCTTTCTCACCCGTCTCATCGGGAAAAATATGATGCGCCACTCCCAGCCCGCTTAGGTAGTCTGAGACGAATGCAATGAATGCACGGTTCGAGCGGTGCGACACCGTAGGGAAGGCGATCAGCTTCTCCAACAGTACAAGCGCCTGTGAGATATCGGTCATTCCGCGTCTCCGTCTTGGCGCGCCTTTAGGTCGTTATAGATCGTCGCCCGGCTCACCCCCACCATCCGCGCCACATAGGCGGCGGCATGTCGTTCGGCCAAGGCGCCGGAGGCCGACAGGTCACCAATCAACGCACGTCGATCATCACGCCCGAGGGCGTCAATCCGCACCCCCCGGTCGCGGCACCACGCGCTGGCATAGCTGTTGAGCCGGTCGTGCCAGTCATTGCGCAGCAGCACCTGCGGTTCATCGTTTTCCAGAGGCGCGGGGCCAAGTGCCTCAGCCACACGGCGCAGCGCCAGTAGATCGGCCTGATCGTGGTTGATGCAGATCACATAGGCCGCCGTGCCGTCCGCGCGCCGTTGCAGGATGCTGATCGACCTTAAGGTGGAGCCGTTCCAGTTCACCTTTTCATAGGGGCCAATCACCGGGGCTTCGCCAAGGTCAATCTCATGCATGTTCGACGGATCGCCGATGCTGCGTTGCGACATCGGATTGGCGATATGGGCGATACGCTCGGCTGTCAGATCATGGACCACAACCTCAATCCGCGCGCCGAAGAGACGAGCGATGGCATCTGCGGTGGCGCAGGCATTGTCGAAGGTCGGTTCGGGCATCGGCGGGACGTTCCACTGATTGACAGGAAATTGTAAATTAGATAATTCGATCCAGAAATTGGGTCAACCGATATTGGCAGTGATCTAAAGGGAGCCGCGTGTGATCGACCTGAACAAAAGCCAAATCAAAGCGCGTTTCGATCTGACTGCGGCGGCGCAGGCCATCGAAAACGCCTATATCGCCTCTGCCGAGGGCCGGGTGCAGGCGCCGCCGGTGACCTATCTGGGCTTTGACGCGGCCAATGGGGATTGCCACGTGAAAACGGGCCATGTGCTCGGGACCGAAGGTTTTGTCATCAAGGTTGCCACCGGCTTTTACGACAATCCCGCTAAGGGGCTGCCCAGTTCAAACGGCCTTAACCTGATGTTCTCGGCCACCACCGGCGCGCCGCTGGCGATCCTGCGGGATGAAGGCTGGCTGACCGATATGCGCACCGGGCTGGGCGGGGCGCTGGCCAGTCGTGCGCTTGGCGTTGACGGGTTTGATCGGGTGCTGATCGTCGGTACCGGGCTGCAATGCCGTTTCCAAGCGCGGTGCCTGCAGGCGCTGCTGCCCGAGCGGAAGCTGACCTTCACCATCTGGGGGCGCGATGCGGCCAAGGCAGAGGCGGCCGCAGGAGAGCTCGGAGCCGAGGGCCTGAACGCCACCGTCGCCCCCGACCTCGAAACCGCCTGCCGCGCGGCACAGGTCATCATCACCACCACACCCGCAAAGACCCCGCTCATCGCACGCAACTGGATCGCGCCCGGCACCCATATCACCGCCGTTGGTGCGGACAGTCCCGGCAAGCAAGAACTGGCAACGGACCTTGTGACCTCGGCCGACCTGCTGGTTTGTGACCTGGCTGCGCAGTCGTTGCATCATGGTGAATTCGCCACGGCGGAGGCTGAAGCCGGGATCGCTGAAGATGTTGTGGCCCTGGGATCAGTCCTATCTGGCGCGCATCCGGGCCGGGCCGATGAGGCGCAGATCACCATCGCCGACCTCACGGGCCTTGCGGTTCAGGATGCCGCGATTTCGCTCGCTGTGCTTCACGCCGCGCACCCCGATCTCACTTAATCTGATGGAAACTGCCATGTCCCCTGTCTCTAACCTGATCTCCCAATCCGCCGCGCGTTCCTGCGCGGTTCACCGCAAGATCGCAGGCGCAATCTACCGCACGCCGGTCATCGCCTCGCGCCTGCCACTGGCGGAGGGGACGCGGCTATTCTACAAAACCGAGAACTTCCAGCACACCGGGTCTTTCAAACTGCGCGGGGCCAGTGCCAAGCTTACCACCGTGCCGCTTGACCGTCCGGTCATTACCGCGTCGTCGGGCAACCACGGCATCGCCTGCTCGCTTGCCGCGCAGACAACGGGGCATGAGTTGATCGTCGTGCTGCCTGAAACGGTGGTCGCCAAGAAACGCAAAACCATCGAAGGCTTTGGCACCAAGGTCGTGATCCACGGTGCTGATGCGTCACTCTCGGAACTGCACGCCCAGCAATTGGCTGAGGCCGAAGGCTATACCTATATCTCGCCCTATAACGACGCCGAAGTGATCGCTGGGCAAGGCACTGCCGCGCTGGAACTGCTGGACCAGATTGAGGGGGTCGACAACGTCTTTATCTCAATGGGCGGTGGCGGGCTGATCTCGGGCATGGGGTCGGTGATCAAGGAATTTTCTCCCCAGACCCGCGTCATCGGCGTTAGTGCCACAAGCAGCTGCGCATTAGCGGCCTCAATCAAAGCGGGCAAAATTGTAGAGACAGAGCATCTTGATACATTGGCCGATGGCGTAGCAGGCGGGGTCGACGCAGACTCGCTTACCCTGCCGATGGCGAGCGAGGTGATCGACGAGATCGTGCATTGCGACGAAGATCAAATAGCCGCTTCGCTGAAAGTGCTGGCATGGGATGAGAATATGCTGGTCGAAGGCGCCGCTGCTTTGGCGCTAGCCGCCTATTTGGCGGACCCTGAGAAATACGCGGGCCAGACCTCTGCCGTTTTGCTTTGCGGGGGCAACTATGAGGTCGAGCAGTTGCGTGGGATTATCTAAACGTTTCCCGGCCCGCTGAGGTTACAGTGGGCCGGGGTCACGCGATCAGCGCGTGGGCATGCCAAAGCGCAAGTCGACCCAGCGGCCTTCGGGGATGTCACAAGGCTCACCGGCGGCCCAATTGTCCTGCCAAATCACCTTGCTGGTCCGAACATGCAGTGCGCCGTTCGCCGCGTCATAGGTACAGTCGACATAGACCAACCGATTGCCATTCGCATCTTGCGGCACCTCAATCTGCCACCCCTTCGAGGCGAGGGGCGGCACATTCGTTAGGGTATATTGCCCAAGCGCTTGCCGTTTAAACTGCGCGTTTAGGGGGACCGCTGGCTCCTCGCAGGTATCGCAAAACAGTCGCACGATCGGGCTCGCTTCTTTGACGAAGCCATTGGCATCGACGGTCGTGTTTGCCCCGGACCACAGCCTTTGCCAACTGCCCCATGCCCCACTTGCCCGCACGCGAAACGCCAACCCCGGCGTGTCGAGGCCAATCGCGATCTGCCAAAGATACGCGCTTTGTTCACCCAAGGTGCTGTTACCGCTGAGAAGGCCAAAGACCCCATCCATCGTGAGAAAGGGATTGGCGCCCGCCGGTGCCTGCGCATGGGCGCCGCCATAGCTTGAATAGCTGCCCGAAAGCTGGTGCGCGTCGAGGTCGGTCACGACCGGCCCCGCATCCGCCCCGATGCCGAAATCCCCCACGCGAAGCAATCGGCCCACCGTCGTATCTTCTGCGCTTTGGGTAAGCGCCATGCCCGAGGCCATCCCCGTCGCCGCATCAAAGGCAAGCGCCGTGGTCCATGTGCTGCCATCTGCACTGACTTTGATTGAGAAATCATCCTCACCCGCTGTCCCCATCTCGGCCCGGCCTGACCAATCGGTCTGGAACAGCAGACTTGCGGTATCGCCCGTGCCGGCCTTGTTAAGCTTTAGTTGATGCCCCGCCCCCTCGTGGTTCAGCAATGTCGCCGGAGAGGAGACTGTCAGACGGTTACCGCTGTTGTGGCCCGCGTTGATCCCCACGCCGGGCAGGTCAGTCAGATCGGGGACCGAAACCTCAACCCAGGCATCTGCCGCACGCCGCCGCAAAGCGCCGCTAGATTTATCGAGAGCCTGCCATCCCTCCTGTGGCACGATGAAGTGCCAGTTCCCCTCAACCCAAGCGGCGAGTTCGTCTGCATGGCCTGCCCAAGCCGCCGTCGGTGAACTGCCAAGCGCATGGACCTCTCCCGCCTGTGGCAATGACGGCGGGGTATTGGCGTCAAAGCTCTCAACCGCAAGCTGCACCAAAAGGTCGAGCCGTTGCAGAGCCTCATTATGGGTTACGTGTTTCTGCGCCTGTGCTGGCATCAAATAGGGAAGAGACAAGCGTTCAGAGGTGTCAGCCATGGGGATTCTCCGCGTTATGGGTCGCCTGTGACTGTGGAAAGTAAGTCTTGCCAGTCTCACAACAGGGCGCACGGACAGCGGGCAACGGGTGCCCCCGAAACCAGCGATCTTGTGTGGGAGGATACCCAAACCGTTGCAACGACACGGCGCACCGGATCGAGGTATCCATCCCAATGGCGGATATCTATCGAAGTTAGTCAGCCACAGCGGGGTGACGCAGGCCAAGATCTAATCCGCCGACTTGTGCCAGATGCTTTAGCACATCGTCGATCCCTTCACCGGATTTCAACGCGCAGAAAACCGTTGGCAAGTTTGGCCGCATCCGCGCGCTATCGCGCTGCATAACGTCAAGCGACGCGCCAACATGAGGGGCGAGGTCGGTTTTGTTAATAACAAGGATATCGGACTTCGTTATTGCTGGCCCCCCCTTGCGAGGTATCTCCTCGCCTGCGGCCACATCGATCACATAGAGGGTCACATCTGCCAGTTCGGGGCTAAAAGTGGCTGACAAATTGTCGCCACCGCTTTCGATAAGCACGATTTCAACCTCCGGGTGCCGTGCGATCATTTCAGCCACAGCGGCAAGGTTGATCGACGCATCCTCGCGGATTGCCGTATGGGGGCAACCGCCGGTTTCGACGCCGATAATCCGGTCTTGCGGCAGCACCTGCATCCGCATCAGGGCTTCGGCGTCTTCTTGAGTGTAGATGTCATTGGTGATGACGCCCACCGAAAGCCTGTCCCGCAGAGCGCGGCATAGCGCGGCCGTCAAGGTGGTTTTACCCGCGCCTACGGGGCCACCGATGCCGACGCGTAGGGGGCCGTTGTTGCGTTTCATGTGCGGAAAATCCTCGAATACTGGGTTTCGTGCTTCATGGCGGCGATGTCGCTTAGAAAAGCGGTGGAGGTGAGATCGTCGAGCGTGCCTTTTTCTGCGGTCTCGGCAATTTCAAGGCAAAGCGGTGCAAGGGTGCGAATGATAATCTGCCCCTCCGTCTGCCCCAATGGAATAAGCCGCATTCCGGCGGTGGCGAGGTTGGCGGCAAAAGCGTGTAGAAACATCTCAAGCGTTTGGCGCAAGGGGAGCCCTTGCAGCGCAGCGGCCCGACCAACCGCGACAGGATAGCATAGCGAAGGCAGGTCGATCTGCCAGATATCTGCACTGGCACGGGCAAAGGCTTCGCCCTGCAACACGGTTTCTTTGAGGCGGTCGGCCGAGGCCGCGAAGGCGCGGGCCTCGGCGTCAATCTCGGACGGGGCTTCTGCGCGGTAAGCGGCCGCGAGAAACAGGGCGTCGGCCGATCCAGCCCCGTGCCGCAACACCGTATCTAGCCAATCGCTAAGGCTATCCCGGTCAGTCACGGCCCCGTCCTGCACAGCCCATTCCAGCCCGTGGCTATAGGCAAATGCCCCTACCGGATAGGAGGGGGAGAACATCTGCACCAGCGTCAGAAGCTGCTCAGCCTGATTGGTGTTAGGCATGAGTGTGGTCGTGATCTTGGGGGGCATGATGGGCATGGCTGTGATCATGCCCGTGGGTGCGCCCGTGTCCATAGGCTCCGCCTTCGGGGCGGAAGGGGCGGGTGATCTCGCGGGTTTCTGCGCCGATCTGCGCTAGCATTTTGACCATCACATGATCGCGTTGGATGACAAGGCGGTCGACCTCTATCTGGCAAGGGCTGTGTCGATTGCCAATATGCCACGCGATGCGCGGTAGGTCAGAACCGGTTACTTCCAACAGGTCTTCGTCGGCAGCCACGACTTCAACCACACGCCCATCGCACAAAACAAAAGCATCGCCATGATCAAGCGAGGCAGTCTGCGCGAGATCGACCAAGAACGACAGTCCGCCCGTAGTCGTGAGCACCCGACGGCGCAGAAAACGCCCATCATAGGTCAGCTTCACTTGGTCACTCGCATCGGTCCAATCGGGCGCGCGGCGGATGTCTTGGCAAAGGATTGGGGTCATATTAAATCCTTCAAAACAGGAAATAGCGCTGTGCCATTGGCAGCACAGAGGCGGGCTCACAGGTCAGCAATTCTCCGTCGGCGCGGACCTCATAGGTTTCGGGGTTCACTTCGACCTTGGGCAACGCGTCGTTCAGTTTCAGATCGCGCTTGCCGATGTCACGGGTGTTGCGCACCGCGACGGTCTGTTTTGCAAGGCCAAGCTGTTTGCCAATGCCCGCAGCCTGTGCCGCTTCGCTGACAAACACCACTGCGGAATTTTCCACCGCGCGGCCATACGCCCCGAACATGGGCCGCGAATAGACTGGCTGTGGCGTGGGGATGGACGCATTGGGGTCGCCCATCTGCGCGCAGACGATACTGCCGCCTAATAGCACCATCTCAGGTTTGACCCCGAAAAACGCAGGATTCCACAGCACCAGATCCGCGCGCTTGCCCTCTTCAATACTGCCGATATGGGTTGAAACTCCATGCGCGATGGCCGGGTTGATCGTGTATTTCGCGATGTAGCGGCGCACGCGAAAATTGTCGTTCTCGCCGGCTTCTTCGGCCAAGCGTCCGCGCTGCTTTTTCATCTTGTCGGCAGTTTGCCACGTGCGGATCAACACTTCTCCGACGCGGCCCATGGCCTGACTATCGCTCGCGATGATCGAAAACGCGCCCATGTCGTGTAGGATATCTTCGGCGGCGATGGTCTCGCGGCGGATGCGGCTTTCGGCAAAGGCGACATCTTCGGGGATGGATTTATCTAGGTGGTGGCAGACCATGAGCATGTCGAGATGCTCTTCCAGCGTGTTCACGGTGAAGGGCCGCGTCGGGTTGGTGGACGACGGCAGCACATGTTCTTCGCCACAGATTTTGATGATGTCGGGCGCATGACCGCCACCTGCGCCTTCGGTATGAAAGGCGTGGATCGTGCGGCCCTTCATGGCCTTGACGGTATGCTCGACAAAGCCGCTTTCGTTGAGCGTATCGGTGTGGATCATCACCTGCACATCCATCGCGTCAGCCACGCTGAGGCAGCAGTCGATGGCGGCAGGCGTGGTGCCCCAATCTTCGTGTAGTTTTAGCGCACAGGCGCCCGCATTGATCTGTTCCTCAAGGGCGGCGGGCTGGGAAGCGTTGCCTTTACCCGCGAAAGCTAGGTTCATCGGAAAGGCGTCGGCAGATTGCATCATGCGTCCGATATGCCACGCGCCTGGCGTGCAGGTGGTGGCCAGCGTCCCATGCGCGGGGCCGGTGCCGCCGCCGAGCATGGTGGTCAACCCTGAATGCAACGCGTCTTCGATCTGCTGGGGGCAGATGAAGTGGATATGGCTGTCGAACCCGCCTGCGGTCAGAATGCGCCCCTCGCCCGCGATCACTTCGGTTCCCGGCCCGATAATGATGTTCACGCCCGGTTGCGTGTCGGGGTTGCCAGCCTTACCGATCTTGGCGATGCGCCCGTCTTTCAGCCCGACATCGGCTTTGAAGATGCCAATATAATCGACGATCAGCGCATTGGTGATGACCGTATCAACGGCCCCGCCTGCGCGGGTCACCTGAGACTGGCCCATGCCGTCGCGGATGACCTTGCCACCACCAAATTTGACCTCTTCGCCATAGGCGGGGGCGTTTTGCCCGCTGCGTTCAGTGGTCAGGTCGCGCTCGACCTCGATGATAAGGTCGGTATCCGCCAGGCGCACCCGGTCGCCTACCGTGGGGCCGAACATAGCCGCGTAGTCACCACGTTTGATCTGTGCAGGCATCAGAGGTCTCCCATCACCGCGCTATTGAAACCAAAGATACGCCGATCGCCGCTGAACGGGATAAGGGACACCTCGCGGCGCTGGCCGGGCTCAAACCGCACGGCGGTGCCCGCAGCGATGTCGAGGCGATACCCCCGTGCCGTTTCGCGATCAAAGTCCAGCGCCGGATTGCTTTCGGCGAAATGGTAATGACTGCCGACCTGCACCGGGCGGTCTCCGGTATTGGCCACCATCAGCGTGATCGCTTTGCTGTCAGCGTTAAGGGTAAGCGTGCCCTCTGCCGGAAAGATCTCGCCGGGGATCATGCTTTGGCAGATTTCAAACGGCGCTTAACGGCAATCAGTCCTGACAGCGCAAAAGCCAAACCCGCGACGATATACATCATCAATGAGCCTCCCGCTTCGCCACCATGACCATGTGGGATTGGTGCTGTATGGGCAAAGGCGGTCATGGCAAGCGACGTGAGCGGGAGGGCAAGTAGGGGGGCAAAGCGTGGCATGGAATATCCTTATCTAATAGGGTTGTGAACGGTGACGAGCTTGGTCCCGTCGGGGAAAGTCGCTTCGACCTGCACCTCGGGGATCATCTCGGAAACCCCCTCCATACAGTCGTCGCGGGTGATCACATGCGCACCCGCCTGCATCATATCGGCCACGCTGCGCCCATCCCGCGCGCCTTCGACCACCGTGTCGGTGATAAGTGCGATTGCTTCGGGATGGTTCAGCTTGACCCCCCGCGCAAGGCGCTTGCGGGCGACCTCGGCGGCCATTGCGATCAGCAGTTTGTCTTTTTCTCGCGGGGTCAGTTGCACGTCAGGTCATCCATGATCGGGGAAGGGTGTCACCACTCAACTCGCGTAGGACCGGGACGAGCGATTGGCGAAGATCGAAACTATCCGGCGCAAGAATGCGCGCGACAAGCAGGTCAGGGCCGATCAGACTGGCGCCACCGCTTTTGGGCAACTGCGCACGCAGGGGCGCAAGCCGCGCTTCGGCGTCGGGGGCGACATAGATCAACGTCGCCAGCGCGCCGGCGCCTGCGGCGACATGCGGCGCGGCCAGATGGGTAGTCACATCGCCGCGCAGCGTCATGGCGTCTAAAAAAAGCGGTCGGCCTGCACGGCAGATCCTGATCGTATCGCGGAAATTCGCGTGGCGTAGCGCTTCGCCCATGGCCGCGCGGCCAAAAACCAGCGGCTCTACCAGCAGAAGTGACGCATCGTCGGCAAGGTCCACCGAAAGGCTCCGCCGCAGCGCGCATCTCTCATAAAGGATCGTTTCCTGAGGCAGCCAATGCAGCGTTGCTCCGGGTCTCGCTGAGATGGTGTTTTGCACCGAGGCCACTTCCCCCGGCTGTGCCCGATAGGCCCGCTCGGCGGCCTGTGTGGTGAGACTGAGTGCCGCGCCTTCTTCGGCGCAAGCGGTAAGGGTGAAAGCATCGCCACCCGTGAGACCACCAGCGGTATTGATAGCAATCACTTGAAGCGCGGCTCCGTCGGGACGGGGGAAAAGCAATTTCATCGCACCAGATTGGCGCAGGTCACCGAGCGTCGAGCGACCCCGCGCCGCTTTGGCCGAAACCATTGCAGCGCCGATAGCGCGCGGCTGCACCGGGATCGCGCTCGGGCTGTTTATGCTAGTCTCAAGGAGAATGGTGACGGCTCCACCCACAAAATTCCGATGATTTTTTAATCACCATAGAGATGGGTAAGAGCCATCGCTGAGGCATCAAATGGGCGCCTGACAGCGGGTTTTGCCCAAATATGGGGCGGAAATTTCTGGACGCGTCTTATTTTTAGGCGTCGCGAGAATCTAGAATTGCCTGACTGCAGCGGCCCCATTCTAAGGGCCGCTGCAGGAATTAGATGCCGATCAGGGACGCAGCATAACCTTCCCGCCACGGCCTGTGGTCACCGCGGCTTTCATCGCTTCGGTCACCTCTGCCAGCGGGTAGATGCCGCCGGTGTCGAGCGGAAGCTGACCCTTGGCCGCCAGTTGCACCAGTTCGCCGATCAAACGAACGCGAGTCTCAGGTGCCATCTCGCCGCTGACCCGCGACCCCCAGAAGCCTTTGACGGTGATGTGCTTCATGATCAGCTCGCCAGAGGACATGGTGAGCGGTTGGCCAGTTGCCGTGCCGAAAACGATCAGCTCGCCATCTTTGCCCAAAAGCTCAACCAACTGACCGCCTAGCTCGCCGCCGACAGAGTCGATTGCCGACACTGCACCAGCTTTGCCGATCAGCTCACGCGCTTTGCTCTGCCAATCCGCGTCATCGGTGGAAAGGACGTTTTCCGCACCCGTCTCGCGCAGTTCTTCGGCGGCTCCGTCGCGGCGCACAAGGTTCAGCAATTTGACGCCCCGCGCTTTGGCCAAACCGACCATAATCTTGCCCACTGCACCATTGGCAGCGGTCTGAATCAGCCAGTCGCCTTCGCCGACTTTCAGTGTCTCCAGCAGTGACAGGGCGCTGAATGGCATGGCGATCAGCTGCGCGCCCGCCTCGTCCGAGATTGCTTCGGGCAGGGGCAGCAGACCTGCGGCGGGGGCGGTGAAATATTCGGCCCATGCACCGTGGAAGCCAGCCGCCGTGACGCGTTTGCCGATCAGCGAATCATCAACGCCTTCACCGACGGCTTCAACAATGCCGAGCGCTTCAGACCCGCAAACAGCACCGGGCAGTTCGGGCTTGTAGCCATAGTTGCCGCGCACGGTCCAAAGATCGTGGTTGTGGATGGGCGACAGCACCATGCGGATCAACGCTTCGCCAGCGGCGGGCGCGGGCGTGTCGGTTTCGCGGGTGGTCAGAACATCGGCGGGTTCGCCGAAGGTGTCGTGGATGGCAGCAAACATGCTGTTTCCTTTCAGGTTGGGAGTTGGTCCCGGGTGGGGGAGAGTTGGGCAGAGGTTTCGGCCCGGGCCATGCGCAAAGGCGCGTCGCTACGGGCTAGTTTGGCGAGCACCGCAGCACCTAGCCATTTGGCATAGAGCATACGGGCGGTGGTTTCAGGATCGTCCAGCGCGCGCACGGAGCCATCTTGCGCACCGTGCCGCAACAATTGCGCGATACGGTTTACCAAAGCGTCAACACCTTGATCCAGCGTATCGCGCATCGGGTCCGACAGATCAGCGACTTCGGACCCAAGTTTGACCACCAGACAGGCGCTGGCGATCCCCGGCGCGCTGGATTGGCTCAGCCATGCGTCCCAGAAACTATCAAGCTTATCACCCGCTTGGCCCGGCCCTGCTATGAGCGCGTCAACACGGGTAAGGTAACCCTCTACATAGTCGGCAAGCATCGCCGTGCCGAAGGCCTCTTTCGATGCAAAATAATAGTAGAAAGAACCCTTGGGCACGCCGCTCTCGCTCAGGATACGCGATAGGCCAACGCCCGAGAACCCGTGCCGCAGCACGAGGCTACGTCCGGTGTCCAAGATGCGTTGCCGCGTTTGGTCTGATTTCTTTGTCTTAATCATAGGGGGTATCTATTCAGTAATAGACCGGTCGTCTAGCGCCCTCTCGTAAACGTGAGGCGATGGGTTTTGGACAGGGGCATTGGTAAAAGACCCGTGGAAAAACCTATCCTCTGCGAATCAAATATATTAGATTTTTGACAATGCCCTTATGAATGGAATAGTGCGATGGACCAGAAAATTGCTTTGATCACGGGTGCCGGCAGCGGCGTTGGCTTGGCCTGTGCGCAGCAACTCGCGCGAGACGGTTTCACCGTGGTTCTGACCGGGCGGCGGCAAGACAAGATTGACGAGGCACGCGCAACGCTTGCGGGAGAGGAGCATCTGGCCGTCGCCGCCGATGTGGGTGTCGAGGCGGATGTTGCCGCGCTGTTTGAAAAGATTGAAACCACCTTCGGGCGGTTGGACCTTCTATTCAACAATGCCGGGCGCAACGGCCCTGCGGTAGAGTTGGACGCGCTGAGCGTTGCGGATTGGAATGACATCGTGGCCACTAACCTAACCGGGTCGTTCCTTTGCGCCCGTGCGGCCTTTGCGCTGATGAAACGGCAAGAACCAAAAGGCGGGCGGATTATTAACAACGGCTCGATCAGCGCGCATGTTCCGCGGCCCTTATCCGTCCCTTATACGGCCACAAAACATGCGATCACCGGACTTACCCGCGCGTTATCACTTGATGGTCGATCGCATGACATTGCTTGCGGACAGATCGACATCGGCAATGCGGCGAGTGAGATGACAGAGCGTATGAAAGCGGGCATCTTGCAGCCCAACGGCAGCCGGATGTCAGAGCCGCGCATGGATGTGAACGACGTTGCAGCGACGCTGTCTTACATGGCGAAACTGTCACCGGATGCAAACGCGATGTTCGTCACCGTTATGGCCACCAAGATGCCCTTCGCCGGACGCGGGTAGGCGGTTAAAGTATTTTGCCCGGGTTCATTAAGTGGCCCGGGTCAAGTGTTGCCTTAATCTGCTCCATCAACTCCAGCGCAACCGGATCTTTATAGCGGCGCAGCTCAGCGCGTTTGAAGGTGCCGATGCCGTGTTCCGCCGAAAAAGAACCGCCCATTTGATGCACGATATCATGCACGATGCGGTTGAAGGCTCCGTATTCCGCCAGAAAATCGGCATCTGCCATATCCACGGGGCGTGACAGATTGAAATGCAAGTTCCCGTCGCCGAAATGGCCAAAGGGGCAGGGCCGCAGGCCGGGCATGTGATCCATGCAGGCTTGGGTCGCCTCGTGAATGAAATCGGCCACGCGGGAGACCGGGACAGATACGTCATGTTTGATCGACGCGCCCTCAGGCTTCTGCGCTTCTGAGAGGTTTTCCCGCAGGGCCCAAAGCGCGTCCTTTTGCGCCTCAGATGCGCCGATCACCGCGTCGACGATCTCTTCCGCCTCAAACGCTACTTCCAACGCGTTTTCGAGCCGCGTATCGAGGTCCGCCTGCGCGCCATTGCCAGTGAGTTCGATCAGACAATAAGCGGGATGCGCCTCTGCCAGTGGATCACTACACCCCGGCGCGTGGTCGATCACCATTTGCAGGCCAAGCCGGTCGATATACTCAAAAGTAGAGAGTGTATCAGCAGCTTGCCCACGCATCCGGGCGTAGAGAGCAAGCGCAGGCTCGGGACCGGTGCAGGCCACCAATGTCGTGGCGCGGGCGGTCGGTTTGGGGAAGAGTTTGATGACTGCCGCAGTGATGATCCCAAGCGTGCCTTCGGCCCCGATAAAAAGGTGCTTAAGATCAAACCCAGTGTTGTTTTTCCGCAAGCCGTTAAGGTCGTTCAGCACACGGCCATCGGGCAGCACCACTTCGACACCCAGAACCAGATCGCGGGTATTGCCGTAACGCAGCACCGCCGTTCCGCCCGCGTTGGTCGACAGGTTGCCGCCGATTTGGCAGGAGCCTTCGGAAGCTAAAGACAGCGGGAATAGCGCATCGACCCCATCAGCAGCGGCTTGAATGTTCGCCAGAATGCAGCCCGCTTCGACCGTCATAGTCGCATTGGTTGGGTCGACTTGGCGAATTTGGTTCAAACGCTCAGTCGTCAGGATTACCCCACCATCCGGCACGCCGCCGCCTGCAAGTCCGGTGTTGCCACCCTGCGGGGTCACCGGCACCTGTGCTGCGTGGCACAGGCGCATGCAGGTGGCGACCTCCTCGGTTGAACCTGGGCGCAGCAAGGCCAGCGCCGTGCCGCGCCGCATTCCGCGGTCTTCGATAAGCCGGGCGTCAAAGTCTTTCGCGTTGGTCACGACATATGTGGCACCGATGGCTTGGCGTAGGTCGTCAAGCAGAGCGCTATGGTCGCGCGCATCTGTTTGAGGCAGGTCGCGCGGCGCGGTCAGAGTGGTCATTGGGTCAATCCTTCAACGCTGGTCGGCTTCGGCCTTTTTGCGCGCGGCCTCGCGCAGTTTGCTGATGGTGGTCCGGGTCGAGATTTGCTCAGGGTCGGTCACCAGTTCGATCAGTGCGGGGCGGCCACTCTCGCAGGCACGTGTGAAGGCGGCGGCGAAATCCTCTGTTTTGGTCACTCGTTCGGCATGGGCACCGAGCCCTTCGGCCATTTTGACGAAATCTTGGTTCTGCAGCGTAGTGCCCGAGATCCGTTCGGGGTGGTCGCGTTCTTGGTGCATGCGGATCGTGCCGTAGATGCCGTTGTTGAACAGCAGCACGATGGGCCGCCCGCCATATTGCGCGGCGGTGGCCAGTTCGTTGCCGCTCATCATAAAACCGCCATCACCAACGAAGGAGAGCGTCAGCCGTTCGGGCTCGGCAATCGACGCGGCAACAGCGGCGGGCACGGAATACCCCATCGCACCACAGGTCGAACCGACAATTCGCCCTGGACGGCCAAAGCGTAAAAAGCGCTGCGCCCAGCCGGTGTGGTTGCCCGCATCAAGCGTGACCACCACATCGTCCGGCAGCTCATCGCGCAGCTGCGCAAGTGCGACCCCCATGTCGAGTTCCCAGTCCCTGCCATTGGGCGCTTCGGTATCGGTGAGGTAATCGGCGTGCAGCTTTTCGCACCATACGTCCCATGCCTCAGCGCGGCCCAGATCGACACCGTCCAATGCAGCAGCGACAGAGACAGGTGCGGCGGCAATCCCCAGATCCGGCGAATAGACGCGCCCGATTTCATCCGCGTCGGGATAGACATGGACTAGCCGCGTGTCAGGGTTGGGCGATTGCATGGTGGTGTAGGTTTTGGTCGTCATTTCTCCCAGTCGCGCACCGATCACCACGAGGAGGTCCGCCTCACGCTGATGCGCGTAAAGGCTGGGCGCGGTGGAGGTGCCGAAATCGCCAGCAAAGACGGGCGAGAGGTTGTTCACGATGTCCTGACGCCGGAACGAGGTGGTGACCGGAATTTTGTTGGCCTCGGCAAAGCGGGTGATGGCCGCGGCACTTTCATCCGACCAGCCCGAGCCGCCGAGCAGGAGCAAAGGCCGCTCGGCCTGCGCAATTTCGGTTTTGAGCATATCAAGGTCATCGGGAGACAGCCCTGCATGAGTGGCCGTATAGGGCCGCGCATCGGCGACCGAGACCACCTCGGTCAGCATGTCTTCGGGCAGGGAGATCACCACCGGACCGGGACGGCCCGAGGTCGCCACGCGGAAGGCGCGGGCCATGTATTCCGGCACGCGCGCCGGGTCGTCGATTTGGGTGGCCCATTTGGCGATCGGGCCGAACATGGCGCGGTAGTCGACTTCCTGGAACGCTTCACGGTCAGTCGTGTCGCGGGCGATCTGCCCCACCAGCAGGATCATCGGCGTGCTGTCTTGTTGCGCGATATGCACACCGATTGCCGCGTGGCAGGCGCCGGGGCCACGGGTGACCATGCAGATGCCGGGCTTGCCGGTGAGCTTTCCATAGGTCTCGGCCATATTGGCGGCCCCGGCCTCGTGCCTTGCGTTGATAAGGCTGAACTTGTCCTGCACATCATGCAGCGCATCCAGCACCTCAAGATAGCTTTCGCCCGGCACGCAATAGGCGGTGTCGGCACCGTGGATCAGCAGTTGATCCACAAGGACCTGTCCGCCGGTCCGCGCCTTGAGGGAAGTTTTTTGCAGCATGGAGAAGGCTCCGTTTCGTTCGTTCTAAGATTTAAGTATGGGTCGCCGGTTGGCTTTTCGGATTGGGGTTTCTGGACCTTTGGAAGACCAGAATAATGCCCGCGATGACAAGCCCCGAGGCGGTGAGCCGTAGATCAGGGTAGATCAGCAGCAGCGACGCACCGAAAAGCACCACCGACAACACGTTGGACAGCCTCCCAAAGTAGTAGCGTTGCAATGCGGCCGCCAGCAGGATGACCCCGGTGGTGGCCTGCAACAGGACCAGTGTGATCTGGGTGACCGAGCCTTGCATCAGGATCGCCGGTTCATAGACGAACATGAAGGGCACGATAAAGCCGGTCGCACCGAGTTTCACCGCAGCCCAGCTCGCCTCAACGATCTTGGCATGCGACAGGGTGTTGGCCGCATAGACCGCCATGGCGACGGGGGGTGTGATGGCCGACAGGATCGCGAAGTAGAACACGAAGAGGTGCGCCGCTTCGACCTGAACGCCCAGTTTCACCAGCGCCGGAACCAGCAGGGCGACCTGCACGATATAGGCGGGTGTTGTCGGCATCCCCATACCAAGGATGATGCCCGCGATCATCGACAGGAACAACGCGATAACCAGCGTGTCTTGCGCCGCTTCGATCACAAAGTTCGAGAAGGTGAGGCCAAGGCCGGTAATGTCGATTACGCCAACCACGATGCCCGCACAGGCACAGGCCGCAGCAATAGCCAGTACGTTGCGTGCCCCGCCTTCGAGAGCATCAAGGATGTTGTCGACGGTGACGTAATGGCGCGTCGTTTTGCGCATGGCCGCCACCGGCACAACCGAGATGATCCCGCAAAGCGCCGCATAGGGGGCCGAGTAGCCCATCATCAGTACACCGACGATGGTCACTAGAGGCAAAAACAGGTGGCCGCGTTCGAGCAAGACAATCTTGAGCGGAATTTGGTCTTCTTTGGGGACCGAACCAATGCCTTTGCGCTTGGCCTCGAAATGGACCGCAGCAAAGAGCGCGACATAGAACAGAATGGCCGGAGCCAGCGCGTATTTCGCAACTGTCAGATATCCCACGCCGAGGTATTCCGCCATGACAAAGGCCGCAGCCCCCATGACCGGCGGCATGATCTGACCGCCAGTTGAGGCCACGGCTTCAACCGCGCCCGCGAATGCGGGCTTAAAGCCCATGCGTTTCATCAGCGGGATGGAGAAGGTGCCGGTGGTCATTACGTTGGCCACGGCAGAGCCGGAGACCGAGCCGAAAAGACCCGAGGTCACGCAAGCCACTTTTGCCGGGCCGCCAACCTGACGCCCGGTGAGGGCCACGGCGAAATCCATGAAGAGTTGGCCCACGCCCATCCGCTCAACCAACGAGCCAAACAGGATGAACAGCACCATATAAGTCGCCGATACCGCAATTGGGATGCCGAAGATGCCTTCGGGGGTCATGAACAGCTGCTCAAGGATCACCGAGGGGAGGGTCGAGGTGAAGGCCAGACCGTAGCCGAGGAATAGAAGGGCGGTGATCGGCAACATCGGCCCAAGCATCCGTCGGGTTGCCTCAAGCAGCAGAACCACAAGGGTGATCCCCACCACGATGTCCATCGGCATCAACGGATCGACGTAGAGGAACCGCTGCGTGATGTAATTGAGGTTGAAGGACGGGTAGAGTGCAGCACTCGCCGCGACCAGACCGATCACCACGTCATACCAACTCGGCACATCGTTGCGCAGACCTTTGCGGTCGACGGTCAGGAAAATCAGCAAAAGCGCGAGCGCGACGTGCACGCCCCGCATGATATAAGGGTTGGGCGGGCCAACGAAGGCGACGTAGAGATGCCACACAGCCATACCGACCAGGATCAGCCTTGCTATACGGGTAATCAGGGGCATCTTGTCCAGTAAGATTGACAGTTGCATGGGGGTTCTCGCGTCTAGAGTGGAAGGTGGCCGGAAGCACAGCTGCGCTTAGCGCGCGCGGCGGGGCCCAGTATGGGATTGGGTCGGGCGGAGCGTGCTGCCCCGGCCGACCCGTTTTCCGTCAAGGGTAGATTACATCCCCGAGACGCCACGCTCGGCGTAGAACTCTTTCGCGGCGGGGTGGAAGGGCACGCCGATGTCGGTGGCCATTTCCTCAACCGTCAGGTCCGCCATGGATTTGCTGATCGCGGCAAAGCTGTCGTTGTTGTCGGCAATTGCCCCAAGCACGGATTTAATGATCTCACCGTCGTAGTCGCAAGGTGCGACCATATGGGTGTCGTAGCTGATGGCGTGTACGGTCTCATCAAAACCGGGGTAGGCGCCGGCTTTGACTTCGCGACGCTGGAAAGCGGCGTTCTGATCCTTAAAGTAGGCGAAGGTCTCTTCGTCGACATCAATCAGGCGGATTTTGCGCGAAGAGGCGAGGTCCATAACCGAACCGGTTGGCAGGGACGAACCCAGCGTGAAGAAATCGGCCTGACCGTCTTTCATCTGCGAGGCAGAGTCGGAGTAGGAGGTGTTGGCCACGCTATCCAGATCATCGAACGTCATGTCGGCCGTCGACAAAAGCTCGCGCGTCAAGAACTCGCCGGTGTTGCCGAGCTGCTGAGTTGTCAGGCGCTTGCCCTTCATGTCGGCGATGGTTTTGATGCCGGAATCTTCAAGCGCGACGATCTGGAAATACTGCGGATAGAGAATGCCTAGGTTGCAGACATTGCTGGTCGCCTTGCGGAATGGCTCCTTGCCGGTGAGGCTGTCCACGGTCGAGATCGAGTTGGCGAATGCGATGCCGAAACGGCCCGCGTCTACACCCACCACATTCGACACGCCAGCACCCGGGGTCACAGTGATGTCCATGCCGGGGTTTTCGCGCTCGACGATCGCCTTGATCGCGCCGCCCACTGGATACCAAGAACCGCCCTGCTGGCCAGTCGCCATAACAAAGCTTTGCGCATGTGCGGCAACGCCTGCGACGGCGAAAAGGATGGTGGCCGCAGTGGTGCGGCGTAACGATTTGAACATAGGTGACATAGAAACTCCTCCCGAGTTTTAACTGTGTTTCGGCAGTAACTGGATGGGTTCCGGGCTCCCCCCTGATACCCTCATGCCGTAGGTCTGCAGACTGGGGGGGAATCGCAAGCCTGTCAATTAAAAATACAAATCAAGGCATATTTCCTCTTACTTGTAATGTTGTATTCTGCTTGTAATGGTTCAAACGGCCCTATCTCCTCGTTATTGACAGCTTGTCATACAGGTGGTCCAATCGGTGAAAGGAAGTTGTTATCATGGCAGGAAATCTTCAGGCGACAGCGCCCCTGGTCGATGGTGCCACGCTCAGCGACCAAGTGACCGAGGTGCTTCGGCATAACGTTGTGAATGGTGTCTGGAGCGTGGGCGATGTGCTGCCGTCCGAAACCACTTTGGCGAGTGACTTTGACGTTAGCCGTACGGTAATCCGTGAAGCGGTATCACGTCTCAAAGCGGAGGGGATGCTTTCAAGTCGGCAAGGTCGCGGCGCGTTTGTTGCCAGTGATCGGCCTCGACAAGGGTTTGCGATTCCTGAGCAGGATGTGGAAAGCCAACGCAAACTTGAGCAAATTCTAGAATTGCGCATGGGTCTAGAGATTGAGGCCGCAGCCATCGCTGCCGCCCGCGCGACGCCGGAGGCCCGTAATGAAATCCAGCGCGCCGCCGCGGACTACGACCGAAGCAACAAGATTGGCGGTCCTGCCGTTGCAAGCGGGGTCAGTGCCGACCTCGCCTTTCACCGCGCGGTCTGTGAGGCCACCGGGAACAGTTATTATCTAAGTCTGTTTAACTATCTTGTCGCCAGTCTGCGGGAGACGATGCTGGCCGGGCGGCTTCAAGCGCTCAAACGCGGAGGCGAAAGCCGGGATGCCATTCAGGAGCATTATGACATCGCAACTTCCATCGCCCAAGGCGATGCGGAAAATGCCCGTCAGCGGATGCGAGACCACCTACAGATGTCGAGCGCGCGTCTCTTGGCGCAGCTCAAGACAGAAGACGGGTTGGGCGAATGACGATACCTGCAGCACTTCATGATGCACTTGCCAGGCCTGCGTCTCTTACGATTGCATTGAGCGGTGGGATTGACAGCCTGACCCTTTCTGCCGCGGCAGCCAAAGTGCGGGGAGCGGCGGGAGTCACGCTTTGCCATGCGGTGTCGGCAGCGGTTCCCTCAGCGGCAACGGCACGGGTAAAAGAATTCGCAGCCGCTTGGGGTGCGCCGCTTAGGCTGGTGGATGCGGGCGAATTTGCCGATCCGTCCTACCGCGCCAACCCGGTGAACCGCTGTTATTTCTGCAAGACGAACCTTTACGGCACATTGGCACGCATGGGGCCGCTGGTGGCGGCGGGCACCAATACCGATGATCTGACAGACTACCGCCCCGGTTTGCAGGCGGCGGCAGAGCATGGCGTGCTGCATCCTTTTGTCGATGCGCAGATGTCAAAAGCAGATGTGCGCGCGCTGGCGCGGGTGCTCGGGCTGGGGGAACTGGCGGAATTGCCAGCGGCTCCTTGTTTGGCCAGCCGGATCGAGACCGGCCTGCGGGTGGAGCCTGCGGACTTGGCGGTGATCGATCGGGTCGAGACGTTACTGCGCGGGGAGTTGGGCAATATCACCCTGCGTTGCCGCCTGTTGCGCGGGGGCTGGGTGGTTGAGGTCGACCAGCTTGCGCACGACGGTCTTACTGCCTCTCAGCGTGCGATGGTTTTAGCGCAGGTCCGGCAGGAAACAGATGACGGGCGCGCGGTTGACCTGCGGCCCTATTCAAGAGGAAGTGCATTTGTCCATCAATGAGAGAGGCCCCGGCGGGCATCCAGACGTGACCTTTGACCGGGGGCGCGGGGGGCGCATCGGCATCGAAGAAGCCGTGCTTTGCGAGCATAAGTCGGTGCCGCAAATCGCCGCGATCATCGGCGACGCGGCGGCCGAGGGGCGCAGGCTTTTGCTGACCCGGCTGACGGCAGAACAGTTTGACGGCTTGCCGGACAATCTGGCCCAATCGGTCGATTACTGCACCGCCTCGCGCACCGCCATTCTAGGAGAGATCGGGCCCTTGGCCCGCGATCCCCGCATCGCCCTCGTCAGTGCAGGCACCTCTGATTACGCGCCCATGGCCGAAGCGCGGCGCACGCTGGCCTATGGCGGCATGGACGCGACCGAAGTGTCGGATGTAGGCGTGGCCGGGCTGTGGCGGCTGCTCGCGCGGGAAGAAATGCTGCGTGAAATGGATGTCGTGATTGTCTTTGCCGGGATGGACGCGGCCCTGCCGTCGGTCGTGGCCGGGCTTGTGCCGGGGGTGGTGATTGGTGTGCCGACCTCCGTGGGCTATGGTGTGGCCCGCGGCGGGAGGGTCGCGCTCGATTCGATACTCGCCAGCTGTGCGCCGGGGGTGACGGTGGTGAATATCGACAACGGCTATGGGGCTGCGACTTCGGCCTTGCGGCTGGCCAATATGATGCGCCGCGCCGCGGCGGGGGAGTGACCGGTGACAGCGCCGAAACTGAAGATCAAGAAACGCCAGACACTGGCCGATCAGCTATACGGGCAGGTGCTAGAGCAGATCGTGTCGAACAAGCTGGTGCAGGGCGAAAAGCTGCCTTCGGAAAACCAGATTGCCACGGCATTCGGCGTGTCCCGCCCCGTGGTGCGCGAAGCGCTGCGCAAGTTGCAAGAAGATGGTTTGGTCGAGGCACGGCGCGGCGTCGGCACTTTTGTGCGGCGGCGGCCTTCGGAAAAGCTAATTGAATATGCGACGGCCGGGTCTGTCGCCGGTCTGATGCGGGCAATGGAGGCGCGGATCACGGTTGAAAAAGCGACCGCCCGCATGGCCGCACAGAGGGCCAACCCGAAAGACATCGCACGGATTGAGGCGGCGTTGCAGACGCTAGAGGCGTCGATGCAAGCGCGCACCCCGTCCTTTGACGCAGATTACCAGTTCCACCGCGCCATTGCGGCGGCTTCGGGCAATGAGGTCTTCATTCGGATGCTCGATTGCGCGCGGGAGTCCATTGAGCAAGGGATCGACGTCGCGCAAAAGCTGACCCGCGAAGGCTCCCAAGCGCGGATCGATGTGGTGATCGATGAGCATCGCCAAATACTCGAAGCGATCCGCGCAGGTGACAGCGAAGTCGCGGGTGTGTCGATGGCCTATCACCTTTTGCAGGCGCGGACCCGGATCACCGACCACGCCGGAATTGCATAAAGCTAACAGCCCGAAAGGCCATTTTATGATTTACGACCACCGTACCTATTGCTGCCGCCCCGGTACGATCAAGAAACATCTCGCGCTTTATGCTGAGTTTGGATTTCCGGTGCAAAAACGCATCCTTGGCACGCCAGTGATATATGCACAGGTTGAAACGGGCGACGTGAATTCATTCGTGCATATCTGGGTCTATGAGGATGCCGCCGACCGCGCTGCGCGCCGCGCGCAGATGGCGGCGGATCCTGAATGGCAGGCTTATCTGAAGAAGAGCGCAGAGGCGGGGTATTTGGTGAGCCAGACCAATAAGATCCTCATGCCCGTACCGCTCGAAGGTTAAGCGGTACGCCTCCGGCTTGAGGGTTCAGGCCGGAGGCGTGGTTTAGGTGACGATACAGCTTTCGTCGATCCCGCGCCCTTCGTGGAAGGCGCGGATGTTGCTTGCCCAATGGCCGACCATACGTTTGAGGTTATCCTCGCTATGGCCACCGATATGCGGCAGAGGCAGGACGTTATCGAGCCGCAGAAGGGGGTTGTCCGGCTCGACAGGCTCTTCAGTAAACACATCCAAGGCCGCTCCTGCGATGCGTTTATGGGTGAGCGTGTCGATCAAAGCCGCCTCATCAATCAGCCCGCCGCGTCCGGTGTTGACCAGCAGGGCGTCCGATTTCATCCGTGCTAGTTCCGCCGCGCCGATGGTGTGGTGCGATGCCTCGGTCAGCGGCATATGTAGGCTGACGATATCGCAGGTTTCTAAGATTTCGTCCCGCTCGGCATAGCGCGCGGCGGTGCCCTCGGCCTCCCCTGAGCGGCGGTAATAAAGCACCTCGCAGTCAAAACCCGTCAGCCTTTTCGCCACAAGCTGCCCGATGGCACCAAAGCCGATCAGCCCGACCTTTTGACTGCTGAGGTCCCGCGCGCCGGGGACGATCTCCGGCACGATCCACTTGCCCGCGCGGGTGTTGTTATAGTGCAGCGGAATGCGGCGCAGGGCGGCGATCATCATGCCGATGGTGAGATCCGCAATGGTGGGGGCATTAACGCCCGGACTGCGCGCCACGGTCACGCCCATTTCCTTGGCCACATCCACCGGGATCTTGTCATAGCCCGTGCCCCATTGGTGGACGAGACGCACACTATCGGCCCCGCGCAGCACCGAGGCCGGAAGGCCGCGTCCGCGGGGAACGATATAGGCCGCGCCCTTCACCGTCTCGGCAAAATCCTCTTCGGAATAGGACGCCGCAAAGCGCAGGTCCAGCCCTTCGGCATAGCCGCGCACCTTATCCTGCATATCCTGTGGCATCGCGTCGAGCACGGCGACGGGGCCGATCACTGCGCCGCTCATGCCAGAGCCCCGCGCAGGTCTTCGGGTAGCAGCGCCTCAGGCAGGTTCTGGTAGGAAACCGGACGCAGGAAGCGGCGGATCGCCATCGTGCCCACGGATGTCGCGCCGAAGTTTGTGGAGGCCGGGTAGGGGCCACCGTGCACCATGGCGTCACAAACCTCGACCCCGGTGGGGAAGCCGTTCACCAGCACCCGGCCCGCCTTGCGTTCAAGAATAGGCATCAGCGCTTTGGCCGCGTCGGTATCGCCATCGTCCATCTGGATCGTCGCGGTTAACTGGCCCTCAAAACCCTTGGCGAGTTCTTGCATCTCATCACCCGAAGATACCCGCAGCACCAGACCCAAGGGGCCGAAAACCTCTTCGCCAAGTGCGTGGTCTTGTAGGTAGGTATCGGCATCGGTTTCAAAGAGGTTCGGCTGGGCGCTGCGCCCCTCGCTGTCAGTGCTCACCAGCGCGCGCACCGCGTTGCGCCCGGTGAAACGTTCCTTACCGTCGCGGTAGGCCTTGGCGATACCATCGGTCAACATGACTTGTGGGCCGACCTGCTCCAGCGCCTCTTTCGCGGCGGCGACAAAGGCATCGCCCTCGGCACCCTTGGCCACGACCGCGATGCCGGGGTTGGTGCAGAACTGCCCCGCGCCCATGGTCAGCGACCCGGCCCAGCCTGCGCCGATTTCCGCGCCCCGGTTTCGGGTGGCCTCGGCCAGAACGAACATCGGGTTCACCGAGCCCAACTCGCCAAAGAACGGGATCGGCTCGGGGCGTTGCGCGCAGAGATCAAACAGCGCGCGGCCACCGCCGAGGGAGCCGGTAAAGCCCACGGCCTTGATTAGCGGGTGCTGCACCAGCGTCTGGCCCACCTCACGGCTGTTGGCATGGATGAGGGAAAAAACACCGGGATGGATGCCGCATTTCTGGATCGCGGCATGGATCGCTTCGGCGACAATTTCACCTGTGCCGGGGTGGGCGGAATGGCCTTTGACGACGACCGGGCAGCCCGCCGCCAGCGCCGCGGCGGTGTCACCGCCCGCGGTGGAGAACGCCAGCGGGAAGTTCGACGCGCCAAACACTGCGACCGGGCCGATGGGGCGTTGGATCATGCGAATGTCGGGGCGGGGAATCGGCTGGCGCTCGGGCATTGCGCCGTCAACGCGACGGTCCAGATGGGCGCCTTTGCGGATGTGATCGGCAAAGAGGCGAAGCTGCCCCATGGTGCGTCCGCGCTCACCTTGAAGGCGTGCAGTGGGGAGGCCGGATTCGCGCGTGCCAACTTCTGTGATGATCTCGGCGCGGGCCTCCATCTCATCCGCGATGGCGTCAAGGAAATCCGCGCGGCTTTCGCGGCTGGAATAGGCGTAGGACCAAAAGGCGTCCTCGGCGGCTTCGCAGGCTTGGTTCACGTGGGCGGGGGTGCCGCTTTGGAATTGGTTGCTGTCGCCGGTGGCGGGGGAATTGGCGAAGGTTTCCCCGCCGCCGACCCATTCGCCTGCGATCAAGTGCTTGCCGTGGGGGTGAAATTTCTTGCTGTCAGCGCTCATGATCAATCCTTGTCGGTTTGCTGTGTCAAAGTGGGGGAGGGCTGCGCCATGGTTTGCACCAGCGCATCCATCTGCCGCGTGAGCAGCCAAGCGTCGCCCGCGATGGCGACGAATTCGATACCGCTGTCAAAGTAGCGGCGCGCCAGATCGGCGCCATAGCCAAGGATGCCCGCAGGCAGCCCGGCGGCGTGAATGGCATCGACCGCGTCGCGGATCTTGTCTTGGACATCGGGGTGCATCGGGTTGCCGGTATGGCCCATCGCCGAGGACATATCCCCCGGCCCGATAAAGATCGCATCCACGCCGGGCACGGCGGCGATGGCGGGGATCTGGTCAACCGCTTCGGGGGTTTCGACCTGTACGATGACGCATTGAGCGTCGGTATATGTGGTCAGGTAATCCGTCTGCCGCGCATAATTATTGGCGCGGATCGTGGCCGAGATGCCGCGCAGTCCTTCGGGGGGGTAGCGGGTCCATGACACGGCGCGGCGGGCGTCTTCGGCGTTTTGGATCATCGGGAACATCAGATTGCGCACGCCGATATCCAGGAGCCGTTTTGTCATCGTCTGGTCGGATGAGGGCATCCGTACCACCATCTGCGCATCGGGATTGGCACTGCCTGCGGCGCGCAGGTGGTCGGTGATCTGGCTTAGGTCATTCGGCGCATGTTCCATGTCCAGCAAGAGCCAATCGATCCCGCTGCCCGCGGCGATTTCCGTCACCGTAGGAGAGCAGAGCGAGAGCCAAAACCCCGACAGACGGCTGCCGGGCTGGAGCGTTTGTTTCAATGTTTTTCCCGACATTTTCGCAACGCGCCTCTCAAACGGTATCGACAATTGGGGTGATACGGTAATATATCAGTTCGAGCAAGATGTGATTTCCACCCGTTTTGCGATGATGTTTTAGCTGGCGAGGATTCCATGACCGAGACCAAGAAAACCGCCGATCAGCTGCGTAGCGCGCGCTGGTTTGCCCCCGACGATCTGCGCAGCTTTGGGCATCGGTCGCGGATGATGCAGATGGGTCTGGGCCCCGAAGATTGGGAGGGCCGCCCGGTGATCGGCATCCTGAACACTTGGTCCGAGATGAACCCCTGCCACCTTCATTTCCGCGACCGCGCGGAGGACGTGAAAAAGGGAATCGCGCAGGCCGGGGGGCTGGGATTGGAGATCCCGACGATCTCAATCGACGAGAGTTTCACCAAGCCGACTTCGATGCTCTATCGCAACATGATCGCGATGGAGACGGAAGAGACGATCCGCTCGCATCCGCTCGACGGGGTGGTGCTGATGGGCGGCTGTGATAAGTCCACCCCCGGTCTGACCATGGGCGCGATCAGCGCAGGCGTGCCGTTTATCTTCCTGCCCGCAGGGCCGATGCTGCGCGGGAATTACGCGGGGCGGGCGCTTGGCTCTGGCTCCGATGCGTGGAAGTTCTGGGATGAGCGCCGCGCGGGCACGATTTCGGCCGAGGAATGGGTCGGCGTCGAGGGCGGCATTGCGCGGTCTTACGGTCATTGCATGACAATGGGCACGGCTTCGACCATGACCGCGATTGCGGAGGCGATGGGGCTGACGCTGCCGGGGGCGACCTCGATCCCCGCAGCGGACGCGGGCCACAAACGGATGAGCGCCTCTTGCGGGCGGCGCATCGTTGATATGGTTTGGGAGGACCTGACGCCTGACAAAATTATCACCCCGGCAGCTGTGCAAAACGCGGCGACGGTGGCGATGGCGACGGGCTGTTCGACGAATGCGGTGGTGCACCTGCTTGCGATGGCACGCCGCGCAGGCGTGGCGCTGGAGCTGAACGATCTGGATGCTCTGGGCCGCACCACACCGCTCATCGCCAACATTCGTCCCCTCGGCAGCAGCGAATACCTGATGGAAGATTTCTACTTCGCAGGCGGGTTGCGGGCGCTGATGGATCAACTGGGGGATAAGCTGGACCGTGCGGCGATCACCTGCACCGGCAAACCCTTGGAAGAAGGGATCGCGGGCGCGCCTGTCTATAATGACGACGTGATCCGGCCCCTTTCGAACCCGGTCTATAAGGAAGGCTCGCTTGCCGTGCTCAAGGGCAATCTTTGCCCCAATGGCGCGGTTATCAAACCGGCGGCTTGCGATCCGAAGTTCCACCGCCATGAAGGCCCGGCACTGGTCTTTGACAGCTACCCCGAGATGAAGGCCGCAATTGATGACGAGAACCTCGACGTGACGCCGGACCATGTGCTGGTGCTGCGCAACGCGGGGCCGCAGGGCGGGCCGGGGATGCCCGAATGGGGCATGTTGCCGATGCCGAAAGCGCTGTTGAAACAGGGGCACCGGGACATGCTGCGGATCTCGGATGCGCGGATGTCGGGCACGTCTTACGGCGCTTGCATCCTCCATGTCGCGCCTGAATCTTTCGTCGGTGGGCCACTGGCGCTGCTGAAGACAGGAGACATCGTGCGCATGGATCTTGAGGCGCGAACCCTCGACATGCTGGTGGATGAGGACGAACTCGCCGCCCGCCGCGCCGCGTGGCAAGCGCCGGAGCCGCGGTTTGAGCGGGGATGGGGCTATATGTTCCAGCGCCATGTGGGGCAGGCCGATCAGGGCTGTGACTTTGACTATCTCACCGCGGCCTTCGGGCAAGCGGCGGGCGAGCCGGATATTTTCTGAGGGGTATGTCCATGACACATGATCTATCTAAAGCGCTCACCGGCATCTCGGGCATCCTTGTCACACCCTATGACGATGCTGGAGAGATTGCGCCGCGCAAGCTGGTCCCGATTATCGACCGCGCGCTCGCCGCCGGGGTGCATATCCCGGTGGTGAACGGCAACACCGGCGAATATTACGCGCTGACCAATGATGAGGCCTGCACCATGGTGCGCGAGGTGGCGCAGATGGTCGACGGGCGCGCGCCGCTACTGGCAGGCGTCGGGCGCGGCATTCGGGATGCTTGTGCGCTGGCCAAGGCGAGTGCCGAGGCGGGCGCGGATGCGCTGATGATCCACCAACCGCCTGATCCCTTCGTCTCCCCCCGTGGCACGGTCGATTATGTGCGCGCGGTGCGCGATGCCTCGGGTGGGCTGCCGGTGATGCTGTACCTGCGCAATGATGCGATGGGGCCTGAGGGCATCGCGCGGCTTTGCGAGGTCGAGGGGGTGAAGGGGGTCAAATGGGCCACGCCGAACCCTTTGAACCTTGCCCGCGCGATTGAGGCGGCGCCGGATGATATCGTTTGGGTTGGCGGTTTGGCCGAGGTTTGGGCGCCTCCGCTTTATGCTGTGGGGGCGCGGGGCTTTACCTCGGGCCTTATCAACGTCTGGCCCGAGCGGTCTGTCGCCATTCACGCGGCACTCGACGCGGGCGACTATGAGGAAGCGAACCGCTTGATCGCAGGGATGCGCGCCTTTGAAGACATCCGGGCCGAAGAGCAGAACGGCACCAATGTCACCGGCGTCAAAGCGGCGCTGATGGCCATCGGACAGGACTGCGGCGCCACGCGGCCGCCCTCTGCATGGCCCCTGACGGAGAAGCAGCAGGCAGTGCTGGAGCAATTCGTGAAAGACAATCAACTGAAGGGAGAGGCGACATGAGCCCCGAACTACGCGAGAAACTTCAAGCAGTCTCGGTCGCGACGCTGGCCACGGCGCTCTACAAGCGCGGGCTGCGCAATCAGGTGGTGCAGGGGGTCGGCCCGGTCGCGGCCAAGGGGCGCAATATGGTCGGTCCCGCCTTTACCCTGCGCTATATGCCCGCGCGCGAAGACCGCAACCAGTTGGTCGAATTCCGCAACCCCGAGCACCCGCAGCGCGTCGCGATTGAGACCTGCCCCGAGGGTCATGTGCTGGTGATGGACAGCCGCAAAGACGCGCGCGCCGCGAGTGCTGGGGATATCTTGATCACCCGACTGATGATGCGCGGCGCGGCAGGGGTGGTGACCGATGGTGGGCTGCGCGATGCGGCGAGCATTGGCGCGCTGGAGATGCCCGCCTACCACGCGCGGCCTTCAAGCCCCACGAACCTGACCCTGCATGAGGCGATTGAGATCAACTGCCCCGTCGGCTGCGGCGATGCGCCGGTTTTTCCCGGTGATATCGTGGTGGGCGACGACGACTGCGTGATCATCATCCCGGCAGATATCGCCGAAGAGGTGGCGGATGAGGCGGTAGAGATGACCGCCTATGAGGATTTCGTCGTCGAAGAGGTCAAAGGCGGCGCGGGGATCATCGGGCTTTATCCGGGCACCAAGCAAGAAAACCTCGATAAATTCGCGGAATGGCGCAAGGCCAACAACCGCTGAGTCAGGGCTTTTCCGGGGTGAAATACTCCGGGAAAGCCGCCCGTTTCTCGGTCATCCGGTCAACGGTGCGTTGCAGGTGTTGGCGCAGCGCCTCCATCGCGGCGGGCGCATCACCCGCCTCAATCCCGTCAAGGATCCGGCTGTGGCCCCCAATCACATCCTTGTTGTTCAGAATGCGCCCCGCCTCGTCGATGTCGTCCAGATGCAGGCGGCGCAGACGCTCCAAATGGCCCGCGTGGCTGCGCATGATGCGCTGGCTTTGCACATGGCCCGCCGCCACAAAGAGGGTCTGGTGGAATACTTCGTCCAGCTCCTGAAAGGTGGGCACATCGCCGGGCTGGTCCGAGATACTGCTTTGCAGGGCGACGATGCTGCGCAGGCGGGTGAGGGCTTCGGGCGCGATGTGGGCCGCCAAACGGCGTACGACTTCGGTCTCTAGCGCGATGCGCATGAACTGCGCTTCCCGGATCGCGGACATGTCGATCGGCGTCACCAAAGTGCGCGACTGCGGGTAGATCTTGACCAGCCCCTCTTTGGCAAGCTGTTGCAGCGCATCGCGCAGGGGGGTCAGGCTGACCCCATGAGTCTCGGCCAATTCCGCGCGCAAAAGCGGGGTGCCGGGCGGCAGCTCGAGCCGGACAATCTGATCACGCAGCGTGGCATAGACCCCGCGCCCGGTGGGGCCGCCCTC
Organism: Sulfitobacter sp. AS92; assembly: GCF_038900015.1. Taxonomy (NCBI): domain Bacteria; kingdom Pseudomonadati; phylum Pseudomonadota; class Alphaproteobacteria; order Rhodobacterales; family Roseobacteraceae; genus Sulfitobacter; species Sulfitobacter sp. AS92. Next base: position 58,478 of record NZ_JBBMQL010000008.1, read on the forward strand.
AAACAGACCCAAGTCAGCCCCGCCGCCCAAAATGCTTTTGGCGAGGGTCTGTGCGCTCTGTGCCGCGGATCTGTTCGATGAGGTCATGTGGGCTCTTCCATAGCTATTCAATCTAATATATCAGTTAATGACATCTTACCGAAGCGGTTTTTTCGACACCCTGGGGGGAGCATCCAATGGACAGCCAGACCATGCAAGAGGACAGACGCGCAAAGGTGATGCTGCTGTCACCGACCGATAACGTGGTCGTGGCGACCTCGGCGGTGCCCCAAGGCGCGGTATTGCCGCAAGACGGGCTGCGTGCCAACCACGATACGCCCCAAGGTCACAAGATTGCGATCCGCCCGATCCAACGCGGTGCCCCGATCCTGAAATTCGACACAGTCATCGGCTATGCGGCAGAGGATATCGCCGCGGGGGACTGGCTGCACAGCCACAACATCAAGTTCGACGCGGTCGACAAAGATTATGCCTTTGCCCGCGACTATACGCCGACCGACCTGCTCCCCCCCGAAGAGCGCGCCCAGTTCATGGGCATCCGCCGCGCGAATGGCCGCGTTGGCACCCGGAACTACATCGGGCTTTTCGTGACCGTGAATTGCTCCGCCACCGTGGCGCGTAAGATCGCCAACTACTTCGACGAAGAGCGGATAGAGGCATGGGAGAACGTCGACGGTGTGATCCCCTTCATCCATGAATCCGGCTGCGGGATGGAACTGACGGGCGAGCCGATGGACCTGCTGCGCCGCACGTTGTCGGGCTATATCCGCCACCCAAACCTTGCCGGGGCCGTGGTCCTGTCACTGGGTTGCGAGCGCAACAATCTGGCGCAGTTCTTTGAGGAGGAAGGGCTGGCCGAGGGCAAGATGCTGCGCACCATTACCATGCAGCACGTCGGTGGTACGGCCCGCGCGATTGCCAAGGGTAAGGACGCGGTGCGCGAGATGTTGGATCAAGCCAATGCCGTGCGGCGCGAACCCTGTTCGGCGGAACACATCACCATCGGCATGCAATGCGGCGGGTCGGACGGGCTCTCAGGTCTGTCGGCCAACCCCGGCCTTGGGGTGGCGGCGGATATTCTGGTGCGCAACGGCGGCACGGCGATCCTGTCGGAAACGCCGGAGATTTTCGGCGTCGAACACCTGCTGACCCGGCGCGCGCGCAGCGAAGAGGTGGGCCGCAAACTGGTCGAACGCATGGACTGGTGGCTGGAGCATACTACGGGCCGCGACACGCAAATCAACGGCGTGGTCAGCCCCGGCAATCAGGCGGGCGGTCTGGCGAATGTGCTGGAAAAATCGCTCGGCGGGGCCAAGAAAAGCGGCAGCACTGGGTTGATGGAAGTCTACCGTTATGCCGAACCCGTGACGCAAAAGGGGCTGGTCTTCATGGATACGCCCGGCTTCGATCCCGTCTCGGCCACCGGGCAGATCGCGGGGGGTGCGAACCTGATCTGCTTTACCACCGGGCGCGGGTCTTGCTTTGGCTCCTATCCCTCGCCAACGATCAAACTCGCCTCCAACACGCCGATGTTTACCAAGATGCGGGACGATATGGACATCAACTGCGGCACGGTCATCGACGGCGAGCAGAGCCTAGAGGAATTGGGTCAAGCGATCTTCGAGCGTATCCTCGCCATCGCCTCGGGCGAGCAGAGCAAATCCGAAGCGCTTGGCGTGGGCGAAGAGGAATTCGCGCCTTGGCCGATTGGGGTCACGGGGTAACAGATGTCGAAGGGGAGAGCGCAGATGAAACCGAACTATGTAAAACTGGTCGAGGATACGCCGCTGCCGCGCATGGCGCTCTGCCGTCAGACCTTTGCCGCGACCCGCATCGACGACCCGCGCGCCGCCGTGGCAGAGGCGATGCAGGCCGATTGCGCAGGTAGGATCAAACCGGGCATGTCCATCGCCATCACCGCAGGCAGCCGCGGGCTGGCGAACCTGCCGGAACTGCTGGCCGCCATCGTGGCCGAGGTCCGCGCGCGCGGGGCGCATCCCTTCGTCGTGCCCGCCATGGGCAGCCACGGGGGCGCCACGGCAGAGGGGCAGACCGCGTTGCTGGCGAAACTGGGCGTGACCGAGGAAAGCCTTGGCTGCGAAATCCGCTCGTCGATGGAGACCGATGAGATCGGCGTGCTCGACAACGGCATGTCGGTGCGGATGGACCGCCACGCCAATGCCGCCGATGGGATCATCCTGTTCAATCGGATCAAGCCGCATACTTCCTTCCGCGCGCCGAACGAAAGCGGGCTGGCCAAGATGCTCTCGATCGGGTTGGGCAAGCAATCGGGGGCCGAGACCTGCCATTCGCGCGGCATTGATAACGTCGGCATCTTTGTCGCCAAAATGGCGCGGATGAAGTTGGAGCGCTGCAAGGTGCTTTTCGGCATCGGCACGATTGAGAATGCATACGATGGGCTCTCGCAGGTCGTGGCACTCGACAGTGACGGGATGTTGGAGGCCGAAGCGCCCTATCTGCAAGAGGCGATGCGCAACATGCCCCGTCTGCCGCTGGGGCCGCTGGATGCGCCTTCGGCTTCGGGCGATCTGGATGTGCTGGTGGTCGATGAGATCGGCAAGGAGTTTTCCGGCACCGGGATGGATCCGAATATTACCCATCGGTTCTCGAGTGAGAAGATGCAGGTCCACCTGCATATCTCGCGGCTGGTGGCGCTTGGCCTCTCGCCGCTCAGCAACGGCAACGGCAATGGCGCGGCGCGGGCGGATGTGATCACGCAGCGGTTGGAGCAGGATTTCGACCGAGAGGCGGTATACGCCAATGCCATCACCTCGCAGGTGTTGAAACAGTCGAAGATCCCCATGGTCATGCCCTGCGACCGCACGGCGATTCAAACGGCGGTCAAGACCTGCGGGGCCGAGGATATCACCAAGGTCCGGCTGCTGCGCATCCCCAATACGCTGAAACTTGAGTATCTCTATGCCTCCGAGGCGATGCTGCCGGAACTGCGCGACCGTCCGGGGGTAGAGGTGGTCGGTGATGTGCAAGAGATGCAGTTTGACGCAGGCCTGCTGCGCAATCCTTGGCCGGAGGGGCATTGATGTTAGGCCAAGGGCTTCATCTGCACCTCGACCCGGTGGGCGGCGCGGCGGGCGATATGTTCATCGCGGCGATGCTGCATGCTTTCCCCGATTTAGCTGAGCGTGTGCTGACCGATGTGGCCGCCGTATTGCCTGCCGAGGTGGGCCATGCGGAACTGACCGAACACGTTGCCTCGGGCATCACCGCGCGGCAGTTTAAATTGGTGCTGACAGCTCCCGACGCAGGAACCCGGCATGGGGCAGAGACGACCTACCGCGCCATGCGCGAGTTGCTGGAAAACGCGCCGCTGTCAGACGGCACGGCAAAGTCCGCCTGCGCCATTCTGCACCGGATCGCAGAGGCCGAAGCACAGGTGCATGACATCCCCATCGACCGGGTGCATTTTCATGAGATCGCCGACTGGGACGCGCTGATGGATGTGACCGCCGCAGGCAGCATCTGTGCGGCACTGGCGGGGGCAACAGTGTCGCTCGGGCCGCTACCGCTTGGCGGCGGGTTGGTTGAAACGGCGCATGGTAAACTACCTGTGCCTGCCCCCGCGACCGCGCTGATCCTGCAAGGCTACGACTGGCACGACGATGGCGTGCCGGGCGAACGTGTAACCCCCACGGGTGCTGCGATCCTTGCGCATGTGACCGGTGGCAGTCCGTCGGCGCGCCGCCCACCGGGTCGGCTGCGCTGCACCGGGTCAGGGGCCGGGACGCGGGTGATGAAGGGATTGCCGAATATTTTGCGGGTCAGTGTTTTTGACACGGTGTCAGGGGGCATACAGCAGGACAGCTTGGTGCAACTTGCCTGCGACATCGACGATATGACCGGCGAAGAACTGGGTGCGGCCGTGGACCGTCTGCGCGCGACGGCAGGCGTGGTTGATCTTCTGACACTCGCCGGGCAGGGCAAGAAATCACGGCCCGTGACACGTCTGGAGCTTTTGGTTGCGCCGCAGGCAGCAGAAGTGATCGCGGCGCGGGTGTTTGATCTGACCTCAACGCTTGGTCTGCGTAGGTCGGTGGTAGATCGGTTAATCCTGCCCCGTGAGAGTGAGGATGGTGCCAAGCCGCGCCGCAAACGCGCGCAACGGCCGGGAGGGCATCAGACCATCAAAGTCGAGAGCGATGATCTGGCAGATGTCGACACCTTGCATGAGCGTCGAAAACGCGCCCGCGCGGTAGAAGGGTAATATACCGACGTCCAGTGATCTGTCTTGCTTATCACCCGGCCCCATGTGAAAACGCCTAAAGCCGTTTCAGGGGGCCGCATGGAAAAGCCACTCACCGCCTCGCTGCGCCAGTATGAGGTCTTTGTCGCCATTGCAGAGACGCTGCATTTCGGCCAAGCGGCGGCGCATTTGGGCGTGGCGCAGCCTGCGCTGACCCAACAACTGAAACACCTCGAAACTGCTTTTGATGGCGCATTGCTTTTTGATCGGAACCGCCGCCGGGTCACGCTGACCGAGTTTGGGCGCGCGCTTTTGCCCGAAGCCCGCGCACTTTTGCAGCAGGCCCGGCGGGTCGAGGCCGTGGCCGAGGCGGCGCGCACGGGCCAGCGGGGGCGGATCGAACTGGCCTATGTCGGCTCGGCTTCCTATGCGGGGATCCTGGGGCGGCTATTGCGGGAACTGCGCGCAGGTGCGGCGGGGGTGAATCTTATCCTGCGCGAGTTAGACATGGACCTGCAGATTGCTGAGATCGTGGCAGGCAGGCTTGACGCGGGTTTTGTGCGTTTGCCACTTTCCGGTGTCCCTGAAACATTGCTGACCCGCACCGTGCATACCGAGGATATCTTGCTGGCCGTGCCGCCGGACCACCGTCTTGCCAGGGTGCCATCGGTCGCCATGGCAACGCTGCGCGAAGAAAACTTTATCTTCAGCCACCTTGGCCCTGACATGGGGTTCGCCGCCTGCGCCTATCAGCTCTGCGCCGACGCCGGTTTCGCGCCCCGTGTGGCGCATCGCGCGCCACAGTTTACGGCCATTGTGAATTTCGTCTCGGCGGGTCTGGGCGTCGCCTTTGTCCCCACTTCCGCCGCGCGGATGAAGGACGCGGGCGTGTCGTTCCTCCCGATTAAAGACGCAAAGGTGCAAAGCCGGATCGGGCTGGCTTATCTGCGCGACCCGAGTAATCCTGTTCTGCGCAGGCTACTCGACACCATAGAGCCCGAAAGCTGACTACCCGACCGCCGTACCGCCGCAGACGAAAACCGTCTGCCCGGTAATAAAACCGCTTCGCGCATCGGCGAAAAAGGAAACCGCCTGCGCCACATCTTCGGGGGCGCCCATGCGGCCCACGGGCACCGCATCGACGATCGCGCGGGTTTCGGCAGCGTCCTTGGGGTTGTTCTCCCAAAATGCTGTCGTGGCGATGGGACCGGGGGCGACGCAGTTGACGGTGATCCCATCACGCGCCAGTTCCAACGCCCACGTGCGCGCCATGGATTGGATTGCACCCTTGCTGGCGGAATAGAGCGTCCGGTCAATTTTGCCCTTGGTGACGCGGCTGGTGTTCATCACGATCCGCCCCGCTCCGGCTGCGCGCATTCCCGGCACCAAAAGCTTTGCCGCCACTATGCTGGGGCGCAGGTTCAGGTGCATGATACGGTCAAAGTCATCAATCTCTACCGCGTCGAAAGATGCAGGTTTTACGATGCCAACGTTGTTGACCAAACAGGTGACCGGCCCGTTTTCCAGAACGTTTTCCAAGGCCGCTGTTGTGGCTGCGGGGTCTGACAAGTCCAGCTGCTGCGCATCCACCCGCAGCGTGGGTTCCTCTGGCTCTGCGATGTCGAGCACAAAGACCCGCCAACCGTCCTCTTGCAACCTGCGCGCGATGCCAAGGCCGATGTTACGGGCGCCGCCAGTGACAACCGCGTGGCGTGAAGGCGAGGTTTGGGGCACGGGGGTTATCCTTTCAACGATCTGCTGTTTACTTATCACCACCACCTAGTGATAAGTAAACAGCAGATATCCGGGAGGGGATAGCATGGCGGAACGCATCATCATTGTGGGCGCCGGAACGATGGGTCAATCCATCGGCAGGCTTTTCGCCAACCATGGCTGGGCAGTGCATGCGGTCGACCCGACCAATGCCACGCGAGAAACGTTTTTGGCCACGGTCTTGGACGCGACTGCAAGCGCGGATCTGGAGGGGGCAGGGCGCGCGGATATTGCTTTGGAATGCGTGCCGGAAAACCTTGCCCTTAAGCAAAAGGTCTTCGCAACATTAGAGAGCGTCGTACCCAAGGGCGCGCCGATCCTCTCCAATACCTCGGGTCTCACGCTCGAAGACATGTCCGCCCAGATGGTGCATCCCGAACGCGCCATAATCACGCATTTCTTTAACCCCGGCGACGTGATCCCAGCGGTTGAGGTCGTGGCCGCAAAGGATGCCCCCGTAGGGCTCTGCGATGATGTCATGACGCTGCTGCGGAAGTTGGAGCGGCGGCCCGTGCGGCTTGACCATGCACCGCCCGGTTTTGTGGCCAACCGCATTCAACATGCGATCATGCGGGAATGTCTGCATCTGGTAGACGAAGGCGTGGCCAGCCCTGCTGAGATTGATGAGATTGTGCAGTGGTCTGTCGGGGTGCGTATGGCGCTTTCCGGGCCGTTTCGACAGCGCGATATGAATGGCTTGGGCACGCATCTCAGCATCGCTGAATACCTATATCCCGATCTTTGTGACCGCCACGATCCATCACCCACCCTCGCTAGCCTCGTCGCGCAGGGGCGTCTTGGCAAACGCAGCGGCAATGGGTTTTATGATTGGCCAACAGACGCGGGCGAAGGGGCCACCGATGCGGCGTTGCAGCGTATTATCGCTCTGGCACGCGACAGCGCTGGTTAAGTATATTTCAAGTAATCGAGGACAACCATGACCGATAACCCAGCAATCATCTGCGTGGCCATCACCGGGTCGCTTCCCACAAAGGCCGACAATCCCGCAGTGCCGATTGACATCACCGAACAGATCGAAAGCACGCAGGCCGCGTTTGAGGCTGGAGCGACGATCTGCCATGCCCATGTGCGCACCGCCGATGGCACACCCACCGCAGACCCTGACCGCTCTGCCCGGCTGCAAGAAGGGCTGCACAAACATTGCCCCGGCATGATCGTGCAATTCTCAACGGGCGGGCGATCGGGCGCGGGCAAGAACCGGGGCGGGATGCTGCCGCTGCGCCCGGATATGGCCTCGCTTTCCGTGGGATCGAACAACTTTCCCAACCGCGTTTACGAGAATCCGCCAGAGCTTGTCGACTGGTTGGCAGGGGAAATGAAGACCTACAGTGTTCTGCCCGAGATCGAAGTTTTCGATCTAAGCCATATCCTTCAGGCCAAGGCGATGGCGGACGCGGGCGCGATCCCGGCGCGGCCCTATATTCAGTTTGTCATGGGCGTGAAAAACGCCATGCCTGCGGATCGTGAGGTTTTTGATTTCTACATTCAGACGGTCAAACGGTTGTTTGGCGATATCCCATGGTGTGCTGCCGGGATCGGACGCCATCAGGCAGAGTTGAACGCATGGAGTGCAGCGGCAGGTGGGCATCTGCGCACTGGTCTCGAGGATAATATCCGCATGGATAAAGACACACTCGCGCCATCGAATGCAGCGCTTGTCACCCGCGCGGCAGAGATCTGTGCTGAGGCAGGCCGCCCCGTTGCCACAGCACAGCAGGCCCGCGAAATTTTAGGGCTTGGCTAAGCCCGCTTTGGAATCGCTCTTTCTTAAAGGAAACTGAATTGAAGAAACTGATATTAGCCTTCACCCTTTTCGCCAGCCCGCTCGCGGCGCATGAGGGCGCGCATGTGCATCCCCATGGCAATGATCCCTATTGGTCGGTGGCGCTGTTGTCGCTGGCGATCGTGATCCTTGCCGCCGCGGTGCTGCGGCGCAAGTAACTGCAGGGGACGTCCCTTCGACTTCCCTTGCATCTTTTCCCTGTAGGGCAGAGGTTGCATTCGACCTAGACCATTGCACTGCCAAAGGATCGTCGAATGATTGTCAGGGACCAGCCAAGCGCGCTGAAGCTGTTCTTTGTCCTGCAGGGCTCTATCGTGCCGAATATCATCGGGCGGATCATCGGCGTGGCCGTGCTGACCGCCGTAGTTTTGCTGGTGGATCAACATCTCGTCGAACTGCCCCATGTCTCCATCGCAGCGATGGGGATTTTCGGCGTTGCGCTGTCGCTCTTCTTGGGTTTTCGCAACAATGCCGCCTATGACCGCTGGTGGGAGGCGCGCACGCTTTGGGGGGCGATGATTGCCGATTTACGTACCCTCGGGCGCGATCTGGCGATCTTTGTAGGGCGTGGCGAGGACCGGGCCGAGATCCTATCGCTTGGGGTGGCATTTGCCCATTTGCACCGGGGGGTTCTGCGCGATGCCGATGTGCAAGCGCAGATCACCGACTGGGTTGGCGAGAACCAAGCCAAAGCGCTGCTGGCCCGGACAAATCCCGCCGATGCTGCTCTGCGCGCCATGGCAGAGCGGATCAGCCAGCTTGCAGCGCAGGATGGGCTGAATGGTTTTGGACAGATGAGGCTTTCAGAAACGCTGGCCGCCCTTGCTGCCGCGCAGGCGGGGTGTGAACGCATTCTCACCACGCCCTTGCCCTTCGTCTATTCACTGATGGTGCGGCGCACGACCTATCTCTATTGCTGGCTGTTGCCCTTCGCGCTGATCGAGGCAACGAATTGGTTCGCGCCGATCTTTGCGGCAATTGTGGCTTATGTCTTTTTCGGCCTTCAGGCTGTCACCAACGAATTGGAGCTGCCCTTTCGCAATGCGCATAACGGCCTGCCGCTGGATGCCATGTGCCGGATCATCGAAGTCTCAGCCGCCGAGGCGTTGGACCGCGCGCCGCCGCCACTGCTGTCACCCCGCGATCATGTGCTGACCTAGCCCTCGCTTAGCCGCCAAAACCGCGCGATCCACCGGAACGGCCAAAGCCCCCCCGCGATGCGGCGGTGGCGCGGGTCATCGGCGTTTTGCCAACCGTGGTGGTGGGCCGTGCGAACTGCGAAGTGCTAAGTTTTGCCGCGCCGCTATTTGCCGAATAGGTGCTGGACCGCGCGGCGTTGGTAAAGCGGCCATCGGAGGTTTTATAAAGCGGCTGTGCTGCCGACATACCTGCACGATTGCTCATCATATTGCCGATCAAATACCCAGCCAGCAGCGGCATGAAGATCCCGCCCGATCCGCCTTGGGTCGCCGCTTCTTCTGATCCACAGGCGTCAGCGCCATGCTGTTCTTCGCAAACCTCAAGGCTGTCATAGCGCGGCGCGGATTCCACATGGAGGGTCTGGGCCTCATCAAAGGCGGTTTCGCATTGTTGCTGGGTGTACATGCCCCCGCTTGAGGCATCCGCGAGGCAGCTTTGTAGGTCAGGGAAGGCGGCGGCGTCGACCTTTTCTTCCTCGCATCCTGCAAGGGTAAAGGCGGCGGCGCCGAGGATGGCGATGGAAACCCGTTTCGAGCGTTTGGTCATGATGGTCGTCTTTCTGCCAAGGGGCTGCGGGGCGAATGTTTATGCAAAAATGTAGTGCGGTTTGAAGCGGGACAAATCTTGGGTGATGCGCGAGCGGTCTTCGCGGATGCCAATGCCGGCACAGGTCTCGCCGACAATCCAAGACCCAATCACAGGGCGAAACCCGTCAAACGTGGGCAGCGGGGCGTAGGCTTGGACGATACGGGGATGTTCGGCGTAGTCGGTGTTTTTCGACTGTTCGATCACCTTGCCCGATTGGTAGATCGCCACCGACGCCCCCTCGCGCGAGAGGATCGGCTTGCGCACATGCGCATCGGCCAAATCCGCGGCGGCGCGGTCAAAGGCCTCGGCGCAGCCGGGGGCAGCAGGGCCACGACCGGAAAGCGCCTCGGCCACATCCACCTCGAAGAACGCGGGCAGCAGATTGGGATGGCCCTCGAACATCTGCCAAAGCACGGGCAGCAGCCCTTTGTTAGACAGAAGCGCCTTCCACGCAGGCTCCAGAAACAGGCAGCCCGACCCGGCGATATGTGCCGCATAGTCGTCCCGCAGCAGGTCCTCCCACGGATAGAGCTTGAACAACACCGCGATGCGGCGGTCTTGATCGTCTAGGAATTGACCGTCCTCGCTTAGCGCGATCTTGTCGAGGTCGCAGTAATGCGCGCCAAGCCCCGCCTCCCGTGCGGCCCAACCCATCGCTTCGACGGTGCCGTAATCTTCGGGGTTGTCGGCGACAGCGGTGAAATGCAGGTCGCTGTCCGGCTCGAACACATCGGCAAAACGGGCAACCAGCGCTTCGTGGATGCCGTTGAACTGGTCCGTACCCTCAGGCAGAATGCCTGCCTTCAACTGATCCTCAAGCCATTGCCACTGAAACGCCGCGCTTTCGTAAAGGGAGGTCGGAGTGTCGGCGTTATACTCCAACAGTTTGGCGGGGCGTTGACCATCATACGCCAGATCAAAGCGGCCGTAGATCTCAGGATCACCCCGGCGCCAACTCTCGGCCACGAGATCGCGATGCGCCTCCGGAATGGCAAGGCGCGCCATCAACTCTTCGCTGGCAATGATCTCAGCCACGGCTTCGCGGCACATACCGTGCAACTCGGTCGAGGGGTCTTCGATGTCGTTCTCGATCTGCTCAAGCGACAAGGCATAGGCCGAGGTTTCGTCCCAATAGGGCTCCCCGTGCATATCGGCAAAGGTAAAGCCGACCTCTTTCGCATGAGCGCGCCAATCGGGCCTTTCGGGCAATGTAATCTTTTGCAACGCTCTGTTTCCCCCGGTTTTCAATTTGCTTGTAGTCGTCTTTGCCGGTGGCAGCCAGAGGGGGATCCGGTAGCGCGCGCCCGGCCGAGACTGCGCCGCTTGTAATGCACATTATGTAATATGAGGTCAGTCGATCCTGGTCTACAAAAGGTCTCCTGCGCGAGGCGCGACACTTCCCTCCGCTTGCCGCCAACGTCCACCGACCTACCTGCGATCTAGCCGATAACCGGGAGCCGCCTCCCGCTCTCATTTAGCCAAAGGAATTTGTCATGGAAACGAACCTGACCATTAATGGCACACAACAGCACTTGAACCTCGACCCTCGGACCACGCTGCTGGATGCTTTGCGCCACCATCTTGGATTGACCGGCAGCAAAAAGGGCTGCGATCACGGGCAATGCGGCGCTTGTACAGTCATGGTAAACGGCCGCCGGATCAACGCCTGCCTGACGTTGGCCTGTATGCACGATGGGGATGAGGTGACCACCATCGAAGGCCTCGGTCAGCCCGGAAACCTTAGCCCGCTGCAAGAAGCCTTCGTCAGCGAAGACGGTTTTCAATGCGGCTATTGCACACCCGGTCAAATTTGCTCGGCCACGGCGATGCTGGAAGAGATCTCCAACGGTTGGCCTAGCCATGTGACCGATGATCTGGACGGCAAAGCAAAGCTCACTGCGGAGGAAATTTCAGAACGGATGAGCGGCAACCTCTGCCGGTGCTCTGCCTATCCCAACATCGTTGAGGCGATCCGCAAAGCTGCAGGGGAAAATGCATGAGACATTTTGATTATACCCGGGCCGAAAGCGCTGAAGGCGCTGCACGTCAGGCGGCCAGCGGTGGCACCTTCATTGCTGGTGGCACAAATCTGCTGGACCTGATGAAGCTAGAAGTCATGGCGCCGAAAGCGCTGATTGACATCAACCGCTTGGACCTGAACGAAATCGAAGAGACGGATGACGGCGGGCTGCGCATTGGTGCATTGGTCACCAACAGTGATCTGGCCAATGATGCCCGCATTCGCAAAGGTTGGCCCGTGCTCAGCCGGGCGCTGTTGGCTGGCGCGAGCGGACAGTTGCGCAACAAAGCCACCACGGGCGGCAACCTGCTGCAACGCACCCGCTGCCTCTATTTCTATGACCGCGCTATGCCCTGCAACAAACGTGAGCCGGGCACGGGCTGTTCTGCGATAGATGGGGTCAACCGCATTCTGGCGGTTCTGGGCACATCGGAACACTGCATCGCCACGCATCCCAGCGACATGGCCGTTGCCATGCGCGCCCTCGGGGCCGAGGTGGAAACGCTGAAAGACGACGGCAGCACACGCCGTCTGACATTGGATGATCTTTACCTGCTGCCCGGCAACCGGCCTGATCAAGAGACCGTGCTAGAACAGGGCGAGTTGATCACCGCCGTGGTGCTGCCTGCACCTGTTGATGCAAAACAAACCTACCGCAAAGTGCGCGACCGTGCGTCCTATGCCTTTGCCTTGGTTTCAGTTGCTGGCCTCGTGAAAGTGGAGAACGGTAAAATCGCCCGCGCTGATCTGGCCTTTGGTGGGCTGGCCCCGAAACCTTGGCGGAACGCCGAGGTCGAAGACCTGCTGACGGGAGCGGCCCCTTCCAAAGACCTGTTCAACAAAGCCGCTGACCTGCTTCTTGCCGAGGCCAAAGGCTTTGGTGCGAACGACTTCAAAATCCCCCTTGCCCGCCGCACGCTGGTGTCGGTGCTGAACGAACTCACTGAGGAGGCACAGCAATGACCGAGCAATTTAAAATGGACGCCCCTGCCACCGCTCGCAGATTGGATGACATGGCGCAGGGTCTTGTCGGTGCGCCGCTCGACCGCCCCGAGGGGCCGTTGAAAGTGACCGGCACAGCGACCTATGCCAATGAATGGCAGGTTGAGGGCGTGGTGCATGGCGTCATGGTCCGCGCGCCGGGCAACAGCGGGCGCGTAGTGTTGGCGAACCGCGATGCCGTGGCAAAGATGCCGGGCGTGTTGGCGGTGATCCAAGACGACCGCCTACTGCGCAACCCCGCGCAGGGCACCGCAAACAAAGCCCCTATTCAAGGGCCGCATCACGCCGCCTACCTCGGCCAATTGATCGCTGTCGTGGTCGCCGAAGGGTTTGAGCAGGCCCGTCACGCCGCGCAATCGCTTCAGGTGCAGCTTGAGAATGGGGAGGTCATGCCCGTTGATCCTGCCACCGCGGCGGTCGAGCCGCAGGAGGGAAAAACGCTGGATCAGGGTGACCTGGAAGGCGCGATGAATGAGGCTGCATTTACCGTAGATGCGACCTATAACACACCGTCGCATTCCAGTTCGCCGATGGAGCCACATGCGTCCATCGCCTCATGGGACGGTGATGACCTGACCCTGCGCGGCAGCTACCAAATGCTGAAATACAACCGAAATGAGCTTTCGGATGCGCTTGGCATTCACCCAGATCGGCTGCGCATACTGTCGCCCTATGTTGGTGGTGGGTTCGGCTCAAAACTCGGGATCACGCCCGAAGCGGTTGCGGCTGCTATTGCCGCCAAAGAGGTGGGCCGCCCCGTCTCGGTCGCGTTGCAGCGCCCGCAGGTCTATGAGGCAACGATGCGCCGGTCGGAAACCACGCAGCGGGTGCGCCTTGCCGCCGATGCCGAAGGGCGCCTGATGGGCCTTGGTCACGACGCGCGCGTGTCGAACCTGCCCGGAGAAACATTCGCCGAGCCGGTGCTTCAAGCATCGCATTTCCTCTATTCAGGGGCCAACCGGAAAATGTCGATGGAGCTGGCACGGGTGCACCGCCTCTGTGCAGGGTCCGTCCGCGCGCCAGGCGAGGCGGTTGGCGTGACCGTGCTCGAGGGGGCGATGGATGAATTGGCTGTCAAGATTGGCATGGACCCGGTCGAGCTTCGCCGCCGCAACATCCCCGAGAAAGACCCTGAAAGCGGTAAGGAGTTTTCATCCCGCCGCTTCCGCGAAGCCCTCGACAGCGGGGCAGAAACCTTCGGCTGGGACGAGCGCCCCGGCGTTAAGGAACGGCGCGAAGGGGAATGGCTGATCGGCTACGGCATGGCCTCGGCGGCACGGATCAACGTGCTGATGGAAAGCCAAGCGCGCGTGACACTCATGCCCGAAGGCCGCGTGCGGGTTGAAACGGATATGACCGACATCGGCACCGGCACCTATGCGATCCTCGGTCAAATCGCGGGCGACATGCTGGGTCTGCCGCGCGATGCCGTGGATGTGGTGCTGGGCGATACCACCCTGCCCCCGGCCTCCGGCTCGGGCGGGTCTTGGGGGGCGTCATCAAGCGGCACCTCAGTCTATTTGGCATGCGAAGCGATCCGGCGGCAGTTGGCCGAGCGGCTGGAGGTCGACGAAAACGACCTTACCCTGAAGGATGGCTTGGCCACTTTCGACAACCAAACCCGTCCGTTGAGTGAGATCCTAAACGGCGATGAGATTGCCAAACTTGGTCATGTGCTGCCGGGTGATACCTCCGAAGCAGTCCGGCAAGCAACCTTTGGCGCCTATTTCGCTGAGGTTGCGGTTCACGCCGCCTCGGGCGAGACTCGGGTGCGGCGGATGCATGGCACCTTCGCTGCCGGGCGGATCTTGAATGCCAAAACGGCCCGGTCGCAATGTCTGGGCGGGATGACCTTTGGGATTGGCATCGCCCTGACCGAAGAGCTGTCGTTCGACCCACGCGACGGGCATGTGGCGAACCACAATCTTGCGGAATACCACATTCCGGTGAACGCCGATGTGCCGCAATTGACCGTGGATCTGCTGGAAGAGCGGGACGATTGGGCCAACCCGCTTCAGGCGAAAGGCATTGGCGAGCTGGGTATTTGCGGCGCGGCTGCGGCAATCACCAACGCCATTTACAACGCCACCGGCGTACGAGTGCGCGACTATCCTGCGACTTTGGATAAGGTGATTGCCGGGATGTGATCGACGAGGGGCGGCTTTCCTCGCCGCCCCTTATTCACTCAGCAAACGCGTAAGGCTGTGTGACGGCTTTCGGAAACCTCCGCGTCGATGATTTGCGGAGTACGTCTTCGTCACACGCGACGCGGGTGCGGACCTCATTTTCTTTGCTTGAACGCGCCGGACATCTGCCAACCCAGAGGTGTTAGCGGGCGGTTGTTAACTCGCGCTCTTGCATCGGGCCGGGGTGGATGCAGGCCACCTGATGCGGCCCCTGCCCCGGCTCTGGCACAACCTGCGCGCAATCGGCCTGCGCACGCGGGCAGCGACCCCGAAAAACGCAGCCCGAAGGCGGGCTCATTGGGGACGGCATATCACCGGTCATCGGCACAATCTTTTTGGCGCGTTCAGCCACCGGATCGGGGATCGGCACAGCAGAAAGCAGCGCCTGCGTGTAGGGGTGCTGCGGGTTGTCGTAGAGTTGCGCCTTGGGGGCCTTCTCCATAATGCGGCCCAGATAGAGCACCATTACCTGATCCGAGATGTTTTTCACCACGCTGAGGTCATGGGCGATAAAGATCATCGCCAGCCCCAGATCGCGTTGCAGTTCCTTCAGCAGCTCTATCACCTGCGCTTGGATCGACACATCGAGCGCCGACACCGGCTCATCACAAATGAGCAGCTTGGGCTCCACGATCAGCGCGCGGGCGATGCCGATGCGCTGGCACTGCCCGCCCGAAAACTCATGCGGGTAGCGGTTGATCATCTGCGGCAGCAGGCCGACCCGTTCCATTATCTGCGCCACGCGGGCACGGCGTTCCTTGGCGGAAATGTCGGGGCGGTGGGTCCGTAGCGGCTCGGCAATGATCTGGCCCAGCGTCATGCGGGGGTTGAGCGAGGCCAGCGGGTCTTGGAATACCATCTGGATCTCGGAGCGGTAGGGCTTCATCCGGCGCGGGCTGAGCGAGAGCAGATCCGTCTCGCCGCGCCACATCACCTGCCCCGTCGCCGGAACCATCTGGATCAACCCGCGCGCGAGAGTGGATTTGCCACAACCGGATTCACCGACCACGCCAAGTGTCTTGCCGGGCTCCAGATCGAAGCTGACCCCGTTGACCGCATGTAGGAAACGCGGCTTGGTCCAAGGCATGTCGCCTGCGCGGGTGATGGGGAAGCGTACGTGAAGATCGCGGACGGAAAGGAGCGGGCTCATGCGGTGACCTCCGCAATCGGGCGGTGGCAAGCACGGGCACGACCTTCGGCAAACGGCGCGAGCGGCGGCATCACGCGGCAGTCTTCAGCAGCGTAGGTGCAGCGCGGGCGGAAGGGGCATCCCTCGGGCGGGGCGGCCATGTTGGGCGGGTTGCCGGGGATCGCCTTCATCGTGGCGTCCTCGTCATCAACGCGCGGCACGGCAGCCAGCAGGCCACGGGTGTAGGGGTGGGTCGGTTGGGCAAAGAGCGGCTCGGTCGGGCCCTGCTCCATCACGCGGCCCCCATACATCACCAAAACGCGCTCGCAGAAGCCTGCGACGACGCCAAGGTCATGGGTAATGAGGATCGTGGCCATGCCAAAATCCTTTTGTAGATCGCCCAGCAGGCCCATGATCTGTGCCTGCACGGTCACATCAAGCGCGGTTGTCGGCTCATCCGCAATCAGCAGGTCGGGCTTGCACAAGAGCGACATCGCGATCATCACCCGCTGGCGCATCCCGCCGGAGAACTCGTGCGGGAAAAGACGAATACGCTCCTTAGCTGCGGGGATTTTTACTGCGTCCAACATCCGCACGGACTCCGCCAATGCGTCGCGTCTCGACATGCCTTTGTGCAGCGTCAGCACTTCGGTCATCTGGTCCGCGATGCGCATATAGGGGTTGAGCGAGGTCATCGGATCTTGAAAGATCATCGCGATCCGCTCGGCCCGGAGCTTGTTCAGCACCTTCGGCTTCGCGCCCAAAATCTCTTGTCCGTCAAACCTTACCGAGCCATCGGTGCGCCCATTCGGCGCGAGCAGTCCCATGACAGAAAAGGCGGTCTGGCTTTTGCCCGACCCGCTTTCGCCCACGATGCCAAGCGTCTCGCCCTTATCGATGGAGAGCGACAGGTCATTGACCGCATGCACGGGGCCGTCTTCGCCGTCGAAGGTGACAGAGAGATTGTCGATTTGCAGCAGGGACATCAGCGATCCTTGGGGTCGAGCGCGTCACGCAATCCGTCGCCGACGAAAAACAGCCCGAATAGCGTGAGACAGAAAAACAGCAGCGGGAAACCCAGCTGCCAAGTGGTGCCGTAGGCGATGGTCCCCGCCCCTTCGGAGATCAGCGCGCCGAGGGAAGTGAGCGGCTCTTGTACGCCAAGGCCGAGGAAAGAGATGAAGCTTTCCGTCAGGATCATCAGCGGGACCAGCAGCGTGGCATAAACGGCGATGACGCCCAGCAGGTTCGGCACGATATGGCGCAGGATGATGACGGGGGCCGAGACGCCCGTGGCGCGGGCGGCCTCGACGAACTCCCGGCCTTTGATTGTCAGGGTCTGGCCGCGCACGATGCGGGCCATCTCCATCCAAGAGATCAGGCCGATGCCGGCGAAAAGGATCGTGATCGAACGGCCATACATCACCAGCAGCAGGATCAGCACGAACATATAAGGCACGGCCATAAAGATATCGACGAGGCGCATCATAATGCCGTCCGTGCGCCCGCCTGCGTAGCCCGCCACCGCGCCGTAAAGCGTGCCGACGATACAAGCGATCAGCGCGCCGACGAGGCCCACGGCGAGACTGATCTGCGTGCCCTGAATGGTCCGCGCAAAAAGGTCACGCCCCAGATCGTCGGTGCCGAAGTAGTGGCCGCTTTCAATCGACGGCCCGCCCAGCTCAACAATCTGGCCCATGACGTTATAGTCGAGCTCCTCGTTCGACCACTGCGCGAAATAGCCGCCAAAAAGCGCAAAGGCCACGACGAAGCCCAGGATCACCAGGCCCATTAACGCTGCCTTGTTGCGGAAGAACCGCCGCCTCGCATCGGCCCAGGGGGAGCGCCCCTTGCCCATAATCGCGCCCGCTTCGACGGTCTGTTCTGATGTCATCACCATGTCAGTACCGGATCTTGGGGTCGATCCACCCGTAAAGGATGTCGACCACGAGGTTGAAGAAGATCGTCAGCGCGCCTACGAGGATCGTAACCCCCATCATCACCGCATAGTCGCGGTTGAGCGCTGAATCGACGAAGGCTTTGCCGATGCCCCCGGTGGAGAAATAGATATCGACCACCACCGAGCCGGTAATCATCGCCACGAAAGCCGGACCGAGGTAGGAAATAACGGGCAGCATTGCGGGCTTCAGCGCATGGCGCAGGATCACCCGGCGTTCGGGCAGCCCCTTGGCGCGGGCCGTGCGGATGTGGTTAGAGGTTAACACCTCAAGCATCGATGAACGGGTGATACGCGCGATCGACGCCATAAAGGAGGTCGACAGCGCGATCACCGGCATGATCCAATACTCCGGCCCTTGCCAGCCGCCGCCGGGCAACCAGCCGAGCCAGAGTGTGAAGACCAGCACCAAAATCGGGGCCATAACGAAATTCGGCAGCACTTGCGCGCCGATAGAGACACCCACCGCCACATAATCCAGCAGCGAGTTGTGCCGCACCGCAGCGGCCACACCAAGGCTGACGCCTACAATCACCGCCACGGCAAAGGACAACAGCCCATAGGTGAGCGTGATCGGGAACCCTTGAGCGATGATCTCGTTCACCGAACGGTCCTTGTAGACAAAGCTCGGCCCGAAATCGAAGTCAGAAACAATGCCCCACACATAGCTGCCGATCTGCTTCCACAGTGGATCATCCAACCCGTATTTCACATTGAGGTTCGCCAGCACCTGCGGCGGCAACTCACGCTCTGAGGTGAACGGCCCGCCGGGCGCGGAGTGCATCAGCAGGAAGGAAATCACAATCAACACCAGAAGTGTCGGGATCGCGATTGCAAGGCGCTTGAGGATGTAACTGAGCAAGGGGCGCGCGCTCCGGAGACGGGGTTTGGGGGGTGTAAATAGAATTGGGCAACCCCGCATAACCGCAGGGCTGCCCGGATGTCGATAGGTTACTCGGCGACGCGGTAGAGGTCTTTGCCGTACCACGTGTTGTTGACATTATTCTCGGGCAGACCTTCGATGTCTTCCGCGATCATGTCGACGTTGGCGTAGTGGTAGATCGGAATGATCGGCATTTCCTCGGCCAGAATGCTCTCTGCCTCTTTATACAGCGGCTGCGGATCTTCGGCGGTTTTGCTGTCTTTCATGAGCTTGTCATAAGCGTCGTTGTAGAACTCGCCATTGTTGTGGCCCGAATAGGAGGTCAGCAGGTCGAGGTAGGTCGACGCCTCGTTGTAATCTCCGCACCACGCATAGCGCGCCATGTCGTAGTCTTGGTTTTGCATGCGGTCGGTGTGGATCTTCCACTCGTAGTTATCCAGCGTCACGTTCACGTTGATCTGCTTGAGCATCTGCGACGCGGCGATAGCGATCTTTTTGTGATCTTCCGAGGTGTTGTACTGCAGTGTCAGATCCAGCGGCTTGTCGGGGCCATAGCCCGCTTCGGCCATCAACTCTTTAGCCTTTTCAACGCGCTGCGCCTGATCCATGTTGTCGGCCCAGTCCAGCTCGGGCCGCTCGAAATCGGCAATCGCCCAGTGGGTCCAGTTGTAGGACGGCTTTTGCCCGCCTTGCAGGATACGGTCGACGATGATGTCGCGGTCGATCGTATAGGCCAGCGCCTTGCGCACGCGCGCGTCTTTCAACGCTTCGGGCCCCTTCTCGCCTACGTTCAGCATGTAGATGTAGGAACAGTTATAGGGGGTCGAGACGGCCTGCTCGGGGTATTCTTCTTTCAGGCGCGGGTATTGACCGGCGGGGATGTCGACACGGTCCAATTCGCCCGCCAGATAGCGCGTCAGCGCTTGGTTTACATCGTTGATGGTCAGGGCGGTGATCTTCTCCATCACCACGTTTTCGGCGTCCCAATAGGTGTCGCTCTTCTCCATCACAACGCGCTCGCCCAACTGATGCTCAACCAATTTATAGGCACCGTTGCCGACCAAGGTGCCCGCGTCGGTCCAGTCATCGCCATGCTCTTCAACAGCACTCTGCAACACGGGGAAGGTCGAGCCATGCACCAACATCTGCGGGAAGTAGGGCAGCGGCGTGGTGATCTTGACCTCAAGCGTGTGATCGTCGACAGCACGAATGCCCAGCTCTTCGGGGGATGTGTTGCCTGCGATGATCTCAGGCGCGTTTTCGACCTGCATCAGCTCCATGTACCACGCATATTCCGACGCCGTGGCCGGGTCTGCCAGACGGCGCCAAGAGTAGACGAAATCATTCGCCGTTACCGGATCGCCGTTCGACCATTTCGCATCGTCGCGCAGGTTGAAGGTGTAGGTTGTGCCGTCTTCGGAAACCTCGTGATCCAGCGCCACGCCGGGCACCAATTCGCCATTGCCGTCTTCGTTATAGAGCCCCTCAAAGAGGTTGCGCAGCACGTCAGAGCCTTCGACATCGGTGTTGATCTGCGGGTCCATCGACTTGATCGCGTCGAGCAGCCAGAAAGTATAGTTTTGATCTTCGGCAAGGCTCACGCCTTCGGGCACATCGGCGGCTTGTGCTTGAAACGCAATGCTGAGTGCCAGCGCAGAGCAGGCAAGTGTGGTGCGAATTTTCATGGTGACTCTCCGTTGTTTGAAAGTTCGTGTTTTGATTGAAAAATAATCAATCGAAAACGGGACGCACATGCAAGACGTTGCCTCGCGTAAGGCAATGACGGCGGCTTAGCGCCGAGGAAGACCCTTGGCGCCAAGCTTTTCGTCAATGCCTTGTCAGATCAGACCCAGACCTGATCCGGGTCTGGCAGGGGAATCGCATCAAGTAACGTGCGGGTGTATTCCGCCTGCGGCGCTGCAAAGAGGTCCGCGGTCTGCGCCTGCTCCACGATCTGCCCTTGATAGAGCACGATGATCTGATCGCAGAGCCGCCGGATCACCGACATGTCATGGCTGATAAAGGCCAAAGTCAGCCCCAATTCGCGCACCAACTCCTGCAACAGGTTCAGCACCTGCGCCTGCGAAGAGACATCAAGCCCTGA
This sequence comes from Sulfitobacter sp. AS92, assembly GCF_038900015.1. Classification (NCBI taxonomy): domain Bacteria; kingdom Pseudomonadati; phylum Pseudomonadota; class Alphaproteobacteria; order Rhodobacterales; family Roseobacteraceae; genus Sulfitobacter; species Sulfitobacter sp. AS92. Next base: position 79,346 of record NZ_JBBMQL010000008.1, read on the forward strand.
GACGATCTCATCCGCGAGGATAAATCCGGGCCTGAGCGCAATGGCCCGCGCGATCCCAACCCGCTGCCGCTGCCCGCCGGAAAGTTCATGGGGATAGCGATTGGCGAAACTGCGCGGCAGGCCCACCATGTCCAGCGCCTCTGTCACTTTGGCCGGGATGCCTTCATGCCCCTGCACCCGCAGCGGACCGGCGATGATGCCCCCCACCTGCCGACGCGGGTTAAGCGATGACATCGGGTCTTGAAAGATCATCTGCATCTGCGCGCGCATGGGGCGCAGGTCGGCCTCCTCCAAATGGGTAATGTCGCGCCCGTTGAAAGTGATGCTGCCGGCCGTCGGCTCAAACAGCCGCAGCATGGCGCGGCCCAATGTGGACTTGCCTGAACCCGAGCCACCGACGATCCCCAGCACCGCTCCCTTGGGTACATCGAAACTGAGTCCGCGCAGGATCTCGATCCGGGGGGCCGCGCCGAACAGCGGTTTGCGGGTCATATCCGGAAAAGACAGCCGCAGATCTCGAACTTGGTACATCATAGACCCGCCCTCCGGTCATGGTCCGTCACTTCGCGTTCTACCTGATCAATCACCGATTGCGGCACTGGTGTGAGCGAGCCGTCGGGGTCTTTGTAACTTGGTGTCGCCGCCAAAAGCGCCGCCGAATAGGGGTGGATCGGATGCATGAAAAACCGCCGCATCTGCGCCTCTTCCACGACCTTGCCTGCATAAAGCACGCTGAGCGTGTCGCAGACCTTGGACACCACACCGAGGTCATGGGTCACGAACAAAAGCGCCGTGCCATGGCGCGCCTGCATGTCGGCAATCAACCGCAGGATCTGCTTTTGCACCGTCACATCCAAGGCCGTGGTCGGCTCATCCGCGATGATGAGCTTTGGTTCGGCAGCAAAGGCCGCGGCGATCAAGATGCGCTGGCGCATGCCACCCGACAGCTCGTGCGGGTAGCTGCGCATCACGCGCGCCGGGTCGGGGATCTGGACCTCTGCCAGCAGCTCCAGCGCGCGGGCCTCAGCATCGGCGCGCGACCAGCCGAGGATATCAACCAAACGCCGCGTGATCTGCGGCCCAATGCGCCGCGCGGGGTTGAGTGCGGTCAGCGGGTCTTGAGGGATCAGCGCCGCCGATGCGCCGATGCGGCGGCGACGTTCAGCCGGGCGCAGGGTTTGCAGATCGACCCCATCAAGCCAGATCTCGCCCCGCGTCACCGCAAGCGCCCGCGGCAAGGTGCCCAGCACGGCCTTGCCAATCATCGACTTGCCCGCGCCGCTTTCACCGACCAACCCATGCACTTGCCCTGCCGAAACGCTGAGCGAGACATTGCGCAGGATCGGCGCGCCGCCCTTGAGCGTGACGCAGAGGTTGCGGATCTCCAGAAAAGCACTCATCGCAGCACCGGATCAAAGCGGTCTTTCAACCCTTCGCCTAGTTGAGAGAAGCTGAGCACCGTCAGAAACAACGTGACCAACGGAAAGACCAGCACCCACCACGCCTGATGGACCGAGGTGCGCCCTTCGGAGATCATGCCCCCCCAAGTGGGGCTGTCGGTCGAGATCGATAGGTTCACGAAACTCAGAATTGCCTCAACGATCACGGCAATGCCCATCTCAAGCGTCAGCAGCGCAATGATCGTGGGCAGCACGTTCGGTAAGATCTCGGTCAGCATCGTCCCCATCCGTTTGCGCCCCGCCACTTGGGCAGAGGCAACATAATCCATCGCACCTTGGGTCATCGCTTCGGCCCGGATCACGCGGGCGAAACGGGTCCAGTCGATTACCACAATGGCGATGATGATTGAGGTGAGACCGGTGCCCAGTACCGCGATCAGCAGAATGGCAAACAGCACCGGCGGGAAGGCCATCCAGATGTCGACAAAGCGGCTGATGATCCGATCCGGCCAGCCGCGATAGTAGCCCGCGATCAACCCCAATGCCGTGCCGATCACACAGGTCAGCGTGCCTGCCACCAGTGCCACAATCAGCGCCAGACGCGCGCCATGAACGATACGGCTCAGCACATCGCGGCCCAGTGAGTCCGACCCCAACCAATAGCCCGGTTCGGCCCCTGCCTCCCAAAATGGCGGCAAGCGCGAGGTAAAAAGATCCTGCGCCAGCGGATCTTGCGGCGCGATCCATGGCGCAAGAACAGCGGCCAGAACTAGCACAATTAGCCACCCGCCCGAGAGCCACAGCCGCAGACCAATCGGGCGTTTTACGTCACCTCTCGCATCACGCATGGCGCAACCTCGGGTTCAGCACGACATAGAGCATGTCGACGGCTAGGTTCACGAGGGTGAAGATCAGAGCAAACAGGATCACGATACCTTGGATCAAGGGCAAATCACGGTTGATTACCGCGTCGATGGCCATATTGCCCAAGCCTTCGTAGCTGAACAGCCGCTCGATGATGACAGTGCCGCCGATCAGAAAGGTAAACTGCACCCCCACCAGCGTCAGCGTCGGCAGGATCGCATTGGGCAACGCGTCGCGGGTGATCACATGGTGTTCGCCATAGCCATGGGTGCGCGACAGGGTAACGTAATCAAGATGCATGGTTTCTTTCAGGCTTTGCTTGAGCAGTTGCGCAATGATCGCCGACAGCGGGATTGCCAGCGCGAGCGCCGGCATGAACATATGGCCGATCAGATCGCCCAGCACGTCAAAGCGCAGCCGCAGCAGGGCTTCGAAAAGGTAAAAGTTGGTGGTGAAATCAATATCGAGCGCGGGGGATATGCGGCCAGAGATGTGAAATACCGGCCAGAGCACACCAAAGAGCAAGATCAGCACCAATCCCCAAAGGAAATCCGGGATCGACAGGGCCATGCCGGTTGAGACGTCAATGGCACCCTCTTTGCGGGTATTGCGCCACCGCGTGCCGGTCAGTGCCATCGTCCCGCCGATCACCACCGCGATCACCAAGGCAACGATGCTTAGCTCCAGTGTTGCGGGCAGACGGTTCAGCACCAAAGAACTGACCGGCTGGCGCAGCGAGATCGACGTGCCGAAATCACCCTGAAGCACCCCGCCCAGCCAAATCGTGAACTGCTCAAAGATGGATTTATCAAACCCGTATTGCGCCTGAAGCCGTGCGATATCGGCCTCGGTCGCGCCGGGGGGGAGCATCATGGCGATGGGGTTGCCTGGCACGACACGGATCACCACAAAGATGATCACGGCCACACCAAAGAGCGTGATGGCGGTGCTCAGGAGCCGCATCAATATACTGCGCAATAGGGTCATTTTGCCTCTGGAGGTTGGGGTGACGGGGCGACAAGCGCCGCCCCGTCAAAGCCAGCTAGCGTTAGGCGCGCGTCATCAGATGCGGCAGCAACGCGCCTGAACGGTGCGGCACTACATTGACGGCAGAGACATGCAGGATCGGCTGGACATATTGCAGCAGCGGGATCACCTCGGCGTTCTCGGCGATGTGACGGTCGACCGCCTTCCAGCCTTCGATGCGCTTGGCCTCGTCCTTCTCGCCCCAGAGCGGCAGGATCATGTTCAAGGTCTCTTCCCCGTCCCAAACCGAATGCGGCGAGGGGCCGAACATCGCAAAACCGGTCGAGGTTGTCGGATCACCCACCGAGTTGCCCCAGTTGTAGAAGGCCGCCGGTGCCAGCGTATCCGCCGCGCGCAGCTCATAGTGTTTGGCGATCTCGTAGACCTCGATCTCAGCTTCGATCCCCACCTTACGCCAGAGCCCGACAATGGCCTGCACCATCTCGTAATCCTTGGGTTTGAAACCCTTGGTGGTCTGGATTTTGAACTTCACCGGATTGTCGACGCTATAGCCAGACTCTGCCAGCAGTTCCTTGGCCTTTTCGTTGTCGTGACCGACGGTAATTGTCTCATCATAGGCGGCATAGTCAGGGGTTTGCATCGTGTCGATCGGCACGCCGTAGCCTGACAGCAGCCGTTCGATGATAAGACCCTTGTCGATCGCCAGAGCAGCGGCTTTGCGCACATTCGGGTCGGTCATCACGTCGATGTCGTTGAGGAAGATCATCCCAATATCTGAGATCGGCTCGGCCACACCTTCGATACCGTCTTTGGCTTTCAGGCGGTCGAACTCTTCGTAGGGAACTTCGAGCGTGACATGGCTGTTGCCCGATTCAATCTCTGCCACGCGAGACGCCGCGTCGGTCACGAATTTGATCGTCACATTCTTGAACGCGGGCGCGCCGCCCCAGTAATTCTCGTTGGCTTTCAGCCGCACGAAGGCGTTGCGCTCGAATTTCTCAACCATATAGGGGCCGGTCCCGATTGGCGCTGCCTCAAACCCATCTGCGCCGACTTCTTCGTAGTATTTCTTGGGCAGCACATAGCCGGTAAGGAATGACATCCACTTAAAGAACGTCGGCTCATATTCCTTCACATCCGCGGTGACGCGGTTGCCCTCGGCGGTGATGTTTTCGACCTTGCCCCAGATGAATTGGATCGGGTTGCCCGTCTCGGCATTGGCGGCGCGCTCAAGCGACCATGCGACATCTTCGGCGGTGAAGGGATCGCCGTTGTGCCACGTCACCCCGTCGCGGACCTCCATCCAGATTTTCGTCTGATCGTCATTCCAGCCAAAATCGGTGATCAAGCCCTGGCCAAATGACAGGTCAGGGTTCTGCGGGATATAGAGATCGAAAACCGATTGGTAGAACCCTTGGATCGTCGGGTTCACCGCCGAAGGGCCCACGGTCGGATCCCAGCTGGGCAGGTTGACGTTATAGGCGATGACCAGTTCGTCAATCTCTTGGGCAAAGCTGGGCAGGCCGACGGTGGCGAAGGCCGCCGCCGCGGCGCTGGTCTTGAGTAGGCTACGTCTGGATAGTTTCATTGTCTTTCTCTCCCTGAGAAATGGTTATTATTGGTTTTTATTGTTATTTTCCGACAAGTTTTCGGGCGAGCAAGGTGCCGGGCCCTGCTCCTGTGCCACCTCCGGGCCAAACAGCGGCGCCGGTGTGGTAAAGCCCTCTGATCGGCGTGCTGCCATCGGCAAAGCCGCGCGCGGGGCGGTTCATGAAATGTTGGTGCAGGTGATGGCTGCCGCAAACCTGATCGCCGCCGATAAGGTTGGGGTTATCGGCCTCCAACATCGCGGGTGTCACCACATGGCGGTCGAGGATACGGGCGCGGGTGCCGGGGGCGTAGCGCTCCAACAGATCAAGCGCGCGCAAGGCCATTGGCGCGGCAGCGCTCTCCCAATCCCGCGCTGCAATCTCGCCCTTCGCATCGCCCTTGATCTGCCCTGGCACCATCCGCACCTGAAGCCAAAGAACGTGTTTGCCCTCTGGTGCGCGGCTGGGGTCTACCACCGTCGGCTGGCCGCAAACGATCACCGGCTCGTCCGGCAGCATCCCCGCCTTGGCCTGCGCATAGGTGCGCGCCATCTGGTCCATCGATGGGGCCAGATGCACATAAGCGAAGCGGTTCAACTCGGCGGCAGGCCAGTTCGGCAGGTCGTCCATTGCCAAATGGATCATCATCGTGCCGGGCGCGTGTTGGAAGGTCTTCATGGCCCTGTCATGCCGCGCGTCCCCGCTGCCTCCGGTCAGGCGCAGCAGAGCCGAAGGCGCGACGTTAGCGATCACCGCCCTGTCCGCCCCGATAAATCGACCGTCAGAAAGTGTGATCCCGGTCGCGCGACCACCGGCCTCTTCGATGCCCATTACCTCTGCGTTGCAGGTGACGCTGCCACCGCGCGCTTCGATCATCCGCACCATCGCGCGGGTCATGGTATCCGCGCCGCCTTGCCCCAACACCATGCCGAAGGCCTGCGCCGCCATTGCTTCGAGATAGGGAAAAAGCGCGCCGCCTGCGATGTCAGGGGCGAAATCAAGATGCATGCCCCACGCCGCGAAAGTGGCCTTTACCCGGTCATCCTCGAAGGTCTGGTCCAGCCACGCCCGTGGCGACATCATCAAAAATTGCGCGAGATCAAGGCTACCGCCTGCACCTCGTTTTCGGAGCGTCGACCAACCCAGTTTGGCCAATGACCCTGCCCGCATCGGGCTGCCCAGCAAGGCGAAAATCGTCTCAGCCTCGGCAGGAAAATCATCGCTCAGCCGGTCCCACGCCTCAGCGTCCACCGTGCTAAACCCGGCAATCCGCGCCCGGTTTAAGGCGCGGTCATTTGAGATGCCCAGCCAGCGCCCGTCGGGAAACAGGCTCGCGAAAGGGTTTGCCGTGGGGGCAAAGCCCAGCCCATGACGCGCAAGCTCTTCGCCGTGATCTGCATGGAACGCAGAACCCGCAAAAAGCGACAGGTTCATCGCAGCCCAATCATGGCGAAACCCCGGTTGCGTGTAGGCGCCCGACTTTACCGCGCCGCCCGGTTCTGCCGCTTGCTCATATACCGCCACCCGCCAGCCCCGCGCCGCCAGATGGCAAGCACAAGCGAGGCTATTGTGCCCCGCGCCGATGATGACAGCATCAACATTTGATGTCATTGCCCTAGTCTCCCTAAGCAAGATAATTGCAAACGCATATTTTTTTGTCTAGCTTTGTTTCAAATATCTGAGACCTCATGAGACGTTTGCGGAAGGAATAGGCATGGCTGATGTGGATCACCTTATCATTGGGTCAGGCATTAACGCGCTGGTCGCGGCGGCGCTGTTGACGCGCAAAGGGGACAGCGTACTGGTCGTCGAGCGCGAAGACCGGATCGGCGGCTGCATGATGACCGAAGAGGTCACGTTGCCCGGCTTTCACCATGACGTAATGGCCGCGACCTTTGTGCTGTTTTTGACTGGCCCTGCCTATGGTGCCTTGGGCGATGATTTGGCCAGCCATGGGCTGGAGTTCTGCCACAGCCCGCATCCCACCGCCGCTCTGCGCCCCAATGGTCAAGCCCTGCGGCTGGAGATGGACCGCGCGGCAAATATCGCGGCCTTCAACGCGCGCGCTGCAGGGGACGGGGATCAACACGCGGCGGATGTAAGCGCAATTGAGGCGGATGCGGATTTTCTTTTTGCGCTTTTGGGGCAGCCGCTCTGGTCGCGGCAATCCGCGTGGCTGCTGGCAAAACAGGCATGGAAAAAAGGGCTTGGCCCACTTAAAGCATGGTTCGGTGAGGCGTTGGAGCCGGGCCGCGCGTGGCTTGAGACGCGCTATGAAAGTGACGACGTTCAGGCGCTTTGGGCGCCTTGGGTTTTGCATGTAGGACTGACGCCCGAGGCCAGCTATGGCGGACAGATGAGCCGAGTTATCGCCTTTGCGCTGGAGGCCGCAGGCGCGCCCGTGGTCAAGGGCGGCGCGGGACAGATGGCCGTGGCATTCGAGAAATTGATCACGGCAAACGGTGGCGAAATCCGCACCGGCGTCGAAGCCAGCCGTATCCTTGTTGAGAACGGACAGGCGCGCGGGATTGAGACGTCCTCAGGCGAGAGGATCAACGCCAAGAATGTCATCGCATCCGTCGCGCCGGGGCAGCTATACGACGGCTTGTTAAAAGATCAACCGCGCCCCGAACATCGCCGCAAATTCCGCCACGGGCGGGGTAATTTTCAACTGCACTACGCGCTGGATGGTGACCCCGATTGGGTTGCCAATGGGCTAGAGGATGTCGCTTTGATCCACCTGACCGACGGGATCGACGCCGTCTCGCGCGCCTGCAATGAGGCTGAGCGCGGGCTGCTTCCGGCGGTGCCTACAATTTGCGTCGGGCAACCGCATCGCCTTGATCCCAGCCGCTGTCCTGAGGGGAAAGCGGTGCTCTGGCTGCAGGTCCCCGACGCGCCGCGCGCAATCAAGGGTGATGCCGCGGGAGAGATCGAAACCACCTCTGAGTGGACCGAGTCGATGCGGGAGGCCTTCGCCGACCGGATCGAAAGTATTTTGCGCAAAAGCATCCGCAACTTCGATGAAATAAAACTTGCCCGGCGCGCCTATTCGCCTGCCGATCTGGCCGCGATGAACGTCAATCTGGTGGGCGGTGACCCCTATGGCGGGGCCTGCACCTTGGATCAGTTCTTCCTCTGGCGGCCATTTGCGGAACAGAAGAACTACGCCACTCCGATTAAGGGGCTGCACCATATCGGTGCCTCGACCCACCCCGGCCCGGGTTTGGGCGGGGGTTCGGGGTTCAACTTGGCGAAAGGGATGGTTGCTTAGCCCCGCGCGCTCCAAGTGTCCGACAGGCGGTAACCGCCGGGCCAAGGGTCATCGGGGTCGAGCATGTGCTGATGGATGCCGGTGATCCATCCCCTCCCTGAGAGTTCGGGAAGGATTGCCGGGTGATCGCCCACACGCGTCTCGCCCAAGATACGCCCAGTAAAGGTCGAGCCGATCAGCGAGACGGTGGTCAGACTGTCCTCCAACCCCACCTCCCCTCGTGCATGCAGCAGCGCCATTCGCGCGCAAAGTGCCGTGCCGGTGGGGGAGCGATCCACCTTGCCCGGCTGGATCGCCACCGCCGCTCCGGCGCGCAGGCCGGTCTCGTCACGGGTGACAGGCCCAGCGAAAAGACAGAAAGAGAAATGCTGCCAATCCGGGTTATCGGGATGCTCAAAGCGCATCGCGGCATTGGCGGCATTGGTGATCCGCACGCCCAGACGGGCGATGTCATGTGCCTCATGCGCCTCTAATGAGAACCCCATCGCGGCGGCATCGACGACCACGAAACTGTCGCCGCCATAGGCGGTATCGACGGTGAGCGTGCCCAGACCTTCGACCTCCAGCGGGATATCCAACCGGGCGGCGAAACTTGGCAAGTTCTGCACGAAAATGCGCTCTGCCTTGCCATTGCGACATTCCGCGCGGACCTTCACCAGCCCCCCCGGCGCTTCGAGGGTTAGTTCCGTTACCGGCTCAGTCATCGGCAGGATGCCCCCGTCGAGCAAAACGGTAGAAACGCAGATCGAATTTGAGCCGGACATGGGCGGCGTGTCTTCCGGCTCCATGATAATGAAGGCCGCATCGGCGCGCGGATCTTTGGGCGGGACCAGAAGGTTCACATGGCGAAACACCCCGCCCCGCGGCTCGTTCAATACGAAGTTGCGCAGCGTCTCATCCCGCGCGATCCAACGGCTTTGCTCCCAGAGTGTGTCGCCCGGAGGCGGGGTGACACCGCCCACGATCACGTCGCCAACCTCGCCCTCGGCATGGGCCGAGATCACATGAACGGTTTTGCTGCTACGCATTACTTGTCTCCTCTTCGGCCAGCCAAGTCGGTAAGGCCTCTCGCGCCTGCCCGGTCAGGGCGGCTTCTACACAATCGGCGATGCTGCCAAAGCGCACCGCGCGGCCCGAGAGACCGGGGGCGTAATGGGCGTATTTGCCAGAGTTGGTCATCAGCACTTGGGCCGAAGGCGGAAAGACCGGCTCAGAGATCGAACACCAGCAGATGTCGGGCACGACCTGCACGCCCGCCGCTTCGAGCCGCGCCACCGTGCCGTCGCCACGCGCTGCCGAGAGCGTGTCATGGCCGAGCGTTACGATAACCGCTGTATCGGGATGACGCTTGCGCCCTGCGAGGGCGGCGTCGAGCGCACGGCATTCCGCGTGGGAGAAATGCGGGCTGCCAAAGGCGATGAGATCGACCTTTGCAGGCCCGGCGTTGAACTGCCGCCAGACGCGGCGCAGATCGTTCGATGTTACGCGCACCGTCTCCGCCTCCGCAACAGGCGGCAGATCGGCCTCGGGCGTGATGCCGGCCACATGCAGCATCGGCGCGGCAGAGGTGGTGCCGAAGGCCGCGCAGAGCGCCTTGAGGTCATCTTCGTTCGGGGCGGCACTCTCCAACCCGCGCAGCAGTGGGATCCGGTCCGGGGCCGCCTGCCCCGCCAGCCAGCCCAGCATCGGCCAAATCGCCTCGTCATACTGCGCGGGCAGTTGCACATCGATCACCCGACGCGGTGCGCGGTGGGCATCAAGGTAGACCCCCGACAGCGGGGCGCGCCCGGTCAGCGCGATGCAAAGGTCGAGGAAATCAGGATGTTTCACCGTCCGCGCGCCGAGCACGCTATTGGCATAGATCACCGCGTTAGATTCCGACCATGCGATGACCTCGCCGCGCTCGGGCGGGGCGGGCAGTTGATAGGGCGCGCAGGTGAAACTGGGCCGCGCGCCCATGGTGACATAGGCATCGGCCAGACGGCTGGCGGGCAGGCCGAAGTCCGGCGGCACGCCCTGCGCGCGCCAGTTGCCGTGATCGACCGAGATGGCGTTCATCGTCGTCGGCACCCGTACCTGCGACCCCATGTCGGCCATGGTCTGGGCAAAAGCCAAGTTGGCGGGGCTCGCGTAGATGCAGCCGTCGATATGCACGCGCGTCACGTCAACCAACCTCTCGGCCCCCTGCCCGCGCGCCATTGTGCAGGTAATCCCCATCGCCAGTTGCACCGCCGGACCGTCGGCCCCATCAAGCATCGCTTGATCCTCGGAGGTGAGATGCAGATCGCGGGCGGGTTTGTCAGACAGCGGCAAGTCCCAATCATCGGTGCTCAGCATCTCAGGCGTAATGCGTGCGCTGCGCGCTTTGGCGAGCAGGTCGTAATCTTTGGCCCCCAAACGCAGCACAGCGAGCGGCTTGTCGAACATCTTGGCCGCGATCAGGGCACCCAAGGTCAGGATGTCTTCGGCCTCGCGAAAGACGAGGGCGGCGGGGGCATGGCCGTTCATCGCCAGTTCCAACAAGACGCCACTGCCAGTGCAGGAGCCGCGGCTCGTGTGCATCAACACGATCTTGCCCGCCAGCGACTGCCCGCAAAGCGGGTGATGCGCGTCAATGACCATGCCAGTGGCCGGATCAACGCCACCCCAAAAACTCAGCCCCTCTGTCGAGACGAGCACCGCGCCTTGTGCCTCGGCGGGAACGATGATTTGTGCCATGAGCAGCCTTTCCAAATCAGGTGACGACAAAGCCGTGCGCGAAGGGGTCGCGCTCGTCGATAAAGATGGTGTTAAAACCGGTGACCCGCGCCCAACCAGCGATGGAAGGGATGATCGCAGGCTTTCCCGCCACCTCCGCCGCCGCTTCGACGCGGCCTTTGAACATAGAGCCGATGATGGATTCATGGACGAAGTCATCGCCAACCTTGAGCTTATCCTTGGCCGCAAGTTGCGCCATCCGGGCAGAGGTGCCGGTGCCGCAGGGGGAGCGGTCGATCGCCTTGTCGCCGTAGAAGACCGCGTTGCGGGCGTGTGCTTCTGGGGATTGGGCGGCGCCGGTCCAAAGGATGTGGCTCAGCCCATTGATCGGGGGGTGTTCGGGGTGGATGAATTCGTATTTCGCATTTAGTGCTGCGCGGAGTTTCGGGCTGAAACCGACCAGTTCAGAAACCGAGAAATCCGCCATGTCGCGGAAATTCTTTTGTGGCTCGACGATGGCATAGAAGTTCCCGCCATAGGCCACATCAACCACCACTTCGCCCAAGCCCTCGACCTCGGCCGTCAGCCCTTCGGAATGGAGGAAGGCGGGCACATTGGTCAGGCGCACTTCTTCGACGAAACGCCCCTCTTGACGGTAGGTCACATCGACCCGCCCGGCAGGGGTCTCAAGGCGCAACTGGCCGGGGGTGGCAGGCGTCACCAACCCGTTTTCCAGCGCGATGGTGACGGTGCCGATGGTCCCGTGACCGCACATCGGCAGGCAGCCCGAGGTCTCGATAAACAGGACGGCTACGTCGCAGTCCTCGCGCGTTGGTGGGTAGAGGATCGCGCCCGACATCTGGTCATGGCCGCGGGGCTCGAACATCAGGCCGGTGCGGATCCAGTCGTATTCCGCCAGAAAATGCGCGCGCTTTTCCAGCATGTTCGCGCCCTTGAGCAGAGGCGCGCCGCCGGTGACGAGCCGCACCGGATTGCCGCAGGTGTGACCATCGATACAGGGAAATGTGTGTTGCGTCATGTCAGCCTCTAAAAGCGCGCGGGGGAGAAGGGGGTCAGGTCGATGCCGGGATTTTGGCCGGTCATCAGGTCAGCGATGATGGCGGCGGTGCCCGCCGATTGTGTGAGGCCAAGATGCCCGTGGCCGAAGGCGCAGAACACATCCGGGCGATTTGGCAATGCGCCGATGGCAGGCAGGCTGTCGGGCAGCGACGGGCGGAAGCCCATCCATTGCGTGCCGCTCGAGGTGTCGAGCCCCGGCAAGAAACGCTTGGCCTTTTTCAACATCGCATCGGCGCGGGCAAAGTTCGGCGGCAGGTCGAGCCCGCCCAGCTCCACCGCGCCGCCGACGCGCAGGCCGTTACCGACTTTGCTGATGACAAAGCCATGGCCGCCGAAAGTGATCTGACGTTTCAGATCGAAGGCGCCTGCGGGCAGTGTCGTGTTATAACCGCGCTCGGTCTCCAGCGGGATTTTTACGCCAGCGGTTCGCGCCAGATGGTGCGAATGCGAGCCAGCGGCCAGCACCACGCGGCCCGGCATGAACCCATCAGAGGTCTCGACCCCGCCTGCAACCAGACGCTCGGCGCGAGTGATCGTGATTTCACCACCCCCTGCCCTGAAGCGTTCGGCCATGGCTAAAACATAGTCGCGCGGGTCAGAGATGGACTGCCATTCCGGGGTGAAGGTCGCATGGGTGAAGGAAGGCGCAAGACCGGGTTGATAGGCTGCAATCTCTTCGCCCTTGAGGTGGGTGAAGGCGATCCCCGCCTCTTCGCGGGCCTGCCAACCGGGGAGCGATGCCCGGAACTCGGCCTCGCTCTCATAGACCTGCAACTGCCCGTCGTGCCGCCGCATAGGGGCCAGACCGCTCCTCTCAAGATGTGGATCAAGGGCGGCTTGCGAGAGCTTCATCAGTGCCGTCTGTGCCACGGTCGAGGCGCGCAGCTGCGCAGGCCAGCTCGCCTTCCAAAAGCGCCACATCCACGGCGCGATCTTTGCGGCATAGCGCGGCGGCACGGTCAGCGGCCCCAGCGGGTCCAGCAGCCACTTCGGCGCCTGCCGGATCATCCGGGGTGAGGCCAGCGGCAGGATTTCGGTGAATGCAAAGGCACCCGCGTTGCCCGCCGACGCGCCCGCTGCCGGACCCTCGCGGTCAATCACCCGCACGGTCAACCCGCGCGCCTGAAGCGCCAGCGCGATGGACAGGCCCACCACGCCAGCGCCGACAACCGTAACCGGGGCTTGGTTCATTACCGGACGCTCGACAGGAATTGACGGGTCTCTTCTTGCTGCGGATCGCCAAAGATTTGATCCGGCGCGCCGATCTCGGCCATGACGCCCTTGTGAAAGAACGCCACCCGGTCCGACACATCGCGTGCGAAACTCATCTCATGGGTGACACAGATCATCGTCATCCCCTCATCTGCCAGCAATTTGAGCGTGTCCAACACCTCGCCCACCAATTGCGGGTCGAGCGCCGAGGTCACCTCGTCAAAGAGAATGTAATCGGGCGACATCGCCAATGCACGTGCAATCGCCATCCGCTGTTGCTGCCCGCCCGACAGGCGGCTGGGGTAGACGCCCAGCTTGTCGGCCAGACCGACATGCGAGAGTTGCTGCACCGCGATTTCTTCGGCTTCCTTGCGGCCCATTCCCTTTACTTTGCGCGGGGCCAGCGTGACGTTTTCCAGGACCGTCAAGTGCGGGAAGGCGTTGAATTGCTGGAACACGATGCCGATTTTACGGCGCAGCTTGTTCAGATCGGTATCGCGGGCGTGAACTTCGGTGCCGTCGACCACGATGCGGCCTTTGTCGATCGGCTCCAACCCGTTGATGCAGGTCAGCAGCGTCGATTTGCCCGAGCCAGAGCCGCCGATCACCGAGACGACCTCGCCCTTTTGCACGGTCAGGTCGATGCCCTTAAGCACCTGAAGCGCGCCAAAGGACTTATGGACGTTTTCAATCTCAATCATTTTCTTGCCACCTTTTTTCCAAGCGGCTGCCAAGCCGGGCAATGGGGAAACTGAGCGCGAAATAGATCGCACCCGTCACGAGCAGGATGAACATTGGCTCTTGCAGGCGTGTCACCAAAATCTGCGAGGACCGCAGCAATTCGATAATGCCTAGCCACATCACCAGCGCGCTGTCTTTCATCACGCCAAGCGTCAGGCCGATCCAACTGGGCAGGCCCACCCGCAACGCCATGGGAAAGACGATCTGCGTGAGGTCTTGGCTCCATGTCATGCCAAGCGAACGCGCCGCACGGCGGGTGACCGAAGGCACCGCCTCGATCGCGCCGCGCACGATCTCGGTGCAATAGGCCGAGGTATAAAGCGCCAGTACGATGCAAGAGGTCACGAAGGGCGAAATCCCCCAGCCCGCGATGGCCTGAAAAGCGTTGGCGAGGATCAGCTGGATCAGCAGCGGAACCGAGCGGAAGATATCCAGCACGAAGGTTAGCGGCAGCGCCGCCCAAGGGCTGATCTGGCTGCGCAGTACCCCGAAGAAGACGCCAAGCAGCGTGCCGCCCACCACCGCAAAGGCGGTGACCGAAAGCGTCACGCCCGCGCCTTTGAGCATGAACATCAAGTCGTTGAAGGTCAGAGCCGTATCAAACATCTATTCTGTTCCCTCAGTAGCGAAACAGGCGGGCAGCCATGAGCCGTGCGCCGAGCATCACGGCCTTGGCGATCACGTAGTAGATCACCGCCGCCAATGCGAAGAATTCAAAGGTCCGGAAGCTGCGCGCATTCAGGTCTTGTGTGACCCCCGCGAGGTCCGAATTCAGTCCCACCGTGACACCCAGAGAGGTCATTAGGATTGCCCAGATCATCTGGTTTGTGGTCGGCAGGAACGAGATGCGGAACATCTGCGGCGCGATGATCAGGCGAAACGCCTTGGCCTGCCCCATGCCCAGCGACCGCCCGGCGCGCAGCTGCGTGTCCGGAATGGCCCGCATCGCGCCGCGGAACGTTTCGCACAAGTAGCCCGCATTGTTGAACGCGATCCCAGCCAGCAGCGCGGCATAGGGGCTAAGGTAAATCCCGAAAGACCCAAGCCCGAAATGCGCCATGTAGATCTGAAAAAGTGCCGGCGTGTTACGTGCCACTTCGACCCATGCGGCCGCAGGCGCGCGCAGCCAGCGTGTTTTGGAATCCCGCGCCACGGCCAGCAGCACGGCAATGGTCACGCCGATCAGCATCGACAGGATTGATATCTGTAGCGTAACCAGCGCGCCTTCCAGCATTTCTGGGAAAGCGCGAAAGGCCTGTCGCCATTGAAAGGTGTAGTTGCCCATCATGTGCTCCGATCAGCGGTTATCGGCAGTGGGGGCCACAGCGCGCGGCCCCCGCATCCATCAGCGATAGGCTTTGGCGATGGTCAGGTCAGGCGCGTCGCCGCCTACCCATTTGTCAAAGAGTTCCTGATAGCGGCCAGTCCGAACTTGCTGGTTCACGAAGAGATCAAGATAGTTCAGCAGACCGTATTCCTGACGCAGGCCGATCAGGCCAACGTAGTCCACGTCGAACGGTGCGTCGCCCGCAATGGTCAGACCTTCGAACTTGCCGCCATTGACGATGGAAGACGCCACGGTGGACGTTACGACGGTCGCGTCGATCTGACCTTGAGACAGGGACAGGAACACGTCAGCTTGGCTTTGGTAGGAGCGGAAACTGCCGTCGTCCCATGCGTCGAGCTGCTCTTCCAACGCGATGGCCTCAAACGTGCCCGCGACGGAGCCGACGGTCTTGCCCTTGAGGCTTTCAAAGCTGTCGACGCCCGCGTCTTCGCGCGTCAGCACAACATTGGTGAAGGCGAAGTAAGGGACGGAGAACCCAACGGTCTTGGCCCGCTCAAGCGTGTCGGAGGTGGACGCAACGCCGACATCCGCACGGCCCGAGACGAGCGCGGGAATACGGTCAGGGAAAGGCGTCTCAACGATCTCGGCTTCGACACCAAGTGCTGCGGCCAGATCGTTGCAGTAGTCCACGTCGAAACCGACGGGGGTGTTGGTGTCATCGCGCGAGCCCATGGGCGGGAAGTCCAGCACCACGGCGCAGCGCAGCGTGCCCGAAGAAATGATGTCGTCCAGTTTGTCAGCCTGTGCGGCGGTGCCGATTACAGAGGCGGCCAGAAGGCTCCCGGCGAGTTGCGTGAGTTTCATAGATATCTCCCTCTTGGGTTGGTCGCCCCCGACTCTCGTCGGACGGGGTGCGGGGTAAGATGAAGGAACAATGTCCTCACTAAAAATACAATATGTATTTTTAACTTTTACCGATGTGTCGACATATTTTTGATACATAGAGACACCGTTGTCCTTGTTGGGGGTGGGAATTGGGCCGCAGCCGCCCCCTTTTCTGGCTAAAATGAAAAAGCCGGGCGCGCGGCCCGGCTTTCTCGGGCTGAGATCACTCCGTCGCGTCTTCGGGCAAGAGCGCCTCTGGCAGGTTCTGATAGGACACCGGCCGCAGGAAACGCCGGATCGACAGGGTGCCCACGCTGGTCGCGCCGAAGTTGGTGCTGGCCGGGTAAGGCCCGCCGTGCACCATGGAATCCACCACCTCGACGCCGGTGGGGAAGCCGTTTGCCAACAGACGCCCAGCTTTGCGTTCCAGCGCTGGCATCAACACCCGCGCGGCCTTAACATCCGCGTCATCCATATGCAGGGTGATGGTCAACTGCCCGTCCAGCTCAACCGCCAGCGCGCGCATCTCTTCGAGCGAAGCAACCCGCACCACCAGCCCCAGCGGGCCAAAGACTTCTTCATGCAGCGCCGGGTTGGCTTTGAACTCTGCGCCCGTCGTCTCGAACAGGGCCGGGGCGGCGTTGCGGCCTGTGCTGGCGGCCACATGCACTTGGCGCAGGCTTTGCTCGGCTTTGAACGTGTCGCGACCTGCACAGAAGGCCTGCGCGATACCGTCGGTCAACATGACCTGTTCGGCCACGTCTTTCAGCGCGGAGGCGGCACTCTGCACGAAGGCGTCCGCTCCTGCCCCGTCGATCACCACGGCAATGCCCGGATTGGTGCAGAACTGGCCTGCGCCCATGGTCAGGGACGCGGCCCAGCCGTTGCCCAGTTCCTCGGCCCGTGTCTCCATTGCGGCGGGGAGCATGAACATCGGGTTGACCGATCCCAATTCGCCAAAGAAGGGGATCGGCTCTGGCCGCGCCGCACAGAGATCGAAGAGCGCACGCCCCCCGGCAAGAGAGCCGGTGAAGCCAACGGCTTTGATCAACGGGTGCTGCACCACGGCTTGACCGACAGCGCGGTTGCCGCCTTGGATCAACGAGAACACACCGCGCGGCATGCCGCAGCTTTCAACCGCCGCATGGATCGCTTCGGCCACGATCTCACCAGTGCCGGGATGCGCGGAGTGACCTTTCACCACAACGGGACAGCCTGCCGCCAGCGCCGCCGCCGTGTCACCGCCTGCGACCGAAAAGGCCAGCGGGAAGTTCGACGCGCCAAAGACGGCGACAGGGCCGATGGGGCGTTGCACCATTGTGATGGCCGGGCGTGGTGCCGGTTGACGCTCGGGCATGGCTGCGTCAAAACGCCGGTCGAGATACGCACCCTTTTCGATATGCGTGGCGAAGAGGCGCAACTGACCAACGGTCCGGCCCCGCTCCCCTTCCAACCGCGCTTCGGGCAGGCCGCTTTCTTGGCTGCCGATCTCGGTGATCTCTGCCCCGCGTGCGTCGATCTCATCGGCGATGGCGTTCAGAAATTTCGCGCGGGTCACCCGGCTGGAATAGCCATAGTCCCAGAACGCGGCTTCGGCGGCTTGGCAGGCTTGGTCGACCAGTTCCACCGTGCCGACCGAGAATTCATGTGCGCTTCCATGCGCGGGACTGGAGCTAAAACGCGCGTCGGTGGCGATCCACTCGCCAGCGATCAGGTGTTTGCCATGGGGGGTAAAGGCCATCGTCTTATCCTTTCATGCGGGCCGCGGCCCGGTGTCAGCTTGCGTCTTTCCGTCACTGCATACATGATGTATGCAAGATTGCAACCCATGCTGCACGAGGCTCCAAATGAGCGATGCAACCCTGTCCCACGACGAACTCAATGAAATCGTCATCCGGATTTGCGAAGGCGCGGGTCTATCGCCGCTTAATGCGTCAGCCTTGGCGCGGGTGATCGTGGCGGGTGAAAGCAATGCTTGCAAATCTCACGGCATCTATCGGATCGAAGGGTGCCTGCGCACGATCAAGGCGGGCAAGGTGGTCCCCGATGCCGTGCCTCAGGTGGTGCAAGACGAAAGCGCCATCGTGCGGGTGAACGCAGGCGGCGGCTTCTCCAACGCTGCGTTTGACGCGGGCGCGCCGGTGCTGGCCGAACGCTGCCGCGCCACCGGGATCGCCGCGATGGTGATCAACGATTGCACCCATTTCGCCGCCCTCTGGCCCGAGATTGAGGCCCTGACGGACATGGGCCTTGCCGCCATGGCCATGTGCCCCAGCTATGCCAGCGTTGCCCCTTCGGGCGGTACCGACCCGCTGATGGGGACGAACCCCTTCGCATTTGGCTGGCCGCGTATGGGCAGCGATCCTTACGTCTTTGACTTTGCCACCAGCGTCGCCGCACGCGGGGAGATTGAGCTGCATCGCCGCGCGGGCACGTCCCTGCCCGAAGGCTGGGCCATTGCCCCCGACGGCACGCCGACCACTGACCCCGAAGCTGCCCTTGCAGGGGCGATGCTGCCGTTCGGCGGTCACAAAGGCTCGGCCATCTCGACGATGATTGAACTGCTCGCGGGGGTGATGATCGGGGATCTGACCAGCCCGGAGGCACGTGACGCCTTGGGCTCACTTTCTCTTGCGCCTGCACATGGCGAGCTGATCATCGCATTCGATCCGGTGAAGTTTGCCGCTGATCGCCCCGGAGATCCTTTTGCCCGGGCCGAAACGCTCTTTTCCGCCATCCTCAGCCAAGGCGCGCGCCTGCCCTCGCAACGTCGCTTCAAAGCGCGGGCAGAGACGCGCGCCAATGGTATTACATTGACCGACGCAGAAATGAGCGGGCTAGAGCACCTGCTGGCCCAAGGGCTTGATGCCGTATAATCAAATCCGCCACGTCCAAACCGATCTCGCGCAGGCTGGACGTGGCCTTTGTGTCCGCCAAAGAGAAAGCGCAAGAAGCGCAAATGTACACTAGCGTTCCGGCTCAGATTTCATGCTAAGGGAAATCACCGAGCCACTTCGACAAAGAGATTCGCCGCAGCATGCGCGCACTCCGAAGCAAGCTCATTTCCAAAGGACCGAAGGAATGCTTGCACTACACGCAATGCCGGCTGCATTCAGCAAAAGCGAATGCGAGGCCATCATCAAACGGATCTCTGACGTGCCCACAGACGAAGCGTTGTTGGTGGGCCGCAACCGGGATCACAACCTGCGCAAATCCCAACTCGTCTGGACCGACGAAGTGGAAGGCACGGAATGGGTGATGGAGCGCCTGATCGATCTGGTGCGCACAGCCAACCGCGCGCATTTTGAGTTCGATCTGACCGAATTTGCAGAAAGCCCACAGGTCGCGATCTACAAGGCGTCGGACAGCGGCCATTTCGTTTGGCATTCCGACATTGGCAGCGGCCCCGCGGCGGGGAAACGCAAGCTGACGCTCGTGCTCCAACTAAGCGACGCCGACAGCTATGAGGGCGGTGATTTGGAGGTCATGCCGGGCGCTCACACGCTGACGGCCAACCGCGAACAGGGCTGTGTGAGCATCTTCCCCAGTTTCACGCTGCATCAGGTCACGCCCGTCACACGCGGCACCCGCTATTCGATGACCGTTTGGGCGCACGGGCCCGCGTTTCGGTGAAACGGCCTGGCGGAGCGGTTGGTCTGGCAGAAGGCCGGGTAAACACCTGTGGGCTTGCGCCGAATGAGACGCCGAAGCCGTAGCCGAAAGTCATAAAAGAGCGGCGATCCTACGGTAATCAAGGCGAAATTTTGGGCAAACAGCGAAGAACATAAGACAGGTCGGCGGTTTCCCGCGCTGCTGTGCAGCATTTCGCTGAAAAATTAAGATTCAAGTTTTCAGCGGTGCCGAAACGATTAGATAGGTCACAAAATTGCACACTCATAACGTGTCTTTCGGAGTTTTATATTGTCGATTTCTAACACTACACGAACTGAAGGATTGAAAGCGGCTCGCTTGGAGCGGCGCCAGTTTTTGACGCTCTCAGCCGTGTCCTTTGCTTCAGCACTTCTGCCCTTACGCAGTCACGCGCAGGAGGTTGCTGCGGCGTCCTTCACCTTCGATAATCTTGTAAACGAGATGCGTGAACTGGCGCAGTCGCCCTATGCGGCCCCTGAGCCCGTCGAGGGGTTCCTTGCAGACCTTGATTACGACGCTTACCAGCGCATTCGCTTCCGCCCTGAACAGGCCCGTTGGCAGGAAAAAGGCGTTGGCTTTAGGGTGCAGGCTTTCCATCCCGGCTGGCTGTTCAAAGAGGCTGTTAAAATCAATGAAGTCCAAGGCGACAGGGTTGCGCCTATGGGCTTTACCACGGCAGATTTTGAATATGACGACGATGCCTTGGCCAAGTCGATCCCGCCCAATGCCGAAATGCCGGGCGTTGCTGGTTTCCGTCTTCATACTCCGATCAACCGCGCCGATATCTTCGATGAGTTGATCGTATTTCAAGGTGCCAGCTATTTCCGCGCTCTTGGGAAAGACACGCTCTATGGTCTGAGCGCACGCGGGCTTGCAGTGAACACCGGACTGCCCGAAGGCGAAGAGTTCCCCCGGTTTAGCGAGGTTTGGCTGCGCCGTCCGGAACCCGGCGATACCACCGTGATGATCTACGCCGCTCTCGATAGCCCGTCTGTGACCGGTGCGTATCAGTTCGCCGTCACACCGGGAGAGACGACTTCGGTCGACGTGACGATGCGTCTTTTCCTGCGCAAAGACATCAAGCAACTCGGCATCGCGCCACTCACCTCGATGTTCTTACATAATGGTGCGGACAAAGGGGCATTTGACGATTTCCGCCCCTCGGTCCATGACAGCGAAGCTTTGGTGCTGAATGCGGGCAAAGACGCGACCCTGTGCCGACCACTCAACAACCCACCGCGCCTTGCCAGTTCCTATTTCGGAGCCGAGAACCCACGCTCTTTCGGACTGGTTCAGCGCAACCGGGATTTTGAACATTACCTCGATGCACAGGCCCATTACGAGCGCCGACCGTCACTGATGATTGAGCCGATGGGCGATTGGGGCAAGGGCACGGTTCGACTGGTTGAGATACCGTCGGATCTGGAAGGCAACGACAATATCGTCGCCTATTGGATCCCTGAAGGCGAAACACGCGCCGGGGACGAATTGGCCTATAGCTACCGTATGCACTGGGGGATCAACCCGCCGGGCGCGACACCGCAAACCCTTGGTCGCGTGGTTCGGCTGCGCTCGGGCCATGGTGGGGTTGCGGGTGTTGAGGCAGATACCGAAACGCGCAAATTCGTCATCGACTTTGCCGGGGGTCAGCTCAGCGATATGCCGAGCGACGCTGAATTGGAACCGGTTGCAAGCGCGCAGAACGGTGAAATCGTTGAGGCAATCCTAAGCCGGGTCGCCGGCAGAAATGAATGGCGGCTTGTACTGGAATTGCGCGCAGAGACTGACGCCATCGTCGAGATCAAGGCAGTTCTATCGGGATATGACCGCAATCTTACAGAGACATGGGTGTACCAATGGATCAACGCGTAAGCTTTAACGAGGGGGATTCCCCTTATTCGGCAATGACGACAGAGGTCGAAAACTGGATGCCGCCAGTGGCGCCACTGTCGATGCCCAGACAGACTTTGGAACGGCGTCCACATCGGGCCGGACTTGTTGAATTGACGCGGGCCTTATTGCTGCGCCGTAAGGCCTGACACCAATGGCACGCCAGCAGACGCAGCTTGCAGCGGACACCCGAACGCGCTTTGCACGGGCGCTTGCCGTGACCGTTTCGCTTGGATGTGCAGTCATCGCCTCGACGCTTTTGGCAGAGGCGGCCGCGCGGGATGGTTTCAGTGGTTGGGATGGCATCCGCGCCGTGCTTGTCTTTGCTACGACAGCTTGGCTGTCGTGGGGGGCCTCACTTGCACTGATCGGGCTGTTCGGCGGCAGATCGGACGCACCGCGCCCAGACCTTCGCGCGCCGCAGCCTCGCACCGTGGTTGCGGTGCCCGTCTGCAACGAAGACCCGCTGACCACATTCGCCCGCATCGCCGCGATCGACCGCTCCGTGGCACAGGCCGGTGTCACCGCTGATTTCGTCGTTCTGTCTGATACCCGCGACGAAAGTCTGGCCGGGAAAGAGCAGTTCGCCTTTGCACGTTTGCTGCGCGAGACGAACGGCGCGGGGCGCATCTTTTACCGCAGGCGGCGTGACAACACAGGCCGCAAGGCAGGCAATATCGAAGAGTTCATCCGCACCTCTGGCGGGGCTTATGAACTGGCCGTGATCCTTGACGCAGACAGTTTAATGGAGGGCAGCACGATCCGCGCGATGATTGCCCGGATGCAGTCCGACCCGCGGTTAGGGCTGTTGCAAACCCTGCCCAAGATTATTGGCGCACGGTCCTTTTTTGGCCGCGCTTTGCAGTTTGCCTCTTGGTTTCATGGCCCGATTTTCACCCGTGGCCTCGCCCGCATGCAAGGCCCGACCGGCCCATTTTGGGGTCACAACGCGATCATTCGGGTCAACGCTTTTGCCGAAAGCTGCGGCCTGCCCGAACTTTCCGGTCCGCCCCCTTTGGGCGGCCATATCCTAAGCCACGACTACGTCGAAGCCGCTTTGCTGGCCCGCGCAGGATGGAAAGTTGAGGTCGACGAAACCCTGGGCGGTTCCTTTGAAGAAGGCCCGGAAAATGTGCTTTCTTTCGCCCGTCGAGAGCGCCGCTGGTGCCAAGGCAACCTTCAACACGCCCGGCTGATATTCGCCCCCGGGTTGGCCGGTTGGAGCCGGTTTGTGTTCTTGCAAAACGTAACCGCTTATGTGGTTTCCCTACTTTGGGCCGCGTTTTTGGTCACATCAGCGATCAGTACTCTTTATGCCCCTCCGCCAGAATACTTTCCCGGACCGTATCAACTCTTTCCCGTTTTTCCGGAAACCAGCACCCGTGAAATCACGTTGTTAGCTTTGGGCGTGTTGGGACTTTTGGTGGTTCCAAAGATGCTGATCCTGCTCCACGCGACCCTTTTTGGTCGGGCGCGCGACTTTGGTCTCAGCCTGCGCATGGCACGGTCTGTTTTGAGTGAAGTCATCCTAACGACCCTCTTGGCCCCGTTGATGTTGCTCTATCACAGCCGGTCGGTCTTACAGGTTCTATCGGGCCAAGACGGTGGCTGGCCTGCAAATCAACGCAACGAAGGTCGGCTGAGCCTGCGTGACGGCTGGGCGGCGGGCAGTTGGATCGTTTTGATTGGGGCTGTGATCTTGGCAGCGGTGCAATGGCTCGCGCCGGACCTGACGGTCTGGTTGCTGCCTGTGGCAGTCCCGATGTTGTTTGCGCCTTTCCTTATTGCTTGGACATCGCGCCCCTCAAGCCGGAGTTTTACCGTGCCAGAGAATTCAAACCCGCTTGATATCGTCGCGGAATTCGACAGCATTTGCGATGTCTGGCGGCTGACTTGGAATGATGAGCACCTGATGAACAACCTCACATCGACTGACCTGATCCATGCAACAGCATAACGTCGGCCTGTCCCACGCGGCAGTATCTGCGGGCTCTGCTCGTATCGGCAAAGCCCCCCGCGACCCGCGCATCGACGTTTTTCGCGGCCTTGCGCTGATCATGATCTTTATTAATCACGTTCCGGGCAATCCTTACGAATATTTGACTATCCGCAACCTTGGGTTTGCCGATGCTGCCGAGGCGTTTTTCCTTATGTCCGGCATTGCGGCGGGATTGGCCTATACCCCCCGGTTTATCGAGAGAGACCGCGTGCGCCACGGCCTCTGGCGTGCGATCGCGCCGCTGTGGAAGCGCGCTTGGTCCCTTTACCTTGTGCAAATAGCATTGTCTGCCATTGCTTTGGCCATCTTTGCAGGAGCGTTTCAGATCACCGCACAGGCAGATTTCCTGACCAAGATCAACATGCGGCAAGTGTTTCAAAACCCGACCCAAGCCTTAATCGGTATCCCGCTTTTGACGCATCAGTTCGGCTATGTGAATATTCTACCGGCCTATTCGGTCTTGCTGATCTGCGCTCCGGCGGCAATCATCCTTGGGCTGCGCTGGCCCCGAATACTGCTCACTCTGTCGCTTACCCTTTGGCTGTTTACTGGCGTTTTCCGTCTTAACCTGCCGAACTATCCCAATCCCGGTGGCTGGTTCTTCAATCCCTTTGCATGGCAGGCAATTTTTGTCTGCGGGCTGTTGGTCGGGCTAAGTCAGCGCCAGGGGCATCGCTTCTTCCCCGCATCCAAAGTCCTTTTTAGCCTGTCGATTGCGGTGCTGCTTGGGATCCTCGCGTGGAAATACGTGCCGGGGTTAGGTAAATATCTAAACCTTCAGATGCACAATCTGAGAGAGGCAGGCGTACCCTTTAACCTCACGTCGCATGACAAAACCTATCTGTCTGCGCCCCGGTTCATCCATATTCTGGCATTAGGATATTTTCTGTCCCAACTGCCAAGCGTGACACGACTGGCCGGACATCGGGCGGCTAGCCCGTTCCGGCTGATTGGCCAACACGGGCTGCTAATCTTTGCCAGCGGTACGGTTCTGGCGCTGGTCTGTCAGACGTTGATGTTGGCGCAACCAAATGCAGTTTGGATGGTTTGGGTTCTGCCGGCACTCGGGACAGCGGCGCTCTTTGCAATCGCGTTCATCGCCGACGTATCACGCCGGATCTTGTCTGCGCCTGCAGAACAGATAGACCCCGCTATGAGCGGAACTGGTTTCGAGAAAACGCGCACGATCGCGGTGTCACCTTAAGGCGAATGGTGCGGCTAGTCCCGCCGCCCCCAATTGCGCCATGCTAACCAAGCAACACCCAGCCCGCCTGCGATCAACCCCAGATGACGCGGGCGGATGCCGCGCCCGGTGGAGGTGTTCTCTCCGGGGTGGTAACGTGGGTCGAGCAAACGGGTGTTGGCCAGAAAGCCACCGACCACCGTCTCACTGCCCCGAAAAACCGCACGCAGGCCCCGGCCCTTTTTGCTATTAAGTGTTTCGATCGTGCCGATCATCGATCCCGTGCGCGTCATAACCTCGACCACACGCGCAACCGTTTGGCCCAAGTGCTCTGCAAGCAACCTGTTCCTGAACCCTTCAATAACCTCAGCGGGCTGTTCAATCGCGACATCGCATTCCGTGTCGAACCCCATAGAGCGGTTGTTAAGGTTGCTAGACCCAAGCCGCAGCAAATGATCGTCGATAATCATGATCTTCGCGTGGACATAAATCGGCTCATCTTCATCAGTGACCGGGAAATAGATGCGGAAACGATTTTGATGATCTGCGCGCTTTAACTCTTCAACCAGCCGCTCTCGCAAGACGTGCATCGCATCGTCTTCTAACTGTGATTCCGCGTTGCGCGGGTTAATGATGACAATCTCCGGTCCGTCTTTTTCAACCAGCCGCGCCTTTAGCGCATCGCAAACCGATTCAGCGGCAAGGTACTGTGATTCGATATAAATATATTTCTGCGCGGACTTTATCCCTGCAAGATAGAGCTGTTCGATCTCATTGATCAGAGGCTCTTCATCAAAAGGCGGTTCGGTGCGCGCGATGCCCACGTCAACGTCTTCGGCATCTACTGGCAGAAGGTCGGGCCATTCGAACTTAAGCGCATTCGACGGCCCTTCAATCTCATCGCCCGTGGCCCGCAGCCAGCGGCGGCGTGAAAGTTCACCAAAGGCTGCGGCAGCGGGGCCAGATATGGCCGAGGTCGCATCGTGCCAAGGGTCAGACGGCGTGCCATCCTTGCGTATCCGGCGTGGGTCACCCGGCAGATGGTCTGGGGTGTCCCAGCGGTCTTCCGTCGCGTCGATGCCGCCACAAAAGGCCAGGGCATCGTCTGCCACGACGATCTTTTGATGATGGCATGCACCGAAAGGATGATGTCCATCCAAAGCAAAATGAATCCGGTCTCCGCCGAACAGGCTGAGAGCAAGCGAGGGGACCAACCTTCCGGGCGCGGCGAGCACAGCCCCGTTCCACTTTAACAGATAGACATGCAACTCGGGCGTCCGTTCAACCACCGCTTCGACAAAAGCCCCAAGCTGATTGGGATAGCCGTCAGGGGCGTTGCCGTCTTCGTCACTTTCGCCCGGCAGCATTTCCAGTTCAAAATCAAAATCCCAGCCGACAAGCATGAGCTGCTGGCGGGCACCCAGAAAAATTTCGCGCAAAATCCGAAAGTAATCCGCAGCATCGACGATCAGGCCAAAGCGGTCGGCCCGCACCACACGCCAGGTTGTGCTGTCGGTGAAAAGGCTTGGGCTGTTTGCCCCGTCGGCGGAGGACTCGTTGCTGGATGTTGCCAAACTTAGATCGCTGCGCACGTCATGTCCCTCTCGCTTTGGTCCTACATGGCTAAACGCCCACCACTGGCCGAAGTTGCATAGGTCACGAAATATCGCGCCAACAGGCCGCTAGACCACCTGCGCCTCAGAGAGTTCGCGCTGCAGCCGGGCTTCTTCCGCTGCTTTGGGTGTGGTGAACCGGGCCAGAAGGAAATAGGCGACAGGGGTGAGGTAGAGCGTGGATAGCGTAGCCATGCCTAGGCCCCCCACAATCACCCAACCAAGCGCCTCGCGTGCCTCTGCCCCCGCACCCGAAGACAAGATAAGCGGCACGCCCCCCAGCACGGTTGAGGTCATCGTCATCATCACCGGGCGCAGGCGGATCGTAGATGCGCCAAAGATCGCCTCATGAATATCCGCCCCTTGATCGCGTAACTGATTGGCAAACTCGACAATTAGGATGCCATTCTTGGCCATGATCCCGATCAACATAACCAGACCGATCTGGCTATAGACGTTTAGACTTTGCCCCGTCATCAGCAGCGCGAATATCGCACAAGCCAGCCCTAAAGGCACCGTGGCCATCACCACCACGGCCGAGACGAAACTCTCAAACTGGGCAGCAAGGACGAGGAAAACCACGAGGATCGCAAAGCCAAAGGTTACGAAAAGCCCCGAACTTGTTTGATCCAATGCGGCGGCTTCGGCCAGGGGCACGATCAGGTTTTCATCGCCAAGCACCTCATCCCCGATGGCGCGCACTTGCACCAGCGCGTCCCCAAGCGACAGACCCGGCGTCAGCCCGGCGGAAATCTCGACCGAACGGTTCTGACCTTCGCGGTCCAGCTCTGGTGCGACGGCGCGTTCTTCGAGGGTGACAAAACTGGCCAGTGAAATCATCTGCCCTGTGCCAGATTGGACAAAGACATTCTCAAGGTCGCGTGGGTCGTTCACGGGGTCTGAGGTCGACAGCATCTGCACACCGTAGCTGGTATCGTCGATAAAGACCGACGCCACCTCGCGCCCGTCGAGCATGGCTTGCAAGGCTTGGCCCAAGCCTGTGATATCAACGCCCAAATCCGCCGCCAACGTCCGGTCAATCTGCACGAAAAGCTGCGGTTGCGTGCGCTCATACTCCAGCCGCACTTGGCCCATCGCGGGGTTCGTGCTCAGCCGGTCAACCATCGCCTGCGCAACTTCCGAGAGTTGCTCATAGTTGTTGCCAGTGATCGCAAAAGACAGCCCGCGCCCCGCGCCGCGAATGCCGAGGGAGTTCGGCTGGATCGCAAAGGCCCGCACGCCAACGATGCCGCGCAGCTTGCCGTTGATCTCGCCGACGATCTCATCTTGGCTGCGCGCGCGGTCTTCCCATCCGGCGAGGGTAAACACCATGAACCCCCGGTTGTCCGCGCCAAACCCAGTGATAGAGAAGATGTTCGTCACCTCCCCGGTCTCTTGAAGCGGGGTTACCAGGTCTTCGATCTCGCGCATTTTGCTTTGGGTATACTCAAGCGATACCCCCTGCGGGGCCGTCACGCTAAGCAGGGCCACGGCGCGGTCTTCGCGCGGCGTCAGCTCTTGGCGGATTTCGCCTGAAACCAGCACTGCCGTCAGCGCCACAAAGGCCGCAATCAGCACCACAACATAGGGCATTGCCAGTGCCCAGCGAAGCGTCGCGGCGTAGAGCCGGAACAGCCCGTTGCCAAGCGCCACCACAGGACCGCGCGGATTTTCCGCTGCAGGCCGGGTGAGCAGACGGCTGGCCAGAACCGGGCAAAGGCTGAGTGCCACGACAGAAGACAACATCACCGCGATCGCGAGGGTAAAGCCGAACTCTCGAAACAACCCGCCCGCTTGGCCGGGCAGAAACGACAGCGGGATGAAAACCGCCGCCAGCGTCGCGGTGGTGGTGACAACGGCAAAGAACACCTGCGACGTGCCCAGCACCGCTGCCGCCCGTGGCCCCATGCCCGCCGCACGCTGGCGCACGATATTTTCCAAGACGACAATCGCGTCATCCACCACCATGCCCGTGGCCAAAACCAAGGCGAGCAGTGTCAGGATATTGATCGAGAAACCGACAAGATAGATCGCCGCCAATGTGCCGATCAGGGCGACCGGAAGGGTCAGCGCCGGGATCAGCGTGGCGCGGAAATCGCGCAAAAAGATGAAGATCACCGCGACCACAATGCCCACGGCAAATGCCAGCGTCGAGAGTACCTCGCGGATCGAACCTGAAATGAAGGTCGCGTCGTCTGAGGTAACAAAGATCCGCACATCCTCGGGCAACGTGTCGTTCAACTCTGCCACCACGGCGCGCACGTCGTTCGAAATTTCCAAAGTGTTCGAGGTCGCCTGCCGGATGATCCCGATGCCCAACCCCAATTGCCCATTCGCGCGTAGGATGGTCTCGCCCTTGGCGGGGCCGAGCGTCACCTGAGCGACATCGCCGAGCCGGACATTCTCCTTGATCTCCATCGCTTCAAAGGCCTGCGTGGTGGCGACGCTAGCAGTTGTGCGCACGTTGATCGACTGGCGGTCCCCCGCAAGATCGCCCGCAGGTGCGTCATAGGCGACATCGGCCAAGGCGCGTTGGATGTCGCCCAAGGTTAGGCCACGACTGGCGAGTTCCAACTGATCAATATCGACGCGAAAAAAGGGTTCACGGTCGCCGTAAATCTGCAGGTCCGCGACCCCGTTGACCGAGATCAGCCGATCCTCGACTTGGTCCTGCACCAGTCTGGTCAGGTCTTCGGGCGAGCGGCCCATGGAGGTCACGGCAATCCGCATCACCGGCTGGGCATTGGCGTCGGCTTTGACGATCTGCGGCTGCTCGGCTCCGTCTGGCAGTTGGTTCACAATCCGCGCGACAGCGTCACGGACATCGGTGGCGGCCACGTCGATATCAGTGCTGTCGTTGAACTCAAGCGTGACACGGCTGCGACCGAAACGTGAGTTCGACGAGATTGCCCGCACGCCAGAGACACGTCCCACCGCGCCTTCGATCCGCCCCGTCAGCTCTTGGTCGACAGATTCCGGGGAGGCACCCGAGAACGTCGTGGTGACAGTTACGACGGGCCGATCGACATTTGGCAGTTCGCGAATTTCCGCCCCAAAGAGCGCGGCGATGCCTGCCAGAACGATCAGCGCGTTCAACACAAAGGCAAAGATCGGCCGCCGTACGAAAAGTGCTGTGCCGCCTCCGGTGGAAGGGGGCGGCGCACCTTCGCCGGGGGCCTCGGCGCTCACAGGGATTTCTTTTCTAGAGATGCAGCATCAGACTGGACGCTGCCGGATTGATTGGCTTCGCGTACATCGCCGCCTTCGCGCAGGGTTTGCACGCCCTCGGTCACCACAACATCCGTAGCGGTTAAATCGTCTGACAGGACCAACACGGAATCGCTGTTGCGCTGCGCGATTTCCACGGCGACCTGATGCGCCTTGCCCTCGCGCACGGCCCAAACAAATGGACCGTCGGAGGACCATTGCACCGCCAACGGCGGGATCGCCAAAAGCGCGTCACCGACAAATGTGAGGCTGACGGAAAACGCCATGCCAGCGCGCAATTGGTCGTCTTCGTTCGGCACCCGGCCTTGCACCAACAGAGTGCGGCTGGCGCGGTCGATCACGCTGTCGATGGCGCTGACTTCGCCTTCAAGCGTAAGGTCTCGCATGCCAAGGGGGGTGACTGTGATTTCCTTGCCCAATGCCAATTTGCCCACCACACGCTCTGGCACGCGGAAATCAATTAAAATCTCGCTGCGGTCGGTCAGGGTGGCGAGTTCGTCTTGGGCATTCACCCGGTCGCCTTCTTCGATGTCAGTGATCCCAACCCAGCCAGAGATCGGCGCAAGAATACGGCGCTGAGAAAGGTCAAACTGCGCTTGGCTGAGCGCAAGCTCAGCGCTTTGCAGCGCCAGTTCCGTCTCCCGCAAGCGCACTTCGCTGACCGCGCCTGTGTTTTGCAACCTCTCCACGCGGACCTGTTCGGTGCGGGCATTCTCTAGCTGCAATTCGGCCTGTTTCAGCGCGATCTGCTCGGCCTCATTCTCTAACAGTGCGATCACAGTGCCTGTTTCAATCAGCTGACCGGCGGGCAGGTTGAGGTCGGTGATGACCCCAACTGCGTTGGACCGCAAGGTCACTGACCGGCGCGCGCGCCCGTCGCCGATTGCGGTGATGCGGTCGGCCAATGTCTCTTCGCCAACCTCGGCAGTCACGACCAGCGACGGCCCGCCGCCGCCCCAGCCGCCACCTGACTCCTTGGGCTTTTCCGGTGCTGCGTCGACCCCCAAAAGATCAAGGATACCGGTCTGCGCCACGAAGGGACGAGACGCAGGCACGTAGGTTAACATCACATAGAGGCCGGCAACGAGAACCAGCAGGAATACGATAAATTGGCGCAGGGCTTTCACGAGGATGCGCTTTCAAATTGCGTTGCAAGGCGCATTTTTGAGCATCCCCGTAAAAAAGGCATGTCAAATCTGCTTGATCTTCAGCTGGGCATTCCACGAAGGAGCCACTGGCTGATACGACTATGACGCGGAACCTTGCCCGGTGGAAGAGCGTCTGGGTTGATTACTGGAAATTACAGATCCGCCGCACATATTTTGGGACCATTAGGTCACGTAACCCTGTACCGAGACCGGATTTAAGACCAAGGGGACATCATGCGCGCAACTGTTATGCCACTGGTAACACTGTTACTCGGCTTTTCACTTTTGCAAATGAGCAATGGGTTGCAGGGCACGCTTTTAGCCATCCGCGCGGGGCTTGAAGGGTTTGGTGGGGTGACCACCGGCCTGATCATGTCGGGCTTTTTCGCGGGTCTGAGCCTTGGGTCTTTTGTGGCACCGCGGCTGATCAGTGGTGTGGGGCATATCCGGACCTTCGCCGCCCTCGCCTCCGTCGCCTCGGCGGCCGCGCTGATGCATATCGCCTTTATTGACCCTTGGGTTTGGATCGGGGTGCGTTGCCTTACCGGCTTTGCCTTTGCCGGGTTGATCATCGTGACGGAAAGTTGGCTCAATGCTTCGGTCAGTTCGGCGCAGCGGGGCAAGTTGTTGGCGGTCTATGGGATGGTCGGCATGGCCTCGGGTGCTGCGGGGCAGTTCCTGCTCAATCTCGGGGATCCGGCTGAATTTATTCTCTTTGTGCTCGTCTCAATCGTCATGTCGCTCGCGCTGGTACCGATCTCTCTTAGCCGGGTGGAGGGGCCGAGATCTGAGGACGCGCAAGAGCCGCCGTCGCTGCGCCGTCTCTGGGGGCTTTCGCCCTATGGCGCCGTCAGTGCAGGGCTGGTCGGCGCGTCCATCGGCACGTTCTACGGGTTGGCCCCGCTGTTTGCGCAGGACATGGGCTATGCCCAATCGCGCATCGCGCTGCTGATCGCCGCCTTCACCATTGGCGGGTTGGTGCTGCAGTTTCCGCTCGGCTGGATTTCTGATCGGATGAGTCGTCGCGGTTTGGGCATTGGGCTGGCCGCCGCGGGCGGCGCGTTGATGATGCTGACCCTGCCAATCCCCGCGCCGTCGGGGACGGGGTTGCTGCTTTTGGGCTTTGCCATTGGCGGGCTGGTGCTGCCCGCGCAATCCATCGTTATTGCCCATGTCAACGACCGCGCGCCGGGGACGGCGGTGGTGGCCGTGTCGGGCGGGTTGGTGCTGATGCAAGGTATCGGGGCCGCCATCGGGCCGCTGGTGGCGGGCCTGCTGCTTGACCTGATGGGGCCGCGCGGCCTGCCACTGGCCCTTGGCGCGTTCCAGCTTGCGATTGTCGCTTGGGGGCTGCTGCGGATGCATCTGCGCAGCGACCCTGAGACACAAGAGCGCCATGCCGCACCGCCGCTTACTCCGAACTTTGTTGAGGGCAAGTTGAGCCGCGAGGAATAGGGCGGCTTAGCCCTCGGGCCATGCCTCTGGCACGTTGCTACGCAATTCGTCCAACCACGGGGTCGCCACACCGTCTGAGGGCGCACGCCAATCGCCGCGCGGCGACAGCGCGCCTCCTGCACTGACCTTTGGCCCATTGGGCAGAGCCGAGCGTTTGAACTGGCTGGTGGCAAAGAAGCGGTGCAGAAATTTTTCAAGCCAATGGCGGATGGTTTGCAGGTCATACGCATTTCGCTTGGCCTGCGGAAAACCATCCGGCCAGCGGCCCTGTTCGATATCATGCCAAGCGTGCCATGCGAGGAACGCCACCTTTGACGGCGACAGCCCATAGCGCATTGTGTGGTAGAGGAAAAAATCGTTCAACTCATAGGGCCCGATCATCGCCTCGGTGCTTTGGATCTCTTCACCCTCACCTGCAGGCACCAATTCGGGCGAAATCTCGGTCTCCAGAATGGCTTCGAGCACCTTATCGGTATCAGCGTCGAACTGACCTGTGCGGGTGGCCCATCGGATCAGATATTGGATCAACGTCTTGGGCACGCCGGTGTTCACGGCATAGTGGCTCATCTGATCGCCGACGCCATAGGTACACCAGCCAAGCGCCAGCTCGCTCAAATCGCCGGTACCGATCACAAACCCCTGCCGCTGATTGGCAAGCCGGAACAGGTAATCAGTCCGAAGCCCGGCCTGCACGTTCTCGAAGGTGATGTCATAGACAGGCTCACCGTCCGAGAAGGGGTGATCCATGTCGCCCAGCATCTGCCGCGCGGCGGGGCGGATGTCGATCTCATCGGCGGTGATGCCCATGACGCGCATCAGTTTCCAAGCGTTGGACTTGGTGTCATCGGAAGTCGCAAAGCCGGGCATGGTGAACCCCAAAATACGGTCACGTGGCAGGCCCATGCGATCACAGGCCTTGGCCGCCACGATCAGCGCATGGGTGGAATCGAGCCCGCCAGAAATGCCGATGACCATGGTCTTGCTCTTGGTTGCCTCAAACCGGCGGCGCAGGCCTTCGACCTGGATGTTGAACGCCTCATAGCAATCTTGATCCAGATGGCTTTCGCGGTTCGGCACATAGGGAAAACGGCGCACCGGGCGTTGCAGGCCCACGTTTTCATAATGCGGCTGATGGGTGAAGGTCACGCGGCGGAACGTGGGCGCGCGGTGCCGTGCGGCGTCATGGAAACTGCCCGTTCGCATCCGTTCCGACTGGATGCGTCCACAGTCTACATCGGCGATGGTCAATTCCGGCTCCAATGGGAAGCGGGTGGATTCCGCCAGCAGATCGCCCAATTCGTGGATCATACCCTGCCCGTCCCAGGCCAGATCAGTCGTGCTCTCACCCGGCCCGGCGGCGGAATAGACATAGGCCGCAAAGGCGCGCATGGATTGCGACCGGCAGAGCAGATGGCGGTCTGACGATTTGCCAATCACGATATTGGACGCCGAAAGGTTGGCAAGGATCAACGCCCCTCCAAGGGCCGCATCAGCCGACGGCGGTGCAGGCGTCCAAAGGTCTTCGCAGATCTCGGTATGAAAGATCAGGCCGGGAAGATCCGTTGCCTCGAAAATCAGATCATCGCCAAAGGGTACGCGACGCCCCGCGACAGTGATCTCTCCGCTGGTGTCACGGCCATGGGCAAACCAGCGTTTCTCATAGAACTCGCGGTAGTTCGGCAGGTAGGATTTTGGCACCACCCCCAACACCTGCCCGCGTGAGATCGCGATGGCACAGTTATAAAGCCGCCCCTCGCGCCGCAACGGCGCACCGAGTAGGACCACCGGTGTCATCTCGGCGCTAGCCTCAATTAAAATGCCAAGCGCCTCTTCAACAGCATTCAACAGCGCGTCCTGCATGTGCAAATCGTCAATCGCATAAGAGGAAAGCGACAGTTCAGGGCAGACCAGCAGATCAACGCGGGCCGTGTCGGCACGGCGCATTTCCTCCAGCAGACTATCGCGGTTGAACGCCACATCGGCAGGCCGCACCCGCGGCGTGCAGGTGGCCACGCGGACAAAGCCATGACGGTGGTAGGCGGTAAAGGCGTCGGCTTGGCTCGTGCTCACGTCAAGGTTTCCTTCAATATCGTATGTCAGGCCGCGTTCTCGGATCATGGCGCGGCAGATTGACCCGATGAACCTTGTTACACCCTTCGCGTGCAAGCGCAAAATGCATGGGTTTCTCTTTGGTGTTCACGCGGGGCGTCGGATCGGACTGCACATTGACCCACCCTCGCGCGCCTGCTTAACATTGCAAGAAATCAATACGCGCGCATCCATAGACGGGACCAATAGCGATGATCGACCTTTATACATGGACCACCCCAAACGGCCGCAAGGTCTCGATCCTGCTCGAAGAGCTTGGGATCGACTATAACGTGCATGCCATCAACATCGGCAAAGACGAACAACACACACCCGAGTTTCTAAAGATCAGCCCCAACAACAAAATCCCCGCCATCGTCGACCATGAGACCGGGGTCAGCTTGATGGAATCCGGCGCGATCATGTGGTATCTGGCCGAGAAACATGGCCGCTTCTTGCCCGAAGGTCAGGCGGCGCGGGCCGAAGTGATGCAATGGCTCATGTGGCAAATGGGCGGTTTCGGCCCCATGGCCGGGCAGGCGCACCATTTCTTGCACTTTAACCCCGGCAAAGCCGCCTATGCAGAAGAGCGGTTCAGCGCTGAGGTCAAACGTCTCTACGCCGTGCTCGACAAACAACTGGAGGGGCGTGACCATATCTGCGGCGAATACTCTATCGCCGATATGGCCTGCTGGCCTTGGGTCTCGCGCTATGAATGGCAGCAGATCGACCTTGCCGACTATCCGAACGTGCGCGCGTGGTACCAACGCCTGCGGGCGCGTGACGCAGTGCGAAAAGGCTATCACGTGCCCAAAGTGATGGGCGATATTCCCGAAGGGTAACCTGCCAAAGGCCCCGCCGTTTGCGCGACAGTGCCGCTTGCGGGAACCAACTACCAAACTGAACGGTTGCACTTGCATGGGCAGTGCCGCCGTTCGCGCGGTCTGCCCCGTTCTATATATGGGGAGTGAATCGTGACACTTGATTTGATGGTAGCAACCTGTACCGACATTCGGACGCTGCCATGAACAGTGCCCCACGTTTCGATCCCCTTCCGCCCGCCCCTCAGATTGACGCCCTTTCCGATGCCGCCCGGCAAGCCCTGCGCGTCGCGGCCCCTGCCGAGGAAAGCGGTGAGAGACCGATCGCTGCATCCATCGACATCCTTCGTGACGCCGGGCTGATGTTTGAGGACGGCGCCGCGTCGCCGCTGCGGACCGCTCGTGCCTTGATGCAGATCGGCGCTGCCAATCTTAGCGTGGGACGGTTGTGGGAAGGGCATGTAAACGCCCTACGGCTCGTTCGTCTGTATGGCACCAAGGTGCAAATTCAACACGCGGAACAGGTGATTGAGCAAGGCGGCCTCTTCGGGGTTTGGGGGGCCGATGGGGGCACAGCCGCCACTTCTGAAGCAGATATCTTGCAGGGTGAAAAGATTTTCGCCTCTGGTCTGGGCACCGTCACGCATGCGCTTATTACGTTGAATTCTGGCCCTAAGGTTCAGCTTGCGCTGGTAGAGGTTACCGACCCGAAACGTGGGGATGCATCGCAGTGGGACATGCTGGGCATGCGCGCCACGGCGTCGGGCCGGTTCGATTTTTCTGGCATGCCCGCGCAAGAGACGCACCTGATCGGCGCGCCGGGTGATTATTTGAACGAGCCGCATTTTGTTGGCGGGGTCTGGCGGATTGCCGCCCTTCAGGCCGGAGCGGCGGCAGGTCTTATCGACACGGCAGCAACAGCCCTCCGCGCGATGGACCGTTTAGAGACCGACGCCCAATTGGCGCGGCTTATGCAGGTGTTGATGCGTATCTGGGCCGGGATGGCCTTGGTCGAACGCGCCGCACTGGCCAGCGTAGATGATGTGCAACCCGAGACCATCGTCAGCACGTCGATCGCCGCGCGGATTTATACCGAGGAAGTCGCCCTTGATGCGATCAAGGCAGTGGAGCAAAGCCTTGGTTTGCGGCATTTCGCGGCAACCTCCGAAACCGGGCGGATGGCGCGCGATCTGTCGGTCTATCTGCGCCAAGCCGCGCGGGATGCGTTTCTACAACGCGCCGCGCGCCAAGCCTTATCCTCTCATGAAACGGTCTGGGGTGTCTTCGGATGAGTGGGAATGCCCGCCTTCTCGACGCCCTTTCTGGCAGGGAAAAGATTGCTGTTCTGGCCCCGCATCCTGATGACGAAACCCTTGCCTGCGGTGGCCTCTTGGCCCGTGCTTTTTCGGCGGCGGGCGCGCATGTGGTTTGCGTGACAGATGGCAGCGCCAGCCACCCTGCCTCTCGCGACTGGCCCCCTGCCCGCTTGGCCGAGACACGCCGCGCGGAGTTGCTTGCAGCGCTTAATATTTTGGGCGGCAAGGCTGAAGACCTGACTTGGCTTGGCCTGCCTGACAGCCGGATGCATGAAGTTGCGACGTCCGAGGTATTGGCGTCGCTTACCGACGTGATTGACGCGCAAAACATACGCCATATCTTTGTCCCGGCGCGCGAAGACAAACACTGCGATCACCAGAGCACCGCACAACTCGCTGACGCCTTGCGCGACACACGGCCTGACCTGCATTTCTACAACTACCCGGTTTGGAGCCGTTGGGACGACCCCCAGTTTGCGCAAAACACCGCGCCATATGACCCGGTTCTGCTCGACACTTCCTCTTTCCGCGACGCCAAGATCAACGCCATCCGGGCGCATCGCAGTCAGCTTGGTCAGGTCGTGCAAGATGATCCTGAGGGCTTTGTCCTGCCTGAACCCATGGTCGAGCTGTTCGCGCAGGAAGATGAGATTTTCTGGAGGATGCCGTGATGGGCGTTGGATTGGATCATTTGCAAGGGCTCTACGCGCAGACCAGCGATCCTTGGGGGTTTGAGCACAGCGCTTATGAGCAGGCAAAATTCAAAGCAACCCGCGCGGCGCTTTCGCAAAGCGGCTATCGCAGTGCCTTTGAATTGGGGTGCGGCAACGGCCAGTTGGCGCGGCATCTGATCGATATTTGCGCGCGCTATACTGGGATGGACGCTGTGGCGACCGCGCTACGCGCCGCGCGGCAGACCGTACCACAAGGGCGCTTTGTTCAAGGCTTCTACCCCGGCCCTCTGCCCGAAGGCGATTTTGATCTGCTGATCTTGTCAGAGGTACTTTATTTTCTGGATCACGCGGGCTTGGAACAGCTGGCGACAGACATTGCGACACGGTGGCCGCAGGCCGAGATCATCTGCGTGACGTGGCGCGGCCCTACCGGAAATCCACTTGAGGGAGAGGAGGCGTTGCAAGGCTTTGCACAGACCCTCACCACACAAGATTTCACCTGCGTGACCCAGACCGACGACTACCGGATAGACCGCGCGCTGCCGGGAGGGAGCACATGAGTTTCGAGCGCTGCAAGGACACCGCGGTCATCATCCCCGCGAGAAATGAGGCGGAGCGGATTGCGGCCTGTCTCACCGCCCTCGCCCCACAGTGTAACGAACGGGTCCGGGTCGTGGTTGTGGTCAATAATACCGATGATGACACTGCCGCAATTGCGCAGTTCACAGCGAGGCAGCACCACATCGACCTAACCGTGCTCGATATCACCCTTGCCCCCGGGATGGGGGTCGGGGCGGCGCGGCAGCGGGGCTGTGCCCTTGCGCTTGAGCAGATGCCCCATCTGCGTCATATCTTGACGACCGACGCCGATTGTCAAGTAAGCCCCGACTGGGTTGCCCAAAGCATCCATCACCTGCAAGACGTTGATGCGGTTTGCGGAAAGGTCACGCTAAACCCTGCTGAGGCCGATTGCTTGGCCAGTTTAGACCCCAGTTTGCACGACTATGAAACAGCTTACCGCGCCCTGGTGCTTGAGCTCTATGCCCGCCATGCCCCGAATTGCGCTGATCTTCGCGGCAGCCACGGTGGCGCCCCCGGCGCCAGCCTTGGTTTCACCCGGGATGCCTATGAATCCGTCGGTGGCTTTGCCCCGATCCCCTGCGCCGAAGACCGCCAAATCATCCGTACGTTGAGAGAGTTTGGCAAAAAAGTTCGGCATGTAGATGATATCTGGATCGAAGCCTCCTGCCGTCTTGTCGGGCGGGCTGACGGCGGTATGGCGGATACTTTGCGCACCAGATTAGCCGGGGCGGATTATCTGGCCGATGACTGCTTGCCGAATGCGGCATTCTTGATCGATCAGCAGCGCCGTGGCGTGATGGGGTGCTGGCCGCCGGAGGTGCCATCTGTTGAGCGTGTATCGGTTCGCGATCTGCCTGCGCACATTTCGGTTCTGTCGGCGTTCCTTAACGGACAAGACGGCGCGTTTGACCGGGCCGCACATACCGTGCCGTCCAAATTCTGGTCCGGGGAGAAGTTTCGGAGCCCGGTCACGAACGCTTGGGAACCCGCCGCCCTCCAGGCGGTTGAACTCTCGTAGGGCTGGGCAATTGCGCCCCACCCTGAAAGGGCCAGTTGGCCCACCGCGAATTTGCAACAAATCCTCCCGATCATAGTCCGGGGGCGCTGTGGAGAAAGATCATGACAGATAAAGAACTTGGCAAAGGCGGCGAACCCCGCCAGCAAACCACGGACCGCGAAAAGACGATGACGACCGCGCAGGGCGGTCCGATCGCGGATGATCAGAACTCGCTCAAAGCGGGCCCGCGCGGGCCGGTCTTGATGGAAGATCACATTTTTCGCGAGAAGATGTTCCATTTTGACCACGAGCGCATTCCAGAGCGCGTCGTCCACGCGCGCGGCTACGGGGTGCATGGGCACTTTGAGCTGACCGAGGCGATCCCCGACCTCTCTGCCGCTGACATTTTCCAGCGTGTGGGCGAGAAAACCCCGACATTCACCCGTTTCTCGACCGTGGCGGGCAACAAAGGGTCCTTCGATCTGGCCCGTGACGTGCGTGGCTTTGCGACCAAATTCTACACCAAAGAGGGCAACTGGGATTTGGTTGGTAACAACATCCCTGTGTTCTTCATCCAAGATGCGATCAAATTCCCCGATCTCGTCCACTCCGTCAAAGCCGCCCCCGACCGGGGCTTCCCACAGGCGCAATCGGCGCATGACAACTTTTGGGACTTCATCTCGCTCTCGCCCGAAGCGATCCACATGACGGTTTGGCAGATGTCCGACCGGGCGATCCCGCGCTCCTTCCGTTTCATGGAAGGCTTCGGCGTGCATACCTTCCGGTTGGTCAACGCTGAGGGCAAATCCCATTACGTTAAGTTCCATTGGAAGCCCAAGCAGGGCGTGCAATCGGTCGTCTGGAACGAGGCGCTCAAGATCAATGGCGCGGACCCGGACTTCCACCGCCGCGACATGTGGGATGCCATCGACGCGGGCGATTTCCCGCAGTGGGATCTGGGCATTCAGGTCTTTGACGATGAGTTTGCTGACAACTTTGAGTTCGACATCCTGGATGCGACCAAGCTAATCCCCGAAGAACAGGTGCCGGTGCGCATCATCGGCACGCTGACACTGGATGCCAACGTCGACAACTTCTTTGCCGAGACGGAGCAGGTCGCCTTCTGCACCCAGAACATCGTGCGCGGGATCGACCACACCAACGACCCGCTGCTGCAAGGAAGAAACTTCTCCTACCTCGACACGCAGATCAAACGCCTCGGCGGGCCGAACTTTACCCATATCCCGATCAACGCGCCGAAATGCCCGTTCCACAACTTCCAGCAAGACGGCCATATGGCGATGCACAATCCCAAAGGTCGGGTGAACTATGAGCCGAACAGCTGGGGCGACGATGGCGGCCCGCGTGAGAACCCGGAGATTGGATTCAAAAGCTACGCGGAAGAAGTCAGTGGCACCAAACAGCGCGTGCGGTCAGAGACATTCGCCGACCACTACAGCCAAGCGCGACAGTTCTACATCAGCCAGACCAAGATTGAACAGCAGCATATCGCAGCGGCCTATACGTTCGAGCTGTCCAAGTGTCAGGAGGAGCGTATTCGCTTGCGGATGCTGTCGCACTTGATGAACGTGCACGATGATTTGGCGAAACAAGTCGCCAACGGTCTCGGTGTAACCGAGATGCCCGAACCTGCGACCCCTGCCCGCGCGCCGATCACCGATCTGCCTGCATCCGACGCGTTGAGCATTCTTAAGAACCCGCCGAACACTTTTGCGGGGCGTAAGCTGGGGCTCTACTTGACGGATGGTGCCGATGCATCTGTTGTGGAAGCGCTTGAGCAAACTTTTAAGGATGAAGGTGCGATGGTAGCCATCGTCACACCTCATATTCAAGGGGTCACCCTGTCGGACGGCAGCACCCGCGCGGGGGATGAAAAGATCGACGGTGGGCCGTCGGTTGTGTTTGATGCCGTGGCACTGGTCTTTGGCGACGAGAAAGCCGACAGGATCGCCAAGAACAAACCCTCGCAGGATTTCGTCTCGGACGCTTTCGCGCATAACAAGTTCATCGCGTGGACAAAGGCCGCCGATCCGCTGCTCAAGGCCGCCGGTGTTGAGAAGGACGAGGGCACCACGGAGATCACCGCCGACAATGCCGGCGATTTTCTGAAGTCCTGCCGCAAGCTGCGGTTCTGGGAGCGCGAAGAAAAGCTGAACTGGGAATAAGAAATCATTGGCCGGGGCCGCAACGCCCCGGCTATTTAACGTCGGTGCACCTGTGACGAGGGCGAGATGGCGTTCGCGGTGTCTTGCAGCCGTGGCAGGATCTCCGCCCTGATCCGCTCACGCGTCCATGTATGGGCTGAGACCGAACATTGCACCGCCGCAAAGGCACGCCCATCGGGGCCGATGATCGGGCAGGCCACGCCGATCTCTGACAGGATCATTTGATCGCTGGAAATCGCATGGCCCTGCTGCACCGCCTCATTGATGCTGGTGCGGATTGTCGCGCGGTCCAAAGTGGTGCGCGCGGTAAAGGGTTTAAGCGGCCAAGTCTCAATCGCCTCTTCCCGATCCTCAGGTGAAAAAGTTGAGATGATCGCGCGGCCTGCTGAGGTTGATAGCGCAGGCAGCCGCCGCCCAATGACCGTGGCCGCGAAATATGTCCGTTGGCAGGGCAAGCGGCTAACATAGATGATATGGTCCCTGGAAAGCTCGGCCAGATTGACCGTCTCGCCAATCTCTTGACTGAGGTCGATCAGCTTGGGAATCGCCTGCCCAACCAGTTGATCCGACCAGTAATAGGCGTAGGCCAGCTCCAGCCACGCATGGGACGGACGAAAACGCCGGGTCACCGGATCTTTGTCGAGCATCCCTTCGATATGCAGCGTATTTGCAAGACGTTGCACCGCACTTTTGTCCAGCCCGCTGCGCTCTGCAAGCGCCACAAGGGACAATTCCGTATGCGATTCATCAAAGGCGCGGAGCAATCGCAGCCCCTTGGCGAGTGACCCAACATAGAGCGTATTTTGCTTCTTTTCCAATCACCTACCCCGAAAGTTAGCCCAAAATATCAAACCGGGGCTTGACGTATACCGAACGGATTGCGTTTACTAATCGTATAGCGATATCAAGTATTATTATATGATACGCTTCGCAAGTCAAAAACGATACGGAACTAAATTCGTAAACCAACAGGGGAGTTGACCATGAAATCCACGGTCCTGAAATCTACCATTACCGGGCTTGTCCTTGCCGCCGCCACGGGTGCTGCTTGGGCGGACAAGGCAGACGACACGCTGAACGTTGCCTTCACCAAAGAGCTTGAGAACGTCGACAGCTACTTCAACTCATCCCGCGAAGGCGTTGTGCTGCAGCGCGCGGTTTGGGACGGTTTGATCTACCGCGATCCGGTCAGCAACGAATACATCGGCAACCTCGCCACCGAATGGGAATGGATCGACGACACGACCATCGAATTCAAACTGCGCGAAGGTGTGAAATTCCACGACGGCTCCGACTTCACCGCCGATGATGTGGTGTTCACCGTCAACTACGTGGCCGATGAGGCCAACGGCGTGAAAACGCAGCGCAACGTGAACTGGATGAAGTCGGCCGAGAAGATCGACGATTACACCGTCCGCATCATGCTGAAAGAGAAATTCCCGGCGGCCATCGAATTCCTCTCCGGCCCCGTGTCG
Source organism: Sulfitobacter sp. AS92 (assembly GCF_038900015.1). NCBI lineage: Bacteria > Pseudomonadati > Pseudomonadota > Alphaproteobacteria > Rhodobacterales > Roseobacteraceae > Sulfitobacter > Sulfitobacter sp. AS92. The sequence goes on from NZ_JBBMQL010000008.1 coordinate 121,669, forward strand.
ATGTACCCCAGCGACTACTACGAAGAAGCCGGCCCAGAAGGTATGGGCCTGAAACCCGTCGGCACCGGCCCTTACAAAGTGACCGAAGTCGTCCCCGGCCAGCACTTCAAACTGGAAGCTTATGAAGGCTACCACGACAGCCCCAAAGGCAAGCCCAGCATCAAAAACGTCGACATCCGCACCATCCCGGATGTGAACACGCAGATGGCTGAACTGTTCAGCGGATCGCTCGATCTGATCTGGCAGGTGCCTTCGGACCAAGCCGAAAAGCTGGCCGAGCGGGACGAGTTTCAGGTCTCCAACGAATCCACCATGCGTGTTGGCTATCTGGCGATGGACGCCGCAGGCCGGTCCGAGGACAGCCCCTTCTCCGACGTGCGCGTACGCAAGGCGGTGAACCACGCGATCAACCGTCAGGAGCTCGTCGACGCATTGCTCAAGGGCAAGTCCAAAGTCGTCTATACGCCTTGTTTCCCCAGCCAGTTCGGCTGCGACGAAGAAGCCGCGGTAGAATATGAATACAACCCCGAGAAAGCTAAGGAACTGCTGGCCGAAGCGGGTTTTGAAGACGGGTTCTCGGTTGATTTCTACGCTTACCGCGACCGCGAATACGCCGAAGCGATCACCAGCTACCTGAACGCCGTCGGCATCGATACCAACTTCAAGATGCTGCAGTATTCCGCCCTGCGCGAGTTGAACATGAAGGGCGAGACGCCGATCTCCTTCCAGACATGGGGCAGTTACTCGATCAACGACGCCTCCGCGATGGTCAGCCAGTTCTTCAAGCATGGCTCGCTCGACTATGCGATGGACGACGAGACGCTAGAATACCTCAACATCGCCGACAGCTCGACCGATGAGGCCGTGCGCAAAGAGAACTACTCCAAGGCGATCGAACGCATCACCGAGGAAGCCTATTGGGCGCCGATGTTCTCCTACAACACCAACTACGTGACCACCAACGAGGTGGAATACACGCCCACAGCCGACGAAGTTCTGCGCTTCACCACGGTTAGCTGGAAGTAAACCAAACGGCAGGGGCGCCGTGATCGGTGTCCCTGCCCTGCTTTTTTCCGCACCCCACCCAGACCCACGCAGCAGGCCATCCGCCTGCGGCGCAGCCTCAAGGTAGTTGCACCCGTGCTTCAATTCATTCTCAAACGATTGGGATTGGCCATTCTCGTGGCCTTCACTGTGTCGTTTATCAGCTTTAGCCTGCTGTTCCTGTCGGGCGACCCCGCCGCCGCACTTGCGGGCGAAACCGCCAGTGGCGAAGATGTCGAGGCTCTGCGCCGCCTCTACGGTTTTGACCGTCCGATGCTGGTACAATACGGCGAATGGCTGTTCTCGGCCATTCAGGGCGATTTTGGCGAAAGCTACTATTTTCGCCTGCCGGTTGCCTCGCTCATTGCCGACCGTCTCAGTGTCACCATGATACTGGGCGTTTGCGGCATTACCTTCGCGCTGCTGACTGCCGTGCCGCTTGGCGTGGTCGCCGCGATCCGCCCCAATTCAATCATTGACCGTGTGGCGCTGTTCATCTCGGTCGCCGGGCAAGCGATGCCAAGCTTTTGGTTCGGTTTGATCCTGATTGTTGTCTTTGCCATCCAACTGGGCTGGCTACCGCCATCGGGCACCGAGACTTGGCGTCATTTCATTCTACCGACCATCGTACTGGGATATTACGCGATGCCCGCGATCATGCGCCTGACCCGTGCAGGCATGCTGGATGTTCTGAACTCTGACTACATCCGCACCGCGAGGGCCAAGGGCGCAAACGAGACCCGCGTTCTGTTCCGTCACGCGCTGCGCAATGCAATCATCCCAGTGGTGAGCCTTGCTGCCGTGCAAATGGGCTTCATGCTGGGCGGCTCCATCGTGGTTGAATCGATCTTTGCCCTGCATGGCGCGGGCTATCTCGCTTGGGAAAGCATCGCGCGAAATGACCTGCCCACCGTGCAGGCGCTGATCCTGATTTTCTCGATGTTCTACATCGTATTCACCTTCCTCGCAGACGTGCTCAACGCATGGCTCGACCCCCGCATGAGGAGCAGCTGACATGATCACCGCTGGTACACATGACAGCCTTTTGGACGAAATCACCGGCCCGACCCCCGGCCAGATGCTGCGCAAGCGCGTCTTTGGGCATCAGGGTTTGCTGATCGGGGCGATTGTCCTCGTGATCCTTACGATCATCGCGATCCTCGCCCCATGGATCGCACCACATGACCCCTATGCACAAAGCCTGATGACCCGGATGGAGCCGCCTGTGTTCCTCGGCGGCGATTGGGAGCATCCTTTGGGTACCGACCACCTTGGTCGCGATTACCTGTCACGCCTGATCTATGGCGCACGGATATCGCTGTTGATCGGGGCCGTGGCGGCGCTGATCTCTGGCGTGATCGGCACGGCCATGGGCGTGGCTGCGGGCTACTTCGGTGGCAAGGTCGATGCGGTCGTGACCTTCCTCATCAACGTGCGTTTGGCGATGCCCGTGGTGCTGGTCGCCCTCGCGGTTGTGGCGATCCTTGGCGGCTCGCTTCAGGTCGTGATCGGCGTTCTTGGTCTGCTGCTCTGGGACCGCTTCGCCGTGGTGATGCGCGCCTCGACCATGCAGGTCCGGCGGCGCGAGTATGTTGCGGCAGCACAGGTCATCGGTGCCTCCACCCCGCGCATCCTGCTGTCCGAGATTATGCCGAACATCGCCAACAACCTGATCGTCGTCGTGACGCTGGAAATGGCCCATGCGATCTTGCTCGAAGCGGCGCTGTCCTTCCTTGGCCTTGGGGTGCAACCGCCGACGCCCAGCTGGGGACTTATGGTCTCTGAAGGCAAAAACATGATGCTGTTCGAGCCATGGCTCGTCCTGATCCCCGGTGCTGTTCTTTTCGTGCTGGTGCTGGCGATCAACCTGATGGGCGATGGTCTGCGCGACGTGACCGCCCCCGAAAACCGGAGCTGACCCATGACAGAACCTCTTTTGAGTGTCCGCAACCTGCGGCTCGACATTCCCACGGGCAGCGGCACCCTGCATGCGGTGCGTGGGATCGACTTTGATCTCAACCGTGGCGAAACCCTGTGCATCGTGGGGGAAAGCGGCTCGGGGAAATCCCTGACCTCGCTGGCGTTGATGGGGCTGTTGGGCAAATCCATCTACCGCCGCGCGGATCGGATGACCTTTGACGGGACTGAGTTGACCACCGCCAGCCAAAGCCAGATGCGCAAACTGCGCGGCGCGCGGATGGCGATGATTTTCCAAGAGCCGATGACCTCGCTCAACCCGGCCTATACGATCGGCGATCAGCTGGCCGAGGCGCTGCTGCTGCACCGCAAAGTCAGCCGCCAGCAAGCGCGGGACCGGGCGATTGAACTGCTAGAGAAAGTCGGCATCACCGCTGCCGAAAGCCGTCTATCGCAGTATCCGCACCAGCTATCAGGCGGTCTGCGCCAGCGTGTAATGATTGCGATGGCGCTGATGTGCGAGCCGGAACTAATCATCGCGGACGAGCCGACAACCGCGCTCGATGTGACGATCCAAGCGCAGATCCTGCGGCTGCTGCACGATCTGGGGCGCGAGATGAACATGGCCGTGATCCTGATCACCCATGACCTCGGCGTCGTGGCGCGCGTGGCCGACAAGGTCGCGGTGATGTACGCGGGCGAGTTGGTTGAGACTGGCCCGGTGGCCGACATCTTCAACGCGCCTTCGCATCCCTACACCCGCGGCCTTCTGCGCTGTATCCCGCTGCCCGGCAAGACCGACCGCGGTGCGAAGCTGGGGACCATTCCGGGCATCGTGCCCTCGCTGGTGGGCGAGGTCAAAGGCTGCGTTTTCCGCACCCGTTGCCCGCACGCGGTGGCCGAATGCCGGGGCGAGATCCCGAAAAGAGAAGACGGCAATCACGCCTTCCGCTGCATTTTCCCCGATGGCAAACGCCATTCCGAGAAGGAGCTGACCGTATGAAGGACAGCGTAAACACCCCCCCGGTGCTGGAGCTTTCGGGCGTCAGCAAAACCTACCGGGTGAAACAGGGCATGTTTGGCAAGGTCAAACCGCTGACAGCCGTGAACAACGTATCACTGCAACTGGGCCGCGGCGAAGTGCTGGGGCTGGTCGGTGAGAGCGGTTGCGGTAAATCAACCCTCGCCAAGATCCTGCTGGGTCTGGAACAACCCACCGCCGGTCACGTTAAGATTGACGGCGAAGAGATCACGCAGCAGGGCCGTCTAGCGCTGGCGCGACGAATCCAGCCGATCTTTCAGGATCCTTATTCCTCGCTCAACCCGCGCAAGAGCATCTATGACGTGATCTCTCTGCCGTTGCGGGTGCATGGTATTGGGGATGAGGCCAGCCGCAAGAAAAAGGTTAAGGAAATCCTCGACGTCGTCGGCTTGCCGCAACGCGTGATGAACACCTATCCCAGCCAGATGTCAGGCGGCCAACGCCAGCGCGTCGCCATTGCGCGCGCGCTCATCATGAAGCCCGAAGTGGTGATTTGCGACGAGCCGACCTCGGCGCTGGATGTCTCAGTACAAAGCCAAATCCTCAACCTATTGGGTGAGCTGCGCGAAGAGTTTGGCCTGACCTACCTTTTCATCAGCCATGACCTCGCCGTGGTCGAGCACCTCGCGACCCGCGTGGCAGTGATGTATCTGGGCGAGATCGTCGAGCAGAACTCGGTTGCCGGGCTCTTCGACGCCCCGCGTCACCCCTACACACAGGCGCTGCTGAAATCGGTCCTGACGCCCGAGCCGGGTTTGGGCGTGCCGGACACGCAGCTTGGCATGGCCTACCCCAACCCCATCGCGCCGCCGCCGGGATGCCATTTCCACCCGCGCTGCCCGCGCGCGACGGATTTCTGCAAGCAAAAAGCGCCGCGCCACATCCCGATCCCGGAGGGCCATGTTGCCTGCCATCTGCACGATCCGGAAACCCCCATGTACGAGCAAGAGTAATCCCATGTCATCGAACCTGTCGCACAGCAGTCAAACCCGCAAAACCGTCATCGAAACCGAACATGGCGTCGTTGCGGCCCAGCACCGGCTTGCAGCAATCGCGGGGGCCGAAGTACTGGCGGCTGGGGGCGACGCGGTAGACGCAGCCGTGGCCACCTCATTCGTCATCGGGGTGCTGGAGCCGTGGATGAGCGGCCCTGCCGGGGGCGGGGCAATGATGCTCTGGCGCGCTGAAGAATGTCAGGCCCACGCGTTGAACCACGGCATGCGCAGCCCCGGCGCGCTTGACCCGGCGAACTATCCGCTCAGCGGGCGCGGCAAGGCGGGCGATCTTTTTCCGTGGGAACATGTCGAGGGCGACCGCAACGTGCAGGGTGCGACTGCCATCGCGGTGCCGGGTGTGGTTGATGGGTTAGGCCAAGCGCATGAGCGTTTCGGCAAGATGCCATGGGGTGAGCTGCTATCGCCTGCGATTGACCACGCGCGCAAGGGGCTTTTGGTCGATTGGTACGCCGCGCTCGTCATCGCATCTTGCACGCGCGAATTGGCCAAAGATACCGATGCCGCAGCGCTCTTTCTTGAAGATGGTCAATGGCCGACGATCAGCGGCTGGACCGCACTGGCAGAAAAGCGGCTGGACCAGTCGCGCATGGCCGACAGCTTGGATCAGATCGCCCGACACGGGGCGCGTGCGCTCTATGACGGTGACCTCGGTGTGGCGATGGCGCAGGATGTGCAGGACAAAGGCGGTAGCCTGTCGCGCGAAGACCTGAACGCCTACCGGGCCGAATTCCACGCCCCGCTCGATTTTGCCTATCGCGACGCGCGGTTCCACGTTGTGCCGGGCCTCACCGCAGGGCCGACTTTCCGCGATACTTTCGCCTCGCTTGAGACCGAAACCTTGGGCAACGCACCCGGTCCCGACAGCTATGCCGCGATGGCCAACGCCCTTAAAGGCGCCTACGCGCGGCGGCTCGGGTCAATGGGCGACACGGGCGAAAGCCCCGAGGCCCCGGGCTGCACCACGCATTTCTCGGTCGTCGACCGTCACGGCAATATGGTGGCGCAGACCCAGACGCTTCTTTCGATCTTTGGCTCGCGGGTCGTCTCCCCCTCGTCCGGGTTTTTGATGAACAACGGCATCATGTGGTTCGACCCTGTTCAGGGCCGTCCAAACTCGCTCGGCCCGAACAAACGCTGCCTGATGAACGTCTGCCCGGTGGTCGGCGAACAGGGTGATAAACGCTTTGCCTTCGGTGCCTCCGGCGGGCGCAAAATCCTCGGTGCGGTGGCGCAGCTTTCGTCTTTCGTGACCGATTTCGATATGTCGTTGGAAGATAGCTTCCACGCGCCCCGGATCGACGCCTCGGACGCCAATCAACTTATCGCCGACGAAGACCTGCCATGCGCTGTGCTGGACCGCCTGCGCGAAGACAACACCGTCGCCGAAACCAAACGCACCATCTTCCCTTACGCCTTTGCCTGCCCTGCCGGCGTGATGCGCGACGCGGGGCGCAATTCGGGCTGTACCGAGATCATGTCGCCCTGGGGCGACGCCATTTCCGAAGATTTGACAAAGGACATTTGACCATGAGCCGCGACAGCGCGATCCAAGCGATCTCGACCTATTTCGATGAGGGTATTTTCCAAACCGAACTGGGCAACCTCGTCTCTTATGAGACCGAAAGCCAGAACCCAGACCAAGCGCCTGAACTCAAGCGTTACCTGATTGAGACCATGGAGCCGCGCCTGAGCGCGATGGGTTTTGCCTGCAGCTTTCACGACAACCCCGACCCGCGCGGCGGACCATTCCTTGTGGGCGAGCGCCGCGAAGGTGACGATCTGCCAACCGTGCTAACCTACGGCCACGGCGACGTGATCCGCGCGCAGACCGATCAGTGGCGCGAAGGGCTGCATCCCTTCAAATTGGTCGAGGAAGGCGACAAGCTCTATGGCCGTGGCACAGCGGACAATAAAGGCCAGCATCTGATCAACATCGCAGCGATCGAAGCGGTCCTAAAAACGCGCGGTAAGCTGGGTTTCAACTGCCGCATCGTTATCGAAATGAGCGAAGAGACCGGCAGCGCGGGCCTGCCAGAATTCTTTACAGAGCATCGCGAGAAGCTGACGGCAGACGTGCTCATCGCCTCCGATGGCCCGCGGCTGCAACCCGATGTGCCGACGATGTTCATGGGTTCACGCGGTGGGGTATCGTTTGACCTGATCGTCGAGAAACGCGAGGGCGCGCACCACTCGGGAAATTGGGGTGGTTTGCTAGCGGATCCAGCGATGATCTTGGCACAGGCGCTGTCGACCATCACCGACAAACGCGGGCAAATTCAGATCGCGGAATGGCGGCCTGACAGCCTGACACCTTCGGTCCGCGAAGCCCTAAAAGACCTGCCGATTGAAAGCGACGATGGCCCGGCCATCGATATGGACTGGGGCGAAGAAGACCTGACCCCGGTGGAGCGCGCCTATGGCTGGAACAGCTTTGCCGTACTGGCGATGAAAAGCGGCGTGCCCGAAGCGCCGGTCAACGCGATCTCGGCCCATGCAACGGCCACCTGCCAGTTACGCTATGTGGTCGGCACCGATCCCGAAGACATCCTGCCATCGCTGCGCCGTCACCTTGATAAACACGGGTTTGAAGACGTACGGATCGAGCCGCATGACCGGGGCTTCTTTCGCGCAACGCGTCTGGATGCGGATCACCCTTGGGTGAAGTTTGTCGCCCAGTCCTTGACCGAGACAGCAGGCAAAGCGCCGCATATCCTGCCGAACCTTGCAGGGTCACTGCCCAACGATAGTTTCAGTGACATTCTCGGCCTGCCGACGGTCTGGGTGCCGCATTCCTACCGCAGTTGCTCGCAACACGCGCCGGATGAACATGTGCTGAAACCCGTCTGCCGCGACGCGCTGCGCGTGATGGCCGGGGTGTTTTGGGACTTGGGCGAAGGCAAAACACCGCCGCGCGCCGGATGAAAAACACGCGCAGGGGCCTGTGGCCCTTGCGCGCCTTACCGTGCCGCGCGGATGCAGCTTTTGAGCGCGTCTTGACCGAGCACGCAAGGGTTCGCCCGCATAGAAGAAGACATAGCCGCTTCATGCGCAGTCTCGCCAAGGTCCGTCCCTTCGGGAATCCAGCGGTTCAAACGGTCGAGCCCCCAGCCGTCGAGCAGCGCCGCAAGGGCGTCAAAAGTATCGGTCTTGGGCAGATCAAAGCCCTCTGTCAGCCATCTTTGCACCTCAGCAAACCGCACGGATGCGCCGAGCGCGCGGCTATTGGCCGCCAACACCGGCCCCAACAGACGCCCGCAGATCAGACCGTGCGGGGCGTTGAAACGTCCACCGATCACTCCGGCCAGCCCATGCACCGCGCCAAGCCCCGCATTGGCCAGCGCCAGCCCCCCCGAGAGACTGACATAGGCCAGCGCATCCCGCGCGGCTTTGTCCTCGCCCTCTGCCAGACGTTTGAGGGCCGCGATCCCTTGTGGGATTGCTGAGCGGCAAAGCGCATCACTCAGCGGGTTGGCTTTGTTAGAAAGGTAAGGCTCAATCACCTGCACCAGCGCGTCGAGGCCAGACCCCAATGTCACCCCGCGCGGTGCCCCGTCGGTCAGGGCGGGGTCAACCAAGGCCAAACGCGGCAGCATCCGCACGTCGCGCAGGCTTACTTTTCGTGCGGCCTCCGGCACGGCGATCACGGCGTTTTTTGTGACCTCGGCGCCGGTGCCTGCGGTGGTCGGGATGGCAATCATCGGCAGCGGGGCGGCCTGTAACGGCCTGCCGGCGCCCACGATTTCGAGATGTTCCATCACGTCGCATTCCGAAGGGATCAGCGCGGCTGCGGCTTTGGCAAGGTCAATCACCGCGCCGCCACCGACGCCCAGCACCACCTGCGCCCCCCGTCTCGCCGCCGCGGCAGAGCGGACATCGTCGACAGAGGGCTCGCCGTTGCTGCGGACCTCGGTCACGTCACATCCCGCTGCGGTCAGCTCGCGGCTCAACTCATCCACCCAAGCGACAGATCCACCGCGCACAATCAGCACCCGGCTGCCATAGGCGCGCGCGGCATCAACGGCTTCACCTGCCACACCCCGGCCAAAGCGGATGTGCCCGGCGGTGGCGAAGCCGAAAGGCGCGATTACCTCCATCAGAATTGCAACGTGGCGTTCACGGCGCGCTTCCATGCGCCGTATTTCTCATCCCGCGTGGCTTCATCCATCTGGGGTTTAAAGCGCCGGTCGAGCGCCCATTCGCGGGCGAAGCCTTCCATGTCAGGGTAAATCCCTGCCCGCTGCCCCGCCAACCATGCCGCGCCGAGTGCTGTGGTCTCCAGCACATCAGGACGGTCGACCGAAGCGCCGATAACGTCTGAGAGAAACTGCATCGCCCAGTCACTGGCGCTCATCCCGCCGTCAACCCGCAGGGTGGCGATTTCACCCGATTGGCCTTGCGCTGTCCAATCGGCCTGCATCGCCTCCAGCAAATCGCGGGTTTGGTAGCCGACGCTTTCCAGCGCCGCACGGGCCAATTCGGCGGGGCCGGAATTGCGCGTCAGCCCATAGATCGCACCCCGGCATTCCGCATTCCAGTAAGGCGCACCTAGGCCAACGAAAGCAGGCACCAGCACCACGTTCTGATGCGGGTCGGCCTGTTCTGCCAGCCCTTGGGTCTCGCTTGCTTCGCGGATCATTTTCAGCCCGTCGCGCAACCATTGCACCACGGCCCCGGCGACAAAGATCGACCCTTCGAGCGCGTAGGTCGGCTTGCCGTCGAGTTGATAGGCGATGGTGGTGAGCAGGCGATTGGTAGAGGTGACCGCAGTCTCACCCGTATTTAGCAGCGCAAAACAGCCCGTGCCGTAGGTCGATTTCATCATGCCGGGCTGGAAACAGGCTTGGCCAATGGTCGCGGCCTGCTGGTCGCCCGCCACGCCAAGGATGGGAATCTCGCGGCCAAAGAGATCGGGGCGCGTGGTGCCGAAATCGGCGGCGCAGTCTTGTACCTCGGGGAGCATCTCGACCGGAATGTCGAACATTTTGCAGATCGTCGTGCTCCAGCGGCCTTTGTGAATGTCATAGAGCATGGTGCGCGCGGCGTTGGTGGCGTCGGTCACATGGCGCGCGCCGCCGGTGAGCTTCCAGATCAGGAAGCTGTCGACCGTACCGAAGAGCAGCTCGCCCCGCCGCGCCCGATCGCGGGCACCTTCGACGTTGTCGAGGATCCACTTCAGCTTGGTGCCAGAGAAATAGGGATCAGCCAGCAGGCCGGTGCGTTCGGTGATGATCTTGTCGTCACCCCGCTCGCGCAGTTCGCGGCAGAAATCGCTGGTGCGGCGGTCTTGCCAAACGATGGCGTTGTGGACCGGTTTGCCGGTTTTTGCGTCCCAGACCAGCGTCGTCTCGCGTTGGTTCGTGATGCCGATGGCGGTGATGTCATCGGGGCGCAGGCCAGCCTTTTCGATCACCGCGCGGCAGGTGCCCGCGGTGGTGGACCACAGATCGCCGGGATCATGCTCAACCCAGCCGGAGCGGGGGAAATGCTGCGGGAATTCTTCTTGGGCCGTAGCCGTCACCGACATGTTGCCGTCAAAGAGGATCGCCCGCGAGGATGTGGTTCCTTGATCAATGGCGAGGATATGGGTCATGGCGCAGCCCCCGGATAATGGTTTGGACATGAAAAAAGGGGCCGGGACGCTTTTGCGCCCCGGCCCCCCAAAGTTTGGCTTACTGCCAGGACTTGATCAACTCTTCATAGCTGATGGTCTCAGGCTCTGGGTCTTCGTTGTCGAGCTTGGCAACGGGCGAACCCTCTTGCTCCAGCCAGTAGGAGGCTTCCTGCTCTTCGTTCATCTTCGGACCCAGATCACCTTGGACGCCTGCGCGCTCAAGCCGTTCCAGCACTTTTTCCTGCTCGGCGCAGAGGCTGTCGAGCGCTTCTTGGGGGGTCTTCGCACCGGACATGGCGTCGCCGATGTTCTGCCACCAAAGCTGCGCCAGCTTGGGGTAATCCGGCACGTTTGTCCCGGTGGGCGACCATGCAACGCGCGCGGGCGAGCGGTAGAATTCCACCAGACCGCCAAGCTTCGGCGCGCGTTCGGTGAAGCTGTCGTGCTGGATGGTCGACTCGCGGATGAAGGTCAGACCAGCATGGGCCTTTTCAACATCAACGGTTTTCGACGTCACGAACTGCGCGTAGAGCCATGCGGCTTTGGCGCGGTCGACGGGCGTGCTTTCCATCAGCGTCCAGCTGCCCACGTCTTGGTAGCCAACCTTCTGGCCCTCTTTCCAATAGGCGCCATGCGGGCTGGGGGCCATGCGCCACTTGGGTGTTCCGTCCTCGTTCAGCACGGCTTTGGCGCTGTCGTTGACCATGTCCGCGGTGAAGGCGGTGTACCAGAACATCTGCTGGGCAATCGCACCCTGGGCAGGAACCGGACCGGCTTCGCCAAAGGTCATGCCCGCAGCGGCGGGGGGCGTGTATTTCTCAAGCCACTCGATGGATTTGGTGATCGCATAGACCGCCGCCGCATCGTTGGTGGCACCGCCACGCGCAACGCAGGAGCCGACAGGCTGCGAGTTTTCGTTCACCCGGATGCCCCATTCGTCAACCGGCAGACCGTTGGGCTCGCCCACGTCGCCCATGCCAGCCATGGACATCCACGCATCGGTGTAGCGCCAGCCAAGGCTTGGGTCTTTCTTGCCGTAGTCCATGTTGCCAAAGACTTCGACGCCATCGATGGTGCGGCCGGTGAAGAACTCGGCGATGTCCTCATAAGCAGACCAGTTGACCGGGACGCCCAGATCATAGCCGTATTTTTCTTTGAACTCGGCCATCAACTCAGGATCGGTGAACCAGTCTTGACGGAACCAATAGAGGTTCGCGAACTGCTGGTCGGGGAGCTGGTAAAGCTCACCATCCGGCGAGGTGGTGAAGTCCAACCCGATGAAGTCGTCCAGATCAAGACCGGGGTTGGTGACGTCTTTGCCCTCATTCGCCATCCAGTCGGTCAGGCTGCGCGCTTGCTTATAGCGCCAGTGGGTGCCGATCAGGTCAGAGTCGTTAATATAGGCGTCATAGATGTTCTCGCCCGACTGCATCTGCGTCTGCAACTTCTCGACCACATCGCCTTCGCCGATCAGATCGTGGGTGATGTTGATGCCGGTGATCGCGGTGAAGGCCGGGGCCAGCACGTTGGCCTCATACTCATGCGTGGTGATGGTCTCGGACACCACTTTGATGTCCATGCCTTTGAACGGCTCAGCAGCATCGACAAAGAACTGCATTTCCGCTTCTTGCTCTTCGCGGCTCAGTGCCGAACGCTCGATGGTCTCATCGAGAAATTTTTTCGCGGCTTCCATATCCGCAAAAGCGGGCCCGGCCAGCAGGCCAAGCGTAACCGCAAGCGCGGTGCTTGATTTCATCATTGATCGTTTCATTGTGTCCTCCCTAGACATCTGGTCGTATCGTTTGGCCGCCCCGATTGTACGGGGTCGGCCAGTGGTAAGCGCCTAGACCCAGCGAAATACAGCTGCGGCATAGGCAAGGCAGACCAGCAGCGCATAGGGCTGCGGTCCCGCGTCGAAACCCAGCCAGATCAAATTGATAAAGGCCGAGCCGAGAAGCGTGATGAACAGACGGTCACCACGGGTTGTTTCGATCCTGAGAATGCCGGTGCGGGGCGTCTCAGGGAATTTGATCGCGAGGATCGTGAAGGTCACGAGTAACAGCGCGATGACACCGAAGAAGATCGCGGTGGGCATGGTCCAAGCCATCCAAGACATAAGCGGTCTCCCTTATACCCGCCCGAGGGCAAAGCCCTTGGCGATGTAGTTGCGGACGAAATAGATCACGAGCGCGCCGGGCACGATTGTGAGCACACCCGCTGCCGCCAGCACGCCCCAGTCGAGGCCGGAGGCGCTGACGGTACGGGTCATGGTCGCGGCGATGGGTTTGGCATCAACCGAGGTCAGCGTGCGCGAGAGCAGCAGTTCGACCCATGAGAACATGAAGCAGAAGAAGGCCGCGACTCCGATGCCTGATGCGATCAGGGGGGTGAAAATGCGGATAAAGAAGCGTGGGAAAGAATAGCCGTCGAGATAGGCAGTCTCGTCGATTTCCTTGGGCACGCCGCGCATGAACCCTTCGAGGATCCAGACCGCCAGCGGCACGTTGAACAGGCAATGCGCCAGCGCCACGGCGATATGCGTGTCGAACAGCCCGACCGAGGAATAAAGCTGGAAGAACGGCAGCGCGAATACCGCGGGTGGCGCCATGCGGTTGGTCAGCAGCCAGAAGAACAGATGCTTGTCGCCCATGAAGCTGTAGCGCGAAAACGCATAGGCGGCGGGCAGCGCCACGGCGAGGCTAATCACCGTGTTCATCACCACATAGATCAGGCTGTTGACGTAGCCCATGTACCAGCTTGGATCGGTGAGGATCTTGGCATAATTCGCCAGCGTCAGATCGCGCGGGTAAAGCGAGAAGCTACCCAAAATCTCGGCGTTGGTCTTCAGGCTCATGTTGATCAGCCAATAGATCGGCAGCAGCAGGAAGATCAGGTAGAGCGTCATTACCACCACCGAGCCTTTGGGCCGGAAGCGGCGGCGCGCGGGGGTGCTGTCGGTCAGGTCACCGGGAATGGCGGCGGCGCCGGGGGCTTGTGCGGTGCTATCGGTCATCAGACACCATCCCTTTTGTCGAGGTTGACCATCACGGTGTAGAACACCCATGAGATCAACAGGATAACGAGGAAATACATCAGGCTGAAGGCGGCGGCGGGGCCGAGGTCAAACTGCCCGATGGCCATTTTCACCAAGTCGATGGAAAGGAAGGTCGTGGCATTGCCCGGCCCGCCCCCGGTGACGACAAAGGGCTCGGTATAGATCATGAAACTGTCCATAAAGCGCAGCAGGATCGCGATCATCAGCACCCCTGCCATTTTCGGCAGTTCGATGTAGCGGAAGACGGCCCAACGGCTGGCTTGGTCGATCTTGGCGGCTTGGTAATAGGCATCCGGGATCGACTGCAGACCGGCATAGGCCAAAAGCGCCACCAGCGAGGTCCAGTGCCAGACGTCCATGACAACAACGGTGATCCAAGCGGCGGTGATGTCTTGGGTGTAGTTATAGGTGATCCCCAGCTTGTCGAGCGTATAGCCCAAAAGGCCAATGTCGACGCGGCCAAAAATTTGCCAGATGGTGCCGACCACGTTCCACGGGATCAGCAACGGCAGCGACATGAGCACCAGACAAAAGCTGGCCCAGAAACCGTTTTTCGGCATGTTCAGCGCAACAAAGATGCCCAGCGGAATTTCAATTGCCAGAATGACGCCCGAGAAGATCAACTGACGGCCCAAAGCGTCCCACATCCGGTCGCTGTCGAGCATGTCGGAAAACCACTCAAGCCCCGCCCAAAAGAACTCATTCCGGCCAAAGGTGTCTTGCACCGAGTAATTCACCACGGTCATCAGTGGGATCACAGCCGAAAACGCCACGAGGATCAGAACGGGCAGGACAAGGAACCATGCCTTTTGATTGACGGTCTTGTTCATGCGGCCTCTCCCTCTGCGCTGATGCGCCAATCATCGGCATAGACATTGATGCCCGCCGGATCGAAGCTGATCGCGGTGTTTTCGCTGGGCACGGTTGCGCCTTCTCCGGCAATGGCGCTGACCGGCTGACCCCCCACATCAAGGCGGATGATCTTATGGCGGCCCACGTCTTCGACGCGCGTCACCTTGGCAGGCAGGCCCAGCCCTTCGCCATTGAGGCGGATAAACTCGGGCCGGACGCCCAGTTGCGTCTTGCCACCTTTGGGGGCGTAGCTTTTGGTCAGGTCAATGTGTGTGCCCGCGACCTGCGCGGCATTGCCCGAGATCTGCGCGTCAAAAAGGTTCATCCCCGGCGAGCCGATGAAATAGCCCACGAAAGTATGCGCGGGCCGCTCGAACAATTCCTGCGGCGTGCCAATCTGCACCACGCGACCATCGTACATCACCACGACCTTATCCGCGAAGGTCAGCGCCTCGGTCTGGTCATGGGTCACATAGATCATCGTGTGGCCGAATTCATGGTGCAGCGATTTCAACTGCGTGCGCAGCTCCCATTTCATGTGCGGGTCGATCACCGTCAGCGGCTCGTCGAACAACAGCGCGTTGACATCTTCGCGCACCATGCCCCGGCCGAGACTGATCTTTTGTTTGGCATCCGCCGTGAGGCCCCGCGCCTTGCGGTTCAATTCGTCTTCCATGCCGATCATCTGCGCGATCTGCTGGACGCGGCTCGCGACATAAGAGGCATCCGCACCCCGGTTGCGCAGCGGGAAGGCGAGATTGTCGCGCACCGTCATCGTGTCGTAGACCACCGGGAACTGGAACACTTGCGCGATGTTGCGCTCGGCGGTGGGGGCGTGGGTCACGTCCACATCATTAAACAGGATGCGCCCCTGCGACGGCTGCAACAGCCCCGAAATGATGTTGAGCAATGTAGACTTGCCGCAACCGGAAGCGCCCAAAAGCGCATAGGCTTCGCCGTCGATCCAGTCGTGGTTCAATTCCTTGAGAGCGAAATCATCCTCATGGCCGGGGTTCGGCAGATAGGAATGCGCAAGGTTATCAAGCGTGATCTTGGCCATTATGCCGCCTCCGCATAGGGCGCGGCAGAGACAAGGGCCCCGTTCGCGTCAAAGAGATAGATATGCGCTGGATCCAGATAGACCGACAGCGGCTGTCCCGGCTTCAGGTGTTGGATGCCATGCACCAGCCCGACCCATTTCGCGCCGTGATAGTCGAGGTGAATAAAGGTTTCCGATCCAGTGATCTCGGTCACGTTCAGCTTTGCGTCAAACGCGATCGCGCCCGGTGTTTGTGCCGCGAGTGTCAAGTGGTTGGGGCGGAAGCCAGCGGTATATTCGCCGTCTCTGAGGCTCGCCATCGTGGCAGGCGCGGGCATTTCGCCGCCGTCAAACCGCAGCGTGTCGCCCGATTTGGTCATGCTCAGAAAGTTCATCGGCGGGTCAGAGAAAACGCGCGCGGTCGTGGCATTCTCGGGCCGACGGTAAACGCTTGGCGTCAGGCCGAATTGCGTCACGCGGCCCTCCCAAAGCGTCGCGGTGTTGCCGCCCAAAAGCAGCGCCTCTTCCGGCTCTGTCGTGGCATAGACAAAGATCGACCCGGCGCGTTCAAAGATGCGCGGGATCTCGGCGCGGAGTTCTTCGCGCAGTTTGTAATCAAGGTTCGCCAGCGGCTCATCCAGCAGCACGAGACCTGCGTTTTTCACCAGCGCCCGCGCCAAGGCGCAGCGCTGTTGCTGACCGCCCGAAAGCTCAAGCGGTTTGCGGTCAAGCATCGGGGTCAGTTGCATGAGTTCAGCCGTCTCGCGCACAGCGCGGTCGATCTCATCCTTCGACTTGCCCACCAGCTTCATCGGCGATGCGATGTTGTCGTAAACGGTCATCGAGGGGTAATTGATGAACTGCTGGTAGACCATCGCCACCTTGCGGTCTTGGACGCGCATCCCGGTGACATCCTCACCGTTCCAGATCACCTGCCCCGTATTGGGCACATCAAGCCCCGCCATCAGCCGCATCAGCGAGGTCTTGCCCGCAGACGTAGGCCCCAAAAGCACGTTCATTGTGCCCTTTTCCAAGGTCAGGTCGGTCGGGTGGATATGCGTTTGACCGCCCACCGTTTTCGACACGTTTTTTAGGATCAAACTCACGTTCGTCCTCCCCTCATTCCGCCGCAGAGGCGGCTTGTTTTGCCGCGCGCATCTGCATCCATTCATCAAGACGCGCGATCTGCGCCTCATCCATTCGCAGGCCCAACTTGCTGCGGCGCCAAACGACGTCCTCTGCGCTGAGGGCATATTCCTTGTTCATCAGCCACGCGACCTCGCCCGCCGTGAGGGTCGCGCCGAAGTGCTCGCCCATATCCGCGAGCGTTTTCGCCTCGCCAATCATCGCCCATGCATCGGTACCATAGGCGCGGATCAGCCGTGCTGCCCAGCTTTCATCAAGAAAGTCATAATCCGCTTTCAGCCGCGCAATCAACTGCGCCACGCCGTTCACCGGGAAATCCCCACCGGGCAGCGCCACGCCAGCGGTCCAATGATCCGACAGCCCGCCGAAATGCGGTGCGATCAGCTCCAGTGCGTCTTCGGCCAGTTTGCGGTATGTGGTGATCTTGCCGCCAAAGACATTGAGGATCGGCGCGCCGCCGGTTTCGTCCACTTTAAGCGTATAGTCCCGCGTGGCCGCCGTGGCGCTGCTGGCCCCATCGTCATAAAGCGGGCGGACGCCGGAATAGGTCCAGACGATATCTTTGCGGGTAATGTCCTGCTTGAGATAGCCGTTTACGAAGTTGATCAGGTAATCCTGCTCTTCGGGGGTGCATTCCGGGGCGACCGAAGGATCGGGGTGATCCGCATCCGTGGTGCCGATCAGAGTGAAATCCTGCTCATAGGGGATCGTGAAGATGATCCGCCCATCGGTGCCTTGGAAGAAATAGCATTTGTCGTGATCGTAAAGCCGCTTGGTCACGATATGGCTGCCGCGCACCAGCCGCACCCCTTCGGAGGAGTTCAGCCGCGCGGTATTTTGAATGATGTCACCCACCCATGGGCCGCCCGCGTTGACCAGCATTTTCGCGCGGATCACCTCTTGCGGGCCGTCCTTGCCGTGCTCAACCGTCACGGCCCAGACACTACCCTCGCGAGAGGCCGCCAGCACTTTGGTCTGCGTCAGGATGCGGGCGCCGCGCAATTCTGCGTCGCGGGCGTTCAGCACCACAAGTCGCGAGTCTTCAATCCAGCAATCGGAATATTCGAACGCTTTTTCGAACCGATCTTCCAGCGGCGCGCCCTCTGGCGTGTCGCGCAAAGAAAGGCTGCGGGTGGCGGGCAGAATTTCGCGCCCGCCGAGATTGTCATAAAGAAACAGGCCCAAGCGGATCAGCCAAGCCGGACGACGGCCGCGCATCCACGGCATGAACAGCCGCAGCAATTTGGAGGTCGGCGTATCCCCCTCGAACCGCATGTCGCGGTGATAGGGCAACACGAAGCGCATCGGCCAAGAAATATGCGGCATGGCTTTCAGCAGCACTTCGCGTTCGGTCAGCGCGTGACGCACGAGGCCGATCTCGAAATACTCAAGGTAGCGCAGCCCGCCGTGGAACAGTTTGGTCGAGGCCGAAGAGGTCGCGGAGGCCAGATCATTCATCTCGGCCAAGGTCACGCTAAGACCCCGCCCGGCGGCGTCGCGCGCAATACCAGCACCGTTAATACCGCCACCGATAACGAAAAGATCGACCGGGGCCGTGGCCTTATGGCTATCGGGCTGTTGGTTCACGATCCGGCCCTCCCCAGCTCAGACTGTCCAATTCAGGGGCAGTGATACGAAACGACTCTTATCTGCACAAGTTTTATTTTCGTTTATGTTCGTTTCACCAGCGTAGCGAACATGTTAAGCGTAAGTTGCTGCGCGATTGCTTGCGTTAGCCAAAGCGCTGGAGATAATGCGCCAACAGCAGGCAGGAGCGACACCCATTTCACAGACATTCCGCCATCCCGACATTCTTGAAATCGCCCGGCGCGAAGGCAAAGTCACGGTCGATGGGCTGGCCGAGCATTTCGGCGTGACCCATCAGACCATCCGCCGTGACCTCACCGAACTGGCTGATAGCGGCAAGTTGGAGCGGGTGCACGGCGGCGCGGTGCTGCCCTCGGGGGCGAGCAATATCGGCTATGCCGAGCGGCGCAACTTGCATGAGGAGGCCAAGATTCGCATCGCCCGCGCCTGTGCCGAACACATCCCTGACGGCTGCTCGGTCTTTCTCAACATCGGCACCAGCACCGAGGCGGTGGCCCGCGCGCTGCTCCGTCACCGCGATCTGATGGTGGTCACAAACAACATGAACGTGGCCAATATTTTGGTCGACAATCCCGAATGCCGCATCGTGCTGACCGGCGGTGCGCTGCGCCGTATGGACGGCGGCTTGGTCGGCAATCTGACGATTGAGACGATCCGTCAATTTAAGTTCGACATTGCGGTGATCGGCTGCTCGGCCATGGATGCGGATGGCGATCTCTTGGACTTCGACATCGAAGAGGTGGGCGTTAGCCAATGTATCATCGCGCAGTCGCGCAAGACCTTTCTGGTGACGGATCACTCCAAATTCAAACGCTCTGCCCCGGCGCGCATCGCCTCGGCCCGAGAAGTTGATATGTTCTTTACCGATCTGCCCCTGCCCGCTGGCCTGGCTGAAAAATGCGACAGCTGGGGAACCGAAGTGCACTTCGCCCCGGAGGAGTGACGCTGATCCTAAGCCTCAGACCATTCCCGTGCTGGAGGTTTGACCACCAGCGTTGCCGCGCAGGTCTTGAGCGCCTGTACGTAAGTCTGGCTCCACCGGTTTACGTCGGTTGCGCGCACCTGCGCCATGCATTTGGCGTGACGGCGTTTGCGCTCCTCCAAAGGTAAGGCCAATGCCGTCTTCAACGCTTCGCTCATCTCTTCGATGTCATAGGGATTGACCAAAATTGCATCGGTCAGGTCTTCGGCGGCACCCGCCATATGCGACAGTATCAATACGCCTGGGTCTTCGGGGTCTTGTGCTGCGACGTATTCCTTAGCGACAAGGTTCATCCCATCCGCAAACGGCGTGACGATCCCCACCCGCGCACGGCGGTAGAGCCTTGCCAGCAGATTGCGGTCAAGGTTGCGGTGAATATAACGCAACGGGGTCCAATCGATCTCTCCGTGCTCGCCATTCACGCGGCCAACCAATTCTTCCAACTCGTAGCGCAACTCGCGGTAGGCGGCGACTTCCTCGCGGCTTGGCGGGGCGATCTGAACCATACTCACACGCCGCTCACGTTCATCACGGGTTTCAAGGTAGCGGCCAAAAGCACGGAATCGATTGGGCAAGCCCTTGGAATAATCCAGCCGGTCAACGCCAATGACGATGTCGCCTGCCATATCGTCGGCAAGCCGATCTTGCGCGCTCCCTCCCTGCGCGGCCTGCACAAATGTCTCCACGTCGATGCCAATGGGGAAGGACCGGATCGCCACTGCACGTGCACCGCATTTGATCGTGCCGTTCATCAGAAACTCGGAATCAGTCTCGGCGCGGAACATCTCAAGGCAGCGCGCTACGTCGGCTCGGGTCTGCAAGCCAACAAGGTCATAATCCGCCAGCCAATGCGCCAGATTAGCCTCCCGCGGGAGGGCGCCCATATCGCCCAAAGCGGGGAAGGGAACATGCAAGAAAAATCCGATTTTGCCCGTAAAGCCAAGTTTGCGCAGTTCTGTCGCAAGGGGAAAGAAATGATAGTCATGCACCCAGATCATATCGTCCGGTGCGGCGACCTTCATCACCTGACGGGCAAGGCGCGCGTTGACAGCGCTATAGCCGCGCTCGAAACCGCGCTCGAGCTCTACCAAATCACCGCGACGGTGACAGACGGGCCAGAGCACCGAATTGGAAAAGCCGAGATAGAAGTTTTGGTAGTCTTCTGGGCTAAGGCTGAAGCTTAGCCGTGCATATTCACCCTGATCGCCGTATTCGCTTAGATTTTCAGCAGGGTCGTCTGTGGTTTCGGGATGCGAGCCGATCCAGACGCCGCCGATTTTGCGTAGCGTCTCATGCAGTGCAAACACCAATCCTCCAGAAGGGGCGGCCTCTGACGGGATACGATTTGAGATTACAATTAATCTGCCAGCCATTTTTTGCCTCGGGAACAATCATTTTCGGCCGCCGAGCCTGAATAGACGGAACGCCGACCACCACTAACGGTTTAATGGTTCAGTTCACCAAAGGTTCCCATCTGCGAAGCCGCCGGTCAAACCTTTTGCAGGCGCAGCAAGGAGATACGGCCTGATTATTTTTTCACCGCCCAAGAAAGAACCATGTAACGCCAACGGGCAGCAGCGACATCAATATCATTGAAAGGATCACCACCCGACCGTCCCGCATGAGGTAGCCCGCCGCGAATATGGCGATCATTGCAGAGGCAATGGAGCCGGAAGTTGGTACGATCTCCATGAACGGCATAAAAATGGTAACTGAAAGCACCATAATCAGCGGTAGATATATCCACGGGCGATGGAGCAAGAAGGTCGTGCGCTCATGCATAAAGCGATCCACAAATGACACAGGACGACGCAACCATTTCACACCTTCCCGGAGCTTTTTCGCGGCAATATCTCGCCGCATGATGAAGCCCGGAAGCCACAGACTGTTGCGGCCAAAAATCATCTGAACCACCAAAAACATGACCACAAAACCCACAAAGGCCGTGACCCCGGGAATGCCACTGGCAGGCGACGTGGATATCAGGCTGAACGCGAGAATGGTTGATGCAAAGGAATGGTTGCCCAGACAGTCGATAATTTCTTCGACGGTGATCTGCCTGTCCGCCCCTCCGGAAAGATGCTCCATTTGATCAAGAACACCGCTGAGAGATGGCCCGTCTTTATCGCTCATGAAATTCGCATCCTTCTAAAAACAGGCTAAACGCTATTCATGTTAATAATGCTTGAGCGCGATTAAAGTTCGGCTGAACGGCAAAAGAAACTTATGCCTGCGCGCGCAAAAACGCCAAGAGCCCGCGTTCGGCTTGGGTCATGTCGTCTATATCAGGGGGTTCCGGCAGGTCCATCGGATGCTGACACAGGTCAATCACCTGCGGATGGATATAGCTGTTGCGTGCAATGGTGGGCGTATTGTGCAACCGCTCAGCGGCGGCCTCAGCCATCGCCTTAATGGTCGGTCTATCATGGGTCAGCGCCACATTGAACGCCGCGACCGAGCCTGCCCAAGTGCGAAACGTCTTGGCCGAGAACCCATCTACATCCGCAGCATCGGCAATATAATCGTTCAACGCCGAAGAGGTTAACGTACGCGGCGTCCCTTCGTCATCAACCCACGTAAGCAGGTCGGCGCCCGGCAGGTCGCGAATCTTTTCAAGCGCGCGCATAAGGGTCCGATTGGCAATTTGTCGACGCACCCGTTTGCCTCCTTTCGCCATAAAGGACGCCTGCAACTTTCCATCGCGCAACGTCAGGTGCCGCCGTTTCAGCGTCAGCGTGCCATAGGTGCGGTTGGTTTTGGCATAGACCTGATTGCCCACCCGGAGAGACAAACGGTCAATCATCGCGACCGCGGCCGCCAGCGCAAAGGCGCGGTCGCCCAGTTCGCCTTTAAGATCACGACGGACCCGACGGCGAAGCCGGGGGAGGGTTTCGGCGAAATCGGCCAAACTCGCGTATTTTTCCTGCGCTTGCGCCTCGGACCAAAGCGGATGGTAGCGATATTGCTTGCGCCCCCGCGCATCGAAACCTGTGGCCTGTAGGTGACCATTCACATGAGGGCAGATCCAGACCTGTTCATAGGCCGGGGGCACCGCCAGCTTTACCAGCCGCTCGCGTTCAACCTTGTCTTTGATGCACGCGCCATCGGGCGCAAAGTAAGAAAACCCCCGCCCGCAGCGCCGGCGAGCAATGCCGGGCTTACTATCGGGGTAGTATCTAAGCGAGGACGGTGCGTTCATCGGGGATTCCGGGGCAAGCATGTGAGGCAGGCGATAGAGAGCGACGTTCTGCTCAACGTTCTTGCGGTTCATGGGTTCCCGCCGTGCGCTCTGCAGGTCTTTGCGCAGTTGCAGCATAAATGCTTTGATTTCGCTGCGGTGACGCATAGGTTTCTCGGTGAAATACCCGCGCCATGAGACGGATAGACCCAAGCCTATGGATAGCACCACCTTGCCGCACAACGATCTGCCGCCGCTGATCCCAGTCCAGCGCCACGCGTTTTTTCTGGATCTGGACGGCACTTTGGCCCCCATCGTCGACAATCCAGAAGATGCCCGCCTGCCCGATCGTACGCGACATCTGCTGACCCGCCTCGTTGCGGCGACAGATGGCGCGGTGGCGGTGATCTCGGGTCGCGCGCTGGCGGATGTGGATGGCATTCTGGGCGCACTGCGCCTCCCGGTTTCGGGCTCTCACGGGCTTGAACTTCGATTGGGCACCGATGATCATGTGACGACACAAGACGCAGGCATCCCTACCGAGGTCATTGACCGGGTCGAGGAATTTGCCCTGCTGCAGGGTGTCACGTCAGAGCGCAAACCCGGCGCGATTGCGCTGCATTACCGCAAGGCACCCGATCAAGGCGAGGCCTGCCGTGCCTTTGTCGATACACTCGTCGAGGAAAACGCCAACCTGCGTGGCCTGCATGGCAAGATGGTCAGCGAAATCGCATTAAAAGGTGTCGACAAGGGCGGTGCGGTTGAGCG
Source organism: Sulfitobacter sp. AS92 (assembly GCF_038900015.1). Classification (NCBI taxonomy): domain Bacteria; kingdom Pseudomonadati; phylum Pseudomonadota; class Alphaproteobacteria; order Rhodobacterales; family Roseobacteraceae; genus Sulfitobacter; species Sulfitobacter sp. AS92. Next base: position 144,927 of record NZ_JBBMQL010000008.1, read on the forward strand.
TTTTATGGCCTCGCTTGCGTTTGCGGAACGTCTGCCTGTGATGGTGGGCGACGATGTCACTGACGAAGACGGCTTTCGCGCGGCACAGGCATTGGGTGGCTTTGGGATCAAGATCGGTCAGGAGTCCACGCAGGCGCAGCACCGGATCGACGATGTGGCAGGCTTTGCCGATTGGCTGGAAGAGATTTTGCGCTGACCTGGTTCGCCCGGCAGACGCGTTGAGAATAGAAAAGAGGGACTTATGGTTCTGGGTGTTATCGGGAACTGCGCTGTCGCAGCATTGGTCAGTCGCGAAGGGGCAATCAATTGGTTCTGCTTGCCACGATTTGACGGAGACCCGGTCTTTCACAGTCTCATGGGGCATGGTGCTGGCGAAGAGGGTGATGGTGAATTTGCCGTCGAACTTGAAGGCATGACCGAAAGCGAGCAAAGCTATTTACCCAACACCGCGATCCTGCGCACAGTGTTGCGCAGCCCCAAGGGCACGGTTGAGATTATCGACTTCTGCCCCCGTTTTTCGGCCTATGGCCGCAGCTTTCGCCCGCAAATGTTGGTGCGCCAGGTGCGGCGTATCGAAGGTTCGCCCCGTGTGCGGATGCGTCTGCGCCCGCGCTTCCAATGGGGCGAAATCGCCCCGACGCTCACCCGCGGCTCGAACCATGTGCGTTTCGTGGGGCCAGAGCAGAACATACGCTTGACCACCGATGCGCCGATTGACCATGTGCTTGACGCGCGGCTGATCAATCTTGAAGGCGAAATGACTTTCATCCTCGGCCCGGATGAAACGCTGTCAGACAGTGCCGAGCAGATCGGCAATACCTTCCGCACGAAAACCACCCGCTACTGGCAGCGCTGGACGCAGCGTTTGGCGATCCCCTTCGAGTGGCAGGAGGCCGTGATCCGCGCCGCGATTACGCTGAAGCTCTGCAGTTATGAGGCCACAGGCGGCGTGATCGCCGCGATCACCACCTCCCTCCCCGAAGCGCCAGATTCGGGGCGCAACTGGGACTACCGTTATTGCTGGGTGCGCGATGCGTTTTTCACTGTCCGTGCGCTCAATAGCCTCGCCGCGACACGCACGTTGGAACATTATTTCCAATGGCTGATGAACGCCGTCGCCGATGCCGAAGGCGGGCATATCCAGCCGGTGCTGGGGCTGGGGCTTGAGACGGCTTTGACGGAGCGTATCTCGCCCAGCTTGCAGGGGTTTCGGGGCATGGGGCCGGTGCGGATCGGCAATCAGGCGCATGAGCATTTCCAGCATGACACCTACGGCAATATCATCCTTGGCGCGGCGCCCGCGTTCTTTGATCACCGCCTGCCACTTAACACCGGGCGCACGGCATTTGAACAGTTAGAGCCCTTGGGCGAACAGGCGTGGGAGTTGCACGATCAGCCCGATGCCGGGATTTGGGAGCTGCGCAGCCGCGCGCGGATCCACACGTCTTCGTCGCTGATGTGCTGGGCCGCCTGTGACCGGCTGGGCAAGATTGCGCGGCATCTGGAACTGGAAGACCGCGCCACCCTTTGGTCAGACCGCGCGGAAGTGATCCGCGATAAAATCCTAGACAATGCATGGTCGGAGGAACGCGGTGCCTTTGTCGAAAGCTTCGGTGGCAGAACCTTGGACGCCAGCGTCTTGTTGATGGGCGAAGTCGGATTTCTGCCGCCGAAAGATCCCCGGTTCATCGCCACGGTAGAGCGGCTTTCCGAAGTGTTGGGCCGGGGCCCGTTCATGCTACGCTATGAGGAAGCAGATGATTTCGGCGTGCCGGAGGTGGGCTTTAACGTCTGTGCCTTCTGGCGGATCGACGCACTGGCTCGCATTGGGCGTGAGGAGGAAGCGAGCAAGCTGTTCGAGGAACTGCTCGAGGCACGCAACCATCTTGGTCTGATGTCGGAAGATACTGCATTTGCCACTGGAGAGGGATGGGGCAACTTCCCGCAAACCTATTCCATGGTGGGGATCATCAATGGTGCGATGCGCCTGTCGCGGAGGTGGGAGGCCGAGCTTTAACGCGAGAACAACAGCCGCAGCCCCAAAAGCCCAAGAACCGCCGAAGCTACCCGGTCGAGGTAAATTTTAGCGCGCAGGTAGCCTTGGCTCACGGCGGGGCGGCTCATGCCGAAGGCCAGTGTTGTGTAGAAAATCACTTCGATGATCAGGTGATTGCCAACGATCAACAGGTTCTCGCCCAAGCGCATCTTTTCCGGGAAGATGACCACCAGCACCGCTGCGGCGAAAAGCACCGATTTGGGGTTCAGGATATTGATCATCATCCCCTGCCGGAAGGCGTGACGAGCAGGTTTCACGGTGGTTGTCACAGGTTCAAGCGCGCCACGCCACATGCCATATGCGACATAGAGAAGATAGACCGCGCCGACCCCTTTGACGAGGGCATAAGCCCATGGGAAAGCAAGGAATACCGCCTCCAACCCCAAGAGCGCGGCAAGGGTCCAGAAAGAGGCGACAAGGCCGAGGCCAAACCCCACGGCGACACCTGCCTGACGGCCCGAACTCAGTGTGGTTTTCAGCGCGATCAGAAAGGCCGGGCCGGGGCTGAGGATCGATGCGATGAGTGCGACATTAAAGGCGATGAGATGCGAAAGTTCCATGGCAGTGACCCCGGTTGTTCAGCATCAGCTATGCGCGGCATTGTGGGCCGGTCAACTGGGATACGAGCAACCTGCGCGTCCTGTCAAACGTCACGCAGGATTTGCACAGAAAATAGGCGCTGCCCCTAAACGAAAGAACGCACTGTCGCGATCGCCCCATCAAGCGCCTTACCTTCGGCATCTTGCAAGGCCGCCTCCCGCAGACGCGCGATCCATTGCGCCGTATCATCGCGCCCACGCAGCAGATCAGCGGCATCCATCACCTTGTCGAATTTCCCCAAACCTCGCGCGTGGGTGTCGGAATAGCCTTTGATAAGGCGCCGGCATTTCACCAGCTCGACCGCGACGTCGTAATCGGCCTCGACCTGGGCCAGACAGCGCGACAGCCAATCCTCAAGATGCGCCACCTCAATCGCGTGGCGGTGGGTTTTCAAGCGGTAGCCCTTCAGCCCCCCAAGCACATGCAGCATTAAGAATGCGGGCAGCCGGTCCGTGCGCAGGCGGCGGCCCTTATCGAACCAGCGGTTCAGCCGGGCCATCCACGTGTCGCTCGCTTCCACCTTCGCCCCAAGACGCGCGGGCATCAGCCCTGCGATTTCCTCGGCGCGGGGGTGAAAGTACTCGGTCAACTGCATCAGGTTCGCGTCGCCCGCCCGCATTTCCTGCCGGATATGGGTAAAACGCGGCGCGCGGGTTTTCAGGTCTGCCACACGAATGATGTCATCATAGGCCATGGCATTGGCGATGTATTTCGCCGCCTCCGCCGACAGCCGCCAATCGCAGGCAGCACTGTCGCGGGCCAGCACGGTATCGAGCCGGTCGAGGTAGAGCGTGCCATAGGCGCAGTCTTGGAAATTGACCACCTTAGACAGGCCCGCAAACGCCAGATCATGCACCGCTTCTGGCAGCGCATCGGCGCGGGTGACCAACGCGTCCCATTGGGTTTGCAACGCTTGGGGTCCGGTGAGGCGAAAGGGGGTTTCGGACTCGTCCAATGCGACAGATGCGGCGGTCGGCAAACGGCCCTGCGCCGCGTCATATCCCACAGCAAAGGCACGCAACGATGGTTCCACCCCTTTGCCGCCTGCGCGGATCGCATCTTCATAAGCTTCGCGGCGGAACGGCAGCGCGCCAGAGCCTGCCAATGCGCCGAAAAGCGAGGCGGAGATGACAGAACCCGCGCCCACGGCCAGCCCTTCCATATCCTCCAACACCAGTTTTTGCGCCGCGATTTCTGCAGCGGCACGCACTTCATCCGCGTCGGCAATGCCGTCGCCGGGGGCCATCTTCTCGCTCACCGCAAGCGCGCGGTGGGTCGAGCCGATCAACGTGGTGCGGTCTGGCGTCACGAAACCGCGCATCACCGCGCGGCCAACCTCCATCATCTCGGCCGCGATCAACACGTCGACATCACCCGCGGCAGGGGCGAGGGCAAAGACCGGCTCTAACGCGCTCTTGCGGGCCATTTCGACGTAATAGATCGTGGCCCCCGTCCGCTGTGCCACGCCCGCGACCGAGGTCGCCTGACAGACATAGCCCTCGGCCCGCGCCATGGATTCGATCCAGCCGGTCAAGACACCGCCGCCCTGCCCGCCCACGGCCATGACCGCAAGCTTGATAATTTCACCGACACGCGCATCGGGTGTCTTTTGCGGCAGGATCATATTCACGTCGTCACTCCTTCGCTGCGCAGCCGCTTCGCGTCGCGCCGTCTTTGTAGCCACGAGATGATTTGGCTGGTTTTTTCGGCACGCCACCGCTCAAAACGGGTCGGGTTATGCACCACATCGGCTTGATAGAAGGACGGGCAGAGCACCGCCGTATCGGCCACTTCGCCGCAGTTGCCGCAGCCGACGCAGGTCTGATCAATATGCGCCACCGGGTCATCGCGCAGCGGATCGTCGAGCCGTTTGAGCGACAGCGACGGGCAGCCCGAGAGCCGTATACAGGCGTGATCCCCGGTGCAGACATCCGCATCGACGCCAAAACGCGGCACCTCCATGCGGCGGCCTTCCTTGATCGCCTTGTTGCGCAGCGGCTTCTCGCGACGCTGCTTGTTGAGCATACATTCCGAGGAGGCGACGATCACCTTCGGCCCTTTATAGTCGGTGGTCAGCGCCTCGCGCAGCACTTCGCGCAGCTTGCCGACATCGTAGGTCCGGTCAATCTGGCGCACCCATTCCACGCCCACGCCCTTGAGCGCCTTGGAAATCGGATTGTTGGTAGATTTTGTGTCATTATGCGCGCGGGACGACATCACATCCTGCCCGCCGGTGGCGGCAGAATAGTAGTTGTCGACGATCACCGCGACGCTGTCGGATTTGTTAAAAACCATGTTCCCGATCGAGGTCGACAACCCATTGTGCCAGAACCCGCCGTCGCCCATGATCGAGATCACCCGCCTGTCGCCGCCCCCATCGAAGGCCGCATTTGACGCGGGGCCTAGGCCATAGCCCATGGTCGAGCCGCCGATCTCAAATGGGGGCAGAACGCCAAACAGGTGGCAGCCAATATCTCCGGTAATCTGGTGTTTGCCCAACTCCTGCTCGGTCAGTTTCATGGCCGCAAAGATCGGCCGCTCCGGACAGCCGGTGCAGAAACCGGGCGGGCGGATAGGCACCGTGTCGGACAGATCGGGGATCGCGGGCGCTTCTGCATTGGGGGCGCGGACCTTACCGGGCAACATGTCTGGTGCCGCGACTTTCAAGAAGTCTGTAACACCGTCGAGCAAAACCTGACCGGTGTACTCCCCCGCCATCGGCAGCACGTCTTTGCCGTGCAGCCGGACCTTGCGTTCGAGTTTATAAAGGTAGGAGCCAAGCTGCTGTTCGATGTGATCCGGCTGGCCCTCTTCGACCACCAAAACATGGTCTTTGCCCGCGCAGAAGTCGTCGAACTCATCCTTGAGCAGCGGATAGGTGACGTTCAGCACATAGAGCGGCACTTCGGTCTGGCCGTGGATATCCGCAAGGCCCAGCCGTTGCAGGGCGCGGATGACGGAGTTGTACATGCCACCTTGGACGACGATGCCCAAGGGCGCTTTTTCGGGGCCGAAGAACTCGTTCAACTTATTGTCGCGGATGAACTTCTCTGCCGCTGGCCAGCGGTTCTCGATCTTATCCTTCTCATGCAGATAGGACATCGGGGGTAGCACAACGCGGTTGAAGTCCGAGCGGGGGTTGGCGGCGGCTTCGGACACGGTCAGCGGTGGGCGCTGGTTGTCTTTGGTCTCAAAACTGCCCGTCACATGGCACGACCGGATGCGCACCATCAGCATGACGGGCGTGTTGCTCGCCTCCGACAGTTCAAACCCGTCTTTGACCGCCTTGGTGATACAGGGCAGGTTGGGGCGCGGATCGAGCATCCAGAACTGCGACTTCATGGCAAAGCCGTGGCTGCGCTCTTGCATGATCGAAGAGCCTTCGCCGTAGTCTTCGCCCACAATCACCAGCGCCCCGCCGGTCACGCCCGAAGAACTCAGGTTGGCCAGCGCATCGGAGGCGACGTTGACCCCCACCGGCCCCTTGAAGGTCACCGCCCCACGGATCGGGTAATGCACGCTCGCTGCCAGCATCGCCGCCGCTGCAGCTTCAGAAGCGTTCGCCTCAAACCGCACGCCAAGCTCACCCATAAGCTCTTCGGCATCGGCCAACACGTCCATCAGATGCGAGATCGGCGCGCCCTGATAGCCGCCCACATAGCCGACCCCGTTTTCCAGAAGGGCTTTGGTAATCGCGAGGATACCCTCACCTGTGAAGACGTCACCGTCTCCTTTGCGCAGGTGTTCCACCTCTGCCTTGAACGAACGCTCGGCCATTGGACCCTCTTAAAAATCGTGTTTTCGGATGTTGCGCAGCATGGTGCGCAGCGTGGCCACAAAGGCCTCTTTCTCGACCGCGTCGATGCCCTTGAACATCGCCCCATAGGCTTCGGCCATATGCGGCCAGAGCCGGGCATAGGCATCGCCGCCCTTTGCAGTCAGGTAGACGCGGGTGGCACGGCTGTCCGTGGCATCGGTTTCACGCCGCACCAGGCCGTCGCGCACCAGCGCGTCCAACGCACGGCTGAGCGTGGATTGCTGAACCACCGCATAGACCGCCAATTCGCGGATCAAGATCCCATCCGTGACCGAAAGCACCGCCAAGGAGCGCATCTGCGGCGTGGTCAAGCCAAGCGCCGCCATCTCGGTAGATAGGGCGGCATTATACCGCCCCATGATCCGGTTCATCAGATAGGGCGCGAAGTTATCGAGCCCCATCTGGTCGAGCGGCGCGCTGTCCGCGTCAGAAAGGCGTGGATCCGACACCGATCAGCCCTTCGGCACCAGCGCCAGCGCCCGAATGGGGCTGCCGGTGCCATTCTTAATCTTCAGCGGCGCCGCAATCAGGATCGCGCCCTTGGGCGGCAGCTTGTCGAGATTGGCAAGGCTTGCCAGACCGAAACAGTTGTTCTTATGCAGCAGGTTATGCGCCGGGTACGGCGGCTCCATCCCGCCGGCCTGACCCGCATCGGTGCCAATGCATTGGGTGCCCCAACCGACGATCTTTTTGCTTATCAGATACTCGATCGCATCCGGGGTCGGTCCGGGGCTGTGCGGTCCGGTTTCATCCGCGTTAAGGAACCGCGCTTCGTCATTTACACGGCTGTCCCAATCGGTGCGCATGACGACCCATTCGCCCTCGCCAATCTCGCCATACTCGGCCTCCCATTCCTTAATGCCTTTGGCGTCGAGCAGGAAGTCAGGGTCTTCTTGAGATTGCTGCGAGCAGTCGATCACATTCACCGGCGCGACGAGGCGCTGCACGTCAAGCGTATCGGTGAACCCGTCTTCGTAATCCTTGCCCGTGATCCAGTGATGCGGCGCGTCGAAATGCGTGCCGGAATGCTCGCCCAAAACCATCCAGTTCCACGCAAAGAATGGGCCATCTTCATCATATTCACTGATCTTGTGGATCTCGACTTTGGGTGTCGGCTTGGCAAAATCGGCTGGCAGTTGCAGGATCGGTGTATCCGGACCCAAAACGCCCGAACAGTCCACCACTTCGACCCCGCCAGAGGCGAGCATCGCCCCAAAATCACGCATTAAATCTGTTGCACTCATCTCAATTATTCTCCCCAAATTGGCGCACCCGCTCTTGGTGCGTTGATCCCTGAAAAGATGCTAATCAAATTTATATGCGTTTGCAATTATCTTCTTTGAGATGACTGTCCGGCAACGCAAAAGGCCCGCCGCGGATGCGACGGGCCTGCCCAGCCGGGGAGAGGTGGGCGGAAAATTAGGCCGCGTATTTGGCGACCGCGCCGCCTTGCTGGCTCCAGTCGGCATACCACGTGCGGAACAGCTTATACTGCACCTCTGCATAGCCGCGTTGGCTGTCGCTCAGCGCGTCGGTCTCATTAAAATGCAGCGCATATTCTGCATGGCCTTCGAGCACCATCAAATGCTTATAATAGAGTACGAGATCGGGACCCTCATCAAAGGAGGACAGAACACCAAGCGCCGCGTCGAGTTCCTGCGCCCGCTGGCGCGCTTCGGCATCGCCCGCCGCTGCGGCTTGGCTGAGGGCCACCAGATGCAACACTTCGCGCGGCAGTACGTTGCCGATGCCGGTGATGGCGCCCGTCGCACCGCAGTTGACGAAACCATGGAAAACAGTGGTGTCGACGCCAATCATCAGAGTCACGTCATCATCGCGGCTGGTGATGTTTTCAGCCGCATAGCGCAAGTCATCCGCGCCGCCGAACTCCTTGAAACCGACGAGGTTCGAATGCTCCGCCCGCAGGGCAAAGAAGAGATCGGCACGGGTGGCGAAACCATAATAGGGGCTGTTGTAGATTACGGCCGGAAGCTCTGGTGCAGCGGAAAGGACAGCTTTGAAATGGTCCTTTTGGGCAGCGACCGAAGGGCCACGCGACAGGATGCGCGGAATCAACATCAAACCTTTTGCGCCTACTTTCTGCGCATGTGCTGCGTGCTCGGCGGCCAGCTTGGTGTTCACAGCACCCGTACCAACAACAACCGGAACGCCCGCGTTGACTAGACGTTCAACCCCCTCCATTCGCTCTGCATCGGTCAGCAGCGGCCAATCACCCATTGAGCCGCAGTAAACGACCGCGCTCATACCATCGGCGATCAGCTTTTTGCCCATGCGCACCAACGCGTCGAAGTCAGGAATACGGTCTTCAGTGCAGGGGGTCATTAGGGCCGGGATGCAGCCGGAAAAAATCGAAGGGTTCATTTATCTCTCCATCATAGTAACCGGCTGCGTTATTGCCGGGCTTGGCTACATTTTAATGATTGTATTTTATTTGTCGACAATAAATCTTTCTACTAAGCATTCTTTTGAAATTACGACTTTACTACAGCAGTTTAGATGTCGATATGTTGCCGCCGGTCCCGTGAAATCAGCGCCTGAATCTGCCGCACGATTTGGTCGGCATGGGTTTTGGCCAGAGAATCCGCACGGGAGATATCGCGGGCTTCAATGGTCGCGATCAGGTCTTCATGTTCTTGCGCATACTCATTCGGGAGCTGGTCGTCGAAGGACTGGTAGTACATCCGCAGAAGCCGCCGCCCCTCATCCAAAAGCCGCAGGCAGAGCGATTCGTAATAGGGGTTACGCCCGGCGCGGGCGATCTCGGCGTGGAACTCTCGATTTGTGGCAATCATCGACAATGCATCTTGTGCCTCTACCGCTTTTGCGAACTCGGCCTGCCGGGCGCGGATTGCGGCCATATCCGCGGGCGTATGAAACTGCGCCGCAAGGCGCGTCGTGACGCGGTACATCAATGTCATCGCATCGAAAAAGGTGTGCAGGTTCATGAAGTCGATGTTCGACACGACGGTTGAGCGGTTGGGCAGCGTGGTCACCAGTCCCTCGCTCGCCAGTCGCACCAATGCCTCACGGATCGGGGTGCGCGACATCGACAACCGCTCGGAGAGGCGAATCTCGTCGATGGGGCTGCCAGGAAGCAGGGTTAGGTCAAGAATTTCATCGCGTAAGATCGAATAGACAAATTGCGCCCCGGACCCGCGTTTGCGTTCTGCCGATTTAGGTTTGCTGGTCATGGGGTTATGCCGCCCTTTCGAAATTCTTGGCTCCCCTTCGATAAAGCAACAAATCGACCGCCCTACAATAGCGCTGTCGCGTAGAAAGCGCCCCCACCCTCCTCAATTCATCCTTTCGCAAATACCGTCCGCCTTCTCTACCGGGTGCAGTCCTTTCCGGTTGAACGCGCACCTAACCTTCAAAAGCCGCTCAAAAATTGAGCTATACCGCGGGAAAATCCGGCTCAAGCGGATGCAACAGATTGTGCGGTAAGGACTCTTTTAAAAACTGAAATCCCCGGATTGACAGCAAGAAACTTGCAACCGCATACTCGACCAATCTTATATTGGTTCAAGAAAGCGGTCCATTGCCCAACCCTGACACCGGTTCCGACAAGGTTTTACTCGAAGTGCGTGACTTCAGCTTGCGCTTTCGTGGCCTGCCGAGCGACCAGATCAATCACGTCAATTTCTCGGTAAGCCCCGGCAAGACGCTCTGCGTTGTCGGGGAGAGTGGCTGCGGCAAAAGCGTGACTTCATTGGCGATGATGGGGCTCTTGCCTGCGGGTGCTGCGACGATCCGATCGGGGGAGATGATCTTTGAGGGGCAAAAACTCGACCTTGCTGATCACAGGGCAATGCGCAAGCTGCGCGGCAGCCGGATGACGATGATCTTTCAAGAGCCGATGACCTCGCTCAACCCCGCGTTTCGCATTGGCGACCAGATTGCCGAAGCCGTGCTGGCCCATAGCGACGCCAGCAAATCCGAGGCCGAGGATAAGGCACTGGCGATCCTCAAGCGTGTCGGCATTCCCGCGCCGGAAAAGCGGATGCGGGATTATCCGCATCAGTTGTCGGGCGGCATGCGCCAGCGGGTGATGATCGCCATGGCGCTGGTGAACGACCCCGCACTGCTGATCGCAGATGAGCCGACAACCGCGCTTGATGTGACCATTCAGGCGCAGATTTTGGAATTGATTCGCGACCTTCAGGCCGAGACCGACATGGGCACGATCATGATCACCCATGATTTGGGTGTTGTCGCCGAAATCGCTGATACCGTGGCCGTCATGTATGCGGGCACCATTGTCGAGACCGGTCCGGCGGAGCGTATTTTTAACGATCCGCAGCACCCCTATACCATCGGCCTCATGTCCTCGATCCCGCAGTTGAGCGGTCCGCGCGGGCGTTTGGCCACCGTGCCGGGCATGGTGCCGACGACGCAGAACATGCCCGAAGGCTGCCGCTTTTCCACGCGCTGCCCCTTTGCTCAGCCGGTCTGCGCCAAGGAGCCGCCGCTTGCCCCGCTTGAGGGCGGGCACGCCGTGGCCTGTCATTTCGCCCCGCTGGAAAACCATCTGGAGCAGAGCGCATGAGCGACCATATCCTCAAGGCGCGCGCGCTTAAAAAACACTTCAAGACTGGCGGCGGCATGCTGGCTGCAAGCGGCACCGTGAAGGCCGTCGACGGCGTGTCCTTCGACGTGCGGCGTGGAGAGACATTTGCCATTGTCGGCGAATCCGGCTGCGGCAAATCCACCCTCGCGCGGCTCTTGATGCGGCTGCTGACGCCGACCGAGGGCGATGTACAGTTTGACGGTACGGACGTGCGCAGCCTCGCTGGGCGTGATCTGACGGCGCTGCGCCGCGACATGCAGTTTATCTTTCAAGATCCCTTTTCCTCGCTGAATCCGCGCATGAGTGTCGGCAAGCTGGTCGGCGAACCACTGGAGACGCATTTCCCGAAAATGTCCGCCGCTGATCGGCGCGGCAAAGTGGCAGAACTGCTGGCCAAAGTCGGGCTACGCCCCGAGCACGCCGAACGTTATCCGCATGAGTTTTCCGGCGGTCAACGCCAGCGGATCGGGATCGCCCGCGCGCTGGCCTCCTCCCCCAAGCTGGTGATCGGGGATGAACCGGTATCGGCGCTTGACGTGTCGGTGCAAGCGCAGGTGATCAACCTTTTAAGCGATCTGCGCGACGAGTTGGGCCTCACGCTGGTCATCATCGCGCATGATCTGGCCGTGATCCGCCACATGAGCGACCGCGTGGCGGTGATGTATCTGGGGCAGATCGTCGAACAGGGCGATGTTGACACCGTCTACAACCACCCGCGTCACCCCTATACCCGCGCCCTCCTGTCGGCCATTCCGGTGGCCGCCCATGGTGCGCGCACGCCCCAGACTGCGCTTGAGGGCGAGATGCCCAGCCCCGCAAACCCGCCCTCGGGCTGCCGTTTCCACACCCGCTGCCCCTATGCCAAAGAGCGCTGCGCGAGCGAGCCGCCCACCTTACGCGAAACCGATGCCGGCAACGGCCATATCGCCGCTTGCCACTATTTCGAAGAGATCGCCGCCGCCACGCCGGATCTCGGCCTTGCCGATGTGCCCGAACGTGCCCCCGGCGCGGCTGCGCGCTTTGCGCTTTACCAAGACGCCATGCGGGATCGGACAACGCTCCGCCCCCGCCAAGACCAACAATAACAGGCTGAACCAGACCAAATGAAACGACAGGAGAGTACGATATGACACTGACTAAAATGACCCTTGCCGCTGCGTTACTGGGGGCCACGACCCTCGGCGCTCAGGCAGCTGATCTGCGCATTGCGCTGCAATCGGATGCCGATGTGCTGGACCCCGACCAGTCGCGCACCTTTGTGGGGCGGATCGTCTATACGTCGCTTTGCGACAAGCTGGTGGACATCACGCCCGACCTTGAGATCATCCCGCAATTGGCTACCGAGTGGTCCTTTTCCGAGGACGGCAAGCAGCTGACCATGAAACTGCGCGACGATGCGGTGTTCCACGATGGCACGCCCTTCGACGCGGAAGCCGTGGCCGCCAACATCGACCGCAGCCAGAACCTTGAGACCTCGCGCCGCAAGTCCGAGCTGAGCTCGATCACCGGTGTTGAAGTGCTGGGCAGCCACGAAATCCGCTTTGACCTGGCAGATGCCGACGCCACGCTGATGGCCCAATTGGCTGACCGCGCGGGCATGATGGTCTCCCCCACCGCCGCCGAAGCGGCTGGCGATGACTTTGGCCTCGCGCCGGTCTGCTCGGGTCCCTACCAGTTCAAAGAGCGCGTGGCCCAAGACCGCATCGTGCTGGAAAAATTCGCCGACTATTACAACGCCGACGAATACCACTTTGACACCGTCACCTACCTGCCGATCCCCGACACCACCGTGCGTCTGGCGAACCTGCAATCGGGTGACGTCGACATGATTGAGCGTCTGGCCGCGACCGATCTGGCGCAGGCCGAAGCCGATGATGGCATCCAAGTCGAAAGCGCCGTGTCGCTGGGCTATCAGGGCATCACCGTCAATGTGGCCAACGGCGACAAGGGCGACAACCCTTGGGGCAACGACAAACGTCTGCGTCAGGCGCTGAGCTATGCCATCGACCGCGAAGCAATCAATCAGGTCGTCTTCAACGGTGCCTTCGCCGCGGGCAACCAGCCCTTCCCGCCGAACTCGCCTTGGTACAGCACCGACTTCCCCGTGCCCGAGCGTGACGTAGAAAAGGCCAAGGAACTGCTGGCCGAAGCGGGCTTTGCCGATGGCATCGACCTTGAGGTACAGGTGCCTAACACCACGATCCCGCTGCAACTGATGCAGGTCGTGCAATCCATGGCGGCTGAGGCGGGGATCAACATCTCAATCACCTCCAAGGAATTCGCCACCCTGCTGGCCGACCAATCTGCGGGCGATTATCAGGCGAGCCAAATCGGTTGGTCCGGTCGCGTGGACCCGGATGGCAACATCCACCAGTTCATGACCACAGAAGGCGGCATCAACGATTCTAAGTACTCGAACCCGGAAGTGGATGAGCTGCTCGACAAGGCGCGCAAGTCCAACGATCAGGACACGCGCCGCGAAAGCTACACCGCCGCACGGGCCATCCTGAACGACGAGATGCCGATCGTGTACCTCTACCACGAGACGTGGATCTGGGCGCTGGACTCCGGCATCACCGGTTTCACCCCCTATCCTGATGGCATGATCCGCCTTGAAGGTATGAAAAAAGAAGAAGGCTAAACCTTCTTCATTCGCACCGCCGGGCTGGTCCCGGCGGTGTCCCTCCCTCTGAGCGAGACGTTTTAAAATGCTGTCCTTCATCCTGCGCCGACTGGTGATCGCGATCCCGACGATCATCCTGATCTCGGTCTTTGTCTTCACCTTGCAAAAGCTGCTGCCGGGCGATCCGGTGCTGGCCATGGCCGGCGAAGAACGCGACCCGCAGGTGCTGGAATTTCTGCGCGAAAAATACCGCCTGAACGATCCCATCCCGGTGCAATATTTCACTTGGATCGGCAACGCGCTGACTGGAGACCTCGGCATCTCGCTGCGCACCAACCAGCCAGTGCTCGAGCTAATTGGACAGAAACTTCCCGTGACGATCCAGCTGGCGACGATGGCGATGATCTTTGCCATGGTGATTGGCATCCCTGCGGGCATCTTCTCTGCCGTCAAGAAGGGCACTGTCACCGATTACGTCGCCAATGTCGTGGCCCTGTCGGGCCTGTCGATCCCTAACTTTTGGCTTGGCATCATGCTGATCCTGCTGGTGTCGGTGAAATGGAAACTGTTGCCCGCCTCTGGCTATGTGCCGCTGAGCGAAGACCCCATTCGCTCAATCACCGTCATGCTGATGCCCGCCTTCGTGCTGGGCACGGCGCTAGCCGCAACGCTGATGCGCCACACCCGTTCCGCCATGCTGAGCGTGATGAGCAGTGATTACGTCCGCACCGCCCGCGCCAAGGGTCTGGTAGAGCGCAAAGTGATCCTGAAACACGCGTTTCGCAACGCGCTGACACCCATCGTTACCCTGACCGCTCTGCTCTTTGGTGAGCTGATCGCCGGGGCCGTGCTGACCGAGCAAATCTTCACCATCCCCGGCTTTGGCAAGCTTGTGGTCGATGCGGTGTTCAACCGCGATTACGCCGTGGTGCAGGGGATCGTGCTGGTCACCGCTGTCGGCTTTATCTTTATGAACCTGCTGGCCGACGTCGCCTATGTGCTGCTGAACCCCCGCCTGAGGAAGCAATAATGGCTCAACCTGCCACACCCATCACGATTGACGCCGAAAGCGCCGCTGATCCCGTCCTCTCGGCACGTCCTGAAAACCGCGTCTGGAAAAAGTTTCGCCACCACCGCAGTGCCATGCTGGGCGGGGTGCTGGTGGTCTTCTTCTGCGCTATTGCATTGCTGGCGCCCATTCTTCCGATCCCCGACCCCTCTGCGACCGATTGGGGCGCGGTGCGCAAAGCGCCGTCGGCGGCGCATTGGCTAGGCACCGATGAATTGGGCCGCGATGTGCTGTCGCGCTTGATCTGGGGGGCGCAGGCATCTTTGCTGGCGGGTGTCGTTTCGGTCGCCATCGCGCTTGGCCTTGGCGTGCCTTTGGGCATCATCGCGGGGTATTTCGGGGGCTGGACGGATGCGATCATTTCGCGCTGCACCGAAGCTCTGCTGGCCGCACCCTTCTTGATCCTTGCCATCGCGCTGGCGGCCTTTTTGGGGCCAAGTCTGACCAACGCCATGATCGCCATCGGCATCTCGGCCACGCCGGTCTTTATCCGTCTGACGCGCGGTCAGGTGCTAAGTGTTGCTGCCGAAGATTACGTGGAAAGCGCGCGTGCCATTGGTCTCAGCACACCGCGCATCCTGCGCCGCTATATCTTTCCTAACGTGCTGCCGCCCGTGCTGGTGCAGGCCACGCTGACTGTGGCGACCGCGATCATCGCTGAAGCATCGCTGTCATTCTTAGGCCTCGGCCAGCAGCCGCCGTCCCCCTCTTGGGGCTCAATGCTGAACACGGCGAAGAACTTCCTCAATCAAGCGCCTTGGATGGCGCTCTGGCCCGGCATTGCGATCTTCATGGTCGTGCTCGGCTTTAACCTTCTTGGCGATGGTCTGCGCGATGCGCTGGACCCGCGCGAACACTGACCGGAGACGACATGACCCCCTTTACCACCCGCCCCGAGATCCGAGGCTCCTTCGGTGTCACCACCTCGACCCATTGGATCGCCTCGACCGTCGGTTTCGGCATTCTGGAAAAAGGCGGCAATGCTTTTGACGCCGCCGCCGCTGCGGGCTTTGTCCTGCAGGTGGTCGAGCCGCATTTGAACGGCCCGGCGGGCGATCTGCCGATCATCTTTCACCACGCGGAAAAAAAAGAGACCAAGGTCGTCTGCGCCCAAGGGGTCAGCCCCGCCGCCGCCAAGCTGGAGCATTTTGAGGAACTCGGGCTGAAACTGATCCCCGGCTCGGGGCTTCTGTCGACGGTGGTGCCCGGTGCCTTTGACGGCTGGATGCTGATGCTGCGCGACCATGGCACCATGGGCCTGCGCGACGTGCTGCAGCCCGCGATCGACTATGCCCGCGACGGCCACCCAGTGCTGCCGCGCGTGTCGAACACCATCAAGGGGCTGGCCGAGTATTTCGCCGCCGAATGGCCCACCTCCGCCGCTGTCTGGACGCCGGATGGCAAGGCCCCTGAGCCGAACGCCAACTTCAAAAACCCCGATCTGGCGGCAACCTATGAACGGTTGGTAAGCGAGGCCGAAGCCGCGGGCGAGGACCGCGTGACGCAGATCGAGGCCGCACGCAAAATCTGGTCCGAAGGTTTCGTGGCGGATGCGATTTATGACTATCTTGAAGACGCCTGCGTGCATGACGTGTCAGAGCAAAAGAACAGCGCCCTCTTGGCGCGCGAGGACATGGCCAAATGGCAGGCCAGCTACGAAGACACGCTTACTTACGAGTACCACGGCTGGACGGTGCATAAGACCCACGCATGGTCGCAAGGGCCGGTATTCTTGCAGGCCCTCGCCATCCTCAAGCATTTCGATCTTGCCGCAATGGACCCGATGGGCGCCTCCTTTACTCATACGGTGATCGAGGCGATGAAACTCGCCTATGCCGATCGCGAGGCCTATTACGGCGACCCAGAACAGAGCATCATCCCGATGGAAGAGCTGCTCTCTGACGCATATAACGCGGAACGCGCGAAACTGGTCAACGGGAAGGCTTCGCTAGAGCAACGCCCCGGCATTATCGCGGGGCTGGAGCATCTGGCCGAGCGTTATATCGAACGCGCTGCCCGTGATTTCGGTATCAGGAATGCCGCCCCCCAAGAGCCGACGATGGCGCATCTGACCGAAAAACGCGGCGATACTGTGCATCTTGATGTGATCGACCGTTGGGGCAATATGGTTTCGGCCACCCCCTCGGGCGGTTGGCTGCAAAGCAATCCTGTCGTGCCGGGGCTTGGCTTTCCGCTGAACTCCCGCGCGCAAATGTTCTGGCTTGAGCGGGGCTTGCCCACCTCCCTCGCCCCCGGTCGGCGTCCGCGCACCACATTGACCCCCTCCTTTGCCGAGCATTCGGACGGGCGGCAGTTGGTCTTTGGCACACCGGGTGGCGATCAGCAGGATCAATGGCAGTTGATCTGGTTCCTGCGCTTTGTGCATCACGGGCTCGACCTGCAAGAAGGCATGGACGCGCCGTTGTTCCACACCATGCATTTTCAAAGCAGCTTCTTCCCCCGCCAAGCCCTGCCCGGCGAGATGATGATCGAACCCAATGTCGGGCCTGCCGTAATCGACGGTCTGCGCGCGCGGGGACATATCGTCACCGTGGCCGAGCCTTGGTCAGTGGGGCGCATGACCGCCGCGCTGCGCCACCCCGATGGCAGCCTTCAGGCCGCCGCGACCCCCCGCCTCATGCAGGCCTATGCCGTAGGACGTTGACCCATGACCTATTCCATCATCGCCCGTGACCCCGAAAGCCATGAGATCGGCATCGCTGTCGCCAGCCGCTTTTTCGCGTGTGGGGCTGCTGTGCCCTACATCGGTCGCCGCGTCGCGGTGGCGACGCAAGCTTTCGTTAACCCGCTCTGGGGGACCGAGGGTCGGCGCATGCTGGAAAGCGGTGACCCTGCCGACGCACTGCTAAAGGAATTCGCCGCACGCGACGCGGGGCGCGATATCAGACAATGCCACATGCTCGACGCTAAGGGGAATTTCGCCGCGCACACTGGCGCGGGCTGCGTCGATTGGGCCGGGCACCGTGTGGGCGACATGCATTCCGTCGCAGGCAATATGCTGACCGGGCCGGAGGTGGTGGAGGCCACGTTTGAAACCTATGCCGCGCGCAGTGACTTGCCGATGGCCGAACGCCTGCTTGCTGCCATGCGCGCAGGCGAAGAGGCGGGCGGCGACAAGCGGGGCCGCCAGGCGGCAGGCTTAGTGATCCATCGCGGGCAGGACCATGCCTATCTCGACCTGCGCGTCGACGATCACGGCGATCCGCTCAGCGAACTTGACCGGCTGCTTGAAGTCGCAGGAGAGCGCTACCTCCATGTGGCCGAAGCGATGCCAAGCCTCGACAATTTCTCGGGCACCTCTGATCGCGCGCCGATTGATGCCGC
The DNA here is from genome assembly GCF_038900015.1 of Sulfitobacter sp. AS92. Taxonomy (NCBI): domain Bacteria; kingdom Pseudomonadati; phylum Pseudomonadota; class Alphaproteobacteria; order Rhodobacterales; family Roseobacteraceae; genus Sulfitobacter; species Sulfitobacter sp. AS92. The sequence goes on from NZ_JBBMQL010000008.1 coordinate 163,025, forward strand.
GATTGCGCGGGCCGAAGAGGCGCGCCGCGCCGCGGGGAAACCCAGCCGGTCGCAGGCGACAGATTTAGAGACAAAGAAAGATTAAATCGATGAACGCGCTAGACCTCGGCCAGCTTCTGCCCCTCCTCGCCATTGCGGTGACTGCCGGTATTTTTGGCGGCATCCTTGCGGGTCTGCTCGGTGTTGGCGGTGGCATCGTGATTGTCCCTGCGCTCTATCTTGCCCTGTCGACGGCGGGGATGGACCCGGCGATTACAATGCAAGTGGCCGTCGGCACCTCGCTGGCGACCATCGTCTTTACCTCGCTGTCTTCGGGCTATGGCCACTTTAAACGCGGCGCGATTGATATGGACTTGCTGAAACTCTGGGCGCCGTCGCTTTTGGTGGGCGTTGTCATCGGCGCGCTTTTGGGGGGCTATGTCTCAGGGCTGATCCTGGTTGCGGTCTTTGCCACCGTCGCGGCCCTCGTCGCCCTCGACATGATCTTTCGCAAGACCAAGGACGACCCGACGCCGCGCGGCTTTGCCAAACCGATCTGGGCCGTTCTTGGCGTGATCACGGGCGGGCTTTCGGCGATGATGGGCATCGGGGGGGGCACCATCGGCGTGCCGCTGTTGAACTTTCTGGGCTATGACATTCGCCGCGCCGTTGGCACCTCTGCCGCGATAGGCTTTGTCATCGGACTGCCCGGTGCGGTGGTCTATGCGCTGACCGGGCTCGGGGCCGAGGGGCTGCCGCCCTTCTCGCTTGGCTATGTGAACCTTGCCGCTGCGGCCATCATCATCCCGCTGACCAGCAGCTTTGCCCATGTCGGTGTGAAATTGGCACACAGCATCCCGCGCCGCGCGCTTCGGTTTGCCTTCGGAATTTTCCTGATGATAACATCACTGCGTATGTTGTTTGATTTATTCGAAGCGTTTTCCAAGTCATGAACCAAAATCCCCAGACCGCCCCAAGAGAAGACGAATTGGCCGAACGGCTGCGCGGGGCGATCCGACAGGGGGATATCTTGAACGACGGGCGCATGCCGCCCGAGCGGGCACTGGCGGAACATTTCGGGGTGAGCCGCGCGCGGCTGCGGTTGGCGCTTGGCCTGCTGCAAGAGGATGGCACGATCTACCGCCGTCACGGTCAAGGCACTTTCGCCACGCCGCCCCCCGCCACCAACGCCGACAGCCTGCGCCACCTTGCCCGGCAGGTGACGCCAAGCGATGTCATGGAAGTGCGGCTTGAGATCGAACCCGCCCTTGCCGCCCTCGCCGCCGACCGCGCCCGCCCGCAAGAGATCGAGCGTTTGGGTCAATTGATGCGCGCCACGGTCAACCTGAGTGATCCGGACGCCTATGAAGCCGCGGATGACATGTTCCACTATAAGATCGCCGAGATGGCCCGAAATCCGCTGTTTCTTACCGTTTACGAATCCATCCGCGCAGTCCGCCGCGAAGTGGCTTGGACCTCGCGCCGCCGCACCTATCACGCGCCTGAAACGCTCCAAATCCTTGGTGAGCAGCATATGACGCTAAACGACGCCATTGCGCGGCGCGACTCCCTCGGCGCAGCCTCGGCGATGGAGCAGCATTTGCTCACGGTTTCCAAAACCCTGTTGCGCGACCGGGTGCGCAAGATCGAACTCGATCTCTAGCCGGGTCAGCCCTGAATACTGCTGAAGTGGTCAAAGGTTGTAGCATCCGCACCGGACCATATCACGAAGGGAATCAACCCAAAACGCTGTAGAAACTTTGTCCACAAAGCGGCCTTGCCCCATTGCAAATCCAGGTGCCTAACGCTAGCAATTTTCCTGACCTTATTAATAAGTTCGCTGGAGGATACAAAATGTTCAAAATCACGAAGCCCACGGCAATTATCGCCACTTTGGCCGCGCTCACCGGAGGAGCACTGAGCGCGCAAACCGAAGTGAAAATCGGCTATGCCCTTGCCCCCGACAGCCACTACGGCGTCGCGGCTCAGAAGTGGCAGGAAGTCGTCGAAGCCGAAACCGACGGCAAGTTCAGCTTCCGCCATTTCCCATCCTCCGGCTTGGGCGGTGAGCGCGAAGTGGTCGAAGGTTTGCAGCTTGGCACTGTTGAGGCGACCATCGTCTCCACCGGCACGCTGAGCAACTTTGTCCCCGCCACCGGCGTGACCGACATTCCCTTCCTGTTCCGCAGCCTTGACCACGCCCGCCGCGTGCTCGACGGCCCAATTGGCCAAGATATCCTTGCCGAGTTTGACGGCGCGGGCATGGTGGCGCTGGCGTGGGGTGAGCAGGGTTTCCGCCACATTACAAACAACCGCAACGCGATTGAGACCCCCGAAGATATCGCGGGCATGAAGCTGCGCACCATGGAAAACCCGGTGCACCTTGACGCCTTCAACGCCGCCGGTGCGGCACCAACGCCAATGGCATGGCCTGAGGTCATCAGCTCGCTGCAGCAAGGCACCATTGACGGGCAGGAAAACCCGTTGTCGGTGATCGTCTCAGTCAAGCTGGACGAAGTGCAAAAGTACCTAACGCTGTCGGGCCATGTGTATTCGCCCGCAATGTTGCTGGTTAGCAAACCCTTCTGGGAAGGTCTGTCGGACGAAGACAAGGCCGCTTTTGAGAAGGGCGCGACCGAGGCTGTGGCTGCCATGCGCGGCTTCGTCGACGATGTTGAGCAAAGCGGCGTCGAAACGCTGAAAGAGCGCGGCATGGAGGTCAACGAGCTGACCGAAGAGCAAAAAGCCACCTTCCGCGCCTCGATTGAGAGCGCCTATGAAGGCTACTATGAGACTTACGGCAAAGAGCTGATCGACCAGATCGCCGCGACTGAGTAAGCGCGACAACATTCGAAAAACGGCCGGGAGCAGCGCTTCCGGCCGTTTTGCACGGGAAGGAAAACCATGCGCAGATTGGAACAGCTATTCGTCAGGTTGAATGCCGCTGTGGTGATCGCTTGCTTGACGGGGATGGTCTTGGTCGTGGGGGCCAATGTCGCCCTGCGGTTTAGCACCAATCACTCGCTGTCTTGGTCTGACGAGGTTGCCCGCTATCTAATGATTTGGATGACATTCCTCGGCGCAGGTCTCGCCCTTCGCCAAGGTGGCCACGTCGCGATTACCAATTTACATGATGTGATGAGCACCCGGACCCAGCGGATATTGCGCGCAGCAATCGTCGCGATATTGTTGTTTTTCTTCGCTTATATGGTGCAGGTCGGCTGGGACTACATGCAGCGCGCCCAGTATCAAATGTCACCCGCGCTGCGGCTGTCTTTTCGCTATGTCTATGCTGCCATGCCGGTGGGTTTCATCCTGCTGATCGTCCATCTGCTGATCATCGCCAAGTCATTCATCATGGCGGGTCACTACCACCACGCCAGCGGCGAGACCGAGAGCATGCCGGGGGCCGCCAATGGCTGAAATTCTGTTCCTGTCGCTTTTTGTCCTGATGGTGCTGGGGCTGCCGGTGGCCTTTGCCATGGCGATCTCGGTTTTTGCCGCGATTGGCTTGGGCAGTTCCTACCCTCAGATCGTTGTGGTGAAAGAAATGTTCTCGGGTCTCGACAGCTTCCCCCTGCTGGCGGTTCCCTTTTTCATCCTTGCTGCTGAGATTATGACCGGCGGCGCAATCACCCACACTCTGCTGCGCTTTGCGGCACAGTTTGTCGGCCATCTGCGCGGCGGGTTGGGCTATGCCAATGTGATTTCCTCCACGATGTTTGCAGGCATCTCTGGATCGGCACTGGCCGATGCCGCGGGTCCGGGCGCGATGATGATCCGCATGATGGAAAAAGGCGGCTATGATCGCCCCTACGCCGGGGCGCTGACGATTTCGTCGGCCGTGGTTGGGCCGATTATTCCGCCGTCCATCGTGATGATTATCTACGCATTGCAAGATCAGGAAGTGTCCGTCGGATCGCTGTTCATGGCGGGTGTCATTCCGGGGCTTTTGCTGGCCGTCGGCAGCCTTGCTGCCAATGGTTGGGTCAGTTGGAACCGCGACTACCGCAGCGATGAGGCGCGGCCCGACCGAGCGCAGATGTGGCGCAATACCTTCATGGCGCTGCCCGCGCTTGGGCTGATCGTGCTGATCGTCGGTGGCATCCGCGGCGGCATCTTCACCCCGACTGAGGCGTCGGTCATCGCGGTCTTCTATGCACTTTTCTGCGGGTTCTTTGTCTACCGCGCGCTGCGGCTGCGCGACCTGCCCGGCTTGATCCTGCGCGCGGCGTTGATCTCTTCGGCAGTGCTTTTGATCCTTGGTGCGGCGCGCGCCTTTGCATGGGTTCTGGTGATCGAAGGCGTGCCGCAGTTTCTGGCGGAAACGATCATCTCTTGGGAGTTGTCGCCGATCTTGTTCCTCTTGGCGGTCAACGTACTCCTGCTGCTTTTTGGGCTGTTCATGGACCCGCTGCCAGGTGTGATGATTTTGGTGCCTATCTTGGCGCCGATCAGCCACGCGCTCGGCATTGCGCCGGATCATTTTGCGATTGTGGTGATCGTGAACCTGACACTCGGACTTACGACCCCGCCAGTGGGGAGCTTGATTTTCGTGGTATCCTCGGCGGTGAACCTGCGGCCCGCTGCGCTGATCCGCGAGATGCCGCCGTTCTTTTTGGCGAACTTTTTGGTGCTGATGCTGCTGACGTTTGTGCCAGCGATTAGCACTTGGCTGCCGAAGGTCAGCGGTTTTTAAAGCGCGCCGCCCGACGTTGATGCCGGGCGGCGCGCAAATTATTCCGTCTGAATCCAAACCGCTTTTGTATCCAAATACGCGTGAAGATGCTCGATCCCGCCTTCTTTGCCATAGCCCGACATTTTCAAGCCACCAAACGGCACCGCAGGGTCTATTGCGTGGTACATATTCACCCAGACTGAGCCTGCCTTCAGGCGCTTCACCGTGCGGTGCGCGGTGCCTAAATCGCGGGTAAAGATGCCCGCGGCCAGACCGTAAGGCGTGGCATTGGCCCGCGCGATCACCTCTTCCATCGTGTCGAAGGGCAGGACCGAGATCACGGGGCCGAAAATCTCTTCGCGCGCGATGGTCATATCGTCGGTCACATCGGCAAAGATCACCGGCTCAAGAAAGTTACCCCCGGCATAGCTGTCGCCTTCGGGTCGCGCGCCGCCCGTGACCAGCCGCGCGCCTTCGGCTTTGCCCGCAGCGATATAGCCCTCAACCTTCTCGGCCTGCACGCGGTTGATCAGCGGGCCAAGGTCTGTGCCCTCCTCAAGCCCATGTCCGATCTTCAGCCCGCGCGCGAAAGCTGCAAGTTTTTCAATGAACTCATCTTGAATTTCGCGCGCCACGAAAAGCCGCGACCCTGCGATACAAATCTGTCCCGAGTGGGCGTAGACCGCCATCGCGGCGACCGGAACCGCCTTATCGATATCCGCGTCCTTGCAGATGATAAGCGGAGATTTCCCACCCAGTTCCAACGTGATGCGTTTAAGGTTTTCGACCCCGGCGCGGGCAATGGTCTTGCCTGTCGCGGTAGAGCCGGTGAAGACCACCTTGTTGACGTCCGGATGCTCGGCCAGACGCGCTCCGGCCTCGCGGCCTGTGCCAGTGACCACGTTGACCACCCCATCGGGCACACCTGCCTCTTGCATCAATCGCGCGATCAGCAACGGGGTGAGGGGCGCGTCTTCGGAAGGTTTTAGAACCACGGTGCAGCCGGTCGCCAGTGCTGGCGCGATCTTCCAGATCGACGCGGCAGTCGGCGCGTTCCAAGGGATGATCGCGCCGACCACGCCCACCGGCTCACGCGTGGTGAAAGAGAACATCGACTGCGAGACTGAGTTCTCGATCACATCGCCGTGCAGCGCCACCGCTTGGCCCGCGTAGAACCGCAGCATCCCGATCACCCGGCGCTTGTTGCCTAAGGTCCGCGCCAACGGCAGGCCCATGTCGGCGGTGTCAGAGACGCAGAGCCTTTCCCAATCCCGCTCCATCACATCGGCAATGCGCAAGAGCACCTCTTGCCGGTCGTAGGGCGTGAAGGTTGACCACTCCCCCTCAAACGCCCGGCGCGCGGCGGCGACGGCGGCATCGACATCCTCGGCCCCACCACGCGGCACCGTCGCCAGCGCCCGGCCTGAGGCAGGATCGACCACATTCAGCACCTCTCCCGACAGCGCGGGCACGTCTTTGCCATCGATGAACATCGGACAGAACTGCCCGTGGTAGAGGGTCTCAGCGATCTGGTGGGGTGTCAAAGTCATGTCAGCCTCATTCAATGAATGCGCTATTCCTATCAACCGTTGTGTCGGTTTCAAATATACAAAGCCCTGTTTTGCCAAGAAAGGCCGCCTCATCCGCGTTGCGCCATAGCGGGCCGCGCGCTAGAACTTTCACCGAGGGAACCGCGCGCAGGGCAGGCGGTGGCAAACAAAGGAAAATCCATGAAAATCGGTATGATCGGTGTTGGCTTGATGGGCCACGGCATTGCCCGCAACGTGATGCGGCGCGGGGGTTTTGCGCTTGGCTATTTCGACCACCCCGGCAACCAGTCGACTGATGAATTGGACAGTCTTGGTGCCACGACCTTCGACAGTCTGGGCGATCTTGCCGCCGCATCCGATGTGATCATCCTCTGTGTCACCGGTTCCCCGCAGGTCGAAGCGATCCTGACCGGCGAGGGCGGCGTGATTGCCGGGCTGACCCCCGGTGCGGTTGTGGTCGATTGCTCCACCTCCCTGCCCGCCTCGACGGTGAAGATGGCCGAGGCGGTCAAAGCGGCGGGGGGCGAATTCGTTGACGCGCCAATGACCCGCACCGCGCAATTCGCCCATGAGGGGAAGCTGAACTTGCTGGTCGGGGGTGATGCCGCTGTTGTTGAGAAGGTCTCTCCGGTTCTCGCCTCCTTCACCGAAGAGGTGAAACATGTGGGTGAGGTCAGCGCAGGCCACCGCCTGAAACTGCTGCACAACTACGTTTCGGTTGGCTTTATGTCGCTGCTCGCCGAAGCCGCCGCGCAATCGGCCGATGCGGGTATTGATCCGCAGAGTTTTGTCGATGTCTTGGCGGGTGGCGGCGGCGCCAGCGTCGCGCTTGATCGGCTGTCGCCCTTCATCGTAAGCGGCGACCGCGAGGCGCTGCCCTTTGCGATCAGCAACGCGCTGAAGGATTTCGACTATTACCGCCAAATGTCCGCCCAAGCCGGCGCACAGGTTGAGATTGCCGACGGGGTTTATGGCGCCTTGTCCAAAGTTGTCAAAAACGGCGCGGGTGAGGCCTATGTGCCTGAACTGGTTCAGCATTTCCGCAAGGACTGAGGATCGGCGTCAGAGCGTCAGCGTCCCGATGCTTGACCCACCGCAAACAAAAAGCGTCTGGCCGGTGACGAAACTATTGGCCGGATCGCAGAAGAACAAAAAGGCGTTGGTCACGTCCTCGACCTGCCCCAGGCGCCCCACCGGAATGCGTTTGGCCAATTCCGCTTCGCGTTCGCTTTCTTTGGGGATGATGCCCCAAAAATTGTCCGTCTGCACCGGGCCGGGGGCGACGACATTGACGGTGATTCCATGCGGCGCAAGCTCCAGCGCCCATGTGCGCGCCATGCCGATCATCCCCGCTTTGGATGCCGAATAGGCCGTGCGCGTCGGCGCGCCCAAGGCCGCGCGGGAGGCGTTGAACATTACCCGACCAAAGCCCCGTTCTTTCATGTTGGGCAGGAAGGCTTGCAGAAGCGTCAGGGCCGAGCCGAGGTGCAGTTGCGCTAGACCGGTGATGTCTTCGGGCTTGGCCTCTTCAATCAGATTAGGCCAGATCAAACCGGCGTTATGCACCAGATGGGTCACGTCATAGCGTGCAGCGATATCGGCGGCGACGGCAGCGACGGAGGCGGGGTCGAGAAGGTCGGCTTCGATATGCTCACATCCTTCCGCCTCCCATTCCGGCCTGCCCCGCGCGATTGAGATCACCCGATAGCCGCGCTCCAGCAGACGCTGCGCCAGATCGGCACCGATGCCCTTGCTGCCCCCGGTGATGACGGCGGTGTACTCGCTCATGGTCTCTCTCCCGGTATCAGCGCCAGCACCCGCAATGGGCTGCCGGTCCCGCCTTTGATCTTGAGCGGCGGTGCGATCAGCATGGCCCCCGTGGGCGGCAGTTGGTCGAGGTTGCAAAGGCATTGCAGCCCATATTTCCCCGCCCCGTGCAGCAGATAATGCGCGGGGAAGGGCGGGTCGTAGTGCATCCCCTGCCCCGCGTCGGTGCCGACGGTTTCGGTGCCAAAGCCGCGAATGCCGCGCTCCAACAGCAGTTCAATTGCGGCAGGTGTGGGGCCGGGCGAATGGGCACCATCTTCGCGCATGTTGAGGTAATCCGCGCCGCTGCGTTTCGACCAGTCGGTGCGCATCAGAACCCAGACGTCTGCCGGGACCGTGCCGTGTTTGGCTTCCCAATCGCGGATGATTTCGGGGGTCAGTTCAAAGTCATCGTCCTGCCCTGCCCCCTTGGAGCAGTCGATCACCACCACCGGGCCGATGAAGGCCTCGGGTGGGATTTCATCGACCGCGCCATTCGCCACGTCTTTGCCCGAAACCCAGTGGATCGGCGCGTCGAAATGGGTGCCGGTGTGTTCATTAAGCGTCAGGTTATGCCACTTCCACGCCGGGCCGCGATGGTCATAGGCCGAGACCTCCTCCATCCGGAACCGCGCGCATTGGCCGAACTCTGGCGGCAAGACGATGACCGGGAAATCGGGATCAAGCCGGTGCGTCAGGTCGACGACCCGTGCCGCGCCGCTTGCCAGCGCATCGGCCAGTGCTGTGATTGCATCGCTCATGCGCCGCTCCCCCGCATCTCGCGTTCCATCAGCGCCGGATCATCCAGCCAACGGGCCAAAGCATCCTTGGCCACATCACCGCAGGCAACCTCTTCCAGTCCGTCGATCAAGCCACTCACCACCGTCTGCGCCAGCGCGCGGGGGGAGACTTTGGGCGGCGGCAGGGGTTGGTGCCATTCATCATCCACGGGGCCGGTATAGACATTCATCACCCGCAAGCCAGAATTGGCAAATTCCGCGCGAAGAGTCTGGCTGAGCGACCGCGACGCCGCTTGCGAGGCATCAAACCCACCGAACCCCGCCGCCGGGGCCAGCGCCCCGACCGAGAGCAAGTTCACCCAAGCCACTGCCGAGTTCACACCATCAGCCGTGCGCGACGCCATCGCCGGGCCAAAGCCCTGCGCCAGTCGCATCAGGCCGAGCACATTGGTCTCCATCCCGTCGCGGGCAAAGATCGTATCGCCGCCCAGCACCCCGCCAGGGCGGATGAACTGCGCGGTATTGATCAGAATATCGACCTTGCCGCCGATCTCGGCCGCGAGGCGAGAGACTGAGGCGGTGTCGGTCACGTCAAGCGGCATGAGGCTGACGTTTTCCATCGCATCAAAAACCGCGCGTCCTTCCCACCGCCTCCAGTGCTCCGGTTCACCAAGAAAGACCTGCACTGCACCTGCTTTCAGAAGCGCTTGGGTTAGCGGCAAGGTCAGCGGCGATCGTGCATCGGTGATCAGCACCCGCCGGTGTTTCGGGTCGCTCGACATTGCGCGCAGCATCGGATCATCTTGCATAAATTCGCTTTCCTCACGCGGCAGGGCCACAATGACCCCCTGCCCGGCCCGGTCCAACTTAAGCGCCAGACGAACGTGATCGCCACGCCCGACCTCGCCGTGTAGATGGCATACCGCCACCGGCCCGGCGGTAAGTTGCACCGTGCCGATCCGCCACGGCAGACGCTCGCGGAAGTAGGGGTCGGGTGAGACACGGATTGTCGTTTCGGCCAACACCTCGCCAGTCGGATCAGTCTCGCGCCAATTGAGTGCCACCGACAGACATTTGCAGCAGGCATCACGTGGCGGATATTGAACCGCGCCGCATGCGGCGCAGTGTTGCAGCGCAAACTGCCCCCGCCCCGCGGCAATCGCCAGCCCAAGCGCCGCGCGGGAGCGTTGGGGAGGTGGCAGGGTTGGCACCGTGCTGCGCTTTTGCGGGTTCTTCTTTTGCGGCGGCGTCAATGGTTCGGTCATACCTCGCCCCCTTCGATGATCGCCGCTGCCGAACAAACGCCCCGGTCATAGTTGATCATGCCAAAGCCCGAGACCAGCGCCCGCTGTGCGTTTGCCACCTGCGTGCCTTTGGCCTGTCCTGTCACCTGTCGGATCGCCTCGACCAGCCCCAAATAACCACCCGCGGCCCCGGCTTGGCCGACCGATAATTGCCCGCCAGAGGTGTTATGCGGGAAGTCGCCCAAGATCGTCAGATCACGCGCCCGGACGAACGCGGCCCCCTCGCCCTTGGCGCAGAAACCGAGGTCTTCGAATTGCATCATCGAGATCACCGGGTAGTCATCATAGGTTTGCAACAGGTCGACACCCTCCGGCCCATGCCCCGCCATGTCATAAAGCTCGTCAATATCCACGCCCCAGCCGCCGCGCAGTTGCATCGGGTCTTCGGGGTAGGCGTTGTGCCGCTCGATTGTGCCGCTGATCCGGGCGAAGGGCAGATTGCGGCGCGCGGCCTCGTCTTCGCGCATGACCAAAAACGCCTCGGCCCCGGCGCAGGGCATGACACAATCGAAAAGCGCGATGGGGTCCGAGATCATCCGCGCATCGAGGTATTGATCGAGGGTGAGTGGGGTCTTCATCAGCGCATTGGGATAGCGCAGCGCGTTGTCACGTTGGGCCACGGCGATCTGGCCAAAGTCCTCTCGGGTGACGCCGTATTCCTGCATGTAGCGGTCCATCAGCAGCGCGAAACTCGCATTGGGGCCGCCGAAGCCGTAGGGAAAGGTCGCATCCATCGAAAAGCGGGAAAATCCGCTAAGCAACGTGCGGAAACTGTCGATCCGGTTCGCATCGCCCGCCACACAGGCGACCACATCCACATCCCCTGCCTGCACCGCCCGCGCCGCGCGCCGCAGGGCGATCACACCGCTGGCCCCACCTGTTGGCACGGTATCGAGCCAGCGCGGACTAAGACCTAGATGCTGGGTAAGTCCCACCGGGGTGTCCGGTGCGAGTGAAAAACTCGATACAGAAAATCCGTCCAACTCCGCCGGAGCGATCCCCGCTTGGGCCAGCATGTCGCGCAGGGCGCGGGCGATCCACCAATGGGCCATCTCGTTGCTGTAGCGCTCATAAGGCACCGAAGTCGACGCGGCGACAACTACCCCGTCATAGCTCTGCCGTTTCATGCCGCCGTCCGTTTCTTCAGCCCGCGCATATCATGGGTCGCGGGATCGTCGCGCAGGTCTGCCGCCAGCGTTTTCAGCACTCCGCGCTGCAGTTTCTGCGTTGCGGTCAGCGGCAGCGCTTCGACGAATGCGATGAAACCGGGCGCTTTGTAATAGGCGAGCTGCGTGAGGCACCATTGGGTGATCTTTTGGGCCAAGACGGCAGGGTCAGCGCCCGCGTCTTTCGCGACGATACAGGCAAAGACCTCATCCCCGCGCACCGCGTCCGACACGGCGGCGACGGCGGCGCTGGCCACGGCGGGGTGGCGCATCAGGGTCGATTCCACCTCAATCGCTGCGATGTTTTCGCCTGATCGGCGGATCACGTTTTTCTTGCGGTCGACAAAGAACATCGCGCCGTCAGGTTCTTGGCGCACGATGTCTCCGGTGTGAAACCAACCGCCCTCCCATGCCTCGTCCGTCGCTGCGGCGTTCTTGAAATATCCAGCGAAAAACCCCCGTCGTGGATCCTTGCCCGCGCGCCGCACCAGCAATTCGCCCTGCTCCGCCTCGCGGCCCGTATCGTCTATTAGCCGGACCTCCAGGCCCACTTCAGGCGCACCAAGACAGCTTTCACCCACCCGGCGCGGCGTGCGGTTGGCGCAGATTACAGCGCCTGCACCGGTCTCGGTCATGGCCCACGCCTCGACTAACGGAAAGCCGAACCGCGTCTCAAACGCGGCATGAAGCTTTGGGTCCACCCCCGCACCGAAGCCGAACCGGACAGAGTGATCGCGGTCGGCATCGCTTTCTTCAGCCCCCATTAGCATTGATGGCATCACGCCAAGGTAGTGCAGACAGGTCGCCTTCGACGCGCGGACAGAGGCCCACCAACTGCGCGGATGGAACCGGTCAAGTGCGGTCAGACAACCGCCCACGGCAATCATCGCCATGAAGGAATAGGCCATGGCGTTCATGTGAAAAATCGGCAGCGGGGTAATCATACGCTCGCCATCTGGCGAAAGCGCGCAAAGCCCACCGATGTCGGCGTACCACCGCCCGGCGTCGAGGAAATAGGTGTTCGTGAGGATGCAGCCTTTGGGCTGGCCGGTGGTGCCAGATGTGTAGAGCAGTGCAGCTTCCGCATCTTCCGCGCCGCCATCGCGCGCTGCGATTGTCCCTGTCGTCACAGGCGCGGGCAACGGATCGCCCGGTGCAATCACTGGCATTTCTTGCCCGGCTTCCTGCACCGCTGCGCGCAGATCATCGACGCGTGTGGGGATCGCCACAGCCAGCACCGGTTCGGCATGGTCGATCATATAGCTCAGTTCCGCCGCGCGCAGATCGGGGTTCACCGGCACGACCGACAGACCCAACCCGTTCAGCGCCAGCCACCAGAGGAAAAAGGTGGGGCGGTTCTCCATCAGAAGCATCACGCGTTGGCCGGGCAAATAACCCGCAGCTGAGATGCGTTTGCGCAACGCTTCGACTTCGCGCGCGGCGTCGGCATAGGTCACCTCCCCTGCCGCGATGCCGTAGATTTCCGCCGTTTCTGGCAGGACATTGAGAAAGGCGCGGTCGGGGTGCTGTGCGGCGGTCTCGTCAAACGCCGCGCGGACGGTTGCGATCTCCGTCCCGATCATGGCAGCAACTGAATGTTGCGAAAGGCCGCATCGCAATTGACGATATCGACCCGTTTGTTGGCGATCCGAAGCGCGCCGTCGACTAATGACAGCTCATGCCGCGCGGTGACGGCGAGCAGTTGTTGCTCGTCCAACCGGGTCTCAACGTAGTGCATGAAAGTCGTCGTAACGAAACGCCCCGCCTCCATGTCCATCTCATCCACGAAAGGACGCTGGATCACATGATGGCAGCGGCTTTTGGGCTTTTGGCTGAAGGTTCGCGCGCCATTGAGCCGTTCGACGCGTAGTTTCAGCATGAACATATCCTCATACATCAGCGAGGTCTGGTTGATCGGATCGGTCTGCTGATAGTCCAGCGGCATCCAATAGTGCCCGTCGGGCAACCAGAGGTTCAGCCACTCGGTATAGCGTCCCTCGTCCAACATGCGCACTTCGTCATAGATGAAGTCGATCAGGCTTTCGCGCATCACGTTCATTCCGCAGCCTCCGCCGTTTGGCCTACGGCCATGAACTTGACCCAAGCGTGAAACTGGTTGCGCATCTGGCGTTCGGTTGTGCCGTTTTCGACGGCTTCGACCTCAAAATCCTCGTCCTCTTCGATCAGGCGCTGGATGTTCACCCACTCCATCCCATCGACCATCAGCCCTTCTTGGGCACGCTCGTACATCTCCAGATCATCGTGCCCGACGATCGAGGTAGGCGCGTTGATCATGCGGTTGTACATCGCGGTGCGGGCGGTCAGCTCATCCGGGGCGTCGACAAGGCGGTAGATGTAGCTTTCAACAACTGTCCGGTCCGCCGCGATGGGGATGAAGACCCGCAGCTGCTGGATTGGTCCCTTGATCATGATGTTGGGAAAATAGACCGTGTTGTGGCGGTTCTCGTCCAAGATCGCCTTGGCTTTTTCCTCTCCATAGCTTTCGCAGAGTGCTTCGAAATAGCCGGGGATGGCGGAATAATCGGAGTGGATTGAATGGTTTACGCCCGTGTGCCCGTGGCCGTTGGGCCAGGTGCGGATGCCCATGCCTTCGAAAAACTCGTAAGGCGACATGAAGGGGGCGATGATCTCCATCGCGGGGGGTTTGGGGGCACCTTCGGGGAGGCCCAGTTCTTCGTAGAGTTTCACCGCCGTCCCGGCAGAGCTTTCGTGGGCCACCATCGGGTGGCAGGTGTCGGTCTGGTTTTCGACCAGCATCTTCCAGTTGCAATGGTGCATGTAGCGCAGCGGCGGGCCGACGACTTCGAGCCGTCCGGCGGGGGAGCGGTCAACCATATTGTCGAGTGACGACAGGCTCTCGCCGAAGAACTCTTCGAAGCTGATGCCCTCGTCGGCAAGCCGGGCGAAGATAAAGCCACGGTAGTTCTTCACATCGCCGACGCTGCGCATACCTTTGCCGCTGTCGGTCTCTTCTAGCCCGGTATCTTGGTAGCCTTTCTTCAGCGGGATCGCCAGAAGGCAGCCGTCGGTCTTGAAGCTCCATGCGTGATAGGGGCATCGGAAGAACTTGCCGGTGTTGCCCTGCCGGTCGATCACGATCTTGGTGCCCTTATGCGGACAGCGGTTCAGCAGCACATGGATGTCGCCGGTGGAATGACGCACCTGAATGACCGGCTGGGTGCCGATGTGGGTGCTGAAATAATCGCCCTTGTTCGGCGTCTGGCTTTCATGGCCGACAAAGACCCACGCATTGGCGAAAAGATGCTTCATCTCTTGCTGGAACACCTCCGGGTCGGTGTAGATATCGCGGTGCACCTGATGTGGCTGCACGAGGGCGGCCAGTGCCGCCGGGCTGTCGTAACGTCCCATGAGTTCCTCCCTCAGATGTCGAGTACAAGGCGCGGTGACTTGGCGCGGCTGACGCAGATTTGCATGACGTTGCCTGCGGCGCGTTCGGCCTCAGACAGCACCACGTCGCGGTGATCGGGGGTGCCGCTGATGACGTCGCATTGGCAGATGCCACAGTCGCCGCGCTGGCAGTCGTACATGACATCGACGCCCCCAGCCTCCAGCACGTCGATGATGGATTGGCCGGGCGGGATGGTGAAGACCTCCCCGCTTGAGGCCAACTCGACCTCGAAGGCGCTGTCGCCTGCTTGCTCTTGGGGCGCGTCGAAGAGTTCGAAATGGATGCGGTCAGGCGCGATACCCGCCGCTTCGGCTTTGGCCTTTACCGCTTCGATCAGCCCCTTAGGGCCACAGACATAGAGATGCGCGACGGCACCCGCAGAGGCAATCACCGCGTCAAGGTTCAGCGCGCTGTCATCGTCGTCGCAATGCAGATGCAAGGCATCGCCGAAGGTCTCGCGCAGGGTATCGCGATAGGCCATGAGCGGCGCGCTCCGGCCAGAGTAGTGAAAGTCGAACGCCTGACCAGCCGCCTTAAGCGTCGTCGCCATTGAGATCATCGGCGTGATGCCAATCCCCCCGGCCAACAGCACCGCTGGCGCGTCCGGGGTCAGGGCAAAATCGTTCTTTGGCGCGGCGCAGGTGATCTCTGCCCCCGGTTTCAGCCCGTGCAAATGGATCGAGCCGCCCTTGCCTTCCGGCTCACGCTGGACCGCGATGCGATAGGTTTCGGGGGCTTCGGGGATCGGGTCAAAAGCAATTAAGGAATAGGCGCGGGTGTCGCCGTCGGGCAGGTCGAAGAGTACATGCGCACCCGCCTCCCATGCCGGCAGCGCGCTGCCGTCTGCTGCCCCAATCTGGAATTCGCTGATGCGATCGGTCAGCGCTGTGACCTCGCGCACAATGGCGTCGATCTTCGACATGTGACATCCTCCCGTGGTAAACAATATGATTTTTCATATAGTTTCGGTCAAGGGTTTTCTTGCCAAGTGCGAATTTGCCCGCCATTTAGGAAAGCCGAGGTGCAAAGAGCCCTCTTTTCGTCAAAGGGTTAACAGGTGTGACGCAACAAAAGACCGACGCAACCACCAAGGATGAGACGGGTCAGGACAGAGGATTCGTCTCTGATTACCTGCTTTATCTATTGGCGGCCGCCAGCGATGTGGCGAGCGCTCAGTTCCACGCGCAGGTGCGCAAAGCCGGGCTGCGGGTGCCGGAATGGCGCGTGTTGGCCTGTCTTTCTGACACCGATGGCGCGATGATCACGCAATTGGCGCGTCAGGCGCTGGCCGAACAATCGCGACTCACCCGGATCATCGCCCAGATGGAGGAACGCGGCCTGTTGATCCGCCGCAGCGATCCTGCCGATGGCCGCCGCGTGCGGGTCTATCTGACTGATGCAGGCCGTGCGCTGGCCGCTGAACTGGTGCCGCAAGCGCGGCGTCATGAGGCTGCTTTGATGGAAATGCTTAAGGGCAATGAGGGGGCGCATTTGAAACCGGCGCTAAAATCCCTGCTCGCGGCATTGGATGGCTCGGTGGACCCACAGGGCTGAATGCCCCCCTTGCTCTGGCCATAAAAAACGGTTCCAATCGTGCTCTAAATGTGAATACATGAAAAAGCATATACTTGGCGACACGGGTTTGGGAGAACCCCGTCAAGGCATATCGAACGATATGGGGAGGAGCCCAAAATGACCAAATTCACCAAGTTTCTCACGACGAGTGCGCTTGCGCTTTGCACCGCGACCGGCGCTTTTGCGGCCGAGACGCTGACCATTTCCACTTGGCTGCCACCGAGCCACCCGGTCAACACCAGCATGTTCACCCAACTGACCGAGATGATGTCGGAAGCCAGTGATGGGCTGATCGAGACCGAGTTGAAAAACGGCCTTGCCCCGCCCCCCGCGCAGATGGACCTGCTGCTGGATGGTGCTGCTGATATCGCGATCCTGTTCCACGGCTACACGCCGGGCCGTTTTGTCGGCACGAAACTGGTGGAAATCCCCGGGTATGAGGGCAATGCCGAGGCGGCTTCGGTCGCGCATTGGCGCGTGCACGAAGCGATGCTGGCCGATTTGGACGAGCACCGCGGCGTGAAAGTGATCGCACTGACCACCCATGGTCCGGGGCAGATTCACTCCAACAAGGAAGTCGCCTCGCTGGATGACCTTCAAGGTCTGAAGACCCGCCTTGGCGGCGGTGTTTCTGCGGATGTGGGCGCGGAACTTGGCCTCGTCGGCATTCAGGTGCCCGCGCCCAAGGTTTACGAGACGCTTGATTCCGGTGCCGCAGATGCCGTGGCGATGAACATGGGCGAGCGGATCAGCTTTAAGCTGAACGAAGTGGCCAAGAACGTCTATGAAATGCCCGGTGGTTTTTACCGTGGCTCCTTCTCGGTCATCATGAGCCAAGAGACCTTCGACAGCCTGCCCGAAGACGTGCAACAAAAGCTCGACAGTGAAGTCTTTGGCGAGACCGCAAGCCGCATGATGGGCGCCGTCTGGGATCAAAGTGACGTTGACGCGCGTGAGGCGACCGAGGCTGCAGGCGACAACAAGATCGTTACCGCATCCGAAGAAGATCAGGCCCGTTTTGCTGAGATGGCCGCCAAGGTGCGCGACAAGGTGATTGCGGAACTCAGCGCTGCAGGCGTCGACGGTGAAGCCGCTTATGAAATGATGCGTGAGGAAATGGCGAACGCCAGCCAGTAACCCCACCGCCAAAGGGGCCGGATGCAGCAGCAATCGGCCCCCCAGCCAGGGAACCGCCATGCGCTCTTTGATCCGCCTCACCACCGCCCTCTCGGCTCTGCCGATGACGATGGCCTCTGTCGCGCTTTTCGCGCTGATGGTGCTGACCTTTGCCGACGTCATCATGCGTTCGGTCTTTAACGCGCCGATTGAGGCTGCGACGGAGCTGATCCGGATCGGCATCGCGTTAATCGTGTTCTCTGCCCTACCTGTGCTTTCTGCCCGCGAAGGTCATATCGCCGCTGACTTGTTGGATCACCCCTTTGAAAAGTGGGGTCTACAACGTTGGCGCGACGGGCTGATCACGCTGGCCTGCGGGGCGATGCTGTGGTTTCCAGCGGGGCGGGTCGTGGACCTTGCCTACCGCGCGCTCAGCTATGGCGACGTGACTGAATACCTTCAAATTCCGACCTTTTACATCGGCATGTTTATCGCGGTGATGACCTATCTCACCGCTGTTGTGCTGATCCTGCGCGGGCTTTTGCGCCTCTTTGCGCCGCAACTTCTGGACCCTGCCACATGATCGCATCTGCCATCGGCTTTGCCGCCGTTTTCGTCCTCGTCTTGCTGCGCCTGCCGATTGCCTTTGCCATGGGCCTCGTTGGGATGATCGGGCTGGTCTATGAGACCAGCTACCGCGCGTCGATCTCCATGGTGTCGCGGCTGATTATCGACACCAGCCAAGACTACGGCCTGTCGGTGATCCCGCTTTTCATCCTCATGGGGCTCTTCGTCAACAAAGGCGGCATCAGCCGCGAGCTTTACCAAGTCTCCAACGCCTTTTTGGGCCACTTTCGGGGCGGCTTGGCCATGGCCACCATCGTCGCTTGCGGGGGCTTTGCGGCGATCTGTGGCTCGTCCTTAGCCACGGCGGCGACCATGTCCAAGGTCGCCATGCCAGAGATGCGCAAATACGGTTATGCTGATAGCCTTTCGACCGCGTCTATTGCGGCTGGCGGCACGCTCGGCATCCTGATCCCGCCGTCAGTGATCCTTGTGATCTATGGGCTGCTGACCGAGACCTCTATCGGTGCGCTGTTCATCGCGGGCATCGTACCCGGGGCGCTTGGCATCCTGCTCTACCTCTGCGCGGTGCGCTTTTCTGTCGCCATGAACCCCGAGGCAGGCCCCGCTGGCCCCCGCGCCACATGGGGTGAGCGGCTGCGCGCGCTTAACCACGTCTGGTCGGTACTGGCGCTCTTCGCGCTGGTGATCGGCGGGCTCTACGGTGTGCTTGATTTCTGGCCTATCCACCTCGCCTTCTCCCCGACTGAAGCGGCGGGTATGGGGGCGGCAGGTGCTTTCCTCATTGCCTTGGCACGTGGCGGTCTCAGCTGGGCCGGACTGCGCGAGGTGCTAGAGGAAACCACGCTGACCACAGCCTCGCTCTTCTCGGTGCTGATCGGCGCGTGGATATTCTCGAACTTCGTCAACCTCGCGGGCCTGCCCGAAGGGCTGCTGGCGACTGTCACGGCGCTTGATCTGGGGCCTTGGGTGGTGATGGGGCTGATCCTCGTGATCTACATTGCGCTCGGCTGTATTTTCGAGAGCATGTCGATGCTGCTGCTGACCGTGCCAATCTTCTTTCCGCTGGTGACAAGCCTCGGCTTCGATCCGGTGTGGTTCGGCATCATCGTCGTCGTGGTGACAGAGATCAGCTTGATTACCCCTCCCGTGGGTCTGAACGTCTTCGTGCTTAAGGGTGTGGTTGGCGATGTCTCGACTGGTACAATTTTTCGCGGGGTTACACCGTTCTGGCTGGTCGACATCCTGCGGCTGATCTTGCTGCTGATTTTCCCGGCGCTGGTGCTATTTCTGCCGGGACAGATGTAAGCCCCCTGCCCTATCGCCGCGCCTGTTTGCACTTCGGCAGGCGCGGCGCGATAGTGCGGCCAAATCACCAAGGATGAGGCCAGCATGAACATCGACCTACTTAAAAACCTTTGCGAAACCCCTGGCGTCCCGGGCCGCGAGGACCGCGTCCGCGATCTGATCACCCGCGAAATCGAGGGCCTCTTTGACCATGTGGAGACCGACGCGATGGGCTCGCTCCTTTGTCGTCGTGATGCGACGGTAGGCGACGGCAAAGCGCCCAAAATCATGCTACTGTGCCACATGGATGAGATCGGGTTTCTGGTCAGCCATATCTCGAAAGACGGGTTTTTGTACCTTCAACCCGTCGGCGGCTTTGATCCGCGTAACCTCTTCTCGCGCCGAGTGTTGGTCTGCACTGATCAAGGCGATCTGAAGGGCGTGATGAACCCCGGCGGAAAGCCCATTCACATCTCTTCTGCCGAAGACCGCAAGAAAATTCCCGAAGTGTCGGAGTTCTTCGTCGATCTGGGGCTGGGCGAAAAAGCCAAGGATATCGTGAAGGTCGGTGACTTCGTAGTGATGGATGAGCCCTTCCTAGAGATGGGCGATCAGTTCGTGTCCAAAGCGCTCGACAACCGGGTGGCCTGCTGGCTGGGGATCGAGGCGATCCGCAAACTGGCCGACAAGGGGCGCGGGGCGGAAATTCACGTGGCCTTTACCTGTCAGGAGGAAGTCGGCCTGCGCGGGGCGCGGACCGCTGCCTATAAGGTGCAGCCCGACATCGGATTGGGCATCGACACGACGCTCGCCTGCGACACGCCCGGCGTGCCCGATCACATGGCGACCACGCGCCTTGGCAAGGGGTTTGGCCTGCATGTGCGCGACAGCAGCTTTATCGCTGATGTGGGTCTTGTCAGTGAGATTGAAAAACTCGCAGAAGCGCGCAACATCCCCTTCCAGCGCACCATGCTCGCCGCCGGAGGACAGGATGGCGCTGCGGCTCAGCAAGCCGCCGCAGGCGCGCGGGCTGTGGGGATCGTGGTCGGTACACGCTACATCCACACGGTGACCGAGATGGTGTCGAAAAGCGATCTACAGGCGGCGCTGGACATCCTCGTTGCCTATCTCGAAGGCTTCGACGGCAAAACCGTCTAAAGTCTCTCCCCCTGAGCGCCACGTCTCGCTCAGGGGTCATCCCCGTCCTCTGGTGTCTGCGGCAGCCAAACGGTAAAGGCCGCGCCCCCCTCGGCTCGGTTGCGCACGGTGATGATCCCCCCGGCGCGTTGAATCAGCGTCTGCGAGATCGACAGGCCAAGTCCCGTCCCCTCCCCCGGCTTGGTGGTAAAGAAGGGATCGAAAAGTGAGCCAAGTAAGTCTTCCGGAACGCCCGGCCCGCTATCTTTGACCGAAAGCGCCACCCCCGCCACTCCGTCCCGCTCGGCCTCTGCCAGATGCAGGTCCAACCGCCCTGCCCCCTGCATTGCCTGCACGGCATTGACCACGAGATTGACCACAACCTGTTGCACTTCGCCTGAATCCGCACGAACCGGCGGCACCTCCTCAAACGTGCAATGCACCTCTACCCCGCCTCGGCTGATGAGGTGATCGACGAGGACGAGGCAGTCCTGCACCAATGGGCGCAGCGCGATATTATGTTCACAGTCGGAGAATTCCGAAGGCGCTGCGAACTTGAGTAATTTGCCGACGATCACTTCGATCCGGGACACCTGCCTGTCGATTAAGGCCAGTTCAGTCGCCACGGGCTCAGCATTCTCGCCCAAGGTTTGCCGGATGACATCAACGTTGCCCATAATGACGGCGACCGGGTTGTTGATCTCATGCGCGACCCCGGCGGTAATCTCGCCGATTGAGGCGAGTTTTTCACTCATAACCAACTGACGGAAAGTCTGCTCCAATTTTTCATTGGCCTCACGAAGCTCGGCGGTGCGTTGGTCGACACGCTGGTTCAACGCGTCGTTCCAACTGCGCAACTGCCGATCACGTTCCTGCACCTGCTCCAACAGCCAGTCTAGATGCTGTGCCACGGCACCAATCTCATCCCGTGCGGGCACCGGCCCAATCCGCGCTGACAGTTCACCCTTGCCGACGCGGTGCATCACTTTTGTCATCCGTTCCAGCGGCGAAAAGATTCCACGTGCCAGCCAAAGGAACACCGGGGCAGACAACGCCAATACTGCAAAGAAGGCCGCGAGCATCCACCAGAATGCCGCACGTTTGGCCTCTGCGAAAGGCGCTTCGAGGAAGCCGACATACAGCATCCCTACCCGCTCTCCAAAACTATCGGTGATCGGTTGGTAGGCCGAAATATACCAGTCGTTCACCACAAAGGCCCGGTCGAGCCAGGTGCGCCCATCGATCAATACGGCCTCTCTGACTTCAGCCGAAACACGGGTGCCAAGGGCGCGAATATCTTCAAACAGGCGCACATTCGTCGAAATCCGTAGGTCATCCAAGAAAAGTGTCGCAGTGCCCTGTCGGTCTCCTCCGGTCGCGGCATTGAGGTAGACGAGATCGTTGATGGTATCGATGAAATCAAGGTTGCGGTTTAGCAGCATCCCCCCGACCAGCACACCCTGCGTACCATTAAGGTTCACCGGACTTGCCGCGTGCACCACCATTCCCCGGTCCTCGATCTTCCGGTCCGTAGGGACAGCTGCAGGTGTATCTACGAGAGGCACCTGGGTTCGCACAGGCAAAGCGTCGTTAAAAGTTGCCAGCCGTGCATTGCTGAAGACGTCAATCTCTACGCTGCTGCTGCCCCGCGAGGCGCGCGCTATCACGGGCCACTCCTCACCGGACTCTACAGCGGACGCAATCGGGAGGAACGTTAAGAAATCCAAGTCCAACTGCTTTCGCGTGCTGTCAAAGAACGTAGCCAACTCGGTGCCGGACCGTCCCAGCCACTGACTGAATTCGACAGACCCCGCGACGGCATCCAGCTCATCGCCCGTTTGTGCGAGTAACCGCGACAGATATTGGTTCGCGATTTTCAATTCGCTTTCGACATTCGCGATAAGCACCTTGTCGTAATCCGCCGTCCAGCGCGACATGCCCAAGATCAGCAATAACGGCATCAACACGATGAGGGGCGTCAAAGCGAGGATCAGTAGGCGCAGGCGAACGGAGGTCATGGGCTATCCCGAAAAACTTCTGCCAATCTACCCGCTGGTCGCCCACGAGTGAAGTGTGGGAGCGGCTCCGCCGGAAATGATAGCGATATAGTAGCTCAAAAAACCAAGTTGCCAGCCACCAAAAATCCTAAACCACTGTAAAACAACTACTTTTCAGATTGTCAGCTGACAATTACGACGGTTGGTCAGCGCTGAGAGCATAGGATTAAGTGAAAATGCGCCATCTCGGGCCATTTGTGTCAGCCGACGGAGGTAAGCGCCCGGGCTACGAATTGTAGTAGCTTTCTCTAGCAGACAAAGTACCGTGATAGCGGCGCTCTCGGCACCCATATCTCGTTTTGCCTCATTTAAGACGGGCAGGTCAATCCCCAGCATGGGCGCGATCTGGTCTCCGACACGCACTAGGTCATCCCAGCTTCTCAAAGCTTGAGGGAAGAAACTGCGAACCTCTGTGCAGGCTGTCACAACTTCTGCCAGTGTGACCCCCTTTTTTTGTTCTGGGTTCTGCGCACCAATATTGCCAGCCGTCTCTGATTGCAGGGCCATCGCTTGATCTCTCTTTTCAGAGTCAAAATAGTATTTATCTGAATCCTGTATGTGCCGCTCATTTTGCCTGTCACTGGCGCTCAGTTGGTCCGCATCAGGGGCAGGGAGGGTCGATTCGGACGGGGTTTCGATCTCATGCTCTGCTGCCTGACCGAGCGCTTCGTGCAAGATACGTTCCATTGACTTGAGAGCTGCTTCTTCAGGTTTGCGTCGCAGCAGCCGGCCCACGTCATCCGTCAAAGCATCCGCGCCGCCTTGACGGATCAGCGCGTGCCTTAGAACCAGGATCCTATCGCGCAGAGCTTGAATTCGTTCATGCTGCGCTTCCGCTTGCTGTGCCGCAGTCTCGATCGTTTCGGCTTGGACGACCAGCGGGGCGAGGTCGAAGCCAAAGGCCACCGCAATCGCTCCCCCTCGGTTCCGAGCAAAACGTTTACGGTTTGGACTGTCGTGGCGTCCAATCAAGCCAAGTCTCACCAACTCAGCAAGATGCCGTCTCAACGTGCTCTCGGGCATTCCGTGGAGCCGCTCTGAGAGCCGTGCATTGGACGCAAAGACGATACCCGCCGCGCCATCAGGGATATGGCGGCTTGGCACAAAGCTAAGCAGGGCCTTTAATACGGTGAGGGTGCGGTGCGACAGCTCAAAGCTATCTGCTGCCGTTGTCAGCCGGTCGAGCAATGCCCATTTATCCGGCCCCTCGCATGACACCTGGGTAGCCGATTTCGGCCGCCCGAACGCAGTTCGGAACGTGTTTTCCATGTAAATTCACGAAAGACAACAAAATACCTGCCCTATCCCATCGGGTAGAGTTGACATCGATAAATCTTTGGGGCTATCTCGAAGGTGCAAAGTTTGAGAAGGGCCTTCCGGGATTTATCCTGGGGGGCTTTTCTTTTGTGGTCCTGATGTGCCTCCTGTTGCTACTTCCTAAAATCTCACGCGCGGGTCTTTTGCCAGCGGTCGTGAATCTCTTGCAAAAGCTCTTCTGCGTGTGCATCGAGCCAAGTATCGAACCCATCAGCCGCACGCGCAGGCACGGTGACAGTAACGCCCCGTTTGCCGCTGCGAATGTCGGCCACTGCCTTTCCTTCGCGGCTCCGCAACGTGCGCGGCTTGGCCGAGGGGGCAGGGGATGCTGCTGCCTTCGCGGGCTGTGCTGAGGATTGCGTGTAGATAGCCTCAAACCGCTCGTCCGAAGCCAGCCCATTCCAATCATTGTTCGCCATCCGGCCCTCGGCACGCGCCTTTGCGCCGGGCACCTCAAAGAGTTTCACCAGTGCCATCCAGCGATCACGCCCGATTGAGGGCGCGGAGCCGACTCGCCGCAAAAAGGGCAGGTCAAAGGCATGGCCAACCTTGAGCATTCGACTGACCATCGGCAGATCAATCGAAAGTGCATCTGCAATTGTCTGCCGATCATGCCCGCCCGTATCAAGTTGGGCAGCAAAGCTGGCTTTTTCGATGAACGACAGATCCTGGCGCGCGGTATTCTCTTGACCCTGCGCCATGACCAACGCGTGATCGTCAAGTTGCCGGACCATCGCCTTTACAGGCATCCCGAGCGACTTCAACGCTTGGAGGCGCCGACGCCCGTAAACAATCTCAAAACGACCCGGGGATTTAGGATGGGGCCGGACGAGTACCGGCACCTGTTGACCATAGGTCCTCAAGCTGTCCTGAAGTTGCTTTTGGGCCTGTGTGTCAGTCCCTAAACGGTCTTCGACCCCGGCCATGTCAATCAATGTACCGTCCAACTCCTGAACGGCGTTCTCTTGCATCCGATTTAGCGACGACTGGAGGGCGCCAACGGCCCCACGGGGCATTAGGCTCGCCTTTGGCTTGGGCTTAATAGGCTCTAATGCTGGAGCTTTAGAGCTGCTTTCTACCTTGTGCGAAGTAACAGGGCCCGAAGATAAAATTCCTTTGCGTGCCATTAACGCCCCCATGCTTTCTGGATCATGGATTCGATCTCATCATTTACAAGATTGAGCGAGTCTACGGCCCGGTCATACGTCGTTCGATGGAACTGCGACCTGTCGACCTCATAAATAGTTTGATGGGTGAGGCCGGCATCAGAAATTGCGGTAGATTTCAACATGGGTGCCACCATAACTTCTTCGTCGAACAGCTGGCGCAGGAAGGATAGAACCTGTTGCTGCGGGCCATCATTGGGCTCGTAGCGGTTGATCAGGAAACGTAGGAAGTCAAATTCCATGCTCGCCCCTGCATTAGAGACTACATCCAACAAATCGGCGCTCATCTGCAAGAACTGCGACATTGAGGCGACATCGAGCATATTCGGCACGACCGTGATCACCACGCCAGTCGACGCGCAGAGCGCTGACATGGTCAGATACCCCAGTTGTGGCGGACAATCGAAGATAACCACGTCATAGTCCTGCTCTACGTCCTGCAGAGAGGTGGCCAGCCGTGCGAAAAACGCCGGCTGGGTGTTATTTAACAAGGCTTGAGGGGTCTCGTGCTCAAATTCCTGAAGCATCAAACCGCCGGGGGCGAGATCGATACCAGTGAAATAGGTTTTCTGGATGACATCGGCCAAGGGAACGGGATCATCATACTGAATCGCGTCATAGATAGTGCCCGAGTTCAAGAAATCGTACTCAGGACGATAGCCAAATAGCGTTGTTAGAGACGCTTGAGGATCGATATCAACGCAGAGGACACGGTAGCCTTTTAGGGCCAAACGCTGGGCTGCATGGATTGCACTTGTTGTTTTACCGCTGCCACCTTTGAAGTTCAAAAAGGACAATACTTGTAGCTTGTCCCCATCACGGCGGCCACGCTGATAGGCACCCCTCGATTTCGCAGTCCCCTCCAACGTTCGACGGATGTTCAGCAGGTCCTCGGCACTATAATGGCGCCGCCCACCGGGGCTGGTTTGGACCTCTACGATCTTATCGTCAAAATGCAGTTTGCGGAGGAAACTTGTGGAAATGCCAAGCAATTCAGCAGCTTCGCCTGCAGAAAAGCGGCGAAGCTGCTTGCGTGCGTCAGGTGCAAACACCTTTAGCATATGACTTTCCAACGCCTCGGAAAGCGTTTCCGCATTAAGGCGGATCCGTGTATTGATGTGTACAGTGTCAGTCACATCTGCCCTCGCTCTCAGTAACGCTATTATTCGGTAGCGCTTTTGTTTCCGTTACTTAATGCCATTCAAGCTTTGCGTGCAACAGATTCTTGTGAGAACCGTGTGTGCGGACGCAACTATAGTTTCTGCTATTTCCATGAAGGAAATTCGAATTCTTAAATAAGCCATTGGTATAAATAGGAAAACTATACTTGATGCTCATCTAATCTTGTAGGTACTACAATGGCAATCCTTAGACCAAATTCCCCTTTATCAGAGCCTCATTACCCGTGCTCAACAGAATCACGCAGGGGTCAATCTGTCCTGATTGGGCCAAGGCCATCAAAAATGTTCGGCTGTCCTGTCTCACCTGCACTTTTCAAAGCCTCTCCCACTGGCGTCCCCGCGATAGTCCTGACAGTGTGCGCTAAGATAGGGCCTACGCCCTAATATGGGGGAGGCCACCACCCGATGGTCGATATCTGGAGCGGGATCGCGCAAGCCTTTTGGCTTGTAGCTACACTCGACGCTGAACTGGTTGAAATCGCCGGTCGGTCGTTGCGTGTCACGCTCTCAGCTCTGGTCGTGGCCTGCTTGATCGCCCTCCCATTGGCCGCCTTGGTCGCCGTAAAGCGCTTTCGGGCGCGCCGGCTGGTGATCGCGGTTCTGAACGCACTTATGGGGCTGCCGCCCGTTGTGGTGGGCCTTGTCGTTTATGTGGTTCTCTCACGCTCGGGGCCGCTTGGCGTACTGGGCCTTTTGTTCACGCCCTCCGCGATGATCATCGCGCAGGTTATCATCATTGTGCCTCTAATTGCCTCGATTGCACATCAGTCGATCCGCGAACTTTGGCAAGAATACCATGATCTGTTGATCTCGATGAATGTCACCCAAGCGCAGAAAATACGGACCCTATTGTGGGACTCGCGCCGCGCATTGCTGACTGCGGCCTTGGCTGGCTTTGGCCGTGCCATTGGTGAAGTGGGGGCGATCATGATCGTCGGTGGGAACATCGATCACGCCACACGGGTGCTGACCACAGCGATTGCGCTCGAGACGGGTAAGGGTGAATTTGCCTTGGCCCTTGCACTAGGCTTTGTGCTGATCGGGCTTGCGGTGGCCGTAAATCTCGCGATCCACTGGTTGGGTCGGACCGAACGGGAGGGGCAATGGTGACCGCGCTTTTTCCCATGCAAGCGATCGCGATTGAAAGCCGTCGGCGCGGGCAACTGTTGGTCGGGCCTATCGATCTCACCCTTGGAGGGCAGGGGGCCACGGTGGTCATTGGGCCAAACGGCGCAGGAAAAACGACACTGCTCCAGCTTCTACACGGCACCGCGCGGCTGTCGGCTGGGCAGATCAACTGGGCCTGCACAACCGAAGAGGCACGGCATCATCAAGGATTCGTCTTTCAGCGCCCAGTAATGCTGCGGCGGACGGTCTTAGAGAATCTCATTTATCCTTTGCGTCTACGCGGCGTTCCTAAAGATAAGGCGCGAAAGGCGGCACGGGAATGGGCTGCACGTGTAGGACTAGAGCCGCTTTTGGGCCGTGCTGCGCCTGTGCTGTCGGGCGGCGAGCAGCAGAAGCTTGCACTTGCGCGAGCCTTGATCTGTAAACCCAAGCTGCTGTTTCTTGATGAGCCCTGCGCCGCTTTAGACGGTCGTGCCACGCGAGAAATCGAGATGATTTTGCAAACCGCCAAGGCAAACGGCACCCGGCTGATCCTGTCGACCCATGACCTTGGACAAGCGCGGCGCCTGGCTGACGATGTTTTGTTTCTGGTCGGCGGGCGGATCCATGAGGCCGGGCGCGCAGATACGTTTTTTAACCAACCTGAGACCGAAGAGGCTCGGGCATTTTTAAGAGGAGATATCGTAGAATGAAACATTGGATTATAGGCGCAATTTCAGCGCTGGCCCTAGGCAGTGCCGCGCAGGCAGCAGATGTGATGAAGATGGCGGTCACCACATCCTTCAACAACTCTGGTCTCGCCGATGTCCTTTTGCCCGAGATCGCGGCGGACCTTGATATTGATGTGCAGCTGCTGGTCGTGGGCACTGGACAGGCAATCAAACTTGGAGAGGCGGGCGACGTCGATGCGATCCTTGTGCATTCGCGCAGCGCCGAAGAGGCTTTCGTCGAAGGTGGGTTTGGTAGCCACCGGACCGAGATCATGTACAATGATTTCGTCTTTATTGGCCCGAAAGAAGACCCTGCAGGAATTGCCACGTCTGATGCCGCTGCTGGTGCGCTGACCGCGATCGCACAGACCGGGACGAATTTCGTAAGCCGGGGCGACGATAGTGGCACGCACAAGAAGGAACTGTCGCTTTGGGCCAAAGCGGGGCTAGACCCGGCGACTTTCGGCGATTGGTATAATGCCGTTGGTGCAGGCATGGGGGCGGCGCTGAATACCGCATCGGGCATGCCCGCCTATGTCATGTCGGACCGCGCAAGCTGGCTGAACTTTGGCAACAAAGGAGAGCTGGCATTGCTCTATGCTGGCGATCCGGTGCTGTTTAACCAATACGCCTATCTGCCGGTGAACCCTAAAATGCACGATCATGTAAAAAATGACTTGGCACTGGAGCTGGAAAAATGGCTTGTTTCCGACCGCGCGAAATCTCTGATCAATGACTACAAGATCAACGGCGAAACGCTGTTTGTCTTCAATGCCAAAACGGCTGAATAGACTGTGTTAGAGACCATCCTCGCCCTAAACTGGGCGCGGATGGTTTATTCGGGCAAGTCGCCGTGGATTGCAAATTGCTCGAGCCCGGCATCTTGCGGTTGGATCATACGAAAGCTCTCGCGCACACCCGCATCCGTCAATTCGCGCGCTACCGTCAGTAGGCAGTTTGGCGCGTGATCGGCGCATAGCTCAATCATCTGGGCAAGTTCTTCCGCAGCCACAGGGCGCGCGGCCTCTACAGAAGGTGCGCCGTAATAGGTAACGAAATGCTGTGCCAGAATGTCCGTGAGCGCGGTGATTTCGGCCTCTTCAATCTGCGTAACGGCCACGAATGTCACCCGTCCGAAGGTTTCCAAACCCAGCCATCCGTTTGCAAACGCCTGACGTGCTTTCCCGGTCAAATCTCCTTCGGTCCAGTCCGAAAACTCGAACCCGCCAGAGATACACCATTCGCCAGTTCGCGCAGGCGAGGCAAAAACATTCCGGTCGCTTTCATCGAAATGGATCGCACGGGCGAGTTTCAAGGTCATAGGGCAGGCTCCAGTAAGGTGGTAAGCGGGATCAGCTGCGTGTCTGTTCCGTTGCGCAGTAGCATACCGAAGTTCTCATCGACACCGATGAATGTACCGCTTTGACCGCGCACCGACACATCGCCGTCAATTCCGAAAACCAACCCGCGCCATTCGCCGTGCAGACCCGACGGGCCAAGGTCTTCCCATCGGTTGATCCAATGCAGCGTATGCCGGGCCCAGGATTCAATGAGGGCAGGTGGATGCACATCGGCGCAGCCCTCGGCAAAGAGTGCCGTTTGGTCAGGGTTAAGGCCTGTTTCCGCCATGTCAGGGTCTTCGGCTGGGTAGAGCGGGAGGGTAAAGCCCACGATCAGCCAGTCGGGGACGGCGTCGGGATCGGTGGTCGATGCGACCATGCGGAAGGCTCCGCAGGAGGCGCCATTAAGGCGAATGCCGCCGTCCCACTCCAACTGCACAGCCACTTCGGGCGGGGACAGTGCGCCGAGGGCATTCTGAAATCCGACCCCGCAGAGTGGGAGCATAGCCACCGCCTGCGCCAATGGGACTTCGGGCGCAAAGACCAATGCGCCCTGCATCTCGGCCCCGTTCAACCGATACGTGATGAGACCCGCATCGCAGCCACATGCGGCGCGGTTGCAGGCGACGCGGAGCGCGTCATCGGTCACAGCCTCGCCCGACATCAGAGGAGGGAATGAAAGCCCTTCGCTCATGCTGCGCCGGCGTCGATCAGCTGTTTCGCAATCGCGTGGAAGGCCGCGGCCTGTTTGCTGTCAGGCTGGCTGACCGTGATCGGCGCACCGCCATCGGAGGCGAGACGGATCTGCAGATCAAGCGGCACTTCGGCAAGCAAGGGCACACCCCACTTTTCGGCCTCAGACGCGACACCGCCATGGCCAAAGACATGCTCTTCGTGGCCACAGTTGGTGCAGATATGCGTCGACATGTTTTCGATCATTCCAAGGATCGGCACCTTAAGTTGGTTGAACATGTCGATCCCCTTGCGGGCGTCGATCAGAGCCACATCCTGCGGTGTAGAGACGATAACCGCCCCGTCCACATGCGCCTTTTGCGCCAGTGTCATCTGCACGTCGCCGGTGCCCGGTGGCAGGTCAACGATCAGCACGTCTAGGGCGCCCCACTGCACCTGCGTCATCATCTGCTGCAGCGCGCCCATAAGCATCGGACCACGCCATACGACGGCTTGGTCTTCGTTGGTCATAAGGCCGATCGACATCATGGTAACGCCATGGTTGCGCATCGGCAGGATGGTCTTGCCATCGGGGGAGGCGGGACGGCCCGAGACGCCGAGCATGCGCGGCTGGCTGGGTCCGTAGACATCGGCATCCAGCAGGCCAACGCGGCGGCCCTGGGCGGCGAGCGCGCATGCGAGGTTTGCCGATACGGTGGATTTACCCACGCCGCCCTTGCCTGAAGCGATGGCGATGATGCGGTCAACACCGGGGATCTTCTGTGGGCCTGAGGGTTCGGCGGCGCGTTGCGGTTTGAGGTCGGGCGGCGGGGCTTTCTCGCTGTGCCCGGTCAATACGATGGAGACTTTGCTTACGCCATCGACCTGCGCCAATGCCGCT